>DASTCU010000001.1:0-2880 GCA_035710825.1 Candidatus Sulfotelmatobacter sp.
CGCCTGAATGGTGTTGTAGACATCCGTCAAATTCACGCCTTGCTTCAAAACCTTGTCCTTGTCCACATTGATGAATTCTTGCGGCACACCCGGGATAAAGGTGGTGCTCACCAAGGCAAGTTCAGGGCGCTTGCGGGCGGCTGCCAGGAACTTGTTCAGGTTATCCGTAAGAAACTTGACATCTTTGCCGGCACGATCCTCCAGTACAAACGTGACGCCGCCAGACGTGCCGACGCCCGGGATCGCGGGTGGCGAGAAACTGAAGACCGTCCCATTCGGAAGCGTCTTGAGTTCCTGGTTCAAATGCGCCTTAATGGTTTGATATTGTTCACTCCGGCTTTGGCGCTCATCCCAGGGCTTTAAAGACACCCAGAAGAATGCGTTGTACGAAGTTCGAACGTAGCTGAGCAGACTGAAACCTATGACGCTCGTGGTGTACTGCACTCCCGGCGTTTTGGCCAGAACGTCCTCTACCTGTTTTGCCGCCGCACTCGTGCGTTCCATGGAGGCGGCTTTAGGAAGCTGCATGTTGATATAGAGGTAGCCCTGGTCTTCATCCGGCAGGAAGCTGGTGGGAAGATGTTTGCTGAAGAACCAAGCTGCACCGCCGGCGACCACCAGCAGCACCATCACCACACCGGCCTTCCGAATCAGGTCTCCTGACCAGCGAACAAAGCTGTCGGTAGAGCGCTCCCAATATGCGTTGAACCAGCCGAAGAACTTTCCCAGCGGTCCGCGAGTCTGCTTCTTGGGTTTGAGCAGCAATACCGAGAGTGCAGGGCTCAGGGTAAGGGCATTAAACGCTGACAGCATCACGGAGATGGCGATCGTGATAGCAAATTGCTGGTACAACCTGCCAGTGATGCCAGGTATGAAGGCCGTCGGCACAAACACTGAGGCTAGAACCAGAGCGATACCCACCACCGGGCCGGAAAGTTCTTGCATCGCCTTGATGGAGGCATCCTTCGGACTCAGTCCTTCTTCGATGTGGTGCTGCACTCCTTCAACGACCACGATGGCGTCATCGACCACCAGTCCAATTGCGAGCACCAACCCGAACAAAGAAAGCGTATTGATCGAGAATCCGAACAGCGGGAAGATGACGAACGTTCCCACCAGCGACACCGGCACGGCCAGCATTGGAATGAGGGTGGCACGCCAGTCCTGCAAGAATAGGTAGACCACAAAAATGACGAGCACAATCGCAATCGCGAGAGTCCAAAGGATTTCTTTCATGCCCTCCGTAACAGGGAGTGTCTGGTCGAGCGAAACGGTGTAGTCGATATCCTGCGGGAAGCGTTGTTTCATCTGCGCCATGAGCTTGCGGACGCCCGCGACCGTTTGAACAGCGTTGCTTCCGGGCAACTGGTAAACGGCAATGGCCGCGCTGGGCTTGCCATTGAGTCGAGACATGAGGCTGTAATCCTGCGTTCCCAGTTCAACTCGAGCGACATCTCTGACACGAACGGTCCCGCCGTTCGGCGCTTCGCGCACGACAACGTCGCCGAACTGTTCCGGAGAAGTCAGACGGCCTTGCGCTAACACGGCGTATGTGAACTGCTGATTGCTTTGGGCTGGCTCACCTCCGACTTGACCTGCCGGATTGACGGTGTTCTGAGCCTTAAGCGCGTTGGCAATATCGGTGACCGTGATGCCTAGCTTCGCCATCTGATCAGGCTTCACCCATAGCCGCATGGCATACTGACCTGCGCCGAACACCTGGGTTTGGCCGACGCCGTACGAGCGCGCGATCGGATCATTGAGGTTGATGTAGGCGTAATTTGCCAGATAGTTCGAATCGCGAGTGCCGCGCGGCGAATACAAGGCGATCAGCATGAGCGGCGCAGTGGTCGACTTCTTCAACGTGATTCCGTAGTTGTTTACCTCGGGCGGCAACTGACCGTTGGCCAACTGTTGACGCGACTGCGTGAGCAGCAGATCTGTGTTGGGATCAGTTTTGATGTCGAAATCGACAAGCAACTGCGTCTGCTGGTTCGCCGTGGCGTTCAGCGAGTACATATAGGCCATGTTGTCGACGCCACTGACTTGCTGCTCGATGGGTGTAGCAACTGCTTGCTCGAGAGTCTGCGCATCTGCACCTGGATAGTTGGCTTGCAACCTGATCTCAGGCGGAGCGATCTGCGGGAACTGTGCCACCGGCAAGGTGACGATTGTGATTACGCCGACGATGACCGTGAGGATCGCAATCACGATCGCGACGACGGGCCGTCGAATGAAAAAGCTCGCCATGATTAGCGCTCCTCTGTTTCTTTGTACGGCGTGGGATTCACCAGTTCGCCTTCTTTTGCCTTCTCTGCCCCAACCGCCACTACGCGTTCTCCCGGCTTCAGGCCCGTCGTGATCACCCAGAGCGTTCCGTCTCTCGGCCCGACCTGCACCGTGCGCAGTTGCACCCGGTTATCGGCGCCGACCACTGTGACCTGGTAAGTTCCTTGCTGCTGATTCACTGCCGCCTGCGGCACCAGGAGCGCTCGCGTGATGTTCCCGATCGGCGTCTGAATGTGTGCATATTGACCCGGTCGCAACAGATTCTTGGAATTGGGGAACTCGCCCACGATCTGGATGGTTCCGGTCTGCGTGTTTACCTGGCGATCCGCGAAGATGATTCTGCCGGGATGCGGGTAGACACTCCCGTCGGCCAAAGTCAGCTGCAACGGGATTCGTGAGGCGTGCGTCAGAAAGTCCACGCTCCCCGGACCGCCGCCGTCCGCCATGCGCAGGTATTCCTGTTCGCTGATGGGGAAATAGACTTTGATCGGACTTACTTGCGAAACCGCGGTGAGGACCGTTGACGGTCCCACCAGATTGCCCACCTGCACAGTGTTAATGCCGGCGATTCCGTCGACTAACGACACGACT
>DASTCU010000002.1:0-1217 GCA_035710825.1 Candidatus Sulfotelmatobacter sp.
CCAGTTCTCAAAGCCAAACCGGCAGGAATGCGCAGGTTCAAGTCTCATAACCCGCTAGCCTGAATGAAACTTCACGCCGGGTCCCAGTCCGGCGATGAATACTGCCGCTAGAATCACAGCGGCGACGATCCATCCCAGGCTGCGTTCGATCTCGGACATCTGCAATTCGCTTCCAGGGATGCGCGGGTTCTGGAGCAGCGTCCACATCCACGCCAGCCCGGATTTCCCGCCAAAGGACGCAGCCGCAGCGGAGACGAAAATCAGTAGCGGCCCCACCGGGTTCAGCGCACCCGCAACGCAGGAGAGGACTCCGGCAGTGAGGTAAGGCGTAAGCGTGAGCTGGCGCGCACGTCGCACACGAATCCTTTCATCTCTCCCTAAGAACGGACGCAACTCGCGCAGACACAGAGGCACAAACAAGAAGAAATAGGTAACCGTTCCCAACGCAACCAAACCGACGCGCCACGCCCACGCCGGTTGCCATCCCGCCACCACCGCAGCCCAATCACCGAAGTTGCCCACACCGGAGAATAGGAAATACCCGCCTGCGTCGAACAGATTAAAGGTCATCAGCAGCCAGAAGAAGTAACGCCAGGATGCGGTCTGTCTGACGGCGCGCTGAGCGACGAAGAACAGCGCTCCGAACATCAGATTGGCCAGCGTCCCGCCCGCCGCCACCAGACGAGTGTCCGCGCTGCACTCAAAGTGCACCGTGGAAAGCACTAGTGGCTGCCCGCCCGTCGCCGCACACATGCCGCCGTGACCGAGGCCTTCATGGATGAAATCCGCAATCACCGTGGCAACCATCGCGATGGCAGTAATGGTGAACAGGTCGGGACGGGTTGCTGTGTGCAACGGGGACGGAGTCGACTCCGTTATATCCCTCGCAGGGTTGACGGCCATGCGCTCCATTGTAGTAGCAGGCTCCGGCCCCGACGCGAGAGGGCAGAAGGCGTACTCAGGTCCGTCTCATGTTCGCAGTGTGCAAACGCAAAACTACGATAGTTGAAGTAAAATTGCCTTCTCTAACAGTTGTATCGATACTGGTCGATCTACAAAACGACGACGAACCCCTAAGAAGAGATTAGAAATCCAATGTACTATCCGTTTGAGCTACGCGCTCGCGGTGATCGCATAGCCTTTGCGCAGCGGCTACTTCGTGGCCTCATCCCACTCCTGCTCGCCGCGATGCAGCACGGCCTCGCGGTCTTCCGGCA
>DASTCU010000003.1:0-93733 GCA_035710825.1 Candidatus Sulfotelmatobacter sp.
ATAATTCCTTTTGCGGCAGCTGGCGTAAATGCTTGAGCCACGGCCTGCTCACGGCCGCGACCGCCGCGTCCGCGGCCTCCGCGACGACGGCGGCTCTTTCCACGGCGCGCATCCTGGGTGGGAGTTCGTCCCGGCGATCGATCGCCACCTTCGCCGGATGAAGTGTCCTCGGCAGGTCGCTCAGACGGCGGTTCGGCAATCTCGGGACTCTCGACCTCGTGTTGACTCGGCTCTGCCGCTTCCCTCGGAGTCTCCTCCGCGTCAAAATATGCCGGCTGCAAGGGCGGCGGCGGTGCGGCCTGACTTCCTTGCTCGGGAGCCTTCTTTTTGCGGCGCTGTAAGCGCTCGCGCATCCATTTACGCATGTTCAGGCTTGTAACACAGATCGCACAATTCCGGCAATGCGCGCCGGGCATTTCGAACCACCAAAGACAGGAGAGGGCGCGGGTCGTCGCCGCTGTCCACATGCGCCTACAATGACCTCTATGCCGAGTCAGATTCCCGCTGCGATCCAGAATCAGAAATACATCTCTCTCACCACATACCGTAAAAATGGGACGGGGGTCCCAACTCCGGTCTGGTTCGGCGAACAAGAGGGCAAGCTCTACGTGATGACCCGCAGCGATATGGGGAAGACCAAACGCATACGCAACAATCCGCAGGTGAAGGTGGCGCCCTGCACGATTCGCGGAAAGGTCACGGGCCCGGAGTTCGCGGCCACAGCACGGATTCTGCCGCTCGAAGAACACCAGCGCGCCCGGCAATCGCTCAACCGCAAATATTGGATGGCGCGTCTACCGCTCATCTGGTGGCGTACAGATACGTATATCGAGATCAGCTTCGGTTGATGCAGGGCGACGCTTGAAGTGTGAGCGTAGAAGCGCGACCGTGGAAGAGCGGCCCTTTAGGGCCCCGTGGCTCAGCAGATACGAGGGCTGTTGCCGATTGACTCGAAGGGCGTTAAGCCGCGGGCTCTGCTTGTCCCTGCGGGCACAACTCCCGCATCGCTGCTTGCACCAAGGAATCCATCGCCGCCGCGACACCAGGAGACAACTCAGTGCTCCAATCCGTATTCGCAGGCTGCACGCCCAGCAGCACAACGGCAGGCTGCCGCCGCGCCAGCACTCGCAGCGCCACCAGCAGATCGGAGACTCCCAGTTGGTGCGCGCTGCTGTTGCCGGGCAAGGAATTCAACTCCTCTCCCGACATCCGCACCACTGTGCCTGGTGCCTTCCCCACGTCTACCGCGTCGATCACAATCAGGCGCGAACAATCCCAAACGTAAGAGAGTAGCTCCAGCCCGAGGGTCCCACCTTCCACCAGGTTCACATCTGCCGGCACTCGCCGATCCTCGCGCAGTCGCTTGATGGCCTGCGCTCCCGCCCCATCATCGGCGTGAAGAACATTCCCCAGTCCCAGCACCACGGTCTTGCCCGGCGCTTCCTCCATCACTTCACCTGGACTACATCCTCTTCCAACTCGTGCCGCGGGATGAACTTGTAGCCCGTGAAAATGCTCTCAATCAGCCCGTTCCGCTCTTCCCACGAAACCAGCACGGCGCTGTACACATGATGAATCACGAATGCGAAGAAGGTGAACATGATGCAGAAATGCGCCAGGCGCAGGTATTGAATGTCGATCACTCCAGGAATCCAGCGGAACATCCACCCCAGCAGCCACGATCCTCTAACCTGGGTGTATAGCGTCAGCCCGGTGATGATCTCAATCAGCATGAAGGTGAACATCAGCAGATACGTAACTGCCGCGAGTGCGTTGTGGCCCACATGGTGTACAAGATCTTTTTTCAGAAAGCTGTAGTAGGCGACCATGTTGCCCATGCCTCGCCACTGCCGTTTTTTGGTGGGCCAAAACGACCGCCAACTCGACCAGTCATTCCCTACAAAAAACCAGTACATGCGCAGCAGAAACGCACTGATGAACACCGACCCGCTTACGAGATGAATGAACCGCATCTTCGCCATCAGGAAATTCGTACTGCTCCTTGCGACAATGAACGGATCGTGCATGTAATACCCGGTGAAGGCCAGCACACCAATCGAGAGCACAATGAACCAGTGCGAGACCCGCACCGGCAGCTCCCACACATAGGTCCGCACCGGCAAAGTCGAAGGGTAGGGTCGATGCGCCTCGCTCCACGCATGTTGGCCTGGTGCCAGTGAGCCCATTTGCGCCTCCTTTTATTGTGGCGTTACGCTACCGTCAACTCGCTTTCACTTGCGTGTACCGCCTTCCCCGGGCGTCCACCACGTGCACCGCGCACGCCAGGCACGGATCGAACGAATGCACGGTGCGCAGGATCTCCACCGGGCGCTCCGGATCCGCAATCGGCGTCTTCATCAGCGCCGCCTCATAAGCCCCGCGCTGCCCCTTGGCATCCCGCGGCCCGGCATTCCAGGTCGTGGGTACTACGCACTGGTAGTTCTGAATCTTCTTGTCCGCGATGTGCACCCAGTGTCCCAGAGATCCCCGCGGCGCCTCGTGGAACCCCCATCCCTGCGCCTCCTTCGGCCAGGTATCAGGGTCCCACTTTTCCCCGTCATGAATGCGCAGGTCACCGTGTCCCAGCTTGTCGCCCAACTCCGCCACCCAACTGCTGACCTGTCCCGCCATTACCTTCGCTTCGACCGCCCGAGCCGCAACCCGTCCCAACGTCGAGAACAGCGCAGTCGCTGGCGCATTCAGCTTCGCCAGAACGCCATCCACCGCCGCTTTCACTTCCGGGTGTCCAGAGGCATACGCCACCAACATGCGCGACAGCGGCCCCACCTCCATCGCATGATCCTGATACCTTGGTGCCTTCAACCACGAGTACTTCTGATCCACCTCCAGGTGTTCAAAGGGCGGCTTGGGCCCCGTATATTTCGGCTTGGTCTCGCCCTGGTACGGATTCTTCGCGCCCTGATCGCCATCGTCGTACTCGTACCAGGAGTGCGTCACATACTCCGACACGTTCGCCGGGTCCACCGGATGCACTTTCGACAAGTCGCGCCCGAAGATCGCGCCGCGCTGCAGATAAAAGCGCGCCGGATCCTTCACGCCGCCCTGCGGATAATCGCCGTAAGAAAGGAAATTCCCCAACCCCTCCCCATATCCGAACCAGTCCTTGTAGAAACTCGCCACCGCCAGCACATCCGGCACGTATACCTGATCCACAAATGCCTGCGCCTTACTCGCCAGTTCCGACAGGAATGTAATCCGCTCCGGGTTGATGGTCGCTCCCGGCTCGTTCGGATCCATCGACGTCGCCATCCCGCCCACCAGGTACGTCTGCAAGTGCGGATTCTTCCCGCCCAGCACGGCGTGAATCCGGATGTAGTCCTTCTGAAACTCCAGGGCTTCGATGTAGTGCGCCACCGCCAGTAAATTCGCCTCCGGCGGCAGGTGATACGCCGGATGCCCCCAATACCCGCTGCTAAACAAGCTGAGCTGCTTGCTCGCCACCAGCGCCTTCACCCGATCCTGAATCGCCTTGAAGTAGTTACGGCTCGACTTCGGCCACGGCGAAATCGACTCCGCCAGTTGCGACGTCTTTACCGGATCGGCCTTGAGCGCCAGCGTCACATCCACCCAGTCGAGCGCATGCAGGTGATAGAAGTGGATGACGTGATCCTGCACATATTGGCTGGCGCCAATGATGTTGCGGACCAGATTCGCGTTCGCCGGCACTTCGATGCCCAGCGCATCCTCGACCGCCCGCACCGACGTCAGCGCGTGCACCGTCGTGCACACCCCGCAAATACGCTGCGTCCAGATCCAAGCCTCGCGCGGATCGCGCCCCCGGAGGATCAGCTCGATCCCGCGAAACATCGTTCCTGAACTCCAGGCATCGGTGACCGCGCCGCCGTTCACCTCGGCTTCAACGCGCAGATGGCCTTCAATGCGAGTCACTGGATCGACTACGATGCGTGCCATACGCTCCTCCTGTGCCTGCTCTTATGGTTTCTCGGGCCCGGGTGTGGTCCGCATGCGGTCTCGAATTGCGCTGGCGATGCCATGAACGACAGTCGCTCCCGCCACGGCCGCCGTGATCCCGATGCCGATCTTCCCGGCACTGACGTCTGCCCCGAAGCCCGGAACGTTCGGCAACCGCTCGTAGAACGGAGACTTGGTCTCCCAGAAGTTGTACCCACCGCAGCCCACGCAGCCGTGGCCGGCCTTCACCGGCCAGCTCGTGCCGTCGTTGAATCGCACCGACGGGCAGTTGAACGTCGCCTGCGGCCCTTTGCACCCCATCTTGTAAAGGCACCACCCCTTACGATGGCCTTCGTCGCCCCACTCCTGTGTGTAGCGTCCGGCATCGTAATGCGCGCGCCGCTCGCATTGGTCGTGGATGATCCGCCCATAGGCAAACAGCGGCCGGTTGTATTGATCCACTGCCGGCAGTTCACCGAATGTCAGGTAGTGCACCAACACCGCAGCGGTGTTCGCCGGATTCTGCGGGCAGCCGCCCAGGTTGATGACCTTGGCTTCCGGCACCGCCTCCGAGATCCCTACCGCTCCCGTCGGATTCGGAGACGCCGCCACCAGCCCGCCATACCAGGCGCACGCTCCAGCCGCGATCGTCGCGGCCGCGTTCGTGCACACCTCCCGCGCAATGGACAACGCCGTCTTCCCCGCAACCGTGCAGTAGACTCCATCGTCGGCCAGGGGAATAGACCCTTCGACCACCGCCAGGTACTTGCCCTTCTCCTCTTTGACCACGCGCTGCAGCGCGGCTTCGGCCTGGTGCCCGGCTCCCGCCATGACGATCTCGTGGTACTCCCACGACAGCAGGTCCAGCACCACGTCCAACACCGGTGGATTGCTTGAGCGAAGGATAGCTTCCGAGTTCCCAGCACAGTCCTGGAATTGCAGCCACACCAGCACTGGCTTTTTGGTTTTCTCCAGAGCGGAAGCGACCTGGGCTACATAACGCGGGGGAAGGGCTAGGGTCGCTGTCATGGCAGCGCAGAACTTCATGAAACGACGGCGGTTGACACCTTTCCGCTGCAGGGCCCCAAAGAACGACTCGTTCGGCGGGAGCATAAGGTCATCCTTCCGGAAGCAAGCCGGGCTCGCTCAACCTGGAAACGGTCCAGCACCCTTCCTCATGAACGGATTGCGCTTGTGTACCATCACCGTGGGTCGCGGGATGTGATCAAGTTCACGGGAGGCTGTGATCTTGCGCATGGGCCGAGTGCGCACTAGCTCCGATGACAGATGTGGTCCAGGATCTCGCCGTCCAGAAACCGGCTTGCGGAAAGTTGGCAGGCCACTCCAGGCCTTACCGCTTACGTATCGCTGCGGCTTTATCCGCGGGGGCTCACCATCCGCCGGTCGTCAGATACTCGTGAATCGAATTGGCCGCGCGCCTTCCCGCTCCCATGGCGAGAATCACCGTGGCGCTTCCGGTCACAATATCTCCACCGGCGAACACGCCCTTGCGCGTGGTGCGCTGGTTTTCCTCGCTGGCCTGGATATATCCCCGCTTGTTCGTGCCGAGTCCGGGCGTGGTGCTTTGCACAATGGGATTGGCGCTCGTGCCAATTGCAATCACGGCGACCGACAAGGGCAGGTCGAACTCCGATCCCGCCTTTGGCACCGGACGCCTCCTTCCGGAAGCATCCGGCTCGCCTAGTTCCATGCGTACGCAACGCGCCGCAGTGAGCCAGCCCTTGCCGTCGGAGATAAATTCCACCGGAGCGGTCAGCATCTGGAAATCAATTCCTTCCTGCCGCGCGTGATGCACTTCCTCGGCGCGTGCCGGCATCTCAGCGTCGCTGCGCCGGTACATCACATAAGCCTTGCGCGCACCCAGGCGCAGCGCCGACCGGATCGCATCCAGCGCGGTGTTCCCGCCGCCGATCACGGCCACGTCCCGGCCTTGCAGGTCGAGCATGGGCTCGTCGTACACAGGAAACTTGTAAGCCTTCATCAGGTTGATTCGCGTCAGAAATTCGTTCGCGGAATACACGCCGTTCAGGTGCTCGCCGGGAATATTCATGAATTGCGGCAGCCCCGCCCCGGTGCCGATGTACACCGCGTCGTAGCCTTCTTCTTCCATCAACTCGTCAATGGTGACCGTGCGGCCGACCACGACATCGGTTTCAAACTCCACGCCCATCTGGCGCATGTAATCAATCTGCTCGCGCACGATCTGCTTGGGCAAGCGAAACTCCGGAATGCCATACACCAGCACGCCGCCAATTTCATGCAATGCCTCAAAGACTCTTACCTGGTGGCCCTTCTGGATAAGATCTCCCGCGACCGTCAGCCCGGAGGGCCCGCTGCCCACGACCGCAACTTTCTTTCCTGTCGGCGCGACTTTCGGCACCACGTGGGTTCCCATGCGCTGCTCGTAATCGGCCACGAAGCGCTCCAGATACCCGATGCCCAGCGGCTTCACCTTCTTTGACAACAGACATTTTCCTTCACACTGATCTTCCTGCGGGCAGACGCGCCCGGTGATCGCGGGCAGGACGTTGGCCTCGCGAACCTTGGCGGCAGCCTCGAGAAACTTTCCAGCCACGATCAATTCGACAAATTCCTTCACATTCACGCCGACGGGGCAATTGTCGGTGCAGGTGGGCTTGGCGCACTCCAGGCAGCGCTGAGCCTCCTGCTTTGCCAGTTCCGCGCTGTATCCCAGATTCACCTCTTCGAAGTTGTGGGCCCGCACCTCGGCCGGCTGTTCGAGCATCGCCTGCCGCGGGATCTTCATGCGTTCCTTGATCGGCACCGGATTCAGCGACTTCTTCGCGACGGTGGTCATCGTTGCACTCCTTGCCGGTCTCCGGAAGCGACGGCGCACGCGTGCCCGTCTTCGGGATGATCCTGCCTGTTTTTCTTTGCCTGAAACGCCGCCATTGATCGTTGCTCGGCATCGCGATACATCCCGTTGCGCTGCACCAGCACCGAGAAGTCGACTTTGTGCGCGTCGAACTCCGGACCATCTACACAGGCGAACTCGCTCTTGCCGTCAATCAACACGCGGCATCCACCGCACATGCCGGTCCCGTCGATCATGATCGGATTCAGGCTGACGACGGTGTGGATATTTTCCTTGCGAGTCATCTCTGAGACCGCTTTCATCATCACGATCGGCCCCACCGCAACAACCAGGTCGATGCGCGTCCCGTTCGCGATCAACTGCCGCAGCTTGTCGGTAACGAATCCTTTATCGGCGTAGCTGCCGTCGTCCGTTGTAAGCAACAGCGCGTCGCTGACCCCGCGCATTTCTGACTCCAGAATCACCAACTCTTTGTTGCGCGCCCCCACGATCGAGATCACGCGGTTGCCGGCGCGCTTCAGCGCCGACGCTGTGGGATAAGCCATCGCCGTGCCCACTCCGCCTCCCACCACGACCACCGTGCCGTAATTCTTTATTTCCGATGGCTTGCCCAGCGGTCCGACCACATCGAGGATCGCATCGCCGGTTTCGAGCGAGTTCAGAAGGTTCGTTGTCTTGCCCGCCGCCTGCACCACGATACTGATTGTGCCCAGGTCGGGATCGGAGTTCTCGATGGTGACTGGAATCCGCTCGCCTTCCTCGTAAATGCGAAGAATCACGAACTGCCCGGGCTTCTGCTTGCGGGCAATGCGCGGAGCCTCAATAATGAACCGCTTGATACCCGGCGCAAGAAATTGTGCGTGAACGATTTTGAACACAGGTGCGCTCCGATCCGGGGTCGAGATTACAGAACCCGGACCCATTGATTGTGTCCGGCATCACACTGAAAAGGCTGTGATCTGGGTCACAGAACCGTGTGCGGCGGTGCCGGGCCGGAAAGTCAAGCCTGCATCGAATACCCCCAAATCCCGCACCCAGCCTTGGCTTTGGGCTCAGCGCAATTCCGCCTCTAACGTGCGGGGATTTGACAGAGGGTGTATGCTGTCGCACGAAGCAATTTGGCCTCCCCCGCCAGCTTCACCGACCAGGTTGTCTTTGCGACACCCCCTCACCAGGCTTGGTTTTGTGTGCCTGATCACATGGCGGTGAGCACGAATCATCGCCACGGCATCAACCTGCGGGCGACTCTCATCGCCGCCAACCACGTACTTGGGCCCCGTTCGTCATTCTCAGGAGACAACATGCGAAAATTACGATGTCAGTTGTGGAAGTACTCCTTCGCCGGCGCCATCTTTTTGCTGGCGGTTGGCACTGAACTGGTTTCTGCCCAGACGGCCCGCGCGATTTTGCCGGTTACCCCGGAGTCCGGCAGTGTGCTGATGGGCAAAGCTATCCGCAACGGCAGTGTGCAACTGCCGCCCTCACTCTCCATTCCCGGGATCGAGCAGAACTTGACTTGTACCCCAGCGCCCTGCGTACTGCCGAACGTTCAAGCTTCTGGAGGCGTGAACATCGCGAATGAAGATCCCATCGCCGTGAATCCTAAGAACGCGCTGCAACTGTTAACTGGCGCCAACGACTACAACTGTCCCAACTTCCAAGGCTTCTATTCCTCCAACGATGGCGGATCCACCTGGACCCGTACCTGTCTGACCACAATTGCGGGAGGAAGCGGACTGGGAGATCCGATGGTTGGCTATGACCGGCTCGGCAATACTTTCGCGGGCGGAATTCAAGTTGGCTCGCCCGGGCAGGTGATTGTGGTTGCCAGATCGAATAACAATGGAACCCAGTGGAGCACCCCGGTGGTGGCCGTGACTCCTACCTTCAGCGGCGGATCTACCGATAAAGGCTGGCTGGAGATCGATACGAACACAACCAGCCCGCACGTCAACTGCCTGTACGTTTCCGCCACACAATTCGATTCCACCGGATTCAACAGCCAGATCAGCGTTTCGCATTCCTGCACCCATGGAAAGTCCTGGAGCACGGTGGCGGTGGATGCGAAGCAGATTTATCCCTCGCACGTCGATCAGTTCAGCGATCTGGCAGTCGGCAAGGATGGAACCGTGTATGTGTCCTGGATGCGCTGCCCGGCCACCGGTCCCACAGGAGACTGCGGCGGAACGATCTCGAAGATGCTGGTTTCCAAGTCGACCGACGGCGGGGTAACCTGGTCTGCCGCGACGACCGTCTCAAGTCCGAAATTGGCTCCGGATAGCTGCGGCGCGTTCTATGGCTGCTTGCCCAACACCTTTGAGCGCGTTTCCGATGTTCCGGCAATCGCGATCGACAACAGCACCGGCGCCAACGCGGGTCATCTGTATGTCGTCTACTACAACTGGACAGGATCGCAGATGCAGGTCAACGTCGCGCACTCGACGGATGGCGGCACGACCTGGAGCGCAGGCGTTCCCGTGGCTCCGGCTACCGCGACCCACGACCAGTTCTTCCCCTGGCTCAATGTCAGTTCGGCCGGAACGGTCGGGGTCTCGTGGATGGATCGCCGAAACGATCCCGGCAACGTGAAGTACGACGAATTTATCACCTTCTCTGCTAACGGAGGCGCGAGCTTCGGCGTCAATGCGAAGGTCACGTCGGTCATGTCAGACCCGTTCAACGACGGATTCAACGGCGGCTTCATGGGCGACTACAGCGGCGACGCCTGGGCTGGCCCTACCTTCTACGCATCGTGGATGGATAGCCGGAACGGTTCGTTCATGCAGGATGAAGTCGGCGGGGTCTTGCGGAAGGCTCCATAACATAAAACGTTCGCAACCTAAGCCGGGACCCGAGGCGCAAGCTTCGGGTCCTTTGTCTTTTTGCGATCCTGAGGGAGGGTGTTCTCTTTGTCCCCGGTAGTTGATCTCTTAAGTCGTAAAACTATTGACTTTTCCCTGGTGAAGTTTCCGGCTTGAAGATCACTCCCTGGCTGGTCCTGCTGTTCATCACCACGCGCAATGGCACGGCCACTTGCAGATGGCGCACGCAGCCCTGCTCTTCCACTGCGGGATGATCAGCGAGCCAACGCCAGTCGAGGAAGCCTTCTCCAGCGTCGGGATTCACCGTGAAGTAGCCGATCTGGAACGCGGTGAGGTTTTGAAAGAAGTGGCTGCCCTGCGACGGAGTCACGCGAAAGTCGCGGAAACCGGCTTCCACGATGGCGCGCGCTCCGGAAATTTCATCCCACTCGACCGGTATGCCCAGCCAGGGATCGTTCGATCCCCAGCGCCCCACTCCGATCAGCAAATACGGGCGGCTCTCCGCGTTTAACTTGGCATTGAAGTGCGCCACCGCCTTCGCCACTTCCTGGCTGCGGCTGCGCTCGAAGCGTTGCGAGTCGACCACGACGATGTCGTACAGGTTCTCCATGCGCCCGTTGCCCAGAACTTTTGTGCTCTGGCAAATCATTTGGGCAGGATCGAGATCGCCAATCTTCAGATCCTGATGATCCCGAGCCAGTGTCAGCGGACGAATCTGCAGAAAACCGAACTCCGCCGCTTCCTCTTCTCCCCGCGGCAGGCGCACCGCAAATTCAATTTCCACTGGATTACCCAGCGCGTCTTCGCCCGACCGCACCAGCACTTCAAGAATTGCGGCCAAAGGAAATACTCCGTGCTTGAGCATGGGCGCAAACGTCACCACGCGTGCGCCCGGCCGGCTGAGGCCATCGTAGATCACGTGATTGTCGGCGGAGTACGTGGAGCCCACCGCGTGCAGTGTGCCATCGGCTTCAGCGGCGTCGAGCCCGAATCGCACTTCGCGCAGATGGCCCGGTCCGGAACCAGAGCCGTCAAGTCCGAGCGCGCAGAATTCCGTTTGTGTATTGGCGAGAATGTCTTCCACCGAAGAAAACTGCAGCAGATTTTGCGGATATCGCGGACAGAAACTGATGCACTTGCCGCCATCCACCACGGTGCGGCCCAGGCCGAGCGCGACCGCCGCGATCCCGTCAGAAAACGTCATCGGCTCCACGGGATAGAAATTGTGCGAGCGCACCACCCCGGAGAAATCGGGATAGAAGCGCTGGCCATGCGCCGTGCCCACGACTTGCTGCAGGATCACCGCCATTTTTTCTTCTTCCAAACGATACGGCGTGGCCCGCACGTAAGCCTTGGCGTGCTGGCTGAAGGTGGAAGCGTAAATGCGCTTGATTGCCTCAGAGAGTTCGTCCAGGCGAACCTGCGGTTGATCCTGCTGGTTGCCCAGCATGAAAGTTTCGTACACGCCGGTGAATGGCTGGTATTGCGAATCTTCCAGCAAACTGGAGGAGCGCACCGCCAGCGGATAGCGAACTTCCTCCAGAAAAGCTTTCAGGTCTTCGGTCAGGGGAATGGGGAGCGGGCAGTCCAGAAAGCGTTGCTGAATCTGGTTATCGTCGTCACAGTGCAGCGCAAAGTCGCTCAGATTGTTTTCCAGCAGGAACTGATCGAACATGTCGGTAGCAATCACGACCGCGGGGGGAACCGAGATGCGCACGCCGGGAAACCGTTTGGCGATGCGACGCGTGCGCAGCAGATGCCGAATGAAGGCCAGCCCTCGCGCCTTGCCTCCCAGCGACCCGGAGCCGATTCGGAGAAAACTCGATTGCGACGGCTTGAACGTATCAGGCCGGAAATCTCCGATCAGGACTTCGTTCTGCTCGGCCCGGTAATCATTGATCGAGGCGATCAGGTCGCGGCGCAGATGCTCGGGACCGTTGAAGTCGGAGACCTTGCGCGGCCGCAGCTTGGCCGCGAGCGCGAACTCAGTACGCGCCATCAGCCAGTGCGAAAAATGGTTGCGCTGCGCGTGGAACATCAGGCTGTCGGCGGGCACGGTCTGCAACATTTCTTCGAGTTCGTTCAGATCTTTGGCGCGGCCCACTTCCTGCTGGTCGGGCATGCGGAAGACGAAATCGCCAAAACCGAACTGGTCGGTCAAAATGCGCCGCAGATCTTTGAGCAGCGTCGGTGAACGCTTGCGCAAAAATGAATAGCCTTCGGCGAGCGCCCGCGGACGAAATTCGGTGCGGCTGGTCTGCAGCACCACCGGCACATCGGGCGCCAGGCTCTTGACCATGCGCGCCAGTTCGAAGCCGGCCTCGGGACTGAGCTGGCCATCCCAGGGAAACTCGACATCGGAAACCAACGCGAAAATATAGTCGCGATACTCCTGCACCAACTGCGCGGCCTCTTCGAAATTCGAGGCCAGCAAAATCTTCGGCCGCGCCTGCATGCGCACCAGCTTGTGCGCCACGTTGATGCCTTCCTGAATCACGCGACGCGATTGCTTGATCAGCTCGGTATAGATCACGGGCAGGAACGATGAGTAGTAGCGAATGTTGTCTTCCACTACCAGCAGCATCGGCACGCCCATGGCGCGGGTGTCGTGCAGCACATTACGCTTGTCTTCGATGTACTTGACGATCGCGATCAGGATGCGCGCCGTTCCCTGCCAGAGGAAGACGCGGTCCACGTCAGTGAGCGGATTGCGCGCCACGAAATTCTTGATCTCGCGATAATCGTAGCCGAGCACGATCACGGGCACATCAAGCCCGGCGCGGCGCACATGGCGGGCCAGGTCGGCGGCGCTGCTGTCTCCGACCGTGAGATTGGTGACGATGAGATTGAATTGCGGATTGGAGCGCGCCAGATCGAGCGCCTCGGCGCAACTTGACACGTGCGTGATGCCGGGAATCTGCCGCAGGTTCAATTCGAGCGATTCGTCGATGAGCAGTTCATTGAGCCGCCCGTCTTCGCGCAGGATGAACGAGTCGTACAAGCTCGAAACCAGCAGAATGTTCTGCACCCGGAACGGCATCAGGTTCTCGAAGCCTTCGAAGCGCTCCTCGGCGTCGAGAATCGGCTCGGCGATGGGACGGACGATCATGGGCGTATCTTCCTCCTCAGGAAAGAGCCAGCCACGCTTAAGAAGTACCACCAAAGAGTCCCGATGATAACAATCCAAGCGCCGGCGAGGACGCCATTCCACCAAGCTAGCGCGACAGTGACAGCTGATATTGGGAAGTCAACTATGTTTAAAACAACCCACAAGATTCCGAGGAACTGTAGTTGTGGCGGCAGAAGGTAAGCAAGTATGGCAATCGAGCAGATCGCAAGATGGATCAACGGTAAAATGTGAACCGCCTTGAAACGCCCCACTTGACCTCCTAGGCGCGAACGACCATTGCATCGTTACCAACGGGTAATCATAGTCCTGACCGACGTAGACAGTCCCCTAGGAAAACAGGCGTTCCAAATCGCGCGCCCCATGTACGACTCGGAGAACGAATACTTCCACATCGTTGAAGCGGTAGAAGAGCAGATGTTTGGGAAAACCCGAGATCGTCATTCGCCTTGTGCCGTCGAGTAGAGGGGAACGAAATGTACACCGGGTACCGGCGCCAGGGCGGCTCGCTGCAACGGTGACGGCTGATGTAACCGCTTTCTGCCAACGCCGCGCCAATCGACTTCCCGATTGTGCAGCGTACCAATCAGCCTGTTCCACAATGTCGGTGGCGGCGGCATCGCTGAAAACCAGCCGACGCTTTTTCACGGTCGACGGGCGCGCTCACGGAGAGCTGCAATTAGTCCCTTGCGGCGGATCTCGGCAAGGGGAATTTCAATTTTCGTTCCTTTGACGGCGGCAACGAGTTCCTGCTCTAGATTCGCCAATCGTCGTTCTTTGTCCTGACGAATCAACTCGCGGATGTATTCGCTGGGTGTGCCCCAATCGCCGGTGGCGACCTGCCCCTCGACGTATTCCTTCAAGGCTTCGGGAAGAGAAATGTTCAGAGACGTCATTGACATGCCTTCATAATATGACAGTTTATGACAATGAAGAAATGTATCCGAGGGCGCCAGAACAAGATTGAGGCTCGTCAAAAGAAAATCCGCAGGCCCACTGATAGTCGCCCGTCTTCCAGCATGCCTCGCGCGAAGCTTCTCAGACCCGCAGAACGATTATCGGAACCTCGGACGACGCTAGGGATAGGACTCCCGCAGGCTCGCTGTACGGGCAAGTTAAACCGATTTAATTACCGTAGTTATGTTGCTTATTATCAAATACATACAAGGATTTATTTGCACAGCGCTTGAGCCCTCGAACTGTCCCGGAATCAGCTCTTTAGCTCGGCACTGCCTCGTTCTTGAGGCAGAGAGCAGGCCCAGGGGACTTGACTTTCTCCTGCTCCGGAATGGCCCTCCCATTTTCCGCCAGATCTGTCCGCCGATCGCAACAAGTCATCCCTTAATCGCCGAGCGAATCTTAGGCGTGCCGGAGACGGCGGCCTTCAGCGCGGCATCGTTTTGGACTAACTCAAGCACCTTTCTGGTCATCTCTTCGTCGACATCAGGCGCCCTGCGGATCTCTACCGGATAACGCACCAGCAGTTCCAGTCCTTCATTGGCAAATTGCAAGCGCGCCTCGGGACGGGGCGCGCGCACTTGAATATCAATGCGGCGCTCGATGCTGGCATGCTGGCGTTCGATCTCGTACTGGTATTTTGCATAGACCTCATTGACCACTGCCACCAGTTTCGCCTCCGCCTCTTTGTGATTTCCGTTGGGCGCGATCATCACTACGACTTCATGCCAGAAGTATTCGGTTCCGGGAATCTGCTTGAATAGCGGCGTGGCGGTTTGGAACAGAACGGAGTTGGAGAACATGACGATACGTCCCGTGGGATAGAAGTCCACTCCCGTGCCTGCCAGTTCGACCAGATACATCCGGACCAGGCCGATATCCACAACATCGCCGGTCACGCCGGCCACGCTGATGCGGTCGCCGACGCGAATGCCGTAGCGTCCGATGATGAAGAAATAGGCGGCGACGGAGAGCAGAACGGCCTGCAAGCCGACCGCGATGCCGGCGGTAATGAATCCGGCAAAGGTGGCGAGCGAACTGAACTCGCTCACGAAGCCCATGACCAGCACAATGATGACGAGGAAGCTGACGACCACGCGACGCATCACCAGGAACTGGCGGCGGCGGCGTGGATCGGCGATGTAGCGGAAGGTGATGCGGCGCCACACTTCGGAAATGAACAGAATGACGCCGAGAGCCAGGAGAATTCCGAAGACGCGTAGCAGCACCGAGCGCAGAACGTACTTCGACTCGCGCGCGATGGAACTGCGCCACGCATCAAAATTCGTTTTGGCATCGTTGAGCACGATGATTTCCTGGCTGAGCGGGAGCATCGCGGCAGTGAGTTGTTTGAAGCGCTCGGTGAGCTGCTGGAATTGTTTCTGCTCCGCCTGCAGTTGCTGAGCGTCGTCCGAGGGCGGCTGGCTCGCCAACCTTTCGCTCTCCCGAATGGTGGCGCGCAGGGCGTCGCGCAGCGGAGTCCGCATGCGGTCGGCAATTTCGCGCGTGTAGTTGCTTTCGCGGATGACCTGATCGATCTGGTGAACGGCTCTCATGTAGTCATAGAGCGTCATGGCATCGGCAACCAGCCCGCCGGCGGTGGCCAGCGTAGGTTTGGGGGCAGTCGCGGGCGGGAGCGTCTTTGCCGGAGTAGTGCCGGTGCCCAGAACTTCCGGAATGGATTTGGCTAGCTGGTTGATGCTGCCTTCGAGGCCGCTCACAGCCTCGCCGTTGGTTTCGATAAATGACATCATCTTCTGAATTGCATCGAGCAGGGCCTTCTGCAGTTCCAGTTCGCCTTGCACCGCATCGCGCTGCGAGATGAGATCTTGCTTTTTCGAGCCGCGCGTCTTTGAAATCTGCGCATTCAGATCATTGATCTGCGAGTTCAACTGGTCGATATGGGTGCTGGTCTTGACCTCTAATTCGGCAAGACGTTGTTGCTGTGACGTCTGGCCGGACGTCTGGTTGTCAGCATCAGCTTTTTGCTGGGCGCCGATCAGGGCGCTTTCGGCCTTGGCGGATTGAAACGCGAGACGTACGGCCTGTGCTCCCAGACTCTGCGTGTTGTCCTGATAAATCGCGTCGGTAGGCAAGCCAACCGCCTGGATTCCGGTGGTCGAATGGCGATACCAACTGATGATCTGGTTCAAATGATGCAAGGCTTCTGAGCCCTGTATTTGAAGGGGGAGCAAATTGTTGGTTGAGGTTTGGGAAGCTGCTTGCGGCTTTTCGGTTTCGGGAGCGGGCTTTGGCGGCTCGGGCTTCTTCGCGTTTTGCGCCCCGCAGAAGATTGTCGCGACCGTGCTGAGAATCAGAATCCTGACCATCGTTGGGGCGGATCCGATTGTTGAAAATATGAGAGGGCTTAGAACGGTCTTAATGGCTTTCATTGACTTGATTTGGTCCGTTTTGTTTAGTGGTTCAGTTTGGAAAACTGGTTGTTCTCTGTTTTCGCATTTCTCTGAGGCTTTTCTCGGCCTTGCTGTAAAGCCTTAACCACAGAGGCCGCAGAGGTCACCGAGGAACAAGCAGCAGTAGCGCCCGGGCTCGGGTTCCGTTTACCATCTGGAGTCCGAAGAAGGGAGTCAGGCTGCATTTTCCTGATCCGACATCATTCATGCTGATCATCCAGAGCGTTCGACGAAAACATTTCTATACAACGGCGGCACTTTTCTTTTTCCTTGCGACCGCGAGCGCGTTGGGGAAAAACGGTTTGCAGATCGTGGTGGTCCCCGTGGCCAACATGTATTCGCATCCCACCGACAAGTCCGATGTGGTATCGCAGGCGATCTACGGAAGCAACGTGACGCTGTTGCTGGCGCGCGGCGAGTGGTCGCGCATTGAGACTTCCGATCGCTACAAAGGATGGGTTCCCAGCCGGCAGTTACGCATCATTCTGACCGGCGATGGATATGCGACCTTCGGACCGACGGTGCAGGTGGAGAGCCTGTTCGCAAATATCTACAACGAGCCCGACGTGACCAAGCACAAGCCCGTGATTACAGTTCCGTTCGAGACGAAGCTGGAAATGGCACGGGACGAGGGCGATGCGAAACAGCCGGCGCCCGAAGGCTGGCTGCAGGTGCGGCTTCCGGTCATGCGAACCGCATGGATCCAAGTGGGTGATGTAGTAACCGACCCAAAGCCGCTATCCATTCCAGAGTCGATTGAACTGGCCAAGCGGTTTCTTGGGATCCCCTATCTGTGGGGAGGCAGTTCGAGCTTTGGATTCGACTGCTCGGGCTTTACGCAGATGCTGGTGCGCGCCCGTGGCATCATCATGCCGCGCGACGCGGATAAGCAAGCGGCGTGGAGCGGTGTCAGCGCGGTCGAGCGGAAGAATCTGCAGCCTGGGGATCTGTTGTTTTTCGGCGCCTCGGCGAAAGAGATCACGCACACCGGCATGTACATTGGCGACGGGCAATTCATCAACGCTACGACCAACGGGCATCCCGTGGTGCAGATCAGCCGGCTCGACGACGAGTCCTGGACCAAGGCGCTGGTGGCGTGCCGGCGGGTCAAACCGCAGAAGTAGCCTGCCCGCGGCTGGGGTACACTGTCGCGGGAATCCTGATGCCCTCATCGCTTGACGCGCTGCTCGCCGATCTGGAATCTGCCAGGAATCAGTTCGGACGCGGGACTGCGGGCACAATCAAAATTCTTCTCGCCCGGATTTCGCGGCATGAGTTCCGCGACCCGAAATTCTTGATCCGCTTTCATGAGAGCCTGCTTTTTCTGCGAGCCTTTCCGCAATCGTCATCCCTGGTTCCGAAGATCGAAAAGCTGCTGAATACGTTTTACAAGCGGGTGGAGGCCGTGCGCGCTCTCGGGGCCGACATGGCTGTCTTCGACGACTTCGAGACCTCCGGCATTGCGGGCACGACCATGCAGGACACGTTGAATTTCGAAGCGGCGCGCTGGCTAGTCGGGCGCATTCCGCGGAACGTGGAGATTGCCTGGGATGAATATCAAGAGGAGCGCGCGTGGGGAATGACTTGGCCGCGGTTCGTTCCTTTGCTCGAAGAGGATGCGGACGTGGAGGCGAATATCCCTTGGCGGCGTTGGCTGGATGCCGCGCGCGGCCGCGAGCAGGACTTGGCATGGCTGATTCGACAGTTTGCGCGATTACAGTTTGAGGGGAACACGGGCGGCGAGCGGGCGCGCGCTGAGCTCTACGATTCGCTGCGCATTCCGCTGCGCTGGAAGCTGGAAAATCTCAAGCTGTCGCGGACGCGCAACTGGCAGAGGCCGCGCCAATTTTATATACACAGCGGTGCGCTCATTTCACGCCGGCAAGTCTCGCTGGCGAAAGAATTCGCTCGGCCGAAACCGCGATTGACGCGTCTTTCGCGGCACGAGGGCAAGACGGTGATGCACTGGATTCGCGAAGTCATGGTGGTGCGCTACCGCGAGTTGTATGGCACGACCCTGGGCGATCCGCGCTCGGTGAGGCGAGCCGAACTGGGGCGCGGCGTCGTGATGTACTTCTGGAATCTTCCTGCGGCTCGCCGTCTTCCGCTTCGCGCTTACGTTGCCGGATTCACGCTTAAGAATGGCGTGCCTATCAATTACATCGAGGCCATCGGCCTTTGTGACTGGATCGAGGTGGGCTTCAACACCTTTTACACCTACCGCCAGGGAGAGACCGCTTGGATCTATGCGCAGGCGCTGCGCTGCCTGTGCGCGCTGACCGGAGCGAAAGTGATCTCCGTATATCCGTATCAGATTGGGCAGGACAACGACGAGGCTCTGGACTCGGGCGCCTTCTGGTTCTATCGCAAGCTCGGTTTTCGTTCGGGAAATCCGGAACTGGAGGAACTCGCCAGAAGGGAAGAGCGAAAGATAGCCGCCGATCCGAAGTACCGCACGGCGCGAAGGATATTGAAGCGCCTGGCAGGAGCGCACGTGTTCTACGAACTGCCGGGCGATTCGCGGGGTGCAGGCGCGGAGAAGGAAGGCGCGTGGGATACGTTTTCGGCGCGGAATCTGGCATTGCGGGTAAACCGCCGCATGGCGCGTGAATTTAGGGGGGATGCGGCACGCATCCGGGAAGCTTCGGTGCGAGAGGTGAGCCGGGCTTTGAATGCGTCCCGCTGGACCGACGCGGAGCGGCGGTCGCTGGAAGACTGGAGTTTGGTTCTGGTGCTAATCCCCAGTCTTCGCCGTTGGTCTGCAGAAGAAAAGCGCGAGCTAGTCGGAATCATTCGTTCTCAATCGGCTGCCGATGAAATGCGTTATCTACAGCTTATGCAGCGTCATGGGCGACTGCGCAAGGAGTTGCTGCTCCTTGGATCCAGATCCTAGCGAAATCAGAAGGCTCAGAAAACGGGCGACATCGTCAGATGGTCAGCGAACGCAATTTCTGGGCAAATGAAAACGGCGGCCGGAAATCCGGCCGCCGTTTTTCCTCAGCCGCATGCAATTCTAAGACACACTGTGCGCGCGGGTAGCCAAACTTTTTTCCGGAGAAGACGTTGCGGCCGGTGCGCTTGGGGCGGTCGAAGCGGCGGCAGTCGCGGGAGCCGGTTGCTTCCCGCAGAGCTCGATCACCTCGGCAATGCGCTGCATCTCGCACTGCATGGCCGCTTGCCAGTTGTGCAGCGTCTCTTTTTCCTTCCCCACCTGATCCTGGTTGTGCTGAACACGCTCGGTGTAGTGCGCCTTGATGCGCTCCATTTCGGCCTCGATCTGCGCATTCTCTCGCGCCTTCTGCGCCTCGAATTCTTCCAGTTGCTTGCGCTGTCCGGCTTCGTAAGAATTCAGCGCTTCCTGGCGGCGTGTGGCATCGTGCAGCAGGTCGTCCGCCGAGGTGCCCGCCGCGTCGAGCGCCATCAGCACCGAAGCGCGCTTCGCCTCTTTCGAAAGATCGCGCAGCCGCTCGCTGTTCAACATGTCCACAACTTTGTGGATGCTATAGCCGGAGCGCGGGCTCATGACTCCAGCGGCGTGGTAGATGTCTTCATAGGAAAGCAAATCGCTGTGCGCTGCGGGGCCGCTGGCGGGTGCGTTGGTTTTGTTCACTGGAGCCTCCGTGGGTGTAGGTTTGCCGGTCATGTCAGCGCCGTCCTGGTCGCTGTGCCACAACTTGGATAAGAATCCCTTGGATTGCATGGATTTCCTTTCGCGGGGAGGGGAAGAGTCCTGGCTGTGAAATCGAGATGGTTCGGGGAGGGGCGCGGCTTCTGCAGTTCGAGGAATCGCGTTCGGCGATTTTGCAATCGCGCTTTCGGGGGAAGCATGGACCGGCGGTGCGAGCCGCTTCATGTTTCGTGACCCCTTCTGCACTTGGTCTGGACTTGATGTGGCGGAGACCGTTTCTTGCTTGTCGGGATTCTTGCTCTTCAACTCAGTGCTCGGGTGGGGAACGTTCAAGCGTGCAAGCAAGCGCTGGGCGCGAGACTGGTCGGCATCCCGCAGCACGCCGATGAGAAAATCCCGGCCGTCGGAGCGGCAGTTTTTGGCGACGGCGCAGAACTGCTCGCGCGACCACTTGATCACGACCCTCGATCCCACGGAGAAGGGAAGCTTGGCCCGCAGGCAGGCACCGGAGCGCGAGGTGTCTTCAATGGTTGCGGGCGCGCGATGCGGCACGCCGCCGGGGTCCTCCCATGAGATTTCGGCCAAAGCCCACAGAACCGTCCTCGGTTCGATGTTGCGAACGTCCATGCCATCTGTATCGGCCAATTGAGAGGAGAGTTTAGTTACTTGCGGGTCTTAGGGCTGCAAGCCTAGGCGAAGAGCCGCATCAGGCCGCTGGCGGGCAAGTCGGGAGAAATAAAGCGCTGGCTTTGGCCCGCGGCACGGGCCAAGGCTTCGGCGGCGAGATATCCGCTGCGGACCGCCCCTTCCATGGTGGCGGGCCAGCCGGTTGCGGTCCAGTCTCCGGCGAGGAAGACGCGGGGCCATGCCGTGATTGCGCCGGGACGGTGCACGTCAATGCCTGGGCGCGGCGAGTAGGTCGCATTGACTTCCTTGATCACGGCGGACTTCACCAGGTTTGCGGGGCGCGCGCCGGGAAAGAATTCGCGCACTTCGGCAAGTGCCAGTTCGACAATTTCGGCACGCGATTTCTCGATGAGCGTTTTCGAAGAACTCACCACCAGTTCGATATAGCTGCCAGTGCTGCTGGCGGCCTGGGTGCGGATCGGTTGCAGGCGGGATTTGTGGAACATCCATTGAATGGTGCGATCGAGGAGCACGGCATGATCCAGATCCGAAATCTGACGGTCGAACCACAGGTGAATGCCGGTAATCGGCGAGTTCTCGAAATGAGAGATCTTCTCGCGAAGGGGCTCGCTCTCCGCAGCTTGAGGAAGAACGTGATCGAGCGCATCGAAGGGAAGTGCAACGATCAAGTAATCAAACGTCTCGCCGGGAGCGTCTTCGCGCTGATCCTTTCCGCGCACCTGGACGCGAACCTGTGCAGCCTCGGGCGTAAACGATTCGAGCGGGCAGCGGAAATGCAGCACTCCGCCCCGCGCGCGAACGTAATCGCCAGCGGCGTTGTACAAATCCGTGAGCGGGATGCTGGGCACGCCCATGTGCCGGGCTGCCCGGGACTTCATGGATTCGCGCACGACTTGGGCGGCGGCCGAGACAGAAATGCGGTCGAGTTCCTCGCTGAGGGCGCTGACCAGGATGGGCCGCCAGAAGCGGTCAACTGCATTCTTCGTCTGCCCATGATGCTCGAGCCACTGCTGGAACGATTCTCCGGTGTCGCGTCTTTCGGTGAGGGTGAGCGGAGTCAGTGCTCGCGCTATCGATAGCTTGTCGGCTGCGCTCAGAAATGAAAATCCGAAAAACGATGGCGCGGTGTGCAGCGGCGCAGGCAAGAACGAAGATTTCATCGAGGAAGTGCGGCCGCCGGGCTCGATGAACGTCATTTCGTCGTACCAGCGGATGTGCTCGGCAACGCCGATGCGCTGGTAAAACTCGACCAGGTTCGTGCACAGGCGAAATAGAACGTGCTGGCAGTTGTCTACCACTTCGCCGGTTCCGGGATGCTCGTAGGACGAAGCGCGGCCGCCGAGGAAGGGACGCTTCTCAAACAGCGTCACGCGAAATCCCACATCCGCCAGGGCGCAGGCGGCGGCGAGTCCGGCGAGGCCGCCTCCGGCGACGGCGACAGTAGGAGAGGATTTGGTCACGGCTGATTTTAGATTGCAGATTTCAGATCGTAGATTGATGGGAGATTCTGCGATCTAAAATCTGAAATCTTCAATCTGCAATCTACAATTTGAAATCTGCATTTGAGATGTGCTGATTAGGTGATCCGCCTGAAGAACCCTTTCCCCAGGATGCGCAGCTTCTCCCACCTACTGAGACTGACTTTGGCGGTGAAGACGTCGTATTGTTTTTCCGCGATCTTCTCCAGCAGCCGTCGGTAAATCGTGACCAGAACCCACAACGCCGGCTGGCTATCCTCAGAAATGTAGGCGAGCAGGTCGTCGCCCGCCTTGTAATACTCGCGGGCGCGATCGGCTTCCAGCGCCAGCAACGGCTGGAAGCGTGCCGCGTCGGGCGCCGTGAGCAGGTCGGACGGGGAGAGATTGAACTTGGCCAGGTCCTCCTGCGGCAAATAGACGCGACCCATGGCGGCGTCTTCCTTGACGTCGCGAATGATGTTGGTGAGCTGAAAGGCGAGACCGCAACGCTCCGCTAACTCTTCGGCAGCGGGATCGCGGTAGCCGAAGACGTGAATGCAAACCAGGCCGACGACCGAAGCCACGCGATAGCAGTACAGGCGAAGGTCCTCAAACGTCTGGTACCGGACCGTGAAGCCGGTAGCATTCGGTGATTCGGCTGGCTCGGCTTGCTCGAGGTCCATGGCAGTGCCGTGCGCGAGTTCATCCAGGAGTCCGGCGGGAATCGTGTATCGCCGCTGCGCGTCGGTCAACGCCAGCAGGATGGCATCGTCGGTGGGATTGCCTTGCTGGGCGCGATGCAGATCATCGAGCCAGGCGTCGAGCTTTTGCCGTCGTTCCGGCAGGCTCAGCGCGGGTTCGTCGCTAATGTCGTCGCAGCGCCGCATGAAGGCGTACACGGCGCACAAGGCTTCGCGCTTGCGGCGCGGCAGGACGAGGAAGGCATAGTAGAAATTCTTGGCGGCCGTGCGCGTAATGCCCTTGCAAACGGAATACGCCATGACGAGCTGAGGCGGAGCGGGGGTCCAGTGAATCGGGACCTGCTGGGTGCCAGCGCTCATCATGCGCCTCCCCCCACGTTGCCGAATATTTTGGCGAGCGCGGCGCGCGCGACCAGGGCCAGCTTGCGCGGCTTCGAGATCGCTGGACGATGTCCCAGAACTGCGTAGCCCTGCTTCTCGATGGCGTGCAGGATCTCCTGGCCGCCGCGGGTGAAGAGCTCCAGATCAACGGCCAGTTCGCGATTCACTTTGCCAACCAGCGGAAGTCCCTGGCGAAACCAGTCGTGGGCACGCTCGACCTCGAACTTCATCATCTCGACGAAGGCCGGAGTGTTCTGGTTAAGCGCGATGTCGTCTTCGCTCACTCCGAAGCGGCGGAGGTCTTCGAGGGGAAGATAGATGCGGCCTTTGGCGTAATCCACGCTGACGTCTTGCCAGAAGTTGGCGAGTTGCAGCGCCGTGCAAGTGAAGTCGGACAGCTGCTGGCGCTGGGCATCGCGATATCCGCAGAGATAGAGGACCAGATGGCCGACAGGATTCGCGGAATAGCGGCAATACGCCAGGACGTCATGGAAGGTTTCAAAGCGGGTGATGGTTTGGTCCTGGCGGAACGCGATCAGCAGATCGGAGAATTCGTGCTTCGGGATCGCGCACTGGCGGACGGTTTCAGCCAGCGCCACGAATACCGGATGCCTGGGAGAACCTGCATAACAGGCGTCCAGTTCAAGCTGCCACTGGTCGAGGAGCGCGAGCGACGCGGCAGTATCGCCGACTTCATCGCCGAGATCGTCGGAGATGCGGCAGTAGGCATAAACATTGAAGAAATGCTGACGCAGGCGGCGAGGCAGAAACCAAGTGGCGACCGAAAAATTCTCGTAATGGGTGCGCGCGAGACGAGCGCAGTACTCCTGTGCCTGTTCCAGCGTCGGTGGCTGCGCGGGAATAGCGTAACTCGCAGGCAAGCGGCTCCAGCCCAGGGCAGTGGGAGTCGAGAGTGGCGAGTTTTGCATTGCGAGTTGGGTCACGGGTAAAAAAATATTGTTTTTGACGATTTTTGATTGTTGATTAAGAGCTCCTGTGCTGACGTTAGTGGTTTTCAATCAGCAATCAAAAATCAACAATTTCTCTCAGTGGCCCGGAATTATCGCCGTCTTGATATCGTTGCCGCGGTTCAGCATGTGGCGGAGAACCTGCTGCAGGCGCGACAGGGGCGCCTCCCCAGTGATGTAATCGGTCGGACGAATCTTCTTGGCCGCGATCAGTCCAAAGGCGCGGCGCACGGTCTCGGGCGTGTGGTGGAAGGTGGCCTTCAGCGTGATCTCGGAGTAGTGCAGGCGATTGGTCTCGAGTTGCACTTTAGTCCCGCTGGCGCAGCCCCCAAAGAAGTTTACGGTACCGCCTTTGCGGACCATGTCGACGGCCCACTCCCAGGCTTCCGGCTTGCCCACCGCTTCAATCACGACATCACAGCCGCGCTTTTGCGGCGACAGAGCGCGGACGGCTTCAACCACGTTGGGCACTTTTGTAGTCTGAATAATTTCGTGCGCGCCCATCTGCTGGGCCGCTTCCGCCTGGCCATCGCGCTTCACCACGGAAATCACATTGCAGCCGATGGCGCGCGCCACTTGCACGAACATCAGGCCAATCGGGCCGCCGCCGAGGATCGTCACGGTGTCGCCGATCTCGACTCCGGTCTCGTGCAGACCGCGCAGTACGCACGCTAGCGGTTCCGTCATGGCGGCGTCTTCGAAGCTCACGTTGGGAGGAATCACCAGCATGTTGGCTTCGACGATTCGCTTGGGCACGCGGATGTATTCAGCATAAGCGCCGTTGTTGAACAGCAGATCTTCGCAGAGATTTTCCTGGTGCTTGGAACAGTAGAAGCACATCTGGCAAGGCGCGGAGTTCAGCGCGACCACGCGCATGCCCTTCTTAAAGCCGTTGACGCCGGCCCCCACTTCTTCAATGACTCCGGCAAGTTCGTGGCCGAACAGGGCGGGGGGAACAATCATGCGCGCGTGGTAGCCGCGCTGGTACACCTTGAGATCGGTGCCGCAAGTCAGGGCGACCGAGACTTTGACCAGTACCTCGCCGTCTCCTACGCGTGGTATTGGAACCTTCTCAATCTTTAAATCTTCTTTGCCGTACAGGACGGCAGCGGTCATTTTTCCGTTCACTGCGGGTTTCCTTCCCGGATACTGCCAGCCCACATACGGCCGGGCTGAATCATAATCTTCATCGACGAAGGTTGCGGATGAGCGGCCAAGTCCAGCGCCTGCGTGCTCTGATCGAGCGGAAAGCGATGGCTGATCAGCCGTTCCAAGTCCATCTCGCGGCCCATTACGAACTGAACTGAATCCTCTTGCAAATTGATAGATGCGCTATAAGAGCCCACCAGCGTCTTCTCGTCCACGCAAATGGCCGCAGGATCAATCACTGCCTCACCGTGCTGCGTTTGCGCAAAAAGCAATACCCGCCCGCCGGGACGGGCCGCATCTATCGCAGTGCGAATCAGGGAGTTGCCGCCGACTGCAAGAATCACTGCATCTGCGCCACGCCCCTGGGTCAGTTCACGGACGCGATCCACCAGGTTTGCCCGCGAAGCATCAATTGTAAGGTCAAGTCCGAAGCTTGATGCTATTTTAAGCCTCTCGGGATACAAATCGGAAGTAATTAAGCTGGCCCCGTCCCGACGGGCTAACGTACTTAGTATGATGCCGATAGGTCCCTGACCGATAGTAAGCACGGTTTCCCCGCGGCGCAGGCGCAGGGCCTCTATACCCTTCATGCAGGTGTTCACAGGCTCGACAAAGCAGGCTTGTTCGTAGGAAACGCCCTCAGGAATGCGGACCGTCCCGTGCTGAACGATCCAATTCATGACGCGGACGTATTCAGCAAAGCCCCCACCCGAGGGCTCAAATCCCGCGGTGCAACCTACCTTCTTGTAAGTAGCGCACTGGGCGAAGGTCTGGTTCTCGCAATAAAAACATTGGCGGCACGGAATGTGATGAAAAACCATTACGCGGTCGCCCGGGTGATACTCGGTAACGCCCTCGCCCACGGCGGCTACGATGCCGGAAGTTTCGTGTCCAAAGATGCGGGGGGCAGAATGGGAACCGGTCGAGATCTTCTTGAGGTCAGTACCGCAGACTCCGCATGAGTGCACGCGGAGAAGCATCTCGCCGGGACCGATTTGCGGGACGGGGACGGTTTCCACGCGGACGTCATTTACGCCGCGATAGACTGCGGCCTGCATAGTTATGGGAATAGACTGTGGAGGGTCTTCCACCGCTTGGGAATCGGCAATAGCCATGTATGTGACTTTAGATGATGTTAGCACAGCGTGGGGTGCAGTCGGCGCCGGCATCCTGGCGGCTATGCTGGTTGCGTGATGGAAACCGCATAGGCTGCGTTTCGATCGCGGGCTGCGAGGGCAAGATGCCCTCGCGACAGCTGGCGGGACGCCGGCGCTACGTCGACAACTGCTGGTTCGTGGTTTTCGTGCTATGCTGCGCAAAACTTTGACTTATCAGGACTGCTTGTGCTGACTGAATTGCGCCTTGAAAACTATGCCGTCATTGACAACCTGGTGGTGGAGTTTGGGCACGGGCTGAACCTGCTGACCGGGGAGACCGGAGCCGGGAAGTCAATCCTGATTGACGCCCTGGCGCTGCTGCTGGGAGAAAAAGCCTCCAGCGACGTGATCCGCGCGGGCGCAGAACGGGCGGTCGTTTCCGCAGTATTCGAAGCCGAGGGCGCCGCGGAAAAGGCTTTGTCGAACATTCTCGAGGCGAATGGGCTGGACGAAGCCAGCGACGGGTCATTTATCTTACGGCGGGAAATTGCAGCCGGCGGCAAAGGGCGTGTGTTCATCAATAACCAACCGGCCACGGTATCCGTCCTGCGTCTGTTAGCGCCTCACCTGGCGATCATTCACGCGCAAAACGAATCCATTTTGTCGTTCGACGGCCCGGCGAGGCTGGAATTGCTGGACGCGTTTGCCGGCAGCCCGCTTGAGGCCGTGCAGGCGGCGTTCGAGGCATGGAAGAAGATTCGCACCCGCATCGACGAACTGGAACAGGGAGAGCAAGACCGGCTGCGGCTGGTGGATTTGTGGATCTTTCAGAAGCGCGAAATCGAGGAAGGGCGCCTGCAGAGCGGCGAGGACGAGCGCCTGGAAACCGAAAAACGCGTGCTCGCCAACGCCGAGAAGATTTACAACGCGGCCATGAATGCGTTTGACTTGCTGTATGAGGGTAGCGGGTCGACGGCCTCGTCACTGCGGGCGGCACAGAAGCAAGTCGAAGAGCTGGCCCGCTACGAGCCGAAATTTCAGGAGGCGCTGGCGGCGCTGGAAACGGCCCGAATCAGCGTGGAAGATGTGGGGGCCACGGTCCGCGACTATGCCGGAGGAATTCATGCCTCGCCGGAACATCTGGCGCAGGTGGAAGACCGGCTGGCGCTGCTCGAGCGGCTGAAACGCAAGTACGGGCCCACGCTCGATGAAGTGATTCAATTTGGAGCCGACGTGTCGCGCAAGTTGTCGGAGGTCGAGAACAAGGACGAGATTCTGCGGCAATTACGCGGCGAGCTGGCGACGGCGGCAGAGGGGTATCTGCACGCGGCCAGAGTGCTGTCAAAGAAACGCAACGAGGCGGCGCGGCGGCTGGAAAAGTTGGTTGAAGGCGAGATCAACGATCTGGCCATGAAATCGGCCTTCCGCATCGAGATGACGCGTTCGGAAAGTGAAGCGGACTGGACGGCTTCGGGGATCGACCAGGTGGTGTATCTGATCTCGACCAATCCTGGAGAGCCGTTGCGGCAGCTCGAACACATCGCTTCGGGCGGGGAACTGTCGCGAGTGATGCTGGCGCTGAAAGCCAGCGTAGAGGCAGGGAACAGCCCCACTTCTCGCAAAGAACGCGAGAAATGGGGCACCCAGGACGCCATTCGCAAAAAGCGGCCCACCCCTAAGACGTTAGTCTTCGATGAGATTGATACCGGGATCGGCGGACGCGCCGCCGAAGCGGTCGGGAAAAAGCTGAAATCGCTGGCGCGATCGAACCAGGTTTTGTGCGTCACGCATCTGCCGCAGATTGCGACCTTCGGCGATCATCATTACGTGATCGAGAAGAAGGAATCGGGCGGGAGGGCGCGCACCAGCATTCGCGCCGTGACGGGGGAAGAACGCACCGAAGAAGTGGCGCGTATGCTGAGCGGCGCCAAGCTCACGGAAACGTCGCGCAAGCATGCCGAGCAGATGATTAAAGCGAACGGGTAATGATTCGCGGATAACGATTAGCGGGTGATGATCAGCGTGTCGGAGATGCGGCTCTCAGCCAGTGTGGTCTTGGCGGAGTTGTCAGCGACCCGGATGGTGAAGTTCACCGTGATCTGGGCTTTCGATTCAACCGCCTGACCGTGCTGCATGATGGGCTTGAAGCGCCACTCGCGTACGGCCTGCTGCGCGGCGGCGGCCAGGATCGACGGACCACTTACCACTCTAAGATTCTCGATAATCCCATCGGGCCCGATCAGAGCCTGCAGCACCACCGATCCCTGCACGTTCGTGTGCTGGGCCAACAAGGGATAACTCTGGGCCTGTGCAGGCTGAATGGCTGGCATCGGCTGGCGCTCGGCGGCATTCGTCGGGGGCGCTGCAACGTCCGATTCGGCCTGGATCGAGGGATTCGGGATCTCGACGTGGGTGACGCGCGTTCCGGGACGAAGTTTCTTGTGCGCATCACCGGCGATCACTTCTACATCCATCGGAGGCAGCACGGTGCGGTTCACGGCCACCGGCGCCTGCGTTGGATTCTGCTCGACAGAAGTCTTGGGTGTTGCGATCTGCTTCTTGGCTGGGGCCGGAATTGCCCGGGCCGGAGTCGTCGCCGGAGTCGCCGCTTTCTGGGAAGTGGGCTGAGACGCCGGCATGTCGGACTCGATCGTGGCCTGCTCGGAACCGAACCAAAAGTCGCGGTCCTTTACCAGGACGGCAACCAGGGCAACCACAAGAATAACGAGTGCAAGAACCAGCTTGCGGGGCTGCTGGACCGAAATCCGCGCCTCGGGGCTCATCACCGTTCGTCTTTGGTTCATTTCCAGCATTTTGTTCTTCTTTTTTATTTGTCTTCGGGACCTGAGAGTCTTGGAAGACGCCACTAGAGTGCAGCAATTTGCGCAGGCTGACAATGGCACGGGACGGGAATAAGGGGGCACGAGGGTGCTATCCCAGAAGGACATCCCCCCGTGAGGCACGGGAATGTGTGTTTACGCTAGCGTGGACGTGTGATTGTCGTCACAGCCTGAGCTTCGGCCGCGTCCTAAAGTCCGGGCATGAGTATTCCGAACAAGCAAACCCGCGTTGCCTGGCTGCAAGGACCGTCGGTCCGCTGCGAGAGCGTGCCCCAAGGCGACCATCCTCCCTACAGGCTCGTGTTACTGGGCGCTCCCGGCGTGGGCAAGGGAACACAAGCTGACCTGCTCAGCCAACGCCTGGGAATCTGCCACCTTTCTACGGGGGACATGTTCCGGGCCGCGGGAAGCTGCGCCGACTGCGAGCAGAGTCCGGCCATTAAAGAGGCATTGGCGTATATGCGCCGAGGCGAACTCGTGCCCGATGCAATCGTGTGGGAAATGGTTCGGGAACGCATTGTCTGCCTGCAGTGTTCGGGCGGATTTGTCCTCGACGGATTTCCCCGGACGCTAGGCCAGGCACAGTCGTTGAAGCGCCTGCTGGATGAGCAAGGAATATGGCTGACCGCAGTTGTGAATTACGATCTCCCCATCGCTGAAATCGTTGCCCGCCTGGGCGGCCGCCGGACCTGCGAGAAGTGCAAAGCCGTTTATCACCTCACGGAGAGGCCTCCAAAGGTTGCAGACCGTTGCGATCGCTGCGAGGGCAAGCTCTTTCAGCGGGAAGATGACCGGCCGGAATCAATCAAAGTGCGCATGGAGGCTTACGAACGGAGCACCGCTCCGCTCATCGACTTTTACCGAAAGTCAGGCTTGCTGCTGCAAGTGGCCGCCACGGGCACGCCAGACGAGATCTGCCAGCGAGCAGTTGCGGAACTGGAACCGCGGCGAATCCGCGGATTTGCGCACAAGCTGTGGGCTGCGGCAGAGGATCGCCGCTAAGCCGCGAAAAGTCGCATTTCGCTGCTAATCCTCGCCATTTCTGTGGCTTACGTTGACCATCCCGGTACTTTCCGATAGTTTAGTGATATCGCCACAATGGGGATCGTGTACCTTTAAGGTACGGGTTACGTGGGGCCATTTGCATCAAACCATAGGGCTGCAAACCCCTCCAAGCTATAGAATTGGGTAATAGGGGTTTCAAGCGTACGTACGGTCCCAGTGGCTAGTGGAAATTCGAGGAGCAAGAAACTATCGTGGTTTCAAACCTGGCGAAGACTGAAGGAAAAACTCTACTTTTGCTCAAGCCCCGGGGCTTTTGCGCCGGCGTGGTGCGGGCGATTGATGTAGTGCGCATCGCCCTGGAAGCCTTTGGGCCTCCCATCTACGTGCGCAAAGAGATCGTCCACAACAGCTTTGTGGTCGAGGAACTGCGCGGCAAGGGCGCGATCTTCGTCGACAGCGAGGACGAAGTGCCGAATGGCGAGAGGATTATCTACAGCGCCCACGGCGTTTCGCCGGAGGTGCGGGAGCACAGCGCACGCCGCGGACTGCGCGTGATTGATGCGACCTGCCCGCTGGTGACCAAGGTCCACGTGGAGGCGGTCAAGTTCGCCAAGGAAGGCTATTCGCTCATCTTGATCGGCCATAAGGATCACGATGAAGTGGTCGGAACGCTGGGCGAGGCCCCGCTGGTGACGCAGGTGGTGGGAGCGCCCGACCAGGTGAAGTCGCTGGTGGTGCCCGATCCGGACCGGGTTGCTTACCTGACCCAGACCACGCTGAGCCTCGACGAGACCAAAGACATCATCGCCGCCCTGAAGCAGAAGTTTCCCAACATCAAGGGGCCAGCGGCGCAGGACATCTGTTATGCGACGGAGAATCGCCAGGTCGCGGTGAAGCAGGTGGCGTCGGAGTCGGACCTGTTGCTGGTGGTGGGCTCGGAGAACAGCTCGAATTCCAACCGGCTGGTCGAGGTGGCGCGGAACCTGGGTACGAACGCGCACCTGATCGACAGTTGCAACGACATTGAATCCGAATGGCTGAAGGGCGTCCATACGATTGCCCTTACTGCCGGCGCGTCGGCGCCCGAGCACCTGGTCGAGGAGACAGTAGCTTTCTTGCGCGACAAGGGATTCGGAAATATTCAGGAACTGGAAGTAATGCCGGAGAATGTGCGCTTCGGGCTGCCGCCGGAAATCGTGGAAGCGATTGCCGCGGCGCCGGCGAATTAGTTCAGACGTATGCGAGCTATGAGTAAGAATTTGGAGTGAATTGATGGCCGACAACTCCCCCGATTCCAGCCCGTCCGCTGCTCATTTGGGATCGAATCCGCAGCTTCGTTTCGGAAAAATTGAAGAGCTGGGTAGGCGCGTAAGCGCTGCCATCGATGCCGCGCGCAAATATCTCTTCTCGCAGCAGCACGAAGACGGCTACTGGTGCGGCGAACTCGAAGCCGATACCACGCTCGAATCGGATTACATCCTGCTCCACACCTTGCTCGGAACCGGGAATCAGGAGCGCTTCCAGAAAGCCGCGAACTGGATTCTGCGGCATCAGAACGAAGATGGGGGATGGAGCATTTACGCCTCCGGCCCGTCCAATATCAGCGCATCGGTGAAAGCCTATTTCGGGCTGAAGCTGGCGGGTTATACGGCCGATCATCCAGCGATGGAGCGCGCCCGCAAGAAAATTCTGGAGATGGGCGGCGTCACCGAAGTCAACACGTTTACCAAGATTTATCTGTGCTTCTTCGGCCAGTATGACTACGACGCGGTTCCGGCGATTCCACCGGAGATCGTGCTGTTTCCCAATTGGTTCTGGTTCAACATCTACGAAATTTCGTCGTGGTCGCGCGCCATCCTGGTGCCGCTGTCGATCTGCTACGCGAAGAAGCCTTTCAAGAAAATTCCGCGCGAGATGGGCGTGGAGGAATTGTTCGTCGGGGGCATGCACAAATCGCGCATGCACCTGCACTGGGCGAAGAAGCTGGTTTCGTGGCGCAATTTCTTCCTGGTGCTCGATCGCCTGACCCACTGGCTGGAGCGGGTGCACGTGCGGCCGTTGCGTTCCATCGCTCTGAAGAGCGCAGAGAAGTGGATGCTGGCGCGCTTCGAGATGAGCGACGGGCTGGGCGCGATCTATCCCTCGATGATGAACGCAATCATCGCGCTGCGCTGCCTGGGGTATTCGTTGGACGATCCGCAAGTGATTCGCGCGCTCGATGAGTTCGAAAAGCTGGGTATTGAAGAGGAAGATACGTTCCGCATGCAGCCCTGCATGTCGCCGGTGTGGGACACGGCATATGCGCTGTTCGCCCTCGCCGAAGCCGGAGTTCCGGCGAACGATCCACGAATGGTGAAGTGTGCCGACTGGATTCTGCAGAAGCAAGTGCGCAACGTCGGCGACTGGAAGATCAAGAACAAGAAGGGACAGCCGGGCGGCTGGTATTTCGAGTTCAACAACGAGTTTTATCCCGATGTCGACGACAGCGCGATGGTTTGCCTGGCTCTGAGTCGCGTGGAACATCCGAACGGGCGCTACCAGCGCGAGTCGGTGCAGCGAGCGATTGACTGGATCTTTTCCATGCAGTGCAAGAACGGCGGCTGGGCATCGTTTGATAAAGACAACGACAAGATGGTGTTTCAATACATCCCATTTGCCGATCACAACGCGATGCTGGATCCGCCCACGGTCGACATCACCGGGCGCATTCTAGAGATGCTCGCGACCTACGGGTACGACAAGAATTATCCTGCGGTGAGGCGCGCCATTCAGTTTGTGTTGGAGGAACAGGAGCCTGATGGAAGCTGGTTCGGGCGCTGGGGCGTGAATTACATCTACGGGACGGCGCTTGTTTTGCGCGGGCTGGAAGCAATCGGTATGGACCTGCACGAGCCCTGTATCCAACAGGGCGCGGAGTGGCTTCGCATGGTGCAGAACGCCGACGGCGGCTGGGGCGAAACGGTTGGATCGTACGACGATCCTACGCTGCGGGGGCAAGGGGACAGCACGCCATCGCAGACGGCGTGGGCGATCCTTGGCTTGCTGGCGGCCGGTGACACGCGCAGCGACTCGGTCGCGCGCGGCATCGCATATTTGATGCGCACGCAGAACTCGGATGGCTCGTGGGATGAGACGTTGTTCACGGGCACCGGATTCCCGCGCGTGTTCTATCTGATGTATCACCTCTATCGAGAGTACTTCCCGCTGCTGGCGCTGACCACGTATGCCAAGGTGATGGAGAAGAACGGGAACTGAAGAAGTACTCAGTACCTAGTACTCAGTACCCAGTTCTGCGTTTCTTAACCACGAGCTGTCCGCTTCTCAGAGGTGGACGTGTGTTCTTTCATGGCTGGGTTTAACTGAGTACTGATAACTGGGTACTGAGTACTTCTTTTTAGCTTTAACACTGTTAAAGACACGACCGAACTGTTTATTATCAGCCGCGATTTTTCAGCGGATTAGGGCTGTTCTTCTCTAGTATCCCGCGGGCTTCCTCTGCTATAAGGAATGCACTTTTCGCAAGCTCTTTCAACAGAGAGAAAGGGAACCCCCATGCTGAATCGAATTGCGGTAGGCCGCACCAGTTGTGCGGCGGCAACACTGATGCTGATTGCATTGTGTTCGAATTTGGCTCTAGCGTCGAACTCCTGGAAAGTGCTTCCGCTAACCAATCACCCTTCGGCGCGCATCAATATGGCGATGGCCTACGATGCGGCGGGCAAGAACATCGTGTTGTTCGGCGGCGATGACGGCACCTCGTATCTCAATGACACCTGGATATTGAATGGGTCGGGCTGGGTGCAACTCCATCCTCCGGTATCTCCATCGGTGAGAACGGCGTCTGCCATGGGCTTTGACAGGCCCACAGGAAAGATCGTGATGTTCGGCGGGTTTAACGGAGCGCAATATTTGGGCGACACATGGATCTGGGACGGCGTAGCGCAGACCTGGACCGAGGCGAATCCGACGTCGCGGCCCACGCCTGTGACTTTGCCTATGCTGTACACCGACCCGCTGAATGGACACGCCGGCATGATCGGCGGCTTCGACGGAAACTTTTACCAGAACATCACTTGGCAGTGGACGGGGACGAATTGGAAGTTTCGCAACCCCGTGACCTGGCTCTGGGCGCGCGGCGCCGCGCTTGTGGCCAACGATTACGGACACCGGAAGGTTGTGATCTTCGGCGGGCTCGCGGACGTGAATCCCGTGAACACCTGGACGTGGGATGGCGTGAACTGGACGATGGAAAATCCCGCGACGCAGCCACCCTGGAGCTATTACACGCCTGGGGCTTACGATCCGATGCTCCAAGGTGTGGTGATGTTCGGAGGAACTTCGGGCCTGAACCTCACCTGGGTGTGGAACGGAAGCGATTGGGGCCAGCTGCCGACCACGAATTCGTTCCCATCTCGCGACTCGCACGGGCTGGCGTACGACTACACCACGAATCACCTGTTCCTGTTCGGTGGGGAAACCTCCGGCACTTTCGTCGACAGCACTGGCGAACTGACCGTGCAGTAAAGATCGTGCAGTAAAGACGGTGTTTAGCATTCCTGTCAACGTCCAGCCTGTGCGTTGGACGTTGACATTTCCTACTGGGTGCTGAATGCTGAGATCTGAATGCTAGCTTTTGTCACCGGCGCTACCGGATTCCTCGGCTCCCACGTCGCCCGCGTTCTCTCCGATGGGGGCGCGAATTTGCGGCTGCTGGTGCGCCCCAGCAGCAATCTGAAAAATCTTGAAGGACTCAAAGCGGAGACCGCGACCGGCGATCTGCGCGATGCCGCGTCGCTCGAGAAAGCCATGGCGGGCTGCGACACCGTATTTCATGTGGCGGCCGACTACAGGCTCTGGGTGCGGGATCCCAGCCCGATGTACCGCTCGAACGTGGAAGGCACTCGCGCCATTCTGGAAGCGGCGCGCAAGAATAGCGTGCACCGGGTGGTCTACACATCGAGCGTTGCCACGGTCGGGTTTCAGGGCGACGGGCATCCTGCCGACGAGGATTCGCCGGTTTCGCTAGCCGACATGATTGGTCACTACAAGCGGTCGAAGTTCATGGCGGAACAGATCGCCTTGCAAGCAGGGCGCGGCGGAATGCAGGTAGTAACTGTGAATCCCACAACGCCCGTGGGAGAGCAGGATGTGAAGCCGACTCCGACGGGGCGCATCGTCGTGGATTTTCTGAAGCGCAAATTCCCCGCCTACGTCGAAACTGGATTGAATCTGGTGGATGTGCGGGAATGCGCGCGCGGCCATGTGGCGGCGCTGGAAAAAGGCAAATCGGGCGAACGCTACATCCTGGGCGGAGAGAATCTCACGCTGAAGCAGATTCTCGACAAGCTGGGCAACATCACGGGGCTGCCGTCGCCCAAGATCAAGCTGCCATACATCTTTGCGTTTGCCGCCGGGGTGGTTGACGAGGCAATTATGGGACGGATGTTGCACCGCGAGCCTCGCGCCACCGTGGACACGGTGCGCATGGGCAAGAAAAAAATGTTTGCCAGCTCCGACAAGGCCGAGCGCGAGTTGGGATGGAAGATCGTCCCCGTCGAAAATGCGCTGCGGCGCGCGGTGGAATGGTTTCGGACCAACGGATATGTCTAGAGTCGCCATCGTGGCTGCGCTGGAGCGCGAGGTGCGGCCGCTGGTCAAGCATTGGCGCGTCAGCGAAAAGCAGCATAGCGGGCGGAGTCTCCGGTTCTTTGAGAGCGGTGATGTAGTGGTGGTGTGCGGCGGAATCGGGGCTGAGGCGGCGCGCCGCGCGGCAGAGGCCGTGATTGTGCTGTACCAGCCCGAGATCATTTACTCCGCAGGCTACGCGGGAGCGCTCGATCCCGCGATCAGTATTGGGCAAGTCTTGCGCCCCGCGCGGGTCATCCATGTGGGCGACGGCAGCAGCGCTTCCATTGCGCGCGGCGAGGGCGTCCTGGTTACGGCGGCTAGCGTGGCCAGCCCTGCCCAGAAGCGAAAGTTGCGCGAGTCATTTGGAGCGCAAGCCGTGGACATGGAGGCCTCGGCTGTAGCGCGCGCCTCGGAAGCGAGAGGAATCGAATTCGCAGCGATTAAGGCGATCTCCGACGAATTCGAATTTGAGTTTCCGGCGCCGGATCGATTCGTCGATCCCGAAGGTCGCTTTCTCGAAATGAGATTTGCCCTGTTCGTAGCGTTGCGCCCGTGGTTGTGGCTGCGGGTGATCGGTCTGGCGCGCAACAGCCGGCGGGCGACGCGAGTGCTCTGCGACGAGTTGCAAAGGCTCACCGGCCAGGAGAATTCTGCCGCCGCCACTCCCCTGGAGCCATTCCGCAAAGAGGCACGATAACGATTTGTGCAGTGCACATCTGAGTTGGCGGATGGGGTACATGTGGGAAATTCTGCCGCCGTATTCATCTATAATTCCAAGAGGCATTCTCCAAAAAACCGATGCATTTTTTCCCCTTGCTGGCAGCGTTCGTCGGCGGCGAAATCGTCGACATGATCTCCAACAGCGGCCCGGTTGCCAAGCTGGTTCTGCTTGCGCTGCTGGTGTTCAGCCTGATCTCGTGGGCCATCATCCTGACCAAATGGAGCCTGCTGCGGCGGGCTCGGGCGCAGAGCGGGCGCTTCGTGCGCGCTTTCCGCAAAGCGCAGCGGCTGCAGGATATTGCCGCGGTGGCGGAACAGTTCAAGCCCAGTCCGCTGGTCGGAGTATTCGAGGGCGGATATGAGGAATACCGTCGCCAGGCTGCAAACTCGGGCACTCTGAGAAACCTGGTGGCGATCCAACGCGGCATGCAGATCGGCGCGTCGGAGGGCATCACCCGGCTCGAGCGCAACGTGCCGTGGCTGGCCATTACCGCTGCAGTCACGCCGTTTGTCGGCCTGTTCGGCACGGTGTGGGGTATCATCGACGCGTTTCATGGCCTGGGCACGGCGGGAGCCGCGACTCTGCGTGCGGTGGCTCCCGGCATTTCCGAAGCTTTGATCACGACGGCTGCCGGCCTGGCTGCCGCGATTCCCGCCGTCATTGCCTACAATTTAATTGGCGCGTCGATTCGCGAGTTTGCGGCGCGCAGCGATGACTTTGCACTGGAAGTACTCAATGCAGTCGAGCATAGCCAGGCGCAAGTTCCCGCCGAGGTGAGGCGCTGATGGCATTTACTACCTCTAACGGACGCACGCAGACCGCGCTGGCCGATATCAATATCACGCCGCTGGTTGACGTGGTGCTGGTGCTGCTGATCATCTTCATGGTGACCGCGCCGGTGTTGCAATCGGGCATCGATGTGAGCGTGCCGAAAACGCGCACCGTGAAGGAGATCACCGAAGAGCGGCTGGTGATCACCATTAATAAAGATCAGCGCGTGTTTCTGGGGAGCACCGCCATCAACATCAACGAGATCGGAAGCAGGTTGCGGCAGAAAATTCGCGATCCGCGCAGCCAATCGATTTTTGTGCGCGCCGATGAAAACGTTCCTTTCGGCGCCTTCGCCACCGTCATGGATGCGGTGAAACAGGCCGGATTCGCCAATGTCAGCATTGTGACGCAGCCACTCGAGCAAAATGGCAGCAAGCGCTGAGATCTATTTCGAGCATGACCGCTGGGGACGCGCGCTGGCGTGGTCGGCGGGATTGCACGTCGGGGTCACGGTTTTTCTGCTGATCTACTCCGCGGTGTTCATGCACACCAGCGGAGAGGGTTGGGGCTCAGGCGGGGGCGGGGAAGCGATCGGCGCCACGCTGGTGAGCACTGTGCCCCTGCCTGCGAATCCTGCGCAGACGCAGAACGTGCTGGCCAACGAGTCGAAGGGAGTCACGCAATCACAGCCCAAGATCGAAGAGAAGGCGCCGGACGCGATCGAGATTCAGGGCAAGAACACGAAGATCAAGCCGAAAAAGAAGCAGGAGACCATCACGAAGAAGAGTGCACCGGCCGAACCCGAGCCGGAGAGCAATCAGGTGGCGTTTGGAGAGGGCGGTCCGGTCAGCGGCCCTTACGGCTCGTTTAGCGCTGCCGGCGCGAAGGGCGGATTTGGAATCACGGGGGGCGGCGGAGATTTTGGTACGAAATACTCGTGGTACGTCCGCGTGATTCAGCAGAAGGTCTCAGAGAACTGGCTCAAGTACGAAGTCGATCCCAGGATCACTAATGCACAGCGGGTTTACATCACGTTTGACGTAGCGCGCGACGGGCATCCGGCGAACGTGCGGGTGGAGCAGTCCAGCGGCGTTCCGTCATTGGACATCTCGGCAGTGCGCGCGCTGCAACGCATTGACACGTTCGGTCCACTGCCGCCGGATTATCCGGGCGGCAAGATTTCGGTCGAGTACTGGTTCGATTACAGCAAGAAATAGGACCATGTACCTTTGGTCCGGGTAATCAATCAGGTACGCAATTAGTATGAAGTTAGCCGAACGAGTGCAAAATGGGACTCTAATGGAAGGAAACGCGATAAAACGATGGAGAAGATGTTGCGAAGCGATTCTTATCCGCATACGATATTGTTGAAGACGAAATCTTTTTTCCCCACACGGATGGACGAGCCGGCTAGATCGATTGTTCGGCAGCGGCGAAGCAGGTTGCACCTCCTGGTACAGACCCTTGTTCTGCTCTTCGCCTGCAGTTTTCTTCCCAGCACATTGTTGGCGCAGGATTGGGTAAAGACCGGCACCAGCCTCGGCGTCGAGAAAGTACGGCTCGCGGTTGCAGACTTCAAGCCCTCGACCACCGATGCTGAGAACGCCAAATTTCTCAAGACCTTCAATGACACACTGTGGAACGACCTGGATGTTTCCGGCGTGGTCGAACTGGTGTCGAAGAGTTTTTATCCGCTGCAAGTGCCGGGGCAGCCGCCGGAAGTCAATTTCATCGCATGGAACGCGCCTCCGCCGAATGCGGCCATGCTTGCGTTTGGAAACCTCGGCGTCACCAACGGGCGGCTCACGGCTCAGGGCTGGCTCTACGATGTCAAGAACATCCAATCGCCGCAGGTGCTGGGCAAGCAGTACGCCGATACGGCCAGCGACGCAGCGGCGCGCATGATGGCGCACAAGTTTGCCGACGAGATCATCTTTCGCCTGGGCGGGGGCATTCAGGGCATTGCGGAAACGCAGATCTATTTTGTCAGCGATCGCAGTGGGCACAAAGAAATCTGGGCGATGGATTACGACGGGTCGAACCAGCACCAGATCACGCATTTGGGTTCGATTGCGCTGTCGCCGCGCATCTCGCCGGATGGAACGCGCCTGGCCTTCAGCGCACTGACGAAGAGCGGCTGGGAAATCATGATGTACTCCCTCGATCTGAACCGCATGGTGAGTTTTCCGCACTTGGGAGGCACGAATCTGTCTCCAGCGTGGTCGGGCGACGGCACCAAGCTGGCGTTTTCGTCGTCACGCAACGGCGAGCCGGAAATTTATGTCTCGGATGTGTCCGGCGGAAATGTCCGCCGCATGACGACCGACAAAGGACCCGACGTTTCTCCGGTGTGGAATCGCAAGACGAATGCGCAAATCTCGTTTGTCAGCGGTCGCACCGGCCTGCCGCAGGTTTACACCATGGAGGCGGACGGCACCAACCAGCAGCGGATGACCGATCAGGGTTATGCGGTCTCGCCGAGTTGGGCGCCCAACGGGCAGTTCCTCGCATTGGCGTGGGTGCGGAAGTATGGTCCCGGAGAACCGGGCGCCTCTGATCTTTATTTGATGGACATTGCCAGCAAGCAATGGGTGCAGCTTACCCACGACGGCGGACGCAACGATTTTCCGTCGTGGTCGCCAGATAACCGGCACATTGTATTCCAGTCAAACCGCTCCGGCAGTCTGCAAGTCTGGAGCATGCTGGCCGATGGCAGCAAGGTTCAGCAGTTGACGTTTACTGGACGTAATTCACAACCAAATTGGAGTTTTAAGTAGTAAATCCGTAATAAATCGCAAATGACTTCGTCTGATCCCTTCGTAGGGATCGTAGGGAGGAATAAAAGTGAAGCAACGCAATCTGAAGTGGTTATTTCTGCTGGTCGCATTCTGCGCTATCCTTGCCCTTGGCGCGTGCAAGAAGAAAGCGGCTCCGCCGCCGCCGCCACCACCGCCGCCGCCACCGGCGCCAACCGCTTCCATTGCGGTGAATCCAAGTTCGATCCAGGCGGGACAGTCTGCCTCGCTCACCTGGCAGACCAGCAACGCCACCGATGTGTCGATTGACGGCATTGGAGCGGTGCAGCCGAATGGATCGCAAAGCGTGTCTCCCAGCGACTCCACGACCTATCATCTGGTTGCCAAGGGGTCAGGCGGCACGCAGGAGGCTACCGCACGGCTCACCGTAGCTGCCGCGGCGGCGCCTCCGCCGCCTCCTACGTCCAACGTGAGCGATGAAGACTTGTTTAGTCAGAACATTAAGGACGTGTACTTCGACTACGACAAGTCCGACATACGTGGCGACCAGCAGGCTTCGGTCCAGGCCGACGCACAGTTCCTCAGTCAGCATCAGAACATGAACATCACGATCGAGGGCCACTGCGACGAGCGCGGGTCGACCGAATACAACCTGGCTCTGGGCGATCAACGCGCCAGTTCGGTGAAGAGCGCCTTGACCGCGGCCGGCCTGAGCGCAAGCCGCATCAAGACCATCAGCTACGGCAAGGAAAAGCCGTTCTGCACCGAAAGCAACGAAGCGTGCTGGCAGCAGAACCGGCGCGGCCACATCGTTTATCAAAAGTAGTTATTTGGGAGGGGACGCGTTCGCGCGTCCCCGCTCATTCGTTCGCAAAATGGTTGCCGCGCTCCAGTGAAGGATCAGGTTCGGGCGGCTTCTTTTGGCTTGGAATCACCCACCGTGTGGGAGAATCGTCGCATCTAAGTTTTCAGGGAATTCCTTATGAGACAACATCGTCAGACCGTTTGCGTTGTTTTGCTATCGCTGGTAGGGCTCGGCGCCGCTCCGGCTTGGGGCGTCAACAAAGAGATGGTGCAGTTGCAGACGCAGGTGCAGCAGTTGCAGGAGCAGATGACCGCCATGCAACGCAGCTTCGACGAGCGCATGGGCGTCATGAACAGCCTGGTCGAGAAAGACACCGATGCCGTCAACAAACTTGCCAACGCCCTCAATACGCTGCAGAGCACGCTGCAGAAGCAGCAAGGTGACGTGGGAGGCAAGACCGAGCAGCTTTCCGGGCAGATCCAGGCGCTGAACGACACGCTGGACGAAATCAAGGTGCGCCTCGCCAAGGTCACCAAGCAGTTGGAAGACATGCAGTCGTCGCAGCAGAGCATCCAGGCACAGCAGGCCCAGCAGCAGGCTGCTCAGCAAGCCGCCGCGCAAGCGCCACCTCCCGACGTGCTCTACAACAATGGCATCCGCGACTACAATGGCGGCAAGTCCGATCTGGCGTCGCAGGAATTTTCCGATTACATCAAGTTCTATCCCAACACCGATCTGGCGGGCAACTCCTACTTCTACCTGGGGGAGATCCAGTTTAAGGCCGGGAACTACCAGCAGGCGGTGCAGAGCTACGACCAGGTCCTGCAAAACTTTCCCAGCGGGAACAAGGCAGCCGCGGCACAGTTGAAAAAAGGCTTCGCGCTGATTGAGTCGGGCAAGCAGGACGACGGGGTCTCGGAATTGCGCCACGTGGTGCAGCGCTATCCGCATTCGCCCGAGGCGTTGCAGGCTCGCGAGCGGCTGCGCAAGCTTGGAGTGGCCACACGAGGAACGGTTTCCCGCTCATCAGGAATGAACGGCGAGAGCGAATAAATCCGCCGCTGTTAAACCGTGTGGTATTTCCGCTTCGGAGCTTTGTGTTTCGCGGCCTTATGGGCGTGATGGCGCTTGATCCGCTGGTGGGTTTTCTTGACTGGGACAAGAGAAGCATGTGGCGTGTCGGCCAGCGCGAACGTGCTGGCGACGATACACATCAACAATAGTAAGAAAAGCTTTTTCATACCGGATTCCCGCCTGACCCTTCCTCAATGAAGAGTATTTTATTCCAACGGGGGCAAGAATAGACTGTTTTTGAGGGGTGGCGCTGTCATCGTCATCTGTTCGGCTCCCCTGACTTTATCTAAGGGCGGAATCATGGCTGAGAACGAACCGGATCAGGATCTTGCGAAGGGCGCCACCGAAACTGAAGACCATCGCGTTGCCGGAAACACCGGCTTGCAGGGACAACTGGGCCATCGCGATCAAGAACCGATGCTGAAAGACGCAGATTCGGATTTCCCAGAGCCGGGGCAGAATCCGGAGCATAGCGGAGAGCCCAAGCGCAAGACCGCTTAGAACGGGTTCGGCTAACTCGCTTTGGACGCCAAGGCTGAATCTTCGGCGGCGTAATCAAACACAGGGGCGAAGGGTAGAGCGGGGGGATTCTCCAGTTCCCAGCGGATGGTCTCGCGGATTGCTTGCTCCATCGCGACCGGTTCCTGATATCCCAGCTCGCGCCGGATGCGCGCGGAACTGGCGGTCCAATGCTGCGCTGCATTGCCCGGCCGCAGAAGATGAGCTGGCGTCCGTTCAGCCGGCAGTGTCACGAACTCTCCCTTCCACTGCATTTCGTCCGCAATCTTTCGCGCCCACTCCAGTTCGCTGAATGGAGGCTCCTCGCAGACGTTATAGATGCGTCCAGCGGCGCGAGATTCTGTCGCGGCCAGCGCAACCGCGGCGGCCACGTTCTCGACGTAGCCACGCGGCGAGCGCCAGGCTGCCAGCGCATCGGCAAAAAGAATGTAGCGTCGTCCGTCAGAAATGCGCTTCACGATGGGAAAGAAGCGATGTAAGTGATCGCCGGGACCATAGATCATGGGCAGGCGAAGCACCGTCCCGGGGAGGTCTGGGTCGTTCATCACGACGCGTTCGGCGGGTATTTTGTCGTAATCATCCGTGACCCAGGCGAATGTCTTTCGCAGGCCTTGAAGAATGTCCGGCGTGTAGGTATGCAGAGTACGCCGCAGTGCCGATTCTTCGGTCAACGGTAGTGGCTCTAACGGACCGTCTTCGGTGCCGTGCAGGACGGCAATTGCCCGGTAGACGTCCATGCTGCTAAGCATGACAATGCGGTTGGCTGAGCCGCGGAAGGCGTTCATCAAATCTTCCGCTTGTGAACCCGAACTGACGATCAGATCGATCACCACTTCGGGAGCGAACTTTTTCAGTTCCTGAGCGCTGGCCTGGAGTTGGTTGCGATTCCCGCGAATGTCTTCGACGCCCGTGGGCACGGTTGTCGTCGTGCCGCGATGAAAAAGCGCCAGTGAGTGTCCTTGACACTGCAAAGCGGGAACCAGAAAGCGCCCAATGAAGCCATTCCCGCCAATCAGAAGAATGCGCATGGGAAAGCGGCGATGCGGCCCGTGCTGAGTTAGAGGTTACCGCAATTCTTCCATTACTGCGTCAAGCACTTCCTGGCCCGGCCGCGTCAACGAATCGGGCAAAGTCGCCAAAGGCTGGTCGACCACGTTCAGCATGTCGAGGAAGTTCGGCGCCTGCGGGTTCACGTAGAACACGCCGGTGAGGACCTCGCCTTTGTCGTGCGCTTCCGTGAGGCGCGTGATCGCATGAATCTTGTCCGTGGGATCGTAATCTTCTTCGAGTTTGCGCAGACGCAGGTGCGAGCCGTCATGCATGGTTACATCGACCGTCGATCCGGCATCGTACTCGACGTTGATGTCCTCGAAGTGCGGAACGAAGCTGACGTCCTGCAGCGTCTCTTCGTGCTCTTTCACGTACTTGTAAGACTTGGTCGAACCCTCGTGGTCGTTGAAGGTGACGCACGGCGAAACTACGTCGAGCATGACCGTGCCCTTATGGGCGATCGCAGCCTTGAGCATGGCGCTGAGTTGGCGCTTGTCGCCCGAGAACGATCGTCCGACCAACGTCGCGCCGAGCTGAATCGCGAGCGCGCAGGTGTCGATCGGGGGGAGATCGTTGACGACGCCAGTCTTCAGCTTCGATCCAAGATCGGCTGTGGCAGAAAATTGGCCTTTCGTCAGACCGTACACGCCGTTGTCTTCGATGATGTAAATGATGGGCAGATTGCGCCGCATCAGGTGAACGAACTGTCCTATGCCGATGGAGGCCGTGTCGCCATCGCCGCTGACGCCGATGCATACCAGCTTGCGATTGGCGAGCAGCGCACCGGTCGCGACCGATGGCATGCGCCCGTGCACCGCGTTGAAACTGTGCGAACGGCTCAGGAAGTATGCGGGCGTCTTCGACGAGCAGCCAATGCCGCTGGGCTTGATGACGAACTCGGGCTCGACGCCCATTTCGTACATGGCCTCGATGATGCGCTCGGAGATGGCGTTGTGGCCGCAACCGGCGCACAGCGTGGTTTTGCCGCCCTTGTACTCGATGACAGTCAGGCCAATGCGATTCGTCTTCGGCCCGGCTGCTCCGGGCTCAACCGTGGTGCTCGACATCTACTTGCCCTCCATGCTGGTCAGTTCGTCGGTGATGGACCGCGCATCGAGCGGCAGTCCGGTGATGTGCGCGAGGCTGCGCAGGCGCGTGATCAGTTCGGGCTTCAGATCGAGCTTGAGCAGGCTGAGCATTTGCGCGTCGCGGTTCTGCTCGACCACGTAAATGTGTTCATGCTGCTCGATGAAGTCATGCACTTCGCGCGTGAAAGGATAGGCCCGAAGCCGCAGGTAGTCGGTCTCGATGGCATATTCTTCGCGAAGTTGATCGCGGCTCTCGGTGATACCCCAGTGCGAGGTGCCGTAGCCGATGATGCCGATCTTCGCGTTTTTGCCCTTGGTAATTTCGGGGCGGGGCACGAAGGAGCGCGCCGTCTCAAATTTACGGTTCAGCCGCTCCATGTTGTTCTCGAAGTCGTCGGCACGCTCGCTGTATTGCGCCTTCTCGTTGTGGCCGCTGCCGCGAGCGAAATAAGCGGCCGCGGGATGCGGCGTGCCGGGCAGCGTGCGGTAGCCGATACCATCACCGTCGACATCTTTGTAGCGCGCAAAGCCGCCGAGCCGGTCGAGGTCTTCTTTGCTCAAAACCTTGCCGCGCTTGATAGGCGTCTTGGGATAGGGGAACGGGTCGGACATCCAGTTATTCATGCCGAGATCGAGGTCCGACATTACGAACACGAGCGTCTGGAACTGTTCGGCTAGATTGAAGGCCTCCGTTGCCATGGTGAAGCACTCTTCGGCGGAGGAGGGAATCAGCATGATGTGCTTGGTGTCGCCGTGGGAAAGCACCGCGGTCGAAAGAATGTCGCCCTGCGAGGTGCGTGTCGGCAGCCCGGTGGACGGGCCGACGCGCTGAATGTCCCAGATCACGCCGGGGACCTCGACGTAGTAAGCCAAGCCGGCAAATTCCGACATCAGGGAGATGCCGGGGCCGGCAGTCGCCGTCATGCTGCGCGCTCCTGCCCAGCCTGCGCCGATCACCATACCGATGGCGGCCAGTTCGTCTTCCGCCTGCACGATGGCGAAGGTAGCCTTGCCGTCGGGTGTAATGCGGTACTCCTTCATGTACTCGATCATGGTCTCGACCAGCGACGACGAGGGGGTGATCGGATACCAGGTCACCACGGTGCATCCGGCGAACATGCAGCCCAGTGCGGCGGCGGAGTTGCCGTCGATAATGATCTTGCCCGCAGTCTTATCCATGCGCTCGATGTAGAACACACCGCGCTTCTGCAAGTTTGCCTTGGCGTACTCGAAGCCAGCCTGCGCCGCCGCGAGATTCAGATTTGCGGCCTTTGCTTTCGTGGCGAACTGCTTGCGGATAGCCTTTTCCACCTCAGCCATGTCGATCGTAAGCAGGCTTGCCACCACGCCCACGTACACCATGTTCTTGACGAGTTTGCGCAGCTTGGCCTCGGGGCAAACCGCGGCGACCAGCTTGTCGTAGGGAACGGAATAAAAGATCAGATCATTGCGCAACTTGTGCAGCGCCAGCGGCTCGTCATACAAGACCGAAGCGCCCGGGGCGAGCGACATGGTGTCTTCGGCGGCCGTCTCCGGATTCATGGCGACCAGGAAGTCGATCTCCTTCTTGCGCGCAATGTAGCCATTCTTGTTGGCCCGGATCGTGTACCAGGTGGGAAGTCCGGCAATGTTCGACGGGAACATGTTCTTGCCCGACACCGGTACGCCCATCTGGAAAATACTGCGCAATAAGACTGTGTTTGAACTTTGTGAGCCGGAGCCGTTGACCGTCGCGACCTGGATGCTCATGTCGTTGACGATCCGCTTCTGCCCCATGCCGCCGGTTGATCCCCGCGGCACGACATCGGTGGTGGCCATTCCTACACCTTCCTTTTAGTTCACCGGCGCTACCCGCTTGGCCGGAGTTATGAGTGCGGAGGAGGAAACCTTTCAATTATACGGCGGCGGCATGGCTTCGGTCGCGCCTATCGCCCGTCCAGAGCCGTGAGGAAACCTGATTTAGAACGAGAGTGCGCTACGGAAACTCAGGCCCCGGTCTTAAAGAACTGGGCCATGGTACGGAACTTATTATATCGTGCTACGACCAATTCGGCAGGGGGGATCTTTTTCAGCTCGGCGTAATGCTTCTGCAAGCCGGCATCGAGCAGGTTGGCAGCGGCCTCGTGGTCGCGATGCGCCCCGCCTTCGGGCTCGGGAACGATGTCGTCAATGCAGCCCAGTTCTTCGAGGTCGGTCGCGGTGATGCGCATGGCTTCCGCGGCGAGCTCCTTTTTCGACGAGTCGCGCCACATGATGGCGGCGCAACCCTCGGGGGAGATCACCGAGTAGATGGAGTTCTCCATCATCAGTACGCGGTCTGCAACGGCAATGGCCAAAGCCCCGCCGCTGCCGCCGACGCCAATCACGGTGGCGATGATAGGGACTTCGAGGCGCGCCATCTCGCGAAGATTGTGCGCTATGGCCTCGGCCTGTCCGCGCTCTTCCGCGTGAATGCCAGGATAAGCCCCGTCAGTGTCGACCAGGGTGAAGATGGGGCGTTTGAACTTCTCGGCAACGTGCATGACACGCAACGCCTTGCGGTAGCCCTCGGGATGCGGAGTGCCGAAGTTGCGGTGGACGCGCTGCTTCATGTCGCGCCCCTTCTGGGTCGCGACGACCACGACTTCATCGCCGTGGAAGCGAGCCATGCCGCAGATAATCGCCGGATCGTCGCCGAAGCCACGGTCGCCGTGAATCTCGCTGAAGTCGGTGAAGACGCGCTCGATGTAATCGAGAGATTGCGGCCGCTGCGGGTGCCGCGCCAGTTCTGTCCTTTGCCAGGCCGTAGGCGGCGCATTCATCTCGCGCCGGAGCATTTCGATGCGGTCCTGTAGCTTGGCAATCTGGCGCCGGGTGGCGTCGTCGGAACCGTTCGATTCCAACTCGGCAACTTGCCGTTCGATCTGCTCCAGTTCCTGCTGCGCTTTTTCGGTGGGTGCCATGCTCTCCATCAGCTGATGACGCGAACACTCCCGCGCCCACACAGCTGTTCGACCCGGGCGATGAAGGCGCGGTCTGGAAGCACATTATAGCCTTCCGCCTCCATCACCACCATGAAATCGCCTTGGCGTTCTACGTCGAACAAGACTTTGGCTTCGCCCTTTCGCTCCAGGAAAAGGGTATGCAGGTTGTCGATCGTGGACTCGCCGGAAGTTTCGATGGGGATACGCACGCGGATGGCGCGTGGCAAGGGAACCTTGGCCTCTTCGAGCGGCATGATTTCAGAGGCGGTAATTTTCGGATTGGCGCCCTCTTCGATGCGGACGCCCGCTTTCACCAGCACCGGCACTTCGAGTTTGACTTTCTCGCCGATTCGCTTGTAGGCCTCGGGGAAGACGATCATGTCGATGGAGCCCGACATATCTTCGAGCGTGGCCTGCGCGTAGAAGTCGCCGCGCTTCGACTTGAGCACACGCAGGTTGCCGATGATGCCCGCCGTGACGATGGTCTCGTCTTTGCCGGTGGATTTGGTCATGGCGGCCAGTTCTTCGATATTCAGGGCCTGCAGATCCTGCAACTTGTCGCGGTACTTTTCCAGGGGATGACCGCTGATGAAGAATCCCAGAATCTCTTTTTCGGCGGTCAGCCGCGTGTGCTCGTCCCAGTCGGGAGTGTTCGGTAAGGTGTGGTTGTTGGCTTGGGACTCATCTTCCTGGAAGACGCCAAACAGGCCATGCTGGCCGGATTCGGCATCACGCTGGACTTTTTGGGCCTGCTCCATGGCCTTTTCAAGCACGGCCATCAGCTGGGCGCGGCGGCCGAGCGAATCCATGGCGCCGCTCTTGATCAGCGACTCGACTACGCGCTTGTTAAGCAACCGGAGGTCGACGTTTTCGCAGAAATCGAAGATGGTCTTGAAGCGGCCAAGCTTCTTGCGCCCGGCGACAATCGACTCAATCGCATTGCCGCCTACGTTCTTGACCGCGGCTAGCCCGAAGCGGATGGACTCCCCGTGAGGCGTGAAGTTCGCGTCGGAGACATTGATGTCGGGAGCCTCGACGGCAATACCCATCTCGCGACACTCGTTGATGTACTTGACCACGTCGTCGGTCGATCCGGTCACCGAAGTGAGTAGCGCGGCCATGAACTCGATCGGGAAATGCGTTTTCAAGTAAGCCGTGTGATAGGCGAGCAGCGCGTAGGCAGCGGAGTGGGATTTGTTAAAGCCGTAGCCCGCAAACTGCGCCATGAGATCAAAAATCTTTTCGATCTTCTTTGGCGGAAACTTTCGCTGCGCCGCGCCTTCCACAAAGCGCTCGCGCTGCTGCGCCATTTCTTCGGCTTTCTTCTTCCCCATGGCGCGGCGGAGCAGGTCGGCTTCACCCAGGGAGTAGCCCGCCAGACGGTTCGCGATCTGCATCACCTGTTCCTGATAGACGATCACTCCCAGCGTTTCTTCGAGAATTTCTTTCAGCTCGGGCAGTTCGTATTCGACTTTCTTGCGGCCGTGCTTGCGGTCGACGAAGTCGTCAATCATGCCGCCCTGGATTGGTCCCGGCCGGTAGAGTGCGTTGAGAGCGGTGAGATCTTCAATGGAATTCGGCTGGTACTTGCGCAAGACGTCGCGCATGCCGTGCGATTCAAACTGGAAGACGCCCGAGGTCAGTCCTTTGTGGAAGACCTCGCGGTAGGTCTCGTCGTCCTGCAACGGGATGTCGTCAAGCGTGAGTGTTGTGCCGCGGGTCTGTGCGATCAGCTTCAGCGCGTCGGTGAGAATCGTCAGCGTGGTCAGGCCGAGAAAGTCCATTTTCAACAGGCCCATCTTTTCGATGGCGACCATGTCGAAGGCCGTGACGATTTCGTCGTTCTTGGTCTTGTGCAGGGGGACGAGTTCGGTCAACGGCCGCGGAGAGATCACGACCCCGGCAGCGTGGACGCCCGAATTGCGCACCAGGCCTTCCAGCTTGCGCGCGGTATCGAGCAACTCGCGGACTTGTGTGTCCTTTTCGTAGGCCTCATTCAGTTGCGGAGATTCCTCGATCGCTTGGTCGAGCGTGATATTGAGCTGCGTCGGGACCATCTTGGCGATGCGGTCCACGTCCGCGTATGGAATATCCATAGCGCGGCCAACGTCTTTGATGGCGGCCTTGGCGGCCATGGTGCCGAAGGTGATGATCTGTGCGACGTTGGCGCGCCCATATTTTTGTGTGACGTAGTCGATGACTTCGCCGCGGCGGTTCATGCAGAAATCGATATCGATATCGGGCATGGACACGCGCTCGGGATTCAGAAAGCGCTCGAAGAGCAACTCGTGCTGCAGCGGATCGATGTCGGTGATGCCGAGCGCGTACGAGACCAGCGAGCCGGCAGCCGATCCGCGACCCGGTCCCACAGGGATGCTGTTTTCCTTGGCGTAGCGAATGAAGTCCCAGACAATCAGGAAGTACCCCGGGAACTTCATCTGCTGAATGATGCCCAGTTCGCGCTCCAGGCGCTGCTCGTAGTCGCTGATCGAATGCTTCAGCTTGCCCTGCTCGCTCAGCGGACGCAGCGCCTCCAGGCGGCGAGCGAAGCCCTGGCGCGTGACATGCACGAAATAGCTGTCAATCGTGTAACCGGGCGGGACCTCAAATTCAGGGAACGGGGTCGCGACTTTTTCGAGGCGCAGGCTGCAGCGCTCGGCAATGTCGAGTGTGCGCGCGAGCACGTCGGGCGAATCCTTGAACACGCGGTACATTTCGTCGTAGTTCTTGACGAAAAATTGCGTGCCGTCGAACTTCATGCGGGCGGTATCGCGGATTGACTTGCCGGTCTGGATGCAGACCATCACGTCCTGCGCGTGGGCGTCGTCTTCGCAGAGATAGTGGCTGTCGTTGGTCGCGACGAGCGGCAGGCCAAGATCTTTTTCGAGTTGGAACAGGCCGGGATGAATGCGGTGTTCCATGGCCAGGCCCTGATCCTGAATTTCGAGAAAGAATCTGTCTTTGCCGAAAATATCAGTGAAGGTCCCTGCTGCGGTGCGGGCGGCTTCGTAATTTCCTTCCATCAGGCGTTCGGCGACTTCGCCTTTCAGGCATCCCGAAAGGCCGATCAGCCCGCGGGAATGCTCGGCGAGAAATTTCTTGCTCACGCGCGGCTTGTAGTAGAAGCCGTGGAGCGAGGCCTCCGACGTAATCTTGACCAGGTTGCGGTACCCCTCTTCGTTCTCGGCGAGCACGAGAAGATGGTTGTAAGTGTCGCCTTCGGGGGCCGCGCGGTGGTCGTCCTTTTTGCAGACGTAGAGTTCGCAGCCGACGATGGGCTTCACGCCATGCTTGTGCGCCGCATTGACGAAGTGCACCGCGCCAAAAATGTTGCCATGGTCGGTCATGGCCACGGCGGGCATCCCGAGTTCCTGCACGCGCTGGCAGAGCTTTTCGACGTCACAGGCGCCGTCTAACAGGGAATAGTCGGTGTGCAAGTGCAGGTGGACGAATTGGGACATGGGCCTGTGGCTAGTCTAACGCATTAGGGAGGGGAGGAAGGGTGTGGACGGCTGTGCGTTTCGAGGTAAGTGGGGCGACTCAGGGAATGCTCCGGGCTCTCGTTAGAGTCGCTGTCGCCAGTATCCCGGTCGGCGATGACCGTGCGATATTGCCAAGATTTCGATTCGCAAGTCGGCTTCGCGATAGATAATTGCGTAGGGAAACGGCTGCAGGACGAACTTCCTACTGCCCCGTAAATATCCCGGCCATGTCCGCGGTGACCGCGAGATTTCTTCCAGAGCATCGAAAACTGCGGCCAGGAACCGAAGGCCGGCGTCGGGGCTTCGCTGACGATACCAGGATTCGGCAGTCTCAAACTCCGCCCACGCTTCGGGGTGAAAATGATAGAGCTTACTTGCCGGCATCGGACAGCCGCGCCATCAGTCGGCGGCGCACTTCTTCGGACGGAATGAGCTGCACTCTGCCAGAATCAATGTCCTCGACTCGGCGCTGGATTTCTTCTGCCCAAGCCTGTTCAACGCCTTCGTCGGGCGGGGACGTCTCGAGGCTTTCGAGCAGCGTATTAGCGATAGCTGCGCGCGCATCAGCAGGCAGGGCCAAGGCCTTCTTCAGGATTGCGGAAACTTCTTCGGTCACGATGATATTTTACACCGCCGTAACAGGGTGGACGAATTGGGAGATGGGCTGGAAGAGTTTTGGAGTCAAGATAAGAATACCAAAGGGATGCAGGCAGCTTTGAAAGGACTCTAGTCTGCCCCAGCTCCCGCAGCCTGCGCCTTCTGTAGCAGCTTGCGCGCCTGGCTGATCAGTTCCGCCACTTCGAATGGCTTCACCAGGTAAGGGATATTGTTTTCCTGCAGGAAGGTGCGTCCGTCGGTGGGTTCTACGCCGTTCGAGAAGGTATATAGAACGTGGCCCTGCATGCCCGCGCAGTTTTCCTTGAGCCAAGGATAAGATTCCTTCGCGGTCCACTGGTCGGGCATTTTGCCGTTCATGATGAGGGCGTCAAACTGCTCGGAGAGCAGGCGAGTCTTCACGTCCTCGCTGGTCTTGGCGGTCACCACCGTTGCCCCGGCGCCCATGAGCACATCGCGCTCGAACTCCAGCACAGCCTCTTCTTCCTCGACGAGCAGCACGCGCCCGTGAACGGCTCCTTCATGCAGGCGGGGCGCAGGTTTCGGCGCCTCCGCGACGGCCGCCGTCCCGGCCGCTGCCGGGAGCCTTACTTCGATGACCGCGCCGCCTTCGGCATTGTTGTTAGCAGTAATGTCGCCGCCATGCTCCTTCACGATGCCGTAACAAATGCTTAGCCCCAGCCCGGTGCCCTTGCCCACGCTCTTGGTGGTGTAGAAGGGATCAAAAATCCGCTTAGGATCTTTGATGCCCGCGCCGTCATCGGCAAACTTGGTACAAACATGTCCACTCTGGCAGGTGACGCTGATCTTCAGCTTGCCCGTGCGCCCGGTCTCGAGGATGGCGTCGACCGCGTTGTTGATGATGTTCAGAAATACCTGCTCGATCTGATGCGGGTCGGCGACCACCATGGCGGGCTCGGAAGGAACGTCGCGATCGACGCGAATATTGTTGATCTTGAGATCGTAGTCCCGCAGAGCCACAGTCTCGTCGAGCACCTTGCGGATGTCGACCTCGTCGCGCTGCGGCTTGCGCTGCCGGGCGAACGACAACAGATTCTGCACCACGCGATGGGTGCGCTGCGCCTGCTTGAACAGTTTGGTGACGTAATCGGCCGCGCGCTCGTTCAGGCCTTCGGTTTCGAGCAGCTGTGCGTAGCCTAAGATCGCGGTCAAGGGATTGTTCAGTTCGTGCGCCACACCGGCGATCAGCTGCCCCACGGCTGACATCTTCTCGCTCTGCAGTAACTGTTCCTGGGTCTTGCGCAGATCTTCGTAGGCGCGACAGGTCTCTTCGTAGAGCCGGACTTTCTCAATCGTCGTGGCCAGTTGGCGGCTGATGGCCACCAACAGGTTCTCGTCGTTGCTGGAATATTCGTATCCCTGATGGCTGCAGAGTCCCATGATGCCGACCGGGCTCTCCTTGCCCCAGAACAGCACCCAAATCCAGGAGCGGTCGGCGTCGGAGCGCAGGAACTCCGCCACTTTAGGCGGCAGGTGCGGCAGGTACTCCGCTGTGACGACCTCGGCGCGCGAGCGCACGATCAGATCGCCAAAGCCTTCCGCAAACGAAACCTCGGCGGCGCGCATCTTGTCACGGCTGCGCGGTCCCCAGGCCGCACGCCGGCGATAAGTGGGCGCGTCCGTGTCGGAGAGATACACCGTTCCGCTGTCCGCTGCGAAGAGGGTTACCACCTGCCGCAGGGTCAGGTTCAGAATTTCGTCAAGATCGAACGACTGCGCCGCCACCACTGCCATCGCGTTCAGCGCATTCAATTCGCGGTTGCGCCGTTGCATTTCATCTTCCGCGCGGCGCTTCTCCGTCATATCGAGAACGAATCCCTGATAGCGTTCGATGTTGCCGGTCGAGTCGCGCGTGGCGAAGCTGCTCTCGGCGGCCAGCAGCAATGTTCCGTCCTTCTTCCGCAGGGTAGCCTCGAAGTTCCGTACGTAGTTGTGCTCTTCGATCTCTTTGCGGAAGGCCTCGCGCTGCTTGGGATCGACGCAGATTTCCGAATCCAGATTCATCACCAGCAATTCAGAACGATTGCTGTAGCCCAGCATGTGAACGAACGCGTCATTGCAGTCAAGCAGGGTTCCGGCGGGGCTGGCGACGTAAACCCCTTCCTGCACCTGCTCGAACAGCAGGCGGTATTTCTCTTCCGCAGAACGGCGCTCGGTGATGTCGCGAACCACGTGCAGCGTCCCTTTTTGCGGGCTGCCTTGCTCTGTGTAGGAGGAAGTCGAAACCACCGAAAAGCCGCCAAAGCACGGGTCTGCGCCTTCGGTGAATTCTTCATCGCCGCCCATGGCGCAGTAGGGACAGCCGGTCCATTCGCCGAAGGTATGGGGCAATACCGAGTCGCAGGTATTGCCAACGACGTCCGCGGTGGCCTGATGCAGTTGCTCCAGCAATACCTGATTGGCTTTGGTGATGCGGAAGTCGGCGTCGTGCGCCAGGATGATGTCGTGGATGGAATCAAACGTATTCATCCACTGCCGCTGCGAGCGCAGAACCTGTTCCAGCAGCCGGAAATTTTCGACGGCAAGCGCGACCTGCTTGGCGCAAGCCTGCAGGAATTCCAGTTCTTCCGGAGTCCACTGGCGCCTCCGTGAATGGCCCAGCATCAGTAATCCCAGCGGCGCCTTATTGCCCACGACGGAAACAATCACCAGCTGGCGAATCTTCTCGTGCTCAAGACATTCTTTCGGCTCGTGGCTCGCGGCATCGGGCGTGGTGACCTGCGCCGCCGCGTGAGCCAGCAGTTTCGAGGTGCCCTCGGTCGGCTCAGCAAAGCCCGCATCCCGTAAGAATTCGGTCGATAGCCCGGTCGCATGAGTCGCGACCAGATGTCCGCTCTCGAGCAGGCGGAACCACCCGCCCCGCACCCGAAGGGCGCGCTGCAATTCTTCCAGCGTTCGCTGCACGACGCTTCCATACTGCTGCGCGCCAGCGATGGCATTACTGATCGCCTGGACCGCCTGTAGCCTGCGTGTTCGGGCATGCGCTTGGTCGAGCACGACTAGCAACATGCTGACCGCAAGCGCAATTTCAATTCCGATGGACGCCGCTACGGGAATGCCGTCAGTAAAAGGAGCCCAGACCAGATGCTGCAGGGGCAGGCACAGAGCAAGCAGCCATGCTGCCGGTTCCCACCGTCCTCGGCGCGCTCGCAACAATGCCAGGGAAGCGGTCAGCAGCACGACGCGGTAGCTGACCTCCACCGCCACGCGCAGCGGCAGCGAGTCGGGCCACAGCAGCACCCGCGCGCCGGCAAAGCCGACGAGCACGGGCGTAATCACCATCAAGGGCAGAATTAGGTCCCGGGTGCGGGTGTAGAGCAGCACCGCCCCAGCAAGCAGTCCCACGGCAAGCACGAAGGTCGCCTGGACGACCACCAGATCAAATGGCGGCGGTATTTTCGCCGCAAAGCAGTGTTCCGCCAGACGCGAGACGAGCAGGGTCGTCCAGCCCAAAATCCAAACTTTGAGATAATTCTCACGAAATGCGCGCAAGGCGAGCAGGGAAGCGCCCAGCAGGATCAGCAGCGTGATTTCTGCCGCCGAGGGCCTGGCGATTCCAAGCCTAGCCGCCGAGTTCCAGATCGACCAAAGGGACGCGCTCATTCGGATGCGGACGTACGGATTCCTTTGTTCTGAATATCACGGTCGCGCGGTTTCTCGATGGAGATTCCGGACCTCAATGATTACTTTCGGAATCTCGCAGAAACGTTACAATCGCCGATAGACTTTCGTGTACCGCTATGCCTGATCGCATTCTTGTAGTTGATGACGAAGAGCCCATTCGCGAGATTGTCGCGTCCATGCTTGGCACCGCCGGATATGTCTGTAAAGAAGCGGGTTCCGGGATGGAAGCCCTTGCCATCCTAACCTCCGGCGAGGAGTTCGAACTCATGCTTTCGGACCTGATGATGGCCGACCTCGATGGTATCGGCCTGCTGGAGCGGACCAAGGAAAGGTATCCCGACATGCCGGTGGTGATGGTTACCGCCGTGCATGACATCTCCGTGGCGCTGGCCGCGATCCGGAACGGCGCTTATGACTACCTGTTGAAGCCATTCGAACGCGAGCAACTGCTCAATACGGTCAGCCGCGCTCTAGAAAACCGCCGGCTCAAGGTCGAGAACCGGACGTATCAGACGAATCTGGAATCTTTGGTGAAGGCGCGCACCGACCAGTTGCAGGCGGCTATCGCGAATCTCGAGCGGTCGTACGACATTACCCTGGAAGCCTTGGGCGACGCGCTTGATCTGAAAGATGCCGAGACCGAGGGCCACTCCAAGCGCGTCACCGCGTTCACCATGGCGATTGCCAAGAACATGGGCCTCCCGAGCGAACAGATCGCGGTCATTGCCCGCGGCGCCTTCCTGCACGACTTCGGCAAGATGGCTATTCCCGACGCCATCCTGCGCAAGCCGGGCAAGCTGACCAAAGAAGAGATGGACATCATGAAGGAGCACGCCTATCTCGGCTACCAGATGCTTAAAAAAATTCCCTTCCTGGCCGAGGCGTCGGAAATCGTTTACACCCACCAGGAAAAATGGGATGGCACGGGTTATCCCCGGCATCTGAAGGGCGAAGAGATTCCACTGGGAGCCCGGATCTTTTCCGTAGCCGACACACTCGATGCCATTACGTCCGACCGTCCGTATCGCCCAGCGCAGTCCCTGGCGGCGGCCCGCGAGGAAATCATGAAGTGGTCGGGAAAGCAATTCGATCCTGAGGTAGTGAAGGTTTTTCTGGATATGCCGGACGTAATTTTTGAAGATCTGCGGAAAGACCTTGACAGGCAGTCGTACCGGGCTGCGTATTCCACGGGGGCAAAAGGCTAAATCCGCTCGGTTCGGGGTTGTGCAGTTGAAGCTCGGAAATCCATTTAAATACCTGCTGGCAGCATCGGCAGTGCTGTTGCTGCTGCTCGCGGTGGCGTGCGCGTTTCTGCCACGCAGCCTCGCTCTGACTGCAGTCAGCGACATCATAGGCGGAGTTCTGATGCTCTTCGCCTGCGTTGCCTTTGCCTTACACGGTATTCGAACGGCCGGCCGCCTGCGCTGGTTCTGGCTGCTGCAGGCTGCGGGCTGGGCACTATGGTTTTGCGATCAGGTGGTGTGGATCGTCTTCGACCTGGTCTTACACAAAAAGATTCCGGGCATGTATCCCGCCGACGCTCTCCTGTTTCTCGCGGGAGCGCCCATGATTGCCGGTGTCCTGCTCCGGCCTCATCGCCAGCCATCCACCTCCAGTTCTCGCCTCGGCGTGCTGGATTTCCTGCTCCTGCTGCTGTGGTGGCTCTATATTTACGTTGCGTTTGTGGTGTGCTGGCAATACCCCTCGCCGAACGAACCCATCTACAGCCGCAACTTTGATTCGCTCTCGGCGGCGGAGACGATTCTGCTTACCGGCATCGTGCTGATGTTCTGGCGCGAAAGTTCGGGCCGATGGAAACGGTTCTACGGGCTCTTCTGCGGTGCGGCTGTGTTCAATGGAATCGCGTTCTACGTCATTAATCATGCCCTCGAGACGGGCATTTACTACACCGGCAGCTGGTACGACGTTCCCTACTGCGCCTCGTTTACTTTTTTCACGGCCGTTCCGCTTTGGGGAGAGAACTTGTCGCCAGCGCCGGAGAACGCTGCCGAGGAATCCTACAACTCATGGATGGCCAACCTCGCCATGACGGCGGTGCTTTCGCTGCCCATCATCGCATTCTTAGCGCTGCTCAGTCCCAGCCTGCCGAAGCCAGCTGCCAGCTTCCGGGTGCTGGTCACAATCGCCACCATGTTTCTGATGGCCGCGTTGCTGTTCATCCAGCATCGCCGCCTCAACCGCGAACTGCAGCGCGCCAACGTCGTCCTGCAGGAAGCTTCGCTCACTGATCCGCTTACCGGACTGCGCAACCGCCGCTACTTTTCCGCTACTATCGAGGGCGATGTCGGGCAGTCCTTGCGCTCGCATGCGGATGATCGCGACTCGCATACCCGCGACCTGGTCTTCTATTTGATCGACGCCGATAACTTCAAGGAAGTGAACGACCGTTACGGACACGATGTGGGCGACAAGGTGCTGGTGGAAATGGCACAGCGCATCAGTTCTTCTATTCGCCATTCCGACGTCCTGGTACGCTGGGGCGGGGAGGAGTTCCTGATCGTCTCGCGCTACACCGACCGCGCCGACGCCGAATGGCTCGCCCAGCGCGTGCTCGCGGCAGTCGGCGACAAACCGTTTTCGGTCGGCGGCCCCGGAAAGACGATGCATCGTACCTGCTCTTTAGGATGGGTGGCCTTCCCCTGGCTTCCCGACAATCCGCGCGCTGTGAGCTACGAAGAAGTCCTGACCTTGGCCGACCGCGCTCTGCACCGCGCCAAAGAATCGGGCAGAAACTGCGCGGTAGGAATGCTTCCGGCCAGCGGAAAACTTCCTGCCACGCGCGTGGCGGGTCTACACTCGAACGCGCTTGAAGTTGATGTCCTGGCCATCGCCGGTCCGCATCCCGTCTGCTAAGCTCTAAAAAGTGGAAGGCATGAGAAGCGTAGCGCCGGCGTCCTCGCCGGCTGTCGCGGGGGCGTCCCGCCCGCGGCCACATGGCGTTATCAATCTTAGGAGGTAGCCGGCGCCGCCGACGCGGTTGGCGGAGTCGCCGCCAGCGGTTCCACCTGGAGCGTCAGTCCATCCACGCGGCGCACCACCACCAATTGCCCCGCCGGCAAAGCCGAAGAAGCAATAGCATCCCAAAGTTCGCCGTGCACGAATACTTTTCCTTGCGGCGAGAGCGCCGTCTGCGCCACTCCGGTTTCACCAAGCAGGCCTTGCTCTCCGGTCACCACTTTGTTGCGGCGTGCCCTCAATGCGATCGTCATCAGGAACGCGGTAATCACGCCCAGAGGAATGCTGACAGCGAGAGCCGTCAGGAGGTGCACACGCATCTCGGGAATGGGCGCGTCCACCAGGAGAAGTCCGCCCAGCGTAAGCAGAGCAATCCCGCCAATCGTGAGGACTCCATGGCTGGCAAACTTCGCCTCCGCGGCGAACAGCGCGAAGGCACCGAGAATCAGGACCAGAGCGGCAAAGCGCGTAGGCAGAAGATTGAGCGCGAAGGCTGCTACGAGAATGAAGACCACGCCGACCGTGCCAGGAATGACGGCGCCGGGATGGTTAAACTCGATGTATAGAGAGAGAGCCCCGATCGCGAGCAGCAAAAACGCGATGTTGGGGTCCATCAGGTAAGCGAGGATCTTTTCCTTGAGCGTCATGGCGAACAGCGAAACCTGCTGGCCCGCGGTTTTGAGCGTGACGTTCTCGCCGTTGAAGCGCTTAAAACTTTTGCCGTCGATTTGACGAAGAAGGTCATCTTCACTAGAGGCAACATATTCAATCAGATGTTGCGTCAGCGCCTCCTGGTCGGTGAACGATTTCGACTGCCGAACCGTGCTCTCGGCTACCTCCACGTTGCGTCCGCGCCGTGATGCGACGGAGCGCATGAGCGCGGCGGCGTCGTTCTCCAGCTTCTCCTTCATCACATCATCCATCTTGCCGCCGCCGAGGATCACCGGATGCGCCGCCCCAGTATTCGTGCCGGGAGTCATCGCCGCAATGTCTGCCGACTCGAGAATGAAGAAGCCTGCGGATGCCGCGCGGCTGCCGCTCGGCGTGACGTAGATGATCACAGGAACCGATGAAGTGGTGATGTGCTCGATTATCTGCCGGGTCGAGTCGACCAGCCCGCCGGGGGTATTGATCTCGATCAGTACCGCCTGATCGTGGCGGCGGCCGGCCTCGGCGATGGCCCGTGCGATGTATTCCTCGCTGATGGGCTGGATCGTGTCGTCCACTACGACCTTCAGAATCTCGGCTGACGCGAACATCGAAGCGAGCACGACGCTCAAAACACAGAGAACAAGGCGCAGAATGAATGATTTCTTCATGGTTATGGAATGCGGGAAGGTGCCTGTGAACCCGGCGCTCCCAGACTCTATTTTCTTCCTATTTCCGTGCGCTGGCGTGAATTTCTTGCGGTGCAGCCTGGGCCGATGCCCGATTCGGCGCTGGAGTGGGAACGGTCCATCCCGGCAGGTACGTGCTGCCCGTGATCAACCGCGCACCGCGTTCATACGTGACATACGACCAGGCCCACTGAATGAAGACCAGCAGTCGGTTGCGGAAGCCGATCAGAAACAGGATGTGCACGAACAGCCACGACAGCCAGGCCACGTAGCCGGAGATGTGGATCTTGCCAAACTGCGCGACTGCTGCGGCACGGCCGATGGTGGCGAGGCTCCCTTTATCCCAGTAATGAAAAGCGGGCCGTGCGCGCGATGAATGCCTCGGGCCAGCCTCTACCTCCTCGCGAATCACCTTCGCGACGAAGCGGCCTTGCTGGATCGCTACGGGAGCGACTCCGGGCAGCATTTTGCCGTGTTCATCCTTGGCTTCGGCGAGGTCGCCGATCACGAAAATCTCCTGATGTCCCGGAAGACTCAAATCGGGCGACACGGGAACGCGTCCAGCGCGGTCTACCTGCACTCCCAACTTTCGTCCTAGGAGAGAAGCCGCGACTCCCGCTGCCCACAGCACCACGGTTGCGGTGACGCGCGTGTCGCCGATATCCACCGCGCCCGCTTCGATCTTGGTCACCGTCGTAGAGGTGCGCACTTCAACCCCGAGGTGCTTGAGTTGTTCCTCGGCGCTGCGTGAAAGATCTTCGGGATACGCGGGAAGGACGCGGGGTCCGCCCTCGACCAAAAGAATGTGCGTGCGAGCCGGATCAATGGAGCTGAACTCGTGCGCCAAGGCGTGCCGCGAGATCTCGGCCAGGGTTCCGGCCAGCTCGACTCCCGTCGGACCGCCCCCGACGACCACGAAGTTCAACGGCATTTCGGCCTCACCTGCCGCGACTTGCCGCTCCGCCAGTTCAAACGCCAGCAACACGCGCCGGCGAATTTCGAGCGCGTCTTCAATGGTCTTGAGTCCCGGAGCGAGCGTCTCCCAGTCATCATGGCCAAAGTAGGAATGGCGCGCGCCTGCTGCGACGATCAAATAGTCGTAGGGAACGCTGTTCTCCGCGGTGAGGACGAGCCGGCGCTCCAGGTCAAAACCTGTGACCTCACCCATCAGCACTTCCACATTCCTGTTCCCGCGAAGAATGGACCGGATGGGCGCGGCAATCTCTCCCGGCGACAGACCGGCCGTAGCGACCTGGTACAGCAATGGTTGAAAGGTGTGGTGGTTCTTGCGATCGATGACGGTTATCTGCACCGGCGCCTTAGCCAGAGACTGTGCGGCATTCAGTCCGCCAAAGCCTGCTCCGACGATCACGACGCGAGGTGTCATCTGGCCGGTCATCTTGCTGTTCCCCACTCCACCTCTATAAGATTCACGCGATGGCAGATGGTTCCAGAAGTTCTTTGGCCGAAAAACCGCGGGAAGTTGCGGGCCCTCGGTGGGCGCGCTGGGTTATGCCTTCCACCACCGATTTGATCTTCCTGGCGCTGCTGTTTGCCTTGACGTTTACACCGTTGTCGGTGCGGTTGCTGGGCGACGCGGGAATCGGCTGGCACATGCGAACTGGCCGGCAGATTCTGCTGACCCACTCGATTCCGCGGGTCGATCCATTCTCCTCGTCCATGCAAGGCAAGCCGTGGTTTGCCTGGGAATGGCTCTACGACGTGGTTGCCGGCCAATTGGATTCGATCGCAGGGCTGAATGGCGTGGTCTGGTTGACTGCAGTCGTCATCGGCGCGGTCTTTGCCTGGACGTTTCATCTGCTCATAGCGCGCGGCACCAACCTGCTGGTTGCGCTGGTGCTGCTGTTGTTGGCGGTCTCGGCTTCGATGATTCACTTTCTGGCGCGGCCGCACGTACTGAACTGGCTGTTCACTCTGGCATGGTTCTGGATTCTCGATGCAACCGAGAGGGATGGCTTCGATGGTCATTCACGTCTGCGAAGCCGATGGCTCTGGGCTTTGCCGGTTCTGATGCTCGTGTGGGTGAACGTGCATGGCGGCTTCTTGCTCGGGTTTGCGCTATTGGGAATTTGCTGGCTGGGAGCGATGTGGGCGTGGCTCACCACGAACCAGAACCGGATTGAGGAATCTCTGGAAAACATCGCAGCGGGGAAGCGCGCCCGAAGCCTCATTTGGGTTGGCCTGGTTTCGGCGCTGGCGAGCCTGCTGAATCCCTACGGATGGAAACTGCACGCCCACGTCTACGAATACCTCTCGAACCGCTTTCTGATGGATCACATCGAGGAATTCCAGTCGCCCAACTTTCATGGCGTGGCGCAGAAATGTTTCCTTTTGCTGTTGCTGATTACGCTGGGAGTGTTGGCCGCACGTGTCCGCGAGTTGCGCTTGAGCCAACTGTTAACCGTGTTACTGGCTGTCTACACCGGCCTTTATGCCTCTCGCAGCATTCCGGTTTCTTCTATCCTGCTGGTGATCATTGTGGGCCCGCTCTTGCCCGGACTGTCGGCAGACTTCTTTCATCGAATGGCGGCCATTGAATCCGGCCTGCGTGGTCATGTGTGGCCGGTGGTTGCAGTCGTTGCGACGTTGTTCAGCGCCGCCCATGGCGGGCGCGTTGGCTCCAGTCCGGTGATGGATGCGCACTTCGATCCCGTGCGGATGCCGGTGGGAGCGGTGGATGTTCTAGATCAGCGCGGGATCAACGGGCCCATTCTGACTCCGGACTATTGGGGTGGATACATCATCTACCGCCTGTACCCGCGAACCCAGGTGATCGTCGACGATAGGCACGACTTCTATGGGGCTGACTTCTTCAAGCTGTATTTGCGAATGATGCACGTAGAGTACGGCTGGGACGAGTTCCTACGCCGCTACAAGCCTCAGTACGTGCTTCTGCCGCGTGAATCACCTTTGACCACCATGCTCATGAAGACCGCGGGATGGAAAGTGATCCACTTAGACGAAATATCGATTACGTTCGCGAGAATGGCTCTAACGCCTTAACCGCTGAGGTCGCGGAGGACCGCGCTGAGAGCGCAGAGAAAAACAACTGCCACGCACACGAAGTAGCAATTGACCTTTGCTGTGAGTCAAGGGATGATGGAATTGGTTTGTGCCCCCCACAAACGTCCCGGCGCTGTTGACTCTGTAATCTCTTTGGAGAACGATGACTGACCGTTTTTGCGGCAAGCGTGTATCAGTTTGCCTGCTGGTATTATTCGCGCTCGCTCTGGCTGGCTGTTCAACTTCCTCGTCGCCGTCTTCGTCGAGTCCACCACCGCCGCCGCCGGGCGATCCCGTTGGTTCGAACCTCACGCACTTCAGCTCCGACCCGTACACCATCGGCCCGGGACAGCATGCGACTGAAGTCGAGCCGCACATGCTGGCGAATGGCTCGACTCTGGTCGCCGCGTTTCAGACAGGACGCATCGCTCCCGGAGGTGCGACCGACATTGGCTGGGCGACTTCGACCGATGGTGGCACAACCTGGTCGCATGGTTTCTTGCCCGGATTGACAACCGGCGAGGGGACCGGGCCTTACGACGCGGTGAGCGATCCGGCGGTCGCTTACGATGCCAAACACGGCGCGTGGATGATCGCTTCGTTGCCGCTCTCCGCCACTGCACAGACTCCGGCGGTCGTGGTAAGCCGTTCCACCGATGGAGGACTGACCTGGCAGAGTCCGGTCAGCGCCGATACCACGGCGGTCAGTTCCGACAAGAATTGGATTGTGTGCGACAGCTGGGCAGCGAGTCCGTTCTACGGCAACTGTTATCTTCAGTGGGACGATCCGTTCAACAACGACGCGATATTGATGAGCACGTCCAGCGATGGGGGCCTGACGTGGGGAGCCGCGCTTCCTACGGCAAATTTCACGCAGGGAATCGGGGGACAGCCGCTGGTACAGCCAAACGGAACGGTGATTGTGCCGATCGAAACCGCGCTGACCACGACCGGTGTGATCTCGGCTTACAGCTCCGCGGATGGCGGCGCGAGTTGGACGGCTCCTGTGACCATTGCAAGTATTCAGTTCCACGGTGATGCGGGCGGGATTCGCAGCGGGCCGCTGCCTTCCGCGGCGGTAGACGGTACGGGAACGATCTGGGTGGTGTGGGAAGATTGCAGATTCCGCACGTCTTGCTCAACCAACGATCTTGTCTACAGCACGTCCAGCGATGGCGTGAACTGGAGCGCGGTCACGCGCATTCCCATCGACGACACGTCGAGCACGGTGGATCATTTCATTCCGGGGATCGGGATTGATCCGGCAACTTCAGGCGCGGGCGCGCATGTGGCCCTGCATTATTACTACTATTCGCAGAGCGGTTGTACGGTAACCACGTGCGAGCTTTTCGTGGGCTATATTTCTTCAGCGAATGGCGGAGCAACCTGGAATTCACCCGCCACCTTGACGGCGAATGCAATGCTGCTGAGCTGGCTGCCGAATTCGCAGAACGGGTTGATGGTCGGAGACTACATCGCGACCGTGTTCAGCAACGGGGTTCCGCACGGAGTATTCGCTGTCGCGCGCGAGAATTCGGGGACGACACTTGACGAGGCGATGTACACGGCACAGGGACTAAGTGCCGCGAAGTTCGGGCGGCAACTTTCTTCGGCCCGAGATATTCCTCAGCATAATTTGTCGGACAAGATCGAAAGAGAAGTGCCGGAGAAGCGAGTGGTTCCGCCGCACCGGCGACAAGCCAAACGAAGCGCAAGGTAATCGGAAAAATCCTGAAAAATTTAGAAGCGGTCGTTGGTGTCGATGCCGAAGCCAAGGATCGCCGTGACTTCGACCGGCTGGTTGTTGCGCGTGGCGGGCTGGAATTTCCAGCTGCGGAGGGCGGCGACGACCTTGGCGGTCATGCCGGCCGGTCCAGCTTCGAGCACGTGGACGTTGGTGACATTCCCCGAGGCATCGAGCGTGCAGGTGACGACCATGCGCGCGTGCGGCAGACCCTCAGCCAGATCGGTGTGGATCGCGGCCGGAGCGGTGAGTGTGCTGCCAAAGGCATGGGCGCTGAACTTTTGGTCCGCAAACTCCATGACCACGGTCCCCAGAGAAGTAGAAATGTAGGTCGTGTATTTCTCGCCCCGCAGCAGGTTTTTGTAAGGCTCGAAGGCTCCGCCTGAATTTGCCGTAGCAACCACCGTGACGCCCAGTTCATCGCCATGCTTGAAAGCGGAGCGGCCGGGCGAGGCAGGATCGCGAGAACCGGCGGGATCAGAACCGAAACTTGGCAGATTGACGATGCCGGTGCCTCCACTGATGTCGACGCCGCGCGCGGGAGGATTTCCGGCGGGCACGCTGCCGGCTCCGCCCGGTCCGGCTGTAGTGGAGATGCCACCGCGAGCGCTGGGATCGGACCCGTGACCTGTGCTAGTTTTTGCTGCTCCCGATGCGTTGCCATTCATTCCACTGCCAGAGCCGTTACCCGCGCCAATGCCGGTGCCGCCAGCGGAACCGCCAAGGCCGGTTTTGTCTCCGCCTCCGGGAGACATGGCGAGTGAACCTGTGCCGCCGGTGGTGGGCAAGCCAACTCGTGGGCCGGGCTGCGTGGACATCACCGCACCCGAGCTGCCGCTACCTCCATTCGTGGGTGGCGCCAGGTTCGATCCAGAGTTCAGGGGAGCGCCCAGTCCCACGCCTTTGCGGCCTAATCCGGAGCCTGTGGCGTTCGATCCACCTCCAAGCGATGGAGGTGGAGCAACCACGTTGCTGGCGAGCTGTGTTCCTGCAGTTCGGCCGCTGCCGCTCAAGGAAGGTGGAGGTGGAACCACGCTGGGAGCACCGAGCGCGGGCGCTGAAGCCCGAGTGCCAGTCCCTCCCGATACTCCGACTGAAGGAGGAGGAGCAACTACGTTCGGGTTGAGAGTTGAGCCAAGCCCTCTGCGATCTCCGTTTGAAGTCCCGCTTGCCGCGCTGGCACTCATTGACGGCGGCGGGGGCAGGACGGTGGCCCCCAGCGAGTGCGAAGCGGTGTTTGAGCCGGTGGTATTCACCGACGGCGGCGGAGGTACAACTTCGGTGGCGCCAAAAATCTTCCCGATGAGACTGCTTACGAACGATCCGCTGCCCGTCGCCGTTGGAGGCGGTGGAACCACGGCTGAAGGATCGGGCGCACTTCCGGTTGGAATCCGGCGCATGTCGCCGGAGACGTTGGCCGAGGGGGGCGGCGCCACAACTGCGGGCGCCGGCATGGTCAGTCGAGCCGTCCGCGAACTGGCGCGCTCGGGAGCCGAGACCGGCGGCGGAACGACATTCGTATCGGTCATGCGCACGGGAGCGCTGGACATTTCGCGGTTAAAGGTTCCGGGAGCGGGCGGAACGACGTTCGCAGCCAGCGTTTGACTGGAGCGTAGCTGATCACTGGCAACACTCGGAGCCGGCGCGACGACTGTAGCGTTAAGGCTGGGTGCCGCTTGGGTGCGGTCACGCGACACGTGGGGTGCGGGAGGAATCACAGCCGGAGCTAGCCGAGGTGCCACCAGCGTGTGGTCGTTGGAAACGGCGGGTGGAGGCGCGATCAGAGTTGCGTTCAAGCTGGGCGCCGCTAATGTGCGATCACGCGTAACATTGGGCGGGGGGGCAACGACGGAATTCAATTGAATCGCGTTGCGCGTATAGTCAGGAATCACGTTCGGAGCGGGTGCGACCGCGCTAGCCGCCAATTTCGGAGTGGACCGCGCGGAGCGCATGCCTTCTGTCGGCGGAGGCCCGGGGTTGGGAGCAATCGCCAGCAGATTGGCTACGGGAAGGCTCGACGACGGCAGCTTGAGGTTCGGTGCGTCGACAACTTTTGGAACGAGTGCGCCGCCCCGGGCTATCTTGATGGTTTGGCTGCGATGGTAAGCCTCGTTGCCTCCCGCGCGGCCCGTGACGCCCGATTGCGCGCCCCCGAGATCTTCCGTCCGGGGAAGTTCATCGCCGCTGTAATAGATGACATCATGCGGCGAGAAGCGCGGCGCAACGTAGGGGCGTAACTCGTCAATTTTTACCTTCACAAAGATCATGGCCATGATCAGGAAGGCCTCCAACACGTAGGAGGGGATCATGATCCGGAAGGGAATCAGGCCGAACGGCGCTTCCCCGGCAAGGCGGGACTCAGAGCGCGTGAGCGCAGGCTTGATGGAGGTGCGGAATTCCTCCCAGCGCGAGGACCACTCCACCAGCAGCTTGGGCGCGTCGTGATCGAGAACTACGACAGGCACCATCTCTTCGAGTTGGAGAGTTTCAATCACGCTGAACTTGGGTGTGATCCTTTGCGAGAGTGATTTCAATTCTATCCCCAATTGCGGTTCCTGTTTCAGCGGCCCTGTGAATCGGCAGTTCCAGTACCGATGCCGCCTGCCGGCGCACCGGGGCGAAACGCCAGGGGCGCAACTCGGACTGGATGTGGACCACATTCATTTGGCGATCAAGATAGACCACATCAATCGGAAATCCCATTCCTAAAGTATGAACGCCGTGGCAGGGCACAATCCAGAGCCCGAACCCGTTACCGAAGTCATTAGAGTTCACCCCGAGCAAGCCGCGCAGGCGGCTCCAATGCGTATCGGCCAGGGCCAGATCGGTGGCGAGGTAAGCCTGGCGAGTGCAATTGAATGCCTGCCGTTGCGTGGGAAAGAATCCCATGAAGTCCCCATACTTCGTTGACTGCCCCGCTCTAATGGCCGAGGGAAGTCGGCCCCAGTTGCCGGATCAGTTCGATCACCGCCGGCCCGATGGTCACAAAAATGATCGAGGGCAGAACAAAGATCACCAGTGGGGGAACCATCTTGATCGTAGTTTTTGCTGCTTGTTCTTCGGCGCGTTGCCTGCGTTCCGTGCGGAGGGAGTCGGAATGCACTCGGAGAGCTTGAGCGACGCTGGTACCGAAGCGGTCGGTCTGTATCAGTGTACCAACAAGAGAGCGGATGTCGTCAACACCGGTGCGTTCGACCAGGTTACGGAGGGCCTCGGCGCGGGGCTTGCCGGCGCGCATCTCGAGATTGACGAGGTGGAATTCATCGCTCAGGTCGGGATGGGCGTGGTGCAGATCCTGCCCGACGCGGCTCAGGGCCTGATCCAGGGCCAGGCCGGCCTCGACGCAGATCACGGTCAGGTCGAGGGCATCGGGCAATCCCAGGCGGATGCGATTCTGCCGGTCTTTGATCATCCGCTTCAGGATGAAGCGGGGAAGGATAAACCCGAGCGCGGTAATGCCGATGAGGAGAGGAAGATTGTCGAATCCGGAGAAGACGGCGACTGCGATGAATCCGACGGCCGCGCACAAAATGCGGGCGCCGAAGTAGTAGTTAACCTGAATGGCATCGCGGAACCCGGCCTGAATGAGCCAGCGGCGAGTGCGGGAAACGTCGGCCGCGGACAGCGGGATGGCCTTGCTGATGGGATCGATCGCCTGCTCGATGCGCTCGCGAAAGGCAGGCTTGTTTTCCGCCGGTGCGGCTTGATGTCCGCCGAGTGCACGCAAGCGCGCGCCAAGCACCGAACCGGGAGAAACCGCCGCCGCGCCGAAGGCGAAGACCGCCAGCACGACGCTCAGAAATACAACGATGATCAAAAGCAGGGGCATAGCTAAACCTTAATTCTTTAATTCTTAAACCTGGATCCGGATGATCTTGCGGATCACGAAATATCCCACCGTTTGCAAAGCAATTCCGGCCACCAGCAACGTATGGCCGATCGGGTCTGCAAATAGCGGGTGAATGAAAGCCGGATTAAGCACTAGCATCACGACCACGATGATGGGGGGCATGCCCATCAACAAAGCCATGGTGAGCCGGCCCTGTGCGGTGTAGACACGCACCTGGCGCTGAATCTTGAAGCGTTCGCGAATGACGTAAGAAAGATTGTCGAGAATTTCGGCCAGATTGCCACCCGTTTCGCGTTGCAGCATAACCGCGGTGACGAAAAACTTCACGTCCACCAGGGGCACGCGCTCGGTCAGATTCATCAGAGCGTCGCGCACGGGCATGCCGAATTTTTGTTCTTCGTAAAGCTGGCGGAACTCGCCGGAGATGGGCTCAGCCACTTCGTTGGTGATCATTTCGAGCGCGGTAGTGAAGGCGTGTCCGGCGCGAACGGCGCGCGCCAGAGTGTCAATGGCTTCGGGAAAAAGTTCCTCGAACTTTTCGAAGCGCTTGCTGCGCTTGAACGAGACATACGCATATGGCATTACAAAGCCGACCAGGAGCGCGAACCAGGCAACCTCCGCCCGCTTGCTGAGGAAGTAAGCGATCAGGGTGGCGGCGATTCCAGCCAGGGCTGAGAACCCGAGAAAGTTGCCCGCGCGCAGCGGCACACCTGCCTGCGCCAGCATTTTCTGAAGGTCGGCAATGCGCGCCGACCGCCGCAGCAGGGTATCCAGTGCTGGAATCTCGCTGAGTTGCTCGTCGCGCAGCAGCGCCAGTTCGTCTTCCGGAGCGCGCTCGGGAGCTTTGCGCTCGTTGGCGAGACGTTCTTTGATGAGGCGAGCCTGAGCGCTGCGCTGGTCGAAAATCGACGCCACAAAGAAAACGGCGCCCGCTACCACGACCAGGACAAGCAGCGCGATGACGATTGGAGGCATATCAGAACTTAGACCTCAGACTTCGATTCAAACAGCGCCGGGCGCAACCGCGCTCCACCCGTAGCCAGACGCTCGGCGAAATGAGGACGGGTGCCGGTGGCGCGAAATACGCCGCGCACCTTGCCGCTCTCATCGACAGCCGTTCGCTCAAAGGTGAAAATATCCTGCATGGCGATGGATTCTTCGTCCATGCCGGTGATTTCGGAAACTGTAATCACTTTGCGCGTGCCGTCCGAAAGACGCGCGATCTGGATGACCGCGTGAACCGCTGAAGCGATCTGATGGCGCACGGCGCGCTCCGGAATATTCAGGTTCGCCATGGAAACCATGTTTTCGATACGGGCCATGGCATCGCGAGGCGAGTTGGCGTGAACCGTGGTGAGCGATCCTTCGTGGCCGGTATTCATTGCCTGCAACATATCGAAGGCCTCTTCGCCGCGCACCTCGCCAACCACGATGCGGTCGGGACGCATACGCAAACTGTTGATGACCAGTTGCCTCTGGCGCACCGCGCCCTTGCCCTCAATGTTGGGCGGGCGCGTTTCCAGGCGGACGATATTTTCCTGCTTGAGTTGGAGTTCGGCAGCGTCTTCGATGGTAACGATGCGCTCGTAGTTCGGAATGTATCCCGAGAGTACATTGAGCAAACTCGTTTTTCCGGCGCCGGTGCCGCCGGAGACGAGAATGTTCAACCGGCCCTTGACCATGGCGGAAAGCAATTCCAGCATCGGCTCGGTCAGGGTCTGGTTCTCGATCATCTGGCGCGCCGTCACCGGTTCGCGTCCGAAACGGCGAATGGAGAGACACGGACCGTCCAGCGCGAGTGGCGGAATAATGGCATTCACGCGCGATCCGTCAGCCAAGCGGGCGTCCACCATCGGAGATGATTCGTCAACCCGGCGGCCCACGCGCGAGACGATGCGCTCGATGATCTGCATCAGGTGGACGTTGTCTTTGAAAGCTAACGGGGTGAGTTCGAGCTTGCCGCCCTTTTCGACGTAGACCCGGTCGAAGCGGTTTACGAGAATGTCGGAGATGCTGGCGTCCTTCAATAATTGCTCGAGAGGGCCGAGGCCGAAGATTTCATCAAGGATTTCGCGGGAAAGCCGTTCCCGTTCGGCAAAGCTGAGAGGCACGACTTCGCCGTTCACGGCGGCACGAATAACGACCAGGACCTCGTCGCGAGCGGAGTCACCCTGGGCCTTGCCGAGTTTTTCCAGATCGAGGCGGTCCAGGATCTTGCGATGCAGGTCGGCCTTTACCTGCTGGTAGTCGGTACGCTCGAACGATTGAAGATTTGCCATACTCCCCTAATTCCTAGACAGACTTGAACAGTGACCATGCCGTGCGCTTCACTTCGGCGTCGTTGCGCGTGAGTTCCTGGGCGAGCCCGGCGAAGCAGCGCGCGATTTCGGAGTTGCGCTGGTCCATTACCGGAGTGCCGCGATCTATGGCGCTGGAAACGGCGAAGTACTGGTTCGGCACTCGCCATATCATTTTGGCGCCGACGGCGGTTTCGGCATCGGCTTCAGAGAATCCCGGCACTTTGCGAAAGCGGTTCAGCACCAGGCGGACGCGCTCGCGGCCGCCGCTTTCGCCGAGATATTGATGAACGCGCGCGGCGCTCCATAGCGAGGCCACATCGCTGCAGGCCACCAGAAGAACAGTCTCCGACAGGCTGGCGATCAGACGGGTGGCGGCATCGAAGCGCGACGAGGCATCCACCACCACGTAGCGATAGTGCGAGACCAGCATATCGAAAAGCCGCACAAATTCAGCAGTGGAGGGATCGAGGGCGGCAGGAACGTTGCTTCCGGCGAGCAACTGCAAGCCGCCGCTGTGCCTGGTCATGAAACTTTCCAGCAGGGAAGCGTCCATACGATGCAGGTTCCGCGTGGCATCGGATACAGTGAACACTGGCTTCATGTTCATATGCAGCGCAGTGTGTCCCAGCGGGGCAAGGTCGATGAGAGCCGTCTGTCCGTAAGCAGATTGCAGGGCAAGAGCGAGGTTCACAGCCACCGTGGTAGCGCCGTTTCCACCTTTGGCGTTGATGACGGAGAAGACTTTGCCGCGCAAGCCTTCCTGGCGTCCGCGGCGTTGCGCGCTGGTGAGCCGGACGAAGGCTTCCAGAAGATCAGTTGTGTTGGTGGGGCGTTCGATAAATTCGCGGGCGCCGGCGCGCATCGCATTCACGATTACCTGAGGCTGGTTGAGGCTGCCGACCGCAAAGATTGCCCCTTCCGGCATCTCCTGGTGCATCAGTTCGATTGCGCGCAGAGCAAGCGAAGGATTGTCGGCGGGGATGTCGACCAGAGTGACGTCAGGGTTGGCTGCCCGAACGCGGCGCGTGACCGGATCAGAGGCGGCCACCGGGAAGCTGGCACAGCTGTGCACTGTGCGGGCTACGGTGGTGCCGTCCACCAGCACCTGCAACAGCGCCCGCTGCTCGTTGTCGGTAGCGACGATGACGACTGAAAGCTCTGGCATGGCTTGCTCAACGCGGAACTGTCTTGATTGCGAACTTGCTCTCGTCCGATTACTTGCTGATCGGTTTATCGAATTTCTTGTTATCCAAGAACGGCTGCACCAAGTCCGGGCTCTTTACTGGTTCTGAGTTCGCAGACACCCGCCGCACGGTGCACAACACCATCAATTCGGAATTACTCTTCTGCAGGCTCTTGCTGCGAAAAAAATTTCCTAGAATGGGGATGTCCCCCAAGCCGGGAATCTTGTTGTAGATATCAGTGACCCGGTTATCCATCAAACCTGCAATCACAAAGCTTTGGCCATCCTGCAGCTCAAATTCGGTCTCGGCTTTGCGCGTGCTGAGTGCGGGGACGGTGAACCCGGAAATGGTGAGCGCATTGGCAAAGTCGAGCGTGCTCACCTCGGGCGCGACCTGCAGATGAATATTGCCATTGGGCATGATGACCGGGGTGAACTCCAGGCGCACGCCGAATTCCTTAAACGAGATCGTCACCGCCGTGAAGCCCGCGCCCGGCTGCACGATGGGGAAGGGAAACTGGCCTCCGGCAAGGAAGCTAGCTTTCTTGCCATTAACGGCTATCAGGTTGGGCTCGGCGAGAACCTGCAAGAGACTCTTATTTTGCAGGGCTTCAATGACGGCGCCGAAATTAATATCCGGCCGAAAGATGAACAGGTTCAGAACATTGCTGATGGTCTGGCCGCTGGTGGTGGTCGTGCCGCCGCCGCTCGAACTGGAGCCGCTTGGTGAGAGCGTCTGCGGGCCAAAGCCGCCATACTGTCCGGTAGTCACGGTGCCGATCGTGTTGCCGGCGCCCGGGGAAACGAAGTTGATGCCCATTTGTGTAAGGGCGCTGCGATCGACTTCCGCGAACTTTACCTGCAACAGAACTTCCTGGGCGCCGACAGGACCGAAGGTCAGCACGTTGATAATCTTCGGCGAGTAGGCGCCGGCCAGATCGCCCGCGCGCTTAGCGACATCTTCCGTCGTTACGTGCCCGGAGAGGACAATGGCCGCACGTGAGGGCGTGACCGTGATCTGTTCGTCGGGAAATACCCGGTGCTCCTCTTCCGCGCACGCGCTGACGTCCACATCGACCCGCAGATCAAAACTGCGCGAGCGTTCCAGTTCATCCCAGATGAGGAGGGAAACTTCGCCAGGAGTTTTGCCGTGCACCAGAATTTGCGTGGGAGTAATGGGATGCGCATAAGCGATCGATGGATCGGTGACCGAAATGCGCTTCAGCCGTTCGGTGGTATTGATCAGCAGCGACTTACCCACCATGACGCGCAATGGCGCCGACCCCTGCGTGGCCGCAGATTGGGGCGGAAGCGTCGCAGTCGGGGTGGCGCTGGCCGGATTCTGCTGCTGTGCATCCGTGCCCGCCTGCTGCATGATTTCGGGGAACGCAGGAACAGCGAATGCCCCGGCGAGCAGCAACGCTGCCAACCAACACGTGCGAACTTTCATTTTCCGATTGGTCTCCCTGTAAGGAACTTGCGGGCCCGCAAGAAGCCACATTGCGAAATCGAATTCTTACCACTCACTTGGACTCGCACCCATCGTCGCTGCATTTGACCACATCTGGCTTCTTGTCTCCCTGGTACACCTCAACGCTTACGCCCGTGGAAACGGGAGGGGGTGGATTGACTTTGGGGGTTGTGACCTTGTGAACTGGGGCTGTGTGTGCGGGCGCAGGCGGAGCAGCCATTCCCTTGTACAAGCCTCGGGAATTGGACGACGCCACATCGCCCTGTTTCGTGTCGAGCGGATTGCGCAAAGCGAGTTGAATATGACCTTGGGAACTGGCTAGCGTCAGACGCTGCGCGTCGTCCGGTGTCACCAGCAGCGTGATGACGGCGGTGTTCTGCGCCTCGCCGCTGGAGGTCCGTTCCAAAGTGTGTCCGGAAGCAAGCACGGCAACGTTCTGCAGAACGGTCGTGGTTTGCTCCTCGCCAGCGCCGGTAGGCGTTCCCGTCAGCAGTACGTCCACGCGTGTTCCCGGCGTCACGAATCCAGCCACCGAAACAACTTCATTGACCCGTACCGAAACCGCCCGCATGCCTGGAGGAATCAATGAAGGAAGGCCGGCTCCGGCATTCTCAGCGGCCAGGCGATTGGGAAGAATGAATTCGCCTTTAAAGATGGGAATGATGACGCCGTGCCCCAGCACGTCAGAGCGGCGTCGGGGTGCGCCCGGCGGCAGATCAACAGGGGGGATCTTGATGATTTTGATGTCGTGCTCTTCAATGCGGGCGCCGACTTGCAGGTCATTCGCCGCCACGATCACTTCCACTCCAGAGTCGCGGCTGACGCCTTTGCCCTGCAAGTTCTTGTAGACGTACAGACTTGCAATTAATCCGAGCCCCACTGCCAGGACTCCGATCATCAACAAACGTGTGCGATTCATGCCCCTATTGACCCTCTACTGATGTTCGCACTGCCGACTACTGCAGGGAACTGCCGACGCTGGAGAATACGTTGTTGGCGTTGGATCCAATCAAGCGGATGGTTCCAACCACGATCACCAGAATGACAGCCAACATGACTGCGTATTCCGCGATGTCCTGTCCTTCTTCTTCGCACCATAGTTTACGCACAACCTCTGTGAGCATTCTTATTCCTCCTTCAGACTTGTTCGTGCAGAATAAATTTTTGGATAGCGTTAGGCCGGGACCTTCTTGCGTGGCCGCCCCGCCACTCGACTAGCACTAATCATACCCTGCCTCAGGGGTGAAAAGTGACAAATTCTTGCAACCTTTGCAAGTAATCGAGGGTAACCTCGGGATTTTCTACAAGCACCGGCTGGAGGTTCGCCCCATGGCGGCAGCGAAGGCCCGTTTTCTGTTGGCAGTGGCGGCAAAGATGGCCGCAGGGTACAATCGGCTGCCGTCTCGTACCCGAAACCAGAGAAGACAGCGATTTCTGACCCCAGCCTACAAAACGCCAGACTACAAAACGATTGTGCGGCTTTTCCTGGTTGCAGCGCCGGCAACGCACGTCTTCTTCTTGTGGTACGTGCGCGGCCACATCGCCCGGAGATATCCCGCCGTTTCCCCACTCACCTGAAATGTCAAAGCAACCGTACTTCGTGCTAGTAGCCGGGCTGCTCGCGGCGGCAATGTGGTTATGGGTGCAGGATGTGGCGATTCCTCATCAGCAGGCCGATGCGGCGGCGCTGGGAATTCCGAGGGGAAATCTTTCGGACCTCTATCCCCGTTGGCTGGGCGCGCGCGAACTGCTGTTGCATGGGCGCGATCCGTATGCCGGCGATGTTACGCGCGAGATTCAGACCGGCTATTACGGCCGGCCCATTGATCCCACGCGGCCGTATGATCCGAAAGATCAACAGGGGTTTGCCTATCCCGTGTATGTCGTGTTTGTGCTGGCGCCGACGGTGCGGCTTCCGTTTGCCATGGTGCAAAGGGGATTCCTCTGGGTGTTGATAGGGTTGACGGCAGTGTCGGTGCCGTTGTGGCTGCGTGTGCTCAGATGGCGGATTTCGGCGCCTGCGAAGATCGTTTGGATCGTATTGCTGATGGGGTCGTTTCCCGCTATTCAGGGATTCAAGTTGCAGCAGCTTACCTTGCTCATGACAGTGCTGCTGGCGGGCGCGATGTACGCCGTAACGCGCAGGCATTTGGTCTCGGCGGGGATTCTGCTGGCCCTGGCCAGCATTAAGCCGCAACTTATTTTTCTGCTGGCGCTGTGGCTATTGATCTGGGTAGCAGCGAACTGGCGGGAACGACAGCGGCTCTTCTGGAGTTTTACGGCGTCACTGGCGCTCCTGGTGGCTGGCGGCGAGCTTCTGCTGCCGGGATGGATTGGGAAATTTCGCGACGCCTCTGCCGCTTACTACCAGTACACGGGCGGAGGCAAGTCGGTACTCGATGTAATGCTGACCCCGCTTTTGGGCAGATCCGTGGCCGTAGTTCTGGTGGCAACGGCGCTGGTTTTACTGTGGAGAAGCCGGCATGCCCGCGAAGACACCGTTGATTTTCAATGGGCGCTCTGCCTCGTGCTGGCAACGACGTTGCTGGTGATCCCCATGTTCGCGCCTTACAATCAGCTGCTGCTGGTGCCGGTGGTGATGCTGGCTGTGCGTGAGACCCGCCGCCTGTGGGCAGCGACGCGATTGTCTCGATTTCTGCTGGGCGTAGCGGCGGCATCGCTGCTCTGGCCATGGCTGGCTGCTGCAGGACTGGTCATCGCCCTCTTCTTTTTGCCAGGGCCGACGGTGCAGAGGGCGTGGGTTTTGCCTCTATTGACCAACTTTGCCATACCCATCACACTTTTTGCGCTCGTCTTTGCGGCTCGAGGCAACTTCGGCGGCACCGGAGCCGATGGATAAGCCAGTTCCTCATCTTGCAGCCGAGTGTTGCGGCAGAGTAGTCTGGTGCCGCGGGAAAATGCCGCAAATTTGGCGGCTGCGGACCGCCCGTCCCATAACGCATTCATGAGCATCAGCGGCATCAGCCATCACAGCTCCACGTCGGGAGTTTTTCCTGCCCTTGTGTTCGTGCAGGGGAGCGAGCAGAAGAACATCGTTCTGAATCGCAGCCCGTTTACCGTGGGCCGTAAAGTGGATAAGGACCTGGTCATCGCCGACCCGAGGGTTTCGCGCGACCACGCGCAGATCACCCAGGAAGGGATGGATTTTTTCCTGGTTGACCTGGGCAGCAAGCACGGTACCTTCGTCAATGGAGAGCGCGTCCAGAAGCAGAAACTGGAGCGAGGCGACCGCCTGGAGTTCGGCGCGCGCGATTCGGCGTATGTGCTCTTCAATCCCGCGCATGCCACTTCCAACACCGCACGCGAATTCTTGAGCCAGATATCTGGCATTGGCATCAAGCCGGAAGCTACGGAACTGGAAACGCTGCGCTTGTTTCTGGAAGCGGCACGCAAGTTGAATACGGCGGGCGTGCTGGACGAAATTCTGGTCACCATGCTCGACGTCACGCTGCAACTTACCAAGGCAGAACGGGCCTATGTTTTCCTGAAGGATGAGGAAGGGAAACTACGGTTAGCCGCGGGGCGCAATGCCAAGAAAGAGCCACTGCTCGACGACAAGACGATTTCGCACTCGATCCTGGAAGAATCGATGCGGGCCAATGAGGAATTTTTGCTGACTGACACCAGTCGCTCGCTCGAGCTTGCGGGCCGGCAGAGCATTGTCGCCTACGATCTGCGTACAGTTGTATGCATTCCGCTGCGGAAACTGCAAATGCGGGCGACGCGCGATGCGCAGACTCCGGTCCCGGGTGCCGACTCTACGCAAGCCATGGGCGTGTTGTATGTCGATTCGCGGTTTGCTTCGCGTGACATCAGCGGCGTCAGCCGTGATATTTTGCACGCCATCTCGACAGAAGCCGCATCGCTCATCGAGAACGCGCGCCTCGTCCAGGCCGAGGAAGAATCCCGCCGCTACCAGCAGGAGTTGAGCATCGCCGCCAGCATTCAGCAGCGGCTGATGCAGGTGAAGATTCCCGAAGTACCGTTTGCCCGCTTGCGCGGCCGCAACCTGCCTTGCAAAGAAATCGGAGGCGACTTCTTCGACGCGGTCAATACCAAAGAAGGACTCGCCGTGGTTCTGGCCGACGTCAGCGGCAAAGGGGTTCCCGCCGCGATTTTGGCTTCGACTTTACAAGGCATGATCTTTTCGCATCTCCTCGCCGGCATGCCGTTGTTGGACGTGATCGTTGCGGTCAATCGCTTCTTCACCGACAAACTCGTTGGCGAGAAATACGCTACGGTGCTGCTGGCGCGGCTCAAGCGGGATGGCGAACTCGAATATGTGAATTGCGGTCACGTGCCCCCGCTGCTGGTCTGCGGCAACGAAGTGATGCGCCCTCCACATGGCAATGTGCCCGTGGGATTGCTGCCCGATGCAACCTTTGAGAGCGCGACTTGCCAGATGAAATCCGGCGACAAGTTCATTCTCGTGACCGACGGCGTGACCGAGGCGGAAAACGCGGGCGGAGATTTTTTTGAAGATTTTCGGCTGGAAGCGGCCGCGGCGAAATCGGCCACACTGGAAGGAATTTTCTCCGCGGTGACAGAATTCTGCGCAGGCAATCCGCTCAGTGACGACTGCACGGTCGTGGAACTGTGCTACTCGTCCTGCGAGAACTAACGTTCCGCAGATCGTGCCGATGGGTTGAAGGCATCTTGCCGGTTGTCGCGACGCTACTTTTCTACCGTAACCCGGTAGTCGGTTCCTTCCCAACGATTCTCATTAGGCCAGAAGAATGTGAAGACCGCCTCGCCACCGACGGGCAATGATGCAGTTGGCAGATCGAGCGTGTAGATGCCCAGTCCCGTGTCGTACGGGTCAGTGTCGTGGGCAGTCTTCCAATCGTCGATACTCCAGTGCACCCGTGCCGGCGAAAGCAGCACGATCCGCAGAGTCTTGTTGCGCGGGATGCTGCGTGTCTTGTTATTGAATCTCCAGCCGAAGATTTGCCGCACATGTTTGTCGACCAGGTAACGCTTCACGGTCTGCGGAGGCTGGTCGAAAATCTTGCCATCGCGAATGGAGCGGCGCAGCTTGATGTACTCGGAATGCGCCCACACCAGCGGGCATGCCGAGCCGCTTGGCTTGCCGCGAAAAAGCTCCAGGGCCGGAATGTCGGGCGAGTCCCAGACCTGTTCGGGCAGCGCGCGGCTTTCCCCCGAAGTGGAGTGTTCCATGACTGTGAGCAGGGCCTCGGCTTCATCGCGATGTCCAGCAGCTAGAGCGTAGTGCGCGCGCTCGCCGGCCAGCAGCGGCCAGGGACGGCCAATGCCAGTGCCGTCAAACGCCGAGCCGTCTTTATGTTCGCCATAGCCGTCGCCGTTATAGCGGTACCAGCACGGTCCCTGGGGCAGTTCGACGGAGAGCAGCGCATCAATGGCAAAGAGAGTATCGAGAATTCGCGGATCGTCGGGTGCGCGTAAGCCAAAGCGCACCAGCGCCAGCGCGTCGGGGCTGATGATGTGATAAGCGCGTTCGCCGTCAGTGCCCGGAGGACGGTTTTTGATAGGCACGAAACCTTGCGTCGGCGAAGCCGCGGCATCCGTGACGGGTGGGGCAATTCGCACGTAATAGCCTTTCACTCCGAGTTGCTGCGCCAGATCTCCTCCGGTGGCGTAGACCCAGCGCTCTATGTTGTCGTTCCACGCATCGGCGGTATCGCGCATGGTTTGTGCCTGCGCCGCATGCCCGGTAAGGTCAGCGATGTCGGCGGCGGCCAGTAGCGCGGAAATTTCAGCCGCCAGCGTGAACGGAGAATAGCCGGCATCCTCCTCCCAGCGATCCTGCTGCGTGACCGGACCATTGCGGATGATGAAGCTTACGGCACCGCGCACCATCGGCCACCAGCGTTCCAGCCTGCCTAACGCTTCAGGCGCTTCCCGCCGCATGAGATCAACCAGCAGGATCGGGAATGCGGTCTCATCCATCTGGATTCCGCTCCAGTAGGGGCGGCCATCGAGCCACATGTTCTGCGACCAATTGCCCGCCGCTTCCTGGGTGGCTTCAAGATAGCGCAGGACCCGTGCCGCATCGGTCACAGCTCCGGCCGCCAGCAGGGCGCCGGCGGTTTCGACCAGATCGCGCGGCCACACCAGATGGTATCCACCGAGGTCTTCGTCTCCTTTGTTAAATCCCCACGGTATCGAGAGGCTCGCAATGATGCCGCCGAGAAAATCTTTGGACTCGTGGGTGCGCAGGATGGAGGTGGACGCGCGATACAGATCCTTCTCCCGCAGCGGATCATCGAGCTTCAGGAGACTGGTCTGCCAGTTGCTCCACTGCGATACGTAATGCCGGAGAATCTCGTCCCAATCCTCAAATAAGCTCGAGCGCGCCTGCTGCCCAGCCTCGCTCCAAATGGACCCGAAGCCGAGGGCCAGCACGAATTCTCCATGGCACGCAGCCAGATCAACTTCGCCGGTAAACGCGATGTTGCCATTCTCTGCGCGCGTGTATTCCCACTCCATCTGGAAGTGCTGGGAAAGGTCCTGCCAGCCATCGGAGGCCCCGACGAAACCGACCGACATCTTCTTCCACGGAGCCGAGGAGGCCAGGCTGAGGGTCGCACCGTTCTGCTCGGCTAAAAACATCGGAAAGCCTTTGTAGTCGCCGATCCATCCGGTATTGCCGTATCCACAATTCGCCAGATGCGGCGAGAGGAGCGCAAATAGGCGATAATCGGACAGTCCGCCCTGCAGCGGTTCAAAGCGGATCTTCTGCAGCACGACGTTGCGGTAGGGGTCGCTCAGAATCTGCTTATGAATCCGATACCGACCGTCATTCGACGTGTTCGTCAGATTGTAGGCGGGAATGCCGGGGTCGATCGGACGGTTCTCGAACGAGCAGTGACGCTTCTCTTCGGAGAAAAAATCGCGTCCATTGGTTACGACAAAACCCATGTCGCGGGTGCAGGCCTGATCCACGCGGGGGAAATAAACCTCGTTGATGATCCCGTGGCTGAGAGTGAACCAGACTTTGCTGTGCTGGTTGAGCGCGGTTCCTACGCCGCTTTTCGCGCTGGAAGTCCAGCGCGGAGGAATGCCCGGCCAGCCCGGAGCGTAGCGGGGGGGCAAATCAGCCATGGAACGTTCCTGGGCTCGAAGAGAGAACCTGGGCTGATTTGACGGAACATTTACAACTGTAGGCAGTCGTTGGTGCTACAAGTGTCATCAAAGTTTCAGTAGCCTCAAATGGGGCAAAGTGCACCAAATATAAACAATTGATGGTGGAATGGTCGAATCTGGAATGATTTTACGTTGGGATGCGCGAAGTTGGGGCAAAGTGACAGCGGTGTGCGTATTCTGCACGCTTTGCCTGATGGCGAGAGCTGAGGATATTCCTCGAGCGGCGTCGGTTTCCGCGCTGGATCGCGGATTCTCCGGGCTCTACAACCTCGACTTCGCAGGCGCCCAGAAAGATTTCGTGAGTTGGCAAAACCTGCATCCCGACGATCCCGTCGGGCCGGTCAGCGAAGCGGCGGGGTTCCTGTTCTCCGAGTTCAACCGTCTCGGGGTATTGGAAGCGCAGTTCTACGAAAATGACTCGGCGTTTACTGGGCGCCCGAAGCTCTCGCCCGATCCGGGAGTGCGCCAAGTGTTCCAGAATGCGATCGGACGAGCAGAGAGCCTATCGCACACCAGGTTGGCCAAAGATCCTAAGGACCGCGACGCACTTTTCGCCATGACCTTGTCCTCCGGCCTGCAGGCCGATTATGCCGCGCTCATCGAAAAGCGGAATATGGCTTCGCTGCACTTCACGAAGCAGGCATCAGTGTGGGCACAGCAGTTGCTTGCCATTTGCCACGATTGTTACGACGCGCTGCTGGCGACCGGAATGAGCAAATACGTAATTGGCAGCATGGCCGCTCCGGTGCGCTGGGTCCTACGGATGGGCGGCTTGCCGGCCGACAAGCAAGGCGGGATTGCCGATCTGCAAACCACCGCGGATCACGGACACTATCTGGCTCCGTTTGCGCGAATTCTACTCTCCATTGCCTACGTTCGGGAGAAAGATAAGACCCGCGCCATACAGTTGCTTGCGGGGCTGCAGAAGGAATTTCCACGGAATTCTCTCTTCGCGCGCGAGATCGCTCACCTGCAGGCGGCTCGCTGAAGCCCACTCTACCCCGCGTTCACTAGATCCATATTCAGCCTTCGTCCATTCATCAGAAATTCACCCGTTTGTAATCCTCCTTTAACACGGCACCGATAAAAACGAGTGTTATCAACAACTCAAGGAGGAATCATCTGGCAATGCGCAAAACGGTGCTGCTGTTCGTGTGTGTTGTTGTCGCCCTGCCGGCATTAGGACAGACCACGCTGAACGGAGCAGGCGCTACTTTTCCCTATCCCATCTACTCCAAGTGGTTCAGCGACTACCACAAACTTCATTCCGACGTTGAGATCAACTATCAATCCATCGGCAGCGGCGGGGGCATCCGGCAGGTGACCGCGGGCACCGTGGACTTCGGCGCCAGTGACATGCCCATGACCGACAAGCAGCTGCAAGAGGCGAAAACGAAAGTCCTGAACCTTCCGACGGTTCTGGGAGCAGTCGTGCCCGCCTACAACATTCCCGGCGTTAGCGGTGAGGTGAAGTTCACGCCGGAGGCGCTGGCGGGGATTTTTCTCGGCAAAATCTCCAAGTGGAACGATAAAGCAATCACCTCCGTGAATCCGGGAATCAATTTCCCGGACAAGGATATCATCGTCGTTCACCGTTCCGATGGCAGCGGAACGAGTTTCATCTGGACCGATTATCTTTCCAAGATCAGCCCCGAATGGAAAAGTCAGGTGGGCAGCGATACTTCGGTGAAATGGCCGGTCGGTATGGGCGGCAAGGGCAATGAAGGCGTAGCCGGATTCGTCCGCCAGTTGCAAGGATCGATCGGCTACGTCGAACTGATCTATGCCATCCAAAATAAGATTCCTTACGGCAGCGTGCGAAACTCCGCGGGAGCCTTCATTAAGGCCTCCCTGGAAAGCGTGACGGCAGCGGCGGCGTCGGCGGCGAAAATGCCGGTGGACTTCCGCGTCTCCATTACCAATTCTCCCGGGAAAGATGCTTACCCGATTTCCAGCTTCACGTGGCTGTTGATTCCGGCTCAGTCGAAGGACGCGGCCAAAGGAAAAATCCTGGCCGACTTTCTGAACTGGATGGTGACCGACGGCCAAAAGATGACGTCGGCACTGGCGTATGCGCCCCTCCCGGAAAATGTGGCGGCCAAAGAAAAAGAAGCGATCAAGCAAGTCAAATAGTTGCGCTGCAGCACAGGTTCATTTCCATCGATTCGAGAAGAAGGAGTAGACGATTGAAGTCTGTTTCCGACAATATTCACTTTGTTCGTTTTCCAGAATCCGTTCTGGAAATCGAAAACGTTACCGTCATGGCAGGCGAATCAGGTCGAGGGATGCAGGCGAAGCCCCATATTGTCAAGGTCTTACGAACTGACTAAGTGGCCTGTGGGCGCGGACTTGGACGTGCTGAAGGTAATCACTGATTTGAGATTCGCGGTTCACGAACCAGCTGTGTCTGGGCACTCGTATTTGGAACATGCATAAAAGGAGAGGACGAATGAAGTCTGCGTGGACGTTGTGCGCAATTCTGTGCCTGGGGACAGGGCTGGCAGCGCAAACCAGCACTGCGCCCAAAACAACCAAGAAGAAAGCCGCAATTACTGCGGCGGACATACAAGCACTTAAAGACGCGCTGGAAGCGCAAAAGGCTGCGCTGTCCCAGCAGCAGCAGCAGATCCAACAGCTACAGGATCAACTGCGCCAGCGCGATCAGGCGGTGCAGCAGGCACAGACCGCGGCCAGCGATGCCGCTGGCAAGGCGGATGCGGCGCAAGCAACTGCGACCCAGCAGCAGCAATCGGTGACTGAGCTCAAGAGCGACGTCACCGATCTAAAGACCAACATGGCCAGCACCGTCGTGACCGTGCAGGACGCGCAGAAGGGAATCAAGGCCGCCACCGAGAGTCCCACAGCTCTCCACTACAAGGGAATCACTCTTACGCCCGGCGGTTTCGTGGCGGCAGAAACCGTTACCCGCCAACGGGCCCTGGGTGCCGACATCAACACCCCATTTAACAGCATTCCGTATCCGGGGAACGCGCTGGATCATATTAGCGAGAACAATTTCACCGCTCGTCAGAGCCGCCTCTCCATGCTCGCGGAAGGCAAACTCGGCACCGCCAAAATTACCGGATACTGGGAAGGTGACTTTCTTGGCACCGGCGTGACTTCCAATAACCGGCAGAGCAATTCCTATGTGTTTCGCCAGCGGGTTCTTTTCGCCCAAGCCGCATTTGACAGTGGGTGGACCATTACCGGCGGTCAGCAATGGTCCTTGGTGACGGAAACTAAGAAGGGAATCACGAACCGTACAGAAGTGCTCCCGCAGACCATTGACTCGCAATACCACGTGGGGTTCAGCTGGGAGCGCCAGTACGGCTTCCGGGTGGTGAAAGACTTTGGCAATAAGTTCGCTCTTGGTATTGCCGTGGAAGGACCTCAGGCAACCATTGGTGGCAGGGGTTTCTCTGCGACTTCGACCAACGACGTCGGAAAAGGTACTGTGACCACGACGGGAAATGCCTTCATCAATGGCCCGGGTAGCGGTGGCGGCCTGTATAACTTCGTCGACACATCGGGATACACCTTCAACAAGACGCCGGACTTGGTGGTGAAGGCAGCGGCAGATCCCGGGTGGGGCCATTACGAAGTGTTCGGCGTCCTGAGCACGTTCCGCAACAGAGTTTATCCCTGTGGCGTGGTGGGAACGAATGCCACCGATACGGATCCTCCGGCGTCCCCCACGACGATCGCTTGTCCGCTGAATAGTTCCACCTCGCCCAGCGCAACTGGCGCGTTCAACGATACCCGAGTGGGCGGTGGTGTCGGCGCTAACATCCGCGTTCCCGTGGTTGGGAAGAAGTTGGACTTCGCCCTCCAGGGTGCCGCCGGAGACGGTATTGGACGATACGGCTCGGCACAGCTGGCGGACTTGACCCTTCGTCCCGATGGCACGCAAGCGCTGATCCGCACCGCCCATGCACTTGGGGAGCTTGAATTGCACGCAACTCCGAAACTAGATCTCTACGCTTACTTTGGTGGGGAGTACGGATGGCGCGCGGCGTATCGGGGGTACGACAGCATTACTGTCACCAAGACGCCGGGTGTCCCCTCGGACGGCACGAGTCCGGCGATTCCCGGCACAGTAACCACCGCGTTCAAGCTAAACCAATACGGCGGATACGGTTCGCCCTTCGCCAACAACTCGGGCTGCAGCACAGAGAATCCCGACTCCAACCAGATCACTCCCTCTGGCGGCGGGACCTGCGCCGGGGACACACGTCTCATCATGCAGGGATCGCTTGGGTTCTGGCACAGGATAACCCAGGGGCCGAAAGGCGGCCTGCGCTGGGGAATTCAGTACTCGTACTTCACCAGGAGTGGCTGGTCGGGGAACAATAACGGCGCTACTACGTTCGGAATTTCGCCCAAGGCCGTGGACAATATGGTCTGGACCGCTTTCCGCTACTATTTGCCGTAACCCTGACCCGACGAGTACGGAACAGCACGGACCGGCACCCGGGTTCCCTCCGGGTACCAGTCCGTGCTTTGTTCCGCAAAAATCGGTGGAATAGAGCCCTTCTTGGGGGTCGACAGCAGCATGTTCTATACTGACATCCCGAGTGCCTTCTCTGCGACTGCGCAAGGAACAGCTGCACTTAGCACGCGGAAGTAGTTTGAAACCATGCGGTAATCGTGCTCCATGGCCCGGATCTCGTTAGATAATCCCCAGTATTTTCTCAACCGAGATACATCCTGGCTCGCATTCAACCGCCGTGTGCTCGAAGAGGCGGAGGATGAAGGCAACCCTCTACTCGAGCGCCTGAAGTTTCTTTCCATTTCGGCCAGCAACCTCGACGAATTCTTCGAAGTTCGTGTTGCCGCGATGATGCAGCAGATCGAGGACGGCTTCAACGAAGCTGGTCCCGATGGACTGACGCTCACGGAAAAAAGAGACACGCTTAACCAACTCACCCATGAATTCGTCGACGATCAGTATGACTGCTGGAATGCACGTCTGCGTCCGGCGCTGGCCGAGAACGGGATTCGCGTGCTGGGCTTGCATGAGTTGGATGCGGAAGCGCTGCGCTTTGTGGATGAGTATTGCGACAGGGAACTGGATCCCCTGCTCACCCCGGTGACGGTGGATCCCGCGCACCCGTTTCCCCGCGTGATCAATAAGGCGCTGTGCGTGGGATTTCTGCTGCGCCGCCGCCGGCGCTCGGCTTTGACTTATACCGGAGTCGTTTCGGTTCCGCGGGCATTGCCACGACTGGTGCGGTTGCCATCAAAGGAAACGGCGGACTTTATTTTTCTGGCCGATCTGGTCGCGCATCATGCGGTGCGCATGTATCACGGCTACGATATTGTCTCGTCCGCGCCCTTCCGCGTGACTCGCAACAGCAATCTATATTTGGCAGAGGAAGAAGCGCGCAGCCTGCTGGAGTCGGTGCGGGCGGAGCTGCACAACCGGCGCAAGGGTGATGCCGTGCGGATGGAGATCGAGGCCGACGCTGATCCCGAGATTATCGACCGCCTGCGCACTGTGTTCGAGTTGGACGCCTGGCAGGTTTTTCCTGTCAATGGCCCGGTGAATCTATCGCGCCTGTTCAATGTCTACGAGCAGGTGAACCGGCCCGACCTGAAGTACCGCACCTTTGTGCCTCGGGAACTTCGCCTCACGGCGAAATCCAAAGATCTGTTCGAAGAACTGCGTGGGCACGACATCCTGTTGCACCACCCGTTCGATTCTTATGACGCTGTGATCTCGTTTATCGAATCGGCGGCCGAGGATGAGAACGTTCTTTCCATTAAGCAGACGCTCTACCGTACCAGCGAACACTCGCTGATCGTGCCGTCGCTGATTGATGCCGCCTCGCGCAAGGAGGTCACGGCCGTAGTGGAATTGAAGGCGCGCTTCGATGAGGCCTCGAACATTCGCTGGGCGCGCGACCTGGAAGATGCCGGTGTGCAGGTGTTTCACGGGCTCGTGGGGCTCAAGACACACTGCAAGCTGTCGCTGCTGGTAAGGCGCGATCCAGACGGGGTCCCGCGCAGCTACGCTCACATTGGCACCGGAAACTACAATGCCACCACCGCCCGGATCTATACCGACTTGAGCCTGCTGACTGCGAATCCGGAGGTTACGCGCGCGGTGCATGACGTCTTCAGTTTCCTGACGGCGTACGCCGAGAATCCCAGCTACGAGCCGCTTTTGGTCGCGCCGCTCGACCTGGCGGAAAAGTGTCTTGCGCTGATCGAGCGCGAAGCCGAACACGCCCGCCAAGGCCGCCCCGCCCATATCATCGCCAAGATGAATGCGCTTCTCGATAAGAACATCGTGCAGGCGCTCTATCGCGCGTCGCAGGCCGGAGTGCAAATTGATCTGATCGTACGCGGAATCTGCTCGTTGCGTCCGGGCGTGCGCGGAGTCAGCGAGAATATTCGGGTGCGCAGTATTGTGGGGCGCTTTCTCGAACATAGCCGCATTTATTACTTTGCTAATGGCGGCGAGGACGAAATCTACATCGGCAGCGCCGACTGGATGCCGCGCAATCTGTATGAACGCGTGGAAGTGCTGGTGCCCCTGCGCGACGAAATGCTGCGCCAACGCGTGCATCACGAGATTCTCGATGCCTACCTCGCGGACAACCGCAAGTCTCGTATTCTGCTGAAAGACACAACGTATATCCGGGCATGGCAACCGCTGCACGGGAGCCGGAATCGCCGGCCACCCACGGGCGCAGCGGCTTTCAACGCGCAGGACTTTTTGATGAATGTGGCAGAAGGGAAGGCGCCGTCCGCGCTTCCGGCACCCGCTCCGCCGCGAAAGCGTAAGCTAGCCGTGGGAAGGGAACGGTAACCAACGATGATCCTGTACTTTTTGCGCCATGCCAGCGCCGGCGAGCACGTTATGAATCCCAAGAAGGACGAGAAACGCGCTCTCGATAAGGAAGGCATCGAGCAGTGTGGCTACATTGGCCGCGCGCTGGCGGCTCTCAACGTTCAGGTGGACACGATTGTTTCCAGCCCGCTTAAACGATGCACACAAACCGCTTCTCTGGTGGGCAATGAACTTGGCTACGAAGGGAAACTGCAGATTGACACCGGCTTGCGCCCGGGCGCGGGATTCGCGGATTTTCGCAAGCTTTTGGAAAAATACGCCAGGCAGGAAGCCGTCATGGTGGTTGGGCACAATCCGAACCTTAGTCAATTCCTCGGATCGGTGATCAGCGATTCCGGCTGTGAGGCTTCACTGGACCTGAAGAAAGGTGCGGTCGCTAAAGTGGAAATGCGCCGCACCACCGGCACCCTGCAATGGTGCGTTACCCCGAAGGTACTGCGCACGCTTTACGACACGGCTGTGGAAAGTTCGCGTCCAAACACTTCGCGGAAATAATCCCGCTCTTTCTCGATCGCCCACCCCTCCAGGTCCACTCCCATGCGACGCCTCGGCACCAGCGTCAACTTGATCTCGCCGGAACGCACAGTGATGCGCACTCGCTCGACCGCTCGGCTGCGGCCCAGGTTCAAAGCGCGCGCCAGCCTGAGCAGTACGATCGCCTTTTGCACATCGGGCCGGTCCGCGCTGTCGATGGCTTTCATCGGAACATCGTCCATACCAGGCCGCGATTTTCCCAGGTAACGCGCGATGGCCGCGATCATGCGGCGCTGCTGCGGCGTGTAACCCAGTATCTCGGAGTTGGAAATGATGTAGTAACTGTGACGATGGCGTCCGTTGCGGTTCAGGAAGTCGCCAACCTCATACAGCATGGCGGCCGCCGTCAGCCATTCGCGATACTCAGCCGGAAGCTGGTGCACCGACCGCAGGGCTGAGAACAGCAAGGCTGCTGAATCCCGCACATCCAAGGCGTGCTTGCGGTCGATGCGGTAGTGGCTGACCGCTTTCATGATCGATTCCCAGCGTTCGGATTCGATTTGCCGTCCCGAGCGCGTGCTGCGATCGTAATCGGCGGCCATCTGCGCCAGGATGCCATCGCGGAGACCCAGGGGCGAATAGCGGAATCCTTTCAGGTGAAACCGCTCGAGCATTTCGTGATACACCGTCGCGCCAGCCACGATGATTTCCGCGCGCCGCGGGCCAATGCCTTCAATCTTGCGCCGCTCAGCCACCGGAAGCCGCGCGAGGCGCTTGGCGATGCGGCTCATCTCGGCGCGCGAGACCATCAGCCGTTGCCGGTTTACTCCTTTGCGCAGATGGCTGGCCACTGCCGCCAGCGCGTCCGCAGTGCCCGAGGTTGCGATCACATTCTTTATTTTCGCAGTGGTGATGCGGTCGACCACGCGGTTCACTTCGCGGGTTACGAAGCCGCGCAGGCGCTTGAGTTCGCCTTTGCGTACTGGATCATGGCGCAGAAATTCATTGGTCAGCCGCACTGCGCCCAGCGGCAAGCTCACGGCATCGCGAATGTGCCCACCCTGAGTAACCGTTAGTTCGCAGCTGCCGCCGCCAAGATCCATCATCAGAGTGGGATAACTATCAACACGCGAACCAGAGACGAGACCGAGATGGATGAGCCGCGCCTCTTCCACTCCGGAAATGATCTCGACGCGCCATCCGGTTGCCGAGCCTACCCATTCGAGGAATGCCTGGGAATTGCGCGCATCCCGCAGGGCGCTGGTCGCCACTACGCGCACGCTGTCAGTCACGATCTGCTGTGTCGCCCGATGAAAGCGCCGCAGCACTTTCACCGTCTCGGCCATCGATTCCGGGGTCAGGAATCCAGAGCTGAAGACGCCTTCGCCCAGCCGCGTTACCTCGCGGTCTTCATGCAATGGGCGAAGTCGTCCAGCCTGCAAGCGCGCAATTTTCAGCCGCACGGAATTGGAGCCGATGTCGACCGCGGCAAAGGTGGGCATGGAAGGCTCACAGTTTACATGCAGTTAGGGATGGCCGTCACCGGAGCTGATGGCTGACTTCCAAATCTTGACCACGAAAGGCGGCGCGAAGTTACACGAAGGAATACTGCCAGTGGCGTGCTCTGAGAATGGAATTACGCCGCAGTCGCGTTTCGTGCTGCGAGCGCGGGAGTCTTCGCCCCTGCTTTGCGTGCAGGCTCTGAGGCTGCGGATCTGGTTATCTCGCGGCCCGCATGCCACCCGGAAACCGCGTCCACGGCCTGACGGAATTTTCCCCGGGTCACGTTGTGCAGCGCTGCGACCAGCGAGGAATGGTTGATCTCGCCAAACTGCGCTACCGCCGTGTCGGTCAAAGTCAGCCAATCGTGCCAGTGGCCGAGCGTGTCCTGCAGCCGTTTGAGCTGCGCGATGAACTGCGTTTTCTCCACGGATTTGGGAGCGAATTCCGCAACATAGCGCGCGCGCTTGACCGCGAGCCTCCAACGGTGCAGCGACTCATCGTTTACTGGACCATTGGACGGCGTTGCTGATTCCAGTATCCGCTGAGCGAGCGTCAGCGGATCGTGAAGGGTCTTAAAGTCGACCTCTTCCGCTGCGCGCTTCAAGCGCTTACGCAGATCCAGTAAATCTCTTTCTTTCAGCAACTTTCTCAGTTTTCTCTCATGCTTAGCGCGAAGCTCCAGCAGACGCTGCATCAGCTGCGTTTTGCGACGGGGCTCCAGTGGAATCTTCAGGCTCCGCAGTGCGGCCAGTTGCACGTCCAAGTCGCGGACACGGCCGGCACGCCGCCGAATCCGCTCCAGCATCTTGAGCAATTTCTTCTGATTGCGTCCACGCGCCGGGATGAGTTCCAACAGGGTCTGCAATCGCCGGGTAGTCGTTCGGAAACTGTGTACGTTCTCCGCTTCCTGTCCCGCGGAAAGCCGGAGCAGATCCCGTTCCAGCTTGCGGAAAAGAAGTTTGCCGTGCTCGCGTGCGATTGCCATCCAGAATAAGTCCTAAAGAAAGAAACTGTAAGAATCAGCCCGATTGTGCAGGTGTCATCAACTCCAAAGTGATTGAGGGGAAACCCGGAACCGCATGAAAAAGCTTGCCCATTTTAACACCTTTGTAACAAGTCTTTGCTACGGTGAAGGGGATGGCCAATCCGGCATTTCCACGGCCTGATATGCCCGGTCCGCAACCCGTTGATACCGCCAACGTTACATCGGTTACGGAGCATCGGGTACCACCTCTTTTCCAAGCTTCCGCCAGCGAAGTTCCGGATCGCGTTTTCAAGTCAGCCATCACCGCCTGCGGGTCAGCGGTGCTGGGTGTGCTCGCCCTGATCACTTACGAACTGGTAACGCGTTCGAGCCTTTCCTGGCACGCGTTTGGGTTCAAGTTCTTTGCCGGCAGCGATTGGGACCCAGTCAACGAGCACTTCGGAGCCTTGCCGTTTATTTACGGAACGCTGGTTTCGTCGTTGGTCGCCCTGGTCATCGCGGTGCCGCTCTCGATTGGTGTCGCTGTCTTTACGACCGAGATGTGCCCGAAAGCAGTTCGCGGCCCGCTGTCGTTCTTCGTCGAATTGCTGGCTGCGATTCCCAGCGTGATTTACGGCTTGTGGGCGATGTTCGTGCTCGTTCCATTGCTGAGCGGGTATGTACAGCCATACCTGGCGAAAACCTTCGGCTGGACCGGATTGTTTAGTGGGCCTCCTTACGGCATCGGGATGCTGGCGGCAGGGATCATCCTGGCAATCATGATTATTCCCATCATCTCGTCCATCACTCGCGAGGTGCTGATGGTGGTTCCGCAGCACCAGCGGGAAGGCGTGCTGGCCTTGGGCGCGACGCGCTGGGAGATGATTCGCGTGGGGGTGCTGCGCAATGCCCGCGCCGGAATTATGGGAGGAATCATCCTGGGCCTGGGCCGGGCGCTGGGAGAAACCATGGCGGTCACGATGGTGATCGGGAATCGTCCCGAAATTGCCAAATCGCTGTTCGCGCCGGGATACACCATGGCCAGCGTGCTCGCCAACGAGTTCAATGAAGCCACGGGCGATGGGTATCGTTCCGCCCTGGTCGAGATCGGCCTGGCACTGTTTCTGGTGACGATTATCGTGAATGCTTTGGCGCAAATTCTGGTGTGGACCGTCACTCGTGGCCAGCCCGCGAAAGGAAACGTCTGAGGCGATGAACACTGTTGCCCAAGCCCCGGTTGCGCCGATCAGTTTGCGCCGGCGCGTCACCGATCACGTGATGACCGGTATTGCCATTCTGACCGTCTTCCTGGTATTGACGCCCCTGGTGGCAATCTTCGGCTACCTGCTGTACCGCGGGGTGGGCGCGATCGATTGGGCATTTCTAACGCAGACTCCGAAACCCGTGGGAGAAACGGGCGGCGGCATGGCCAATGCGATCGTTGGGTCGTTGCTGATTCTCGGGATCGCCAGCCTGATCGGTGTGCCCTTCGGCGTCGGAGCCGGCATTTATCTCGCGGAGTTCGGCCGCAACCAGTTGGGCCGCACGATTCGCTTTACTGCCGACGTGCTGAATGGCGTTCCTTCGATTGTCATTGGAATCGTCGCTTACGGTTTGGTCGTGCTGCCGCAGGGGCATTTCTCGGCCTTATCCGGCGGCGTGGCCCTTGGAATCATGATGGTCCCCACCATCTGCCGGACCACGGAGGAAATGCTGCAGCTGGTGCCGCAGGCGTTGCGTGAGGCGGCCTACGGACTGGGTGTCCCGCGTTGGCGGACGACGCTTTCGATCGTGCTGCGTACCGCAACTTCGGGCGTAATTACCGGAATCATGCTGGCATTTGCCCGCGTTGCTGGCGAGACCGCGCCGTTGTTGTTTACCGCACTGGGCAACACCTTCTGGAGCTTGCGTTCGGACCAGCCGATTGCCGCGCTGCCTCTGCAGATTTACGTGTACGCGAACTCTCCCTATGACGATTGGCATCGTCAGGCTTGGGCAGGTTCGTTGGTTTTGATCATCATCATTGTCGGGGCAGTCGCGGCCGTGCGTTACGCAGTTCGCCGTGGCTCGTTTGGAACGGCATAACTCTATGGGCGTTGGAGTCCAGGTCGAAAACCTGAATGCCTGGTACGGCAAAAGCCAGGCGCTGTACGACATCAACCTGAAGGTGGCAGCGAATCATGCCACGGCGCTGATTGGGCCGTCGGGCTGCGGGAAGTCCACGTTCATTCGCTGCATCAACCGCATGCATGAGACCATTCCCGAAACGCGCGTCGAAGGCCGGGTTCGCATTGGAGAGCTCGACGCTTACAGCGGAACTTCTCCCACGCAACTGCGCCGCCGGGTGGGAATGGTGTTTCAGAAGCCCAACCCATTTCCGACCATGTCGATTTACGACAACGTTGGGTCGGGACTGAAATTGAACGGGTTTCGCGATCGTCGCAAGCTGGACGAAATCGTGCAAAAGTCCCTTGAAGCCGCGGCGCTTTGGGACGAGGCCAAGGACCAGCTCCACAAAAAATCTGGCGCCAGCCTGTCGGGGGGGCAGCAGCAGCGTTTGTGCATCGCCCGGGCGCTGGCGGTTGAACCCGAAGTTCTCTTGATGGATGAACCGTGCTCGGCTCTCGATCCGATTTCGACCGGGAAGATCGAAGAGTTGATCTTCCAATTGAAAGAGCGGTATACCATCGTGATTGTTACGCACAACATGCAACAGGCCGCGCGTGTGGCCGAGTTCACCGGCTTTTTCCTGCTGGGCAAGATGATTGAGTTCGACAAAACGGAAAAGATTTTCACCAAGCCGTCCGACAAGAAGACGGAAGACTACATCACCGGCAGATTCGGATAGAAAGGTTTTCGATCATGCGTACCCGCTTTCAGCAAGGGCTCGACGATCTGCGGCAACGGTTGCTTCGCATGGGCGGTCTGGCGGAGCAAGCGGTGGATCGCGCCCGCCAGGCTTATGTGGAGCGCGACCTGACGCGCTGCCAGATGGTGCTCGAAAGCGAGGGCCTGATCAATACCGCGGAGCGCGAAATCGACGAAGCCGCCTTCGACCTGCTCGCCATGCAGCAACCCATGGCGGTGGACCTGCGTTTCATTCTCGCCGTCACCAAAATTAATTCCGATCTCGAGCGCGTGGGCGATCAGGCCGTGAACATCGCGGAGCGCGTGATGGATATGGTCGAGCTTCCAGCCGCCGATCTGCCTGTGGACATCGCCCGCATGGGCACGGCAGTTAGCGCGATGGTGCGCCGCGCGTTGGAATCGTTCATTGAAGGGAAGGTCGAACTCGCGCAGGCCGTGCTCGAAATGGACAACGTCATCGATCGCATGCGCGATGACGCCTTCATCCAGCTCGTCAAGACCATGAACGATCGCCCGGAAATCGTGCGCCAGGCTCTCGATGCGCTGCTCGTCGCACGCAACCTGGAACGCGTTGCCGACCACGCCACCAACATCGCCGAAGACGTCATCTTCTGGGTGCAGGGCGCCGACGTGCGCCACAACGTGCACCCGGAAGAAGCCGGAGACTCGGAGCGTCCGGCAACGCGAGCGCCGCGAGTGTAGCGGCTGTTTGGCTTGGACTTGGAAACTGTCCTTTGCTCTGCCGTGGAAGAGCGGCCCTTTGAGGGCCGCGAAAGGCGTCTCTTAAAGGTTAGTGGGCTTTAGAGACTGCGTGAGAACTAGCTTGTAATTGTACGCAAGATGAGGCAGAAAGAGAGGTATGGGACGATTTCTGCCGTATCAACCGGATCAAGCGTATTTGGTGCCGCCGAGCGTGAAGGATGAGTTGGGGGAAGA
>DASTCU010000004.1:0-1568 GCA_035710825.1 Candidatus Sulfotelmatobacter sp.
ATCCAGTTGCTCCGCGGTCTTGGTCGCCACGAACTTCATCGTCGGGCGCTGCACGGCTTCGGCAATCGCTTCGGCATCATTGAAGTCGTTCTTCTGTCCCTTGCTATAGGGGCGGACATATTTGGCCGGCATCAACCTGGCATCGTGACCAAGCGATGCGAGTTTGCGGCTCAGGTGATGTGCGCCGACGCAGGCTTCCATGCCGATCAGGCAAGGCGGTATATTGGCGAGCCGCGCTTCCACTTGGCCACGCGACCACTTTTGCCGCAGCACGATGGCGCCGCGCGCATCGTGGCCCACGACGTGGAAGGAGTTCTTGCCGATATCGATGCCGATCACGGCGATCGCAGTATTGGGTGTCTGAGACATGGCGGGCTCCTTGTCTTTGGCGCCCCTTGCCAGCTTCGCTTGCTGGCAGGGCAGAAGCACGGCCGGACCATCCCATTAGCCGACATGCACCATTCGTGGCACCCAAAGCCACCGATCATTTACGGCTTGCTCGCTCACGCACTCGACCGTAGGCCGGGCGTGCCAAACAGGCGTCAAACCATCGTGCGACTTCTGGATGATTCGATAGATTCAGTCGGGCCATCTTGCCCCAGATGAGAATGCTCGCCACGTTGAGATCGGCGACAGTAAAGCGACTGCCCACCAAATGATCGTGCCCTGCTAAGGCGTCATTGAGCACGCCGAGTGGCTTTTCTAGCAACAACTCGTCGCGTTCGGCATGTGAAGTATCACGCGCAAATTCCGGCAGCACTGCGCGATGCTGTAACAAATCGAGCAGTAACGCTTCAGTCTGCAACATGGCCCAGAAGCTCCACTGAGTGGCCAGACCCAAGACTTCTGGTTCGGCACAGTGCATCGGCCCCTCGTATTTTTGTGCAAGGTAGAGATTGATGGCCATCGATTCCCACAACACCAGATCGCCATCTACGAGGGTCGGTATCCGAGCATTCGGGTTCAGTCGTAGATATTCGGGGCTCTGCAGATCGTCAGCGCGGGTAGTCTTCTCCATCAGCTGATAAGGTTTACCCATCTCCTCAAGCATCCAGAGACATCGCATCGCACGCGATCTGGAGTTCCCATAAAGTTGCAGCATCGTTCTGCTCCTAACCACAGTGGCACAGATGCCGGTATCGGTGGTCCGATGACAGGCGCAATTTAGAATGCTGTCAATGGCGAGTAGTCCGTTTGTGGCACAAATGCGAAGTGCCGCGATGTCCGCTATATTGCCGTTCTCGGAGGAGAAGCGGATATGGTGAGCTTGCTTTTCGCGAAATGTTGGGAGGCGCAATGCGCGTCAAAATCGCTATCGCCGCTTCAGTCATACTTCTAGCTACCGCAGATAGTCGGGCAGAAGACAACAAGGCTTGCATACTGAAAGCTACCGCGACGGTGCCACGTATCTCTGGGCTTGTGATCAAAAAAACACGGACCCGTCCTGTTCCAGCAGCGATCTTGGCAACCTGGCAAGGCCAGACCCGACCGATAATCGTGGATGTGGATACGGCTGCAGCGGGCGCAGAAGAAACCTATTCGTACATGTGTGTGATGACGAAGGGGTC
>DASTCU010000005.1:0-28669 GCA_035710825.1 Candidatus Sulfotelmatobacter sp.
CTTCGATTTGAGCGCGGAGGTCGGGAGAAGCGCCGACGAGAAACCAGGAGCGGGCATCGGCGCTGACGGCAATCTGGGTCTGGGAGCGGGCTTTGCCGGGGAACGTTCCGGCGCGAACCGCCAGACAGTTGGAACAGGCGCAGTTCCACTGGGGAAAAGCGCCGCCGGCAGCCGATCCCAGGACGAGGACGCGCATGAAGGGAGTGTAGCGCAAGTGAAGCTAAGAGCTACGAGTTGTGAGCTATGAGATATGAGTTAACCCTTCATCGCCTTCGTCTATTGGAATCATGAAGTTAGGGTTCATTCCAACGCTAAATCCAATGGGCTCAATATTTTGCGGGTAAGAGCTTGAAAACGTGGAAGTTGGCATGCGGGCCGCGAACACAAATTTGCGATAAACTCTCGGTAAAATATTGAAAAATAGATGGGTTAGTCGAATCCGATCGGGTTGCTTCCCGGCAAAATCTTGGGCCGCAAGGACTTATTTGCAAAATCTTCCAGGCAAAGGACTTACTAACGACCGCGCTTGCGCCTTCGACACATTGTGGGAGGGGTGAATTTTTTTGGATCATCTTACGTAAAATATTGATATTAAATGACTTGGCGCGAAGAGATGCCGCCTGCTCCCCGCAAAATATTGAGCCGCAAGGACTTGCGGGTAAAATCTTAAAAACTTGGGACTTAGTTGATACCACCTTGCGGCCTCTTTTCCGGTTTTTGCCTCTCGGCTCCGACCATCATGGGACGAACGGCCTGTGGAGCGCAAGGTCAGATGTCACAAGGAAGGGCTGTGGAAAACTCTGGGAATGAGGCTAGCCTGTTGATTGGAAAGATTGTTTCAGTCCCGAAAGAGGCGTTGAAATAGCGCGAGAGGAGAGGGTCTACGTGATAGAGTGTCTCCCGCTTTTTGGGGTGAGGATCCGATGACTAACCAGGACGACAACAAGAGGGAAAACGCGGGGGGATGGGAGAAGATGCCAATCGTGATCGGGCTAGTGCTCGTGGCCGCGATTTCCTATGGAATGGGCCTCGCCCACGCGAGATCGGACAGAAATAACAGCGAGTACTCCGCGTTGAGGGCGAAATACGACCAGGTCTTAACTGAGTCGTCCGCGCTCAGGGCTCAATATGACCGGGTGTTGACAGATTGGTGAGGAGGGGTTGCAGCGGGCTGATCGAGTCTCAGGATGGGGGTCCCAGGCTCAGTGTCTTTCCAATTGGGTCAGCCAATCTGCCATGTAGGCAACATTATCTTGGACATCGTCGCTGTCCAAAGAACCATCCATCTGCGCCCTAACTACGTCATAGTTTTCCATGATGTAAACCATCTTGGCGGACATGTCCGCAGCATCTCCATCACGGTAAGTAATCACACCCGCAGGCCGCCTCCCGTTTTCGCTGGCCACAACCGGTATTCCCAAGCCGAGTGCCTCTAGTACCGAGGCAGCTACGCCGTCGCACGCCGGCGAGCGCAAGTAGGCTGAACACCGCGTTAACAGCGTCAGGAAGTCATCGTGGGGCAGATTGCCCAGTAGAAGCAGTGAACGGCGTTCCTCTTCGGTCCACGTGTTTACGAAATCCCGCGTCAGCGACAACTCTCGATCCGGGAAGCCTAACCAGATGAAGCCAGCTTCCGAATACCTCCTCCGGAATCGCTTCATCCCCTCCCGCACAACTTCCAACCGATACTCGGGACGAAATGATAGATAAGACAAGACGACCGGGTCGCGCTCCGATAAGAACATCTCAACCTCTCCCGGCAAGTCGACAGAGCTGAAAGTCAGATATTGCGGAGAAAAGGTCGCGATAGGTGTGATTTTCAGTGGGTTGATACTGTAGCCCTCGATCGCATCCTTAATCTCAAGGCTGTCACAGGCGATCTTGCCTGCACTCTGGAACAACAAGCGAAACGCATCGTGTAACCACCACGAATTGTGACAAGGGAAATAATTCTGCGAAAGACCGCCATGGAAGGTGAGCGCGACTGGGCGAAATGCGAACCGGCCAGTGATCGCCGCAATCAGCGCCAATAGGTAACCCTTTTTGGACGTGCCATTAACGTGCACGTTTAAACGATAGCCACAGAGAGTGAAATAAACGATCTTCGCGAGATAGTCCCACCCACCTTGGACATCGACATAGTCCGGACTCTTGACCATGCGGTTCTCGTTGATCTTGAGCACGTCACAGACTTGGCCGCGGCGGCGCAGTTCGGCAGTTACGAGATAAGTCTGGATCGCCCATCCGCACATGGGGGGCGGATAGTTGCCGATCACGAGAAGTTTTATCGGTTTGGAGTTGTCTTTTAGCATGTTTGCCGTCCGCAGATATCTATAGCGGAACTCGCATAACTCCTTCTGCATTCCGTGGCGCGTTCATCGGTAACGTATCTGCGAAACAGGCGAGTTGAGTCGTATCCCGAGAACGTCACTTGGTGAACCCTCAAACTCAGTGGCTCGTTCAAGCCACGAGGGCCTCTTCAAGAACCGACGCGTTGTTGATGCCAAACTGCTCTGGGCACCGATGTTTTCTCGAGTCGGTGAATTCCAGATGGCGCTTCTGCGCGTAAATCCAAAGGTGCCAGCCCCAGTGCGATGCAAGTCGATCCTCAATTGAGCGGGGAAGTAGCTTTCCGAGAACCGGCAGCCAGTTCGGATTCCAGAACATGACTTCCATTTTGACATTCTCGAACTGCCAGAACATTCCCTGCGCCGATGCTTTCGAGAAAACTTGTGAAAGTGGGTTGTCGGGGCCGTCCGTATTTCGGTTGAGCATGTTTTGCATCGCCAAGTAAGAACCGGGGTCCTCACGGATGAGTTCCGCATGCCGCCTCAGATCTTGCTCTGTCTCTCCAAAAAATGCTCGCGACAGCTTGATTCCCAGGTCTGTTCTTAGCAGATGCGCGCGCAAACGGCGGACGATCCCCAGATTCACACGGTAATTGAACGAGTCGCGATAATAGAGCATAATCACGGCCCGTCCACCTGGAGACAGAACTCGGTGAACGTCGCGGATGGCCCGGGGCGTATCGGGTGTATGGTGAAGCACTCCATGAGAATAAACGAAGTCAAAAGAGCCATCAGGGAAGGGCAAGTTCTCAGCATCGCCCTGGACAAACTTTCCTTCCAGATTTGCCAGGTGAAAACGCCTCCGCGTTATGGTCAACGCCGCGTTTGTCAGGTCGACTGCGGTGTAACGAGCACCCGCGCGAACGAAGCGTTCGGCCTCGCTGCCGCATCCGCACCCGATTTCGAGCACCCGCAAGCCGCGGCTTTTTTTAAAGTCGACCGCCGATAGTAGACGCGGATGCACTTTATACCTGTGCTCGTCGAGGCTCCGATAGAATGCGACAGTCCCGCGCGGCTCATTCGTGAACCATGAGTCACAGGGTGACTTCTGCCAGAATCCCTGGACCTGCCTTTTGATGTTTGACGAAAGCCGGGAGGAGGCGGGATTCACACGATGTTCGGGTAGTGGGGAAAGTGCAGGAGTGGCAAGGGTAATAGACATTGCATGCCCCTTTTCCAGGACTCGAATCAATATCGAGAACCCGGATTCAATACTTGCGCGCATTATAGGAGTGTTCCTTTATTTCGTGCCAGCGGCGCCGCGAAAAAGAAGAATCGGGCGCGTCCGCGCGAAGGAGCCCAGCTCCGACCCGGCTACACTCCGCTCGACAAAATGGATCAAGCGCCCCACTACGACTCACGAGTGAAGGCGGCTAGGTTGAACTTCCCTTGGTGGGCTACAACGTTGCACAGCAGGACGCCGCGCGGACCTAAAACAAGGGTGGGCAAAGCGATCTATAAGGAGGAGCCGACAGGCCATCAGGGGGAGACTTCAGCGCGTCGAATCGGTCTAGAGTTACATTCTCAGCTGTGTAGACGACAAGAGTTTATCTTGAGGACTGCGCGGGTGCTTCTTAAGAACAGTCCAGGTGTTGCTTTGTGTGAGTCCAAGTTACTGACGGGTGTCGAACAGTCGGTTGGCGCAAATCCTCATCGCACTCATCGAGGGACTTTCAGCTTTATTCGAACTTTTGCTTTGTGCTAGGCGATTTCCGAGACCTGTTGTGGTGCCGAAGGCGCGACCGCTTTACGCATGCGAATTTCGGCGCCGTTGCGTTCGAAGGAGACTTCGTCCATCAGCTGATTGATGAGATAAATTCCGCGGCCGTGAGTGGACTGGAGATTCTCTGTGGCGAGCGGATCGGGCACCGTGCTGGGCATGAATCCCTCGCCCGGATCGCGTACCACGATGACTACGTCGGAAGATTCGGTGCAGGCCACGCAGCACTCGACTTTCTTGCCGGGATCGTTGTTGCAGCCGTGGACGATGGCGTTGGCGAGCGCCTCGCGCAGAGCCAGCTCGATCGCATATTCATTGCCTTCCGCGCATTTCATCTCGCGGGCAATCTGCATCACGCCATCGACGACTCCGGAAATTGCGCCGGGTTGGCAGCGATGGTTACGTCCAACTTGCAGGCTGAACATGCGGGCAGCAGTCCGCTGAGGCGTTGCACGTGGTGAAGGGCGTGCTGCAATTCGACGATGGTGCGGTCGCGCTCCGCCTCGGCGCGGTCGCGCTCAGCGAGGGCGGCACGCAATTCGATTAAATTCTTTCTCAGCTCAAACTGCGCCTGAACCTGCCGGCTCAAGGCGAGCAGGGCCGCTTCCTGACTTGGAGTGAGTTGGCGCGGGACCATGTCGACCACGCACAGCGTGCCCAGGGGATGGCCGTCGGAACTGGTGAAAGGCGCGCCGGCGTAGAAGCGAATTTTGGGATCAGACACAACAAAAGGATTCGAACTGAAACGGGGATCTTTGCTGGCGTCGGGAACGACGAAGAGATCGGGTTGCTGGATGGCGACGGCGCAGAATGAAACTTCGCGCGGCGTTTCGCTCACATTTATGCCGTGCTTCGATTTGAACCACTGCCGGTCGGAGTCGATGAGCGAGATCAGCGCAACCGGAGTTTCGCAAATGTGCGACGCCAGAATGGTGAGGTCATCGAAAGCTTTTTCCGGGTCAGTATCGAGAATCTTGTACTTGAGCAACGCCTGCAGACGAGCTTTCTCGTTGAATTCCACGGCGGGCCTCCACGATCGAGCCTTGAACGCCAGTAAGTGTAACCTTTTTTATTCGGGTCCGCCTCCCGCGTAGATATTCTGAAGAGATTGCAAGCCGGTGGGCGTGGGATGATGAGAGGCAGTGCTCAACCGGAGGTCATCGTTTTCCATGCAGAAAAAGATATTCTGGATGGTCTTCATGCTGCTGGGGCTGCTGGCCGATTTCATGCTGCCTTTCTGGTGGGCCTGCGCCGCCACCATCCCAATCCTTTTTGCTGCGTGGTGGGTGGCCTACCGCAGCGACTGGTTTTAGGCGTACCCGGCTTCAACTAGAGGGTGCGAGCAACCATTTACTGATGTACACTCCCACGGCAAGACTGGTTGCGGGTAAGTCGTTTCCAGGAAACGCCGCATGCGGAGGTACAAGCGATGCTGAAATCCATTGCCGTGGTGGTGGGCAGCTACATGCTGTCGATAGTTCTTGTGCTGGGAACCGACCCGCTGCTGTCGCGCCTGTTCCCGGGCGACTTCGTCAGGGGACGTATTCCTTCGAACGCTGCGCTCCTGGCGAGCACGGCATTCTTTGTCGTGATCTCGATTCTGTGTGCGTGGGTTTGCGCGCGCTTCGCTCCCAGCCGGCCGGGGAGGCATGTGCTCTGGTTCTTTATTGTCGGGGAAGTGATGGGCATGGCGGCGACGATTCCCAACTGGAGCAAGGGTTGGCCGCACTGGTATTGGCTGTCGTGGCTGCTGAGTTGGCCGGTGAGCTGCTGGATTGGGCTGCTACTGGCGGGGCGGCGGGCGGGTCAGACGCCGGAGACAGTGGGGTAGAGAGAACGAAGGCGGAATAGCGACGCTACAGTCGCTGCCGCTATCCTCGCACAAGAATTGGCCGCCCTATCTCAAAGAGGACACCATGAATGAAGACCTCTACGAACTGATTGGGGGACGTAGCATCATCAAGGCTGCTACGGAACTTTTCTACAACAGAGTTTTGGGGGACGATGATCTGCGGCCCTTCTTCGAACGTGCAGACATGGATCACCTCCGGTCCCGGCAGGTTATGTTCGTTTCCATGCTCCTCGGCGGGCGAGTGTATACCGGCAAAGATATTCACGCGGCCCATGCCCCCTTCAGAGATAGCGGCCTGAACCATGCGCATTTCGACCTGTTCCTGAAGCACTTTCGCGCCGCCTTGGAACAAGCGGGGGTGAAACCCGAGAATGCCGAGAAAGTCATGAAACGTCTGGAGAGCAAGCGAGCGTCGGTACTGGACGCCTGATGAAGAAGAGTTTTCTCGGGCTGATGGAAGTTCCTTGGTGTTGTGCAGGAGGAGGGCGCTATGCTGCGAGAGCGGGCGCTGAAGGTTGTGCTGGTGGTAGTGGGCTTGTTCTTTTCGGCTGCCGCTTATCCCGCCATCGGCGGTTTAAGGGATCCGGCACATTCGGACACAGGCGACACCATGATGATGGGCCTCTATTTCGCGCTCGGCGTTTTCCTGCTCATCGCCGTGAGGAATCCACCGGCGCATCGCAGCCTGATCGCCTTCGCAGCGTGGTCGAGCTTCGCTCATGCGGCGGTGATGTCCATATTGGGATTTGAAATGGCGAGCGAACGCGCAGGATTTCTGGGCGGCTCTGCCGTGCTGGTTGTGATTGGTATAGTCCTTCTAGTGCTGGCTCCGGGAAAGGAGTCAGGACAGCGGACAGCAGCTGCGTGAGGGTTGGAAAATTCGCGATAACCTTCGAGGGCCGGCGGTCAAAACGCGCAATCGCCGCTTCCAACGGTTGCGTGTTTTCACCTTGACAGGAGCAGTCAGTAGCAGGAAAATCCCTGGCTAGCTTGGGACGTTGTTGTGTCGCCCCTTTTCTACTTCCCTCTAACTGGGGCGCTTGAAATCACAGGTTTTCGTTCTTACCCATTGCTCGGGCCCCAGTCGGCAATTTTCGACACGGAGGCGCGCCGTTGAAGCCCAACCGCGACATTCTACCGCTGATCACCTTACTTCTTGCTCTGGCTCCGATCTCAGCCGCACAAAAACCAGATCCAAATCCAAAACCAAAGCCAAGGCCGGCGGTGAATTCAGCTCCCGTTAGCGATTCTCGCGGGACTATAACGATTCCTATCAAGCCAAACTCTGCCCCCGACACCGAAAGACCAAGAAACGATACCTGTCTGCTGCCCCCGCTGGACCGAGTGCGTACCAGCGTTGTTGCCGCGGCGCAGTTGGGGATCCCAGCAAAGGCCAGGAGAGAGTATCAGAGAGCTTGCTCGGATCTAGCGAAGAAGAAATCTTCCACTGCCGAACAGCATCTGCGTAAGGCAGTCCAAAAATATCCGAAGTATGCCGCCGCCTGGGTGACGCTGGGGCAAGTGCTCGCCGACGAGCACAGCTCCGAGAATGCCATGAAGGCCTGTTCCCAGGCCACAAAGGTGGATGCGGCTTATCTGCCGGCATACCTGTGTCAGGCCGAGATTGCATCGCGAACCCAGGAGTGGGGCGAGGAACTAAAGCACAGCAGCCGCGCACTTGAGCTCGATGGAAGTAGCGTCCTGGCTTACGAGTACCAGGCCGCAGCCAACGCGAATCTAGGCAACCTGAGCGAAGCGGAAAAAAGCGGGCTGCGGGCGCTCGATCTCGGCAAAGACCGGCAGGATCCCAGTGTTTACTTCCTGCTGGCCCAAATTTATAAGTTGAAAGGCGATGCCACACGGGAGGAGGAACAGGTCCGACTGTACTTGAAGTACACCCACAATCGCGAGCGGGCGGCTATGGCAAAGACTATGCTGGCTAAACTGGAAAACGGCCCACGCGCCGTCCTCGAGAACCCGGAATCGAAGGCCTCTCCGCACCCAAACGTGCAAGAGGAGCAGCGAGGGATGCCGCCCGCGGATATCAATGAGGGTGTTCCCCCGGTGGTTGAGGATGCCGCTTGTCCGTTATCGGAGATTCTGCAAGGGGCAAGTCAGCGGGTCATTGAGCTGGCTGAGAGCCTCCAGCGGTTCACGGCGACCGAGCAGATCGAACACACCGAGTTGAGCAAGAATGGGAAACCCCGCAATTCGATCAGGGAGACGTTTAGCTACGTAGCCGAGATCCAGGAGAGCTCCTATGAAGACTTCTGGGTTAACGAATACCGTAGTGCAAGACGACAGACGGAAAGGCCACCACTTGAGGACACCGGAACCGCTGCCTTCGCCCTGTTGTTTCATCCAAAACTAATTGGAAACCTTGAAACTCGCTGTGAAGGACGAACAGACTTTCAAGGAACGCCGGCGTGGCAAGTGCGATTTGAAGAAGGGCCCAATTCCAGCAAAGCGTATAGCGCGCTCCGAGTTAAGTATTCGCAGTATTTTCTCAGGCTTAAAGGACGGGTGTGGATTTCGACGGACAACTACCAAGTGTTGCGTCTGCAGACGGATTTGGCGGCTCCCATCCCAGAAATCAATTTACACGTCGTACACTCCGATGTGGCTTATGCGCCTGTAGAGTCGTCAAGATATAAGTTCCGTCTTTGGCTCCCAGAAAGTGCATCGATATATGTCGAGTACCGGGGCCGTCGTTATCAGAGAGTGCATCGCTTCAGCCACTTCCAGTTGTTTCTGGTCGAAACCGAACAAAGAGTAAAAGAGCCCCGTCCCCCGATCTCGAAATCTGAATTAACAAGCAATGGGAATCCTAAACCGTAGGCTGAAGGACTCACACCAGTTGACATAAAATCTCGAGTTCACTCAATGGCCAGGGGTCAAAACCTGTAATGGTCACCTGGAGATTTCCGCAATAAAGATCATTTCGCGCGAGCTGGGTGTGATGGGTGTAGTCCTGCTGGTGCTGGCCCCGGGAAAGCAGGCTGGACAGCGGCCAGCCGTTGCGTAAGGGTTGCAAAATTCGCGATAACACTCGAGGGCCGGCGGTCAAACGTGCGATCGCCTGGTTTCGCCAGCTAAGCGAGATGGTTCTGAACAGATGCATGTAAACTCTTGCGGGTGAGCGGCTATCGGAGGAAACGATGCATCGAGAGGACCAGTTCATCCCCGAATTGATCGTGCGCAACGGACCCGCTGCGCTCGATTTCTACAAAAGTGTTTTTGGCGCTGAGGAAGTACACCGAATGATGAAACCGGGCAGCGAGAAGCTCATGCACGGCGAATTGATTTTGGACGGACACAAGTTCTTCGTCTGCGACGAGTTTCCCGCGAGCGAAGGTGGAACGTGCAAGTCACCGGAGGTGCTCGGCGGAACGGGTGTGCGCATTACCCTCCTGGTAGACGATGCGGACGCGGTTGTTGAACGTGCGGTCGCAGCCGGTGCGCGGGTAACCATGCCGGTGCAGGACATGTTCTGGGGAGGACGTTACGGAAAGATCGTAGATCCTTTCGGCCACGAGTGGGGAATCAACCAACAGGTCAAAGAGCAGAGTCACGAAGACACTCAGGCGGCCGCCGCCGAATTCTTTGCGAAACAAAAATAAGCAGACCTTCCCAAGTCTGACGAGGGCAACTGACAAGATATCTCCGTTCCACTCAGTAACCAGCGGTCAAAACGCGCAATCGCCTGATTTCGCAAACCAAGCTTGATTTCCCAAACTAAGCTTTGCGCAAGTCCTGCCATGGCCGCGGGTCAGAGCAGTTTGCACGAGATTACCACTTAGATACTGTGTGCAATTGTGTATGAGCTTTATTGACCATGCACGTCATATTCCCGAGCCATATGATCTATTTTTCTATACGGAGGACGGTACTCCCAAGTGAATTGATTGTACCGAGGAGACAGATGGCGATTGAGCAAACTCTCGGTTTCAGTTCCACAGTTTTCCGCAAAAAATTCCGTTCTGCGATGACTGTGCGGAGCTTCCGAGACAACGAGATCATTTTTTCGCAAGGGGACAAAGCCGATGCAGTTTTCTATATCCAGAGCGGTACGGTGAAGCTCACGATGGCGGCTACGCGCCGCAAAAAAGCGATAATCGCGGTCCTGCCGCGGGGTAGTTTTTTTGGCGAAGGCTGTCTGGGCGGACAATCTCTGCGGATGTACACGGCGCGATCAATTGGGCCCTCCAATATCACTCGCTTGCAGAAGGAGAGCACGCTTCGCATGCTCAAGCACGACAAGGACTTTGCAGCGTTGCTTAATGCGTATCTGCTTTCCCGAGTTATTCGAGTCGAGGAAGACCTGGCAGATCAATTCTTCAATTTCAGCGAAAAGCGACTGGCACGGGTTCTGTTGTTGTTTGGGCAAATAACCAAGGAATCAAAGCCAGAGAACCCCCTCAAGGTGAGCCAAGGAACCCTCGCGGAGATGGTGGGTACCACCCGCGCAAGGGTAAGCAAATTTATGAATGCGTTCAAGAAGAAGGGCTTCGTCTACTACAACGGCGGTTTGCAAATAAATAGCGCCCTTATCAGCGCCTTTCTGCAAAATCGGCCCATGTCCGTTGTCAGAAGGGCGTAGGCCGTCCAGATGGGCTTCCCGGAGCTTCGTCTAATTGACGACCCTTTTGTACGTGGAGGTTTTGTGTGACAAAAGAACTCAGGCCAAAGCAGGCGCTCGCGGTTCAGTGTCCGACTTGTGGAGCCGCTCCGGGAGAGAAGTGCGAACTCGGCACTGGGCAACCGCGCACTAATCCGCATCGCGACCGCGTATGGATCACAAAGGATCGACCGTTGCACACTGGTAATCCCCAGATCGGATGATTGACGATAAATCCCCCTTATCACATAATGACCAGCGCTCAAAGCCTGTAATGGTTACCTGCAGATCTCTGCGATAAAGATCATTTCCCGCGAGCGTGCGGGGTCGAATGGGCCGGCGTCCCAGTCTCCGAAGACGTCACGGACAGCCAGTCCCGAACGCGCGATCAGGGCCTCTACATGTTCTCGCGATGAGAAGCGCAGCGTGCTGCTCGTGGTCAGCGTCACGTGCGGAGAGCGGTAGGAAGTCTGGAACGAGATGAATTCCCCGTCTTTGCTAGTGATCTCCAAAGTCTCGAGAACTTCGCCGGGCAACATGCGGGTCCGGCCTGCCCACTCGGCAACCCAATCGACGCGCGGATTGCGAGTCTCAAATGCAATCTTGCCGCGCTCGTTGAGATGGCTGCGCATGACCTGCAATACTGCCAGCGGGTCGGCGTCGGTAAGCAGGACTTGGAAAGCGTGGCCAGTCATGACGATCAGGTCGAAGCGCGGGTGTGACTTGTAGTTCTGCGCAGAAGACTCGATCCACTCCACTTGTGCCGCGTGAGGCTTGCTTCTGGCCACCGCCAGCATGGCCGCTGCTGGATCAACCCCTGTCACCCGGTGACCACGTTCGGCGAGGGCGCAGCAAAGCGTGCCCGTACCGCAACCCAGGTCGAGGACACTGCATGGGCGCGGCCCGGCGAGGGAAAGGTAGAAGTCGTTATCCTGCGCCCATGGGTTCGCGACATCGTAAATTTCTGCGATCTGGGCGTGCTGATAGTCCATAATCTTGTCGCGGTGCAGACCCAAGCCTCTCAACCGATTTTAGTTTTCCATTCTGAGTCGTAGCTCTGTTTTTAACGGCCTGCAAAAAGGTTTTTTGAGGGCTTGACATATTCCCATATAGGAATATATAGTTTGCTCATGGCACGGGCTGCGACTACTTCCGACGCTTTTAACGCTGTGGCTGAGCCGCGGCGGCGCGAGATTTTGGATTACCTGGCGCTGGGCGAGCGGCCGGTGGGCGATCTGGTGGTGAAGCTTCGGCTGGAGCAGCCGTCGGTGTCGAAGCATTTGCGCGTGCTGCGCGATGTGGGGTTGGTGAGAGTGCGGCGGAATGGACGGCATATGTTGTATCGGACCAATGCGGAGGCGATTCGTCCGCTGCATGAGTGGACCAAGACGTTTGAGCGGCTGTGGGCGCATCAGTTGTTGCGGATTAAGGAACGGGCGGAGGAGAAGGCGCGGAAGGCGGACGAGGAACACGGGGGCTAAAGCCCGACGAGTTTCGATGCGCCTTACGCGGCAGTAAAGAGCCGCTCTTCCACGTTATTTGCGATCGTCAGCGGTGACCTTGGACGATCGTTCACGTTGTCCGTTCATTGGGGATCAAACACTTTTGAGGAGGAAGCGATGAGTATCAGTCAGACGTTACCGGGAATTGAGAGTTTGACCCTGACGGTGAGTCAGGAGATCCGGGTGCGGGCAACGCTGGAGCAAACGTTTGAGGCGCTGCTCGAGCAACTGGGGCCGGAGAACGAGAGTCAGCAGGGGAAGATGCCGATGAAGCTGGAGGCGTGGCCGGGAGGGCGCTGGTTCCGCGATCTGGGCGACGGCAACGGACATCTGTGGGGACATGTGCAGGCGATCAAGCGTCCCACGCTGCTCGAGGTTACCGGGCCGCTGTTCATGTCGTACGCGGTGGTGTCGAACCTGCAGTACCGGCTGAGCCAGGAGAGCGGCGAGACGGTGATCAAGTTCCATCACAAGGCGTTCGGACTGATTCAGGAAGAGCACCGGCGCGGCGTGACTGGGGGATGGACGCACATCAACGAGCGCATCAAGGCAAGCGCCGAGCGCAAAGCGAAGTAAGGAGGATGGTATGTGTCCAGCATGCGTGGCAAGCGCGGGAGTGGTGGTGGGCAGCGTGCTTTCAACGGGCGGGTTGACGGCGCTGGTGGCAAGAGTTCTTCGCAAGAAGAAAAGTGGGAAAAGCAATTCGAAAGAGAAGGAGTGACCTATGACGACAGCGACGATGGAGAAAATCCCGGCAAAGGTGGTATCGCCGGCAGAGTGGATAGCGGCGCGCAAGGAATTCCTGCGCAAAGAAAAAGAGTTCACGCGGTTGCGGGATGAATTGAGCCGGCAACGGCGCGAGTTGCCATGGGAAAAAGTTGAAAAGAAATACGTATTCGAGGGAGCTCACGGCAAAGAGACTCTGGGCGATCTTTTCGACCGGCGCAGCCAGCTCATTATTTATCACTTCATGTTCGGGCCGGGATGGAAAGAGGGATGCCCGAGTTGCTCGTTCCTGGCGGACACGTTCGACGGCGCACGGGTGCACATGGCGCAGCGGGATACGACGCTGGCCGTGGTATCGCGGGCAACGCTGCCGGAGATTCAGGCGTTTCAGAAGCGCATGGGATGGACGTTCAAGTGGGTGTCGTCGTTCGGCAGCGATTTTAACTACGACTACCAGGTGACGGCGGCGAAGGACCAGAAGGGCAAGGCCTACTACAACTACGCGATGGTGGATTTTCCGTCGGAGGAGCGGCCGGGGGCGAGCGTGTTCTATCGCGACCAGACCGGAGAGATCTTTCATACGTACTCGACGTATGCGCGCGGGCTCGACATTCTGCTGCCGGCTTATAACTTCATCGATTTGACGCCGAAGGGACGGGACGAGGCGGAGATGAAGCCGCATGCCATGGCCTGGGTGCGGCATCATGACCGGTATGAGAATACGGGTGATGCGAAGAAGCATGGGTGTTGTTCGGAGTAGGTTAGACGACTGATACGCGCGGGGGCGGGACGCCCCCGCGACAGCCGGCGAGGACGCCGGCGCTACCTTGGCGGCGATATGACGGCGATACTTTTGGACGCGATACGAATACTTCTAGGAGACGAAGATATGGCTACGATGACGATTGGGACGATGGTTGAGCCGATTGTGAGTGAGTTCCGGGAGGAGGTGGCCACCACGCGGCGCGTGCTGGAGAGGGTTCCGGCGGACAAGCTGGCCTGGAAGCCGCATCAGAAATCGATGACCCTGGGGCAACTGGCCTGGCATATAGCGGCAGTGCCAGGAAACCTGGCGAGAATCATTCCGCAGGAAAGTTTCGATGTAGCGCAGGGCGCGTTTGTGCCGCCGCAGCCCAACAACACCGAAGAAATCATGGTTGCGTTCGAGCAGAGTGTGCGCGATGCGGAGCACTGCCTGCAGGAGATGACCGATCAGGAGGCGAAAGGCATGTGGCGGCTGATGAACAAAGACCGGCAGCTTCTCAACCGGCCGCGCATCGAGATTGTGAGAACCATCATGCTCAATCACTGGTATCACCATCGCGGGCAGTTGTCTGTGTATTTGCGGTTGCTGAATGTTCCGCTTCCGGTGATTTATGGGCCCACCGCCGACGAAAATCCCTTCGCCTGAAATGTGTGCAGGATCTTGCGAAGCATGACGAAAGTTGCAAGCTTTGTGCTTCGCGCATGCAGGTAAAGTGAAAGTTTGTGTAGCGCAGAGAGGATGCCGCGCGATTTTAGTTGCCTTCGGGGAGTGGTCGGGAGATACTCACGCTGGCCCGTCAGAGACGGGTGTCAGCTCTTCCCTGCCCTCCCCATTTTTCTGCAAGATTATTGCCTGACCGAAAGATCCATGTAGACGTGCTGGCCGGGCTCGAGCCGCAGCGGAGCGACCGGGATCTGGGCACGATTGGAACGCGCTCCCATCGCGGTGACCATCAGCGTCACATCTTTTCCCGGCGGGACCAGGATGCGGTAATCGCCGTCCACTGAAATCGAGTGACCGTTGCCCTGCCCGTCAACGAAGGCAAGCGAGGCGCGAATCGCATCCCCGGTAATGGCGTCGACGATTTTTCCGGCGAGGACTGCGGCTTGTTGTCCTAACGTCACCGTCGCGGTGGCTGAAGGATGGGCCGCGGTGAGCTCAACCGCCTGCGCTTCGGCCTGGGGGTCTGCGTAGAATTTGTCGAGCGGGTCGGGATAGGAGTCTTCGTCCTTGCGCGAATAAAGTTTGTAGGAGCCGAGCGCGAATCCCCCGCGAAAATCAAACATTCCATTGCGATCAGATTTCGCCGATCGCAACGTGGCATCGCTGAACCCGGTGTTCTGCGAAACTGCGTAGACAGTGGCGCCGGAGATCGGCGCGCCGGTTGCGTCTGTGACGGTTCCTTTGATTTCTCCAGGCAGTTTCGTTTGCGAGTAGGCGGTGAGGCTTGCGGCAACCACGGTCAGGGCGACGAACAGCTTCATAAGGCCTCCAGACGGGTTCGGTGGAGCGGCTTTTTCTTGCTACGATGCGCGCGGTTGTGGGATGGGTTTTACCTGCGCGGGCACAAATTTCAGCGGCCGTGCGACGAACTTAATTCATATCGCGCAGCGAGCAGGAGCCGGGGCCGCGAGGATCGCCGCAAGAGCCGCATGCGCCCGCCGGTGAGGCTGACGGCGACGAACCCTTTGCTGAAACCGCGAAGACCGAAAGCTGCGGCTCAAGCTTGGTGGCGTGGCATTTGGGGCATTCGGCTTTTTCTTTGCCATAGACCAGGGCTTCGAACTGGTGCCGGCATTGTTTGCAAATGTACTCGTAAATGGGCATGGGCGACTCCAATACCTATTAGAATCAATTTGTGGGGAGTTCGCAAATCTCAAAACCTGATACTGGGGATTCTGTGCCTTCGAGATCGGAGGCGACGGAGTCTCGCGATCCTTTCCGGGCGCGGCGCTGGCTGGGCGGTGGACACGTGCAGACGGTAGCCAGTTTTCTGCTGCGCCGGAGAATTTCTCTGCCTCGACCGGAAGAACGGCTGGTGGAAGTTGCGCCGGGAACCCAGGTGCGCTGCTGGTGCTACTGGCAAGCGAAGGATCGCAACTCCGCGTTGACCGTGATTGCAGTACACGGACTGGAAGGGTCATCGGACTCCCAGTACATGCTGGGCGTGGCGCGAAACGGGCTGGCGGCTGGGGTGAACGTCGTCCTTATGAACCAGCGCAACTGCGGCGGCATGGATCATTGCGCGCCCACGCTCTATAACTCGAGCCTGTCGGGAGACGTGGCCGCAGTGGCGCGCAGCTTGGTGAACGAGGGCATCTCACGGTTCGCGCTGGTGGGATTCTCCATGGGCGGAAACCTCGTGTTGAAGCTGGCGGGCGAGTGGGGGAAGAACCATCCGGCGGAATTCAAGGCGGTGGCAGCGGTTTGTCCGGCGATGGATTTGGCGGCATCGGCGGACGCGCTGCACGAGCCGGCGAATCGCCTTTACGAGTATTACTTTCTGGTGCAGCTGTTGCGTCGCATCAGGATTAAGGCGAAATTGTTTCCGGGCAAGTTTGATTTATCGCGGCTGCGAGGAGTTTCGAGCCTGCGGCTGTTCGATGACCGCATCACGGCGTACTACTGCGGATTCACCGGGGCGGACGATTACTATGCGCGGGCAGCGGCGGCCAACGTGGTGGACCGGATTGCCGTGCCAGCGTTGATTATTCACGCGGCGAACGATCCTTTTATTCGCATGCTGCCTTCGACTCGGGAACGGATTCTGGCGAATCCGCACATTACGTTCATCGAAACTGGAGATGGCGGGCACTGCGCCTTCATCGGGCAGCCGGATGGCGACGGATATGATGGGCGTTGGGCGGAGCGGGAAGTGGTGGAGTTCCTGCGCGGGAAAACAACAAGCTAACCACAGAGGGCACAGAGGTTCACAGGGGCAGTCTCTGTTAGGAAATTCCGCGGTCTGGCTGCAGTCTCGCAGGTTTTGCTGGAGTGCTTCCCAAACGATTCTTCATCCAGCCTTTGGTGTGGGTGCGGATGTAGGCGAGCGCGAGCATGGCGAGAAAGATTGCCAGCAGTCCGGCCGAGGCTCCGGCGATTCCCTGCCGGTGTTTCGGCAGGATCGATACTCGTCCGTAGACAAATTCGATGTGTACCCAGTAGACGAGCAGCGAGGCTTGGCCGAGTTGGATGAGCGGGCTGAATCCCCACTGGCCGGCGCCCCAGCGGCACCAGGCGTAGCTTGCGGTGACGATCACCAGCAGCATGCCCACGCGAATCAGAAAAAAGTTGGGGCTGGTGTGCCAGTAGTCGTACACGGCATAGAGTTGGCGCGGCTGGCGGTCGAGCCAGCGCGAGAGTTCGATCAGCAGGACTCCTCCGGCTCCTAGAAAGAGGAAGGCGCGCGTCTGGCGGGCGCGCGTCCATTCGGATTGCAGAATGAATCCGACGGCGAGGCCAGCGAAGGCGAAAGCCGTCCAGGGGAAGACGGGAAAGAGCCAGGGTTGCGGAGATCCCAGATTATGAACACCATTAATATAGGATTCGAGCGGCCAGGGGAGCCAACGCGGCTGCCATGTGGTCCAGAGCAGCGGGGTTAGAAGAGAGATCAGGAGCGCGGTCGTGGCCGCGGTCAGAACCAGGGCTAGGCGGGTGTGAGTGTTGGACGCGGTGTCTGAGGGTGTCGGCTGTTCGCGGGCGGGGGCGCCCGCGCCAGAGTTTTCCGCGCCCGCGCCAGATTCCGCGCCACATACGACCAGGACAACCCAGCACATTGCTCCCATTAACATCATGGAAAGGCCGATGGTGTTCAGGATATCCACGCGGAACAGGTCGCTTTTCGGGGCCCAGCCCCAGGCGACCACGTACTCCTGCAGACGGAACAGCAGGCCGAAGCCGAAGATTTCTGCCCCGCGACGGATGGTGCTGGCGGCAATTTTTCCCGGCGAGACCTCGTTGCGCCGTAGCTTTTCCGTCACCAAGGCGAACGAGATGCCCGCCAGAAACAGGAACAGCGGCGCGGGAAAAGTACCCAGCAGTTGGGAGCGCATAAAAAACCGGCCCTGCCGGGCCGCACCACCGAGCCACGAATCGTAGCAGTGGGTTTGAAACATCAGCAGGCAGGCGAGTCCCCGCATCCAGTCGATGTAGGCGAGGCGGGATTTCGGGGCTTCAGCTACGGGCATGGGGACGGCTAGGCAGTATACGGCAGCAACCCGGGATTAACAGGGATTTTCCCGGTATAATGCCACATTCCACCGCGACTTCTCGGGTTTCACGGGGTTTTTGCCTGCGCGCGCCGGAAGTGCTGAATTTTGAACGTCAAAGGCTCGTAACTTTGTGCCGCCCATACAACCTTCACCCTAGGCCACTTGATCGAACATGGGATAAGCCGTATAAGCATAGAAATAATAAGGCGCGTTCCAGCACACAGGGGTGTTTTCATGTCGAAGCGCAGGGCCCAAGTATGTCTACTGTTCACCAGCGTCGTATTGTCGAGCCTGAGCTACGCCGCGCAGCCTGACCGGATCCAGGGGACGTTATTTAGTGGCCGGAGCGTGCCGTTAACAGGACACGTGCACCACCGGGCGCTGCCGCAATTGGACCAGGGCCCGGTAGACCCGGCGATGCAGATGGGAACCATGACCCTTTTGACGGTGCCGACCGCGGCGCAGCAAAAGGCATTGACGCAACTCCTCGCCGAGCAGCAAGACCGCAACTCGCCCAACTATCACAAATGGCTCACCCCGGAACAGTGGGCCGACCGGTTTGGACTTACCCGCAACGATATTCGGCAGATCACGACCTGGCTGGAAGCGCAGGGATTCACCAATGTCCGTGCGGCGCGCGGGCGCAACTGGGTTTCATTTGAGGGTACCGCCGCGCAGGTGGCGAGCGCCCTGGGCACCGAAATTCATCACTTCAATGTGAACGGCGAGATGCACTACGCCAACGTGAGGGCGCCGTCGGTTCCTGAAGGCGTGGCGGGAATCGTGACTGGCTTCCGCGGGTTACACGATTTTCTGCCCAGGGCAATGGGCATCCGGAAGAATATCGGAGCGCGGCCGTACTACAACAGCTCCAGCTTCGGGCAGCTAGTGGCTCCGGGAGATCTGGGGACGATTTACGACATCAATGCGCTTTACTCTTCGGGGATCGATGGTACAGGCCAGAAGTTGGCGGTGATGGGCCAGACCGATATTTACCTAGCAGACCTGAACGACTTTCGCAGCGGCTTCGGGCTGACGACGATCTCGACTACGAATTGCAAAACGGACGTCAACGGGCTGGTCAGCAGCGCCAATCCATGCGATGACTCTTTTTTTAAGTATGTGTTGGGTGGAACCGAGCCCGGGGTAAAGTTGACCACCGGGGATCTGATGGAGGCTGATTTAGACCTGGAATGGGCCGGCGCTGTCGCCCGCAAAGCAAAGATTATTTATGTGAATTCAACCGACACATTCACGTCTTATTTCTATGCGGTCGACAACAACATCGCGCCGGTGATCAGCCTGAGTTATGGATTATGCGAGTTTGGGGACAACAACGTTTTGATCCCGTCCACCGGACAACCCGGACCAGAGGAAGTCGAGCTGCAAAAGGCGAATGCGGAAGGAATTACATTCGTGAACTCCAGCGGTGATACGGGAGCCGCGGAATGCGATTACTCCGCCACCCTAACCAGCACGAACCTCGCTACCCAGGGTCTCGCTGTGAGTTATCCGGCGAGCAGCCCAGAGGTTACCAGCGTCGGCGGCTCGGCCACGCCTTTGGCCGATTTCACATCCACTTACTGGGGTACCAGCAACGGCACCGACGGCGGGACGGCCCTTTCTTACGTTCCAGAACAGGCCTGGAACGACGACTACGAATTCATGCAGTACTGCCAAGCGAATTCCGGCAGTACTTTCTGCAAACAAGGTGGTTCCACCAAACAGCCGGGCTGGGTGCCGATTACTTCCGAAGCCACGGCCCAGCAGGATATTGGACCGTCTTCCACTGGCGGCGGCCCCAGCAATTGCGCGAAGCAGAATTCGAATTTCTCTGCCTGCGTTTCCGGGTTTCCAAAACCATCCTGGCAAACGGTAACCGTCTCGGGACAGGGGAACGTGCGTTTCTCGCCCGACGTCTCCTTTTTCGCGAGCCCGAACTTCCCCGGCTATATCTTCTGCACGCCTCTGGATCAACTGGGCCAGACGGGCACGACCAGCAGCTGCGCAAATGGAATTACCACGGCAGTGGATACATACGTATCGATTATTGGCGGGACCTCAGCTTCCACTCCCGTTTTCGCAGGCATGGTGGTTTTACTGAACCAGCAGACTGGCGGCCCCAACGGCAACGTCAATCCGCTGCTCTACCAACTGGCGGCCGTGGCTCCGAACGCTTTTCACGACATCACCACCGGCGACAACAAGGTGTACTGCAGTCCGAACACTCCTGGTGCTCCGCAGCCTTCGTCATTATGGTGTCCGAGCACTGGCGTACTCGGGTTCTCTGCGGGAACAGGATATGACCTGGTTACTGGATTGGGCTCGGTGGATGTGAACAATTTGCTGACGGCTGCAGCCACTCCTCCTGACTTCACCGCCAGCTCAACCACGACCAGCCTCAAACTCTTCCCCGGACAGAGCGGCACGGCGACGATCACGGTGACTCCCGTTAACAACTTCACCGGCTCGGTCAGATTTTCCTGCTCCGGGCTTAGTGGGACAAATTGTTCGTTCAGCCCCGGCACGGTCACACTGAATGGCGCCGCCGCGACCACGACGGCGACGATCGTGGCCGGCAGCACTACCGGTACGCTGAACGTTACGGCGACGACGGGCGTTCTGAGCCAGTTGACTCACCCGGCGGCCTCCATTGCGTTGACATCGGCGATAGCACATTTTTCGCTCTCTTCGCCGCTGGCTGGCGGCACGGTCTCGGTCGCGCAGGGACAGATCACCCAGGCGGTGAATATGACCGTCGGCAGCACGGATGGTTTCGTGGTCACGAGCGGCACCAGCTCACAGACAGTTGTGCCGGTAACCTACAGTTGCACCGGGCTTCCCTCCGAGTCGACCTGCAATTTCAATCCGGCCAGTCCGACCAGTGCGACGACGGTGTCGCTCACCATTTCTACGACCGCGCCAACAGCCAGGCTGCAGCGGCCCCTGGATCGGGGAACCAGAATTCTCTACGCTGCCCTGTTGCCGGGAGTATTCGGGATCATGTTCACGCTTGCATCGCCCAAGCGCTCTTGGATAGTACTGCGTATCATCGGCCTGGTGGCTGTGCTGGTATGTTCTACCTTGTGGCTGGCGTCCTGCGGTAGCGGATCCAGCACAGTGAAGAATCAGGGAACGCCGCTCGGCACGTATCCCATTACCGTGAATGCCAGCGGTGTCGGAACAAGCATTACTGCTGCGCCGGTTCTCACGTTCAACTTGACGGTGACCCAGTAATTCTTTTGAGAGCACAGGCGCTCCGTTCGGACGGAGCGCCTTTACTTCTGCGGGCTGCCTCCAGCTTTGTTTTTTCTATCCCATCTGCGAAACTGACCACTGACCCCTAATCCCTGACCCCTGACCATGGGCCGCATCCACGTCCTTTCCGAGACCGTTGCCAACCAGATCGCCGCCGGCGAAGTGGTGGAGCGGCCTGCGTCCGTGGTGAAAGAGATGCTGGAGAACTCGCTGGACGCGGGGGCGACGCGCATCAAGATCAGCGTGGAGGCGGGTGGGAAAAAACTGATTCAGATCACCGACAACGGCTGCGGCATGGTGCGCGACGACGCCATGCTGGCGTTCGAGCGGCACGCGACGTCGAAGATCAAGAATGCGGAAGACCTGCTGAGCGTGGCCACGCTGGGATTTCGCGGGGAGGCGCTGCCTTCGATTGCGTCCGTGTCGCGGCTGCGGCTGGAGACGCGGGCGGCGGAAGATGATTCCGGCACGGTCATCGAAATTAATGGGGGAAAGATTGCGCGAGTGGAAGAGGCGGGATTGCCGCCGGGAACTTCAATCACGGTGCGCGATTTGTTCTTCAATGTTCCCGCGCGGAAAAAGTTTCTGAAGGCTGAATCGACCGAGTTATCGCACATCGCTTCTCTGGTCACGCATTACGCGCTGGCGCATCCCGACAAACATTTCGAATTGCATTCAGCGGCGAATGCCATGCTGGTAGCGCCTCCGGTGGCCGGACACAGCGAGCGCGTCTACCAGGTGTTCGGCAAGGAGACGCTCGATCAGCTAATTCCGATCGCGTCGCGGCAGGCGCTGGAACGCGTCGGGCTGCCGCAGCCTCCGCCGTGGCGGCGAGTAGCCGAGGAGGAAACCGAGCCCAGAGAGCCGGGCGAGATGCGGATTCACGGCTTCGTTTCGAAGCCTGAGATTCAGAAGCTCAACCGCAATTCGATTTTTGTATTCGTGAACGGGCGGCTGATTCGAGACCGCCTGGTGCAGCATGGCATTACCGAGGCGTACCGCAACATTATTCCGCCGACGGTGTATCCGGTAGTGCTGCTGTTTCTGGAGTTGCCGGCGGCCGAGGTAGATGTGAATGTGCATCCGTCGAAGACCGAGGTGCGATTCCGGCAGCAGACAGCGATGCATGACTTTGTGCGCGACTCGGTGCGGGCGGCGCTGATGAAGGCGCGTCCCGTGCCGCAGTTCATGGCTGAGATTCGGGCGCACGCGACCGCGAGCCAGGCGCTGACGCCGGGAGCGCAGCCGTGGGAACCATCGTCAGGGCTTCCAGCTTCCGACTCCCGGCTTCCGGCTTCCGGCTCTGGGCTTCCGGAAAGCGGATTGCGGGAGCCGGGAGCCGATGGATTTGCGTTGCAGGCTCCGCCACTGCCGCCGATTTCTTCGCGGTTTCAATTCGAAGGCGGCATTGCGGTGGAGGCGAATGCGGCAATTCCGGTGGCGCGGGGACTGGAGTCGGCGCCGCTCGCTCCGGCGTTTGAGCCGAGCCTGCCGCCACGGCAACTCGATGCCATCCCGGACCACGGATGTGCTCCGGCACTTGAGGTCGGCGACGACGAGCCGACGCTGTCGTCGCTGGGCACGTTGAAGCCGCTGGGACAGATTCGGAATTCGTTTATTCTCGCGGTGAACGAAGACGGGCTATGGATCGTGGACCAGCACGTAGCGCACGAACGCGTGCTGTTCGAGCGCGTGCTGAAGCAGCGCGCGGCGCAGAGAGTGGAAAGCCAGCGCCTGCTCATGCCGATTGTGCTGGAGCTGTCTCCCGCACAGCAGGCCGTATTTGCCGAAATTTCCGACGAACTGCAGCATAACGGATTCGAAGCCGAGCCCTTCGGCGCGCGTAGCGTGGCGGTGAAAGTCGCGCCAGCAGGAATTGAGGCGGGCGCCGTCGAACGCATGCTCCACGAATTGCTCGACCAGTTCTCGCGCGAAGAGCAGTCGCTCAATCTGGAAAAAATTCGCGCCCGCATCGCCGCCTCGATCGCGTGCCATGCGGCCATCAAAGTCAACATGCCGCTGGAGCAAAACAAAATGGAGTGGCTGCTTGCCGAACTGGCCAAAACCGACCACCCCATGTCTTGCCCTCACGGAAGGCCGGTGGTGCTGAGGTATTCTGTGAAAGATATTCAGAGGGCGTTTAAGAGGATCTAGCTCTCAGCTGTTAGCTCTCAGCGATCCGCTAAGACGGTGCGGTTTTGGCTGAAAGCTGATAGCTGATAGCTGCTTTTAAGAGAATCTAGCTGTCAGCTCTCAGCTGTCAGCTGTCAGCTAAGACGGTGCGGTTTGGGCTGAAAGCTGATAGCTGCTTTTATGACGGACCTGGAACTTCAACAAGTGCGGCGCGAGAAGTGGCGGCTGGATGGGAAGCCCATCCGGACGATTGAGGAGGCGCGCGCGTTTTTGGAGGACAACGGATTTTGCCTGATGTATCCGCGGCGGCCGGCGTTGCTGGTGCCAACGTTTGTTGGCGCGTTTGTGGGTGCGGAGGACCGGCTGCCGGAGTGGCAGCATGCGTTCAAAGATCCGCGGGCGGCGGAGGCCACCGAGTTGATGGTGCGGTTGCTGCGCGAGCGCACGGTGTTTGAGGCGAACCTGTTTGAGGAGAACAACGGGTTCCTGGTGGCCGCGTCGGTGTTTCCTTATTTCTATGCGCTGATGGGAGAGCGCAATCCCAAACTGCCGCCGAAGGCGGGATCGCGGTCTCCATATTCGGCGCTGGCCTGCGATGCGTTCGCGCTGATCCAGCGCGAAGGGGCGCTTTCCAAGCAGAAATTGGTGGAGCGGCTGGGCGGCTCGATTTCGACGGCTGCGCTCGACAAGGCTCTGGGGGAATTGTGGTCGAAGCTGCGCATCACGCGCGTGGATTACAAGGCCAATGAGGGTTCGGTGTGGGATGTGTTGTATCGCTGGGCTCCGGATGCGGTGAAGGAGGGCGTGGGGCTGTCGGTGCCTGAGGCGCTGTCGGCGCTGGTCTCGAAGTATGTGGACTGCGTGACTGCGATCGAGCAGGCGGACCTGGAAGTCTTCTTTGGAAATCTCATCGCGCGATCGAAGGTGAAAGACACGGTGAACGCACTGCTGGCGGCGCGGGAATTGAGCTTCGTCCACGTCAGCGGGAGATCGATGCTGCAGATCACTCCCGAGAAGGTTGCGTTTGTGCCGGCACCGCGGGGCGCGGCACAGTAGAGCGTCCCTAAATTTCTAAACATCTCTCGTGTCAGATTCCAGTTCAAATCTTTACCGGGGGCGGCTGGCGCCTTCGCCGACCGGGCTGCTGCATCTCGGCCATGCGCGCACCTTTTGGATTGCGGCGCAACGAGCGGCGGAGCGCGGCGGGCAGTTGATTCTGCGCAATGAAGATTTGGATCCGCAGCGCTGCCGGGCGGAGTTTGTGGACGCAATGATCGACGATTTGCGGTGGCTCGGGATTTCGTGGGTGGAGGGCCCGGATTGCGGAGGGCCGGTTGGGCCGTATGTACAGAGTGAGCGGCGCGGGCATTATCTCGAGGCTTGGAAGAGGCTGCGCGAGCGGGGATTCATTTATCCGTGTACTTGTTCGCGGAAGGATGTAGCGCAGGCGGCGGGAGCGCCGAATGAATCGGATGATGAGCCGGTTTATCCGGGAACGTGCCGGCCTGAGTCCGTGCCTGGGGCTGCTGGGCTTCGCCATCGCGGGACGGCCGAGGCGGCCGTCGCTACATGGACTGGGGAATTCGCCGAACCAACGGGAGCGAATTGGCGGTTTCGCGTTCCGGACGGGGAGGAGATTTGTTTTACCGATCTGCATCTGGGGCCGCAGCGGATGGTGGGGGGAAGCGACTTCGGAGACTTCATTGTGTGGAGACGCGATGACGTGCCCGCTTACCAGCTTGCCGTGGTCGTCGATGATGCGGCGATGGGGATCACGGAAGTCGTGCGCGGCGCGGATTTGCTGAAATCCACGGCACGGCAGATTCTTTTATTCAAGGCGCTCGGGCTGCCGATCCCGGATTATTACCACTGCGATCTGGTGCGGGATGAGGCGGGAGTACGGTTGGCGAAGCGGCACGATTCGTTGAGCATTCGCAAGCTGCGGGAATTGGGGTGGACGCCGGAGCAGGTGCGCAAAGGGCAAGTCAATGTGGGCTGAGCGGTTGTCCGCCGTCGCGCCGCGAGCAATTCCTCACCAGCCCAATGCACTCTTTCACGGCAGCACCAATGTTTGTTCACCCTGGCGAAGTATCGTCTGCTGCCCTTTCCAGGTCAGCGCGCCAGTCATACCTGCCGGCAGATCGATTTGTGCCTCAATCCGGTTGGACACGCGACGGTATTTCACCTCGACCATTCCTTTCGGGGTGGGTAAGGCCGCTTCGACGTGGTTGAGCGCGCCAAGATGCGGCTCGATCGCGACGCTTTCGAATCCGGCAGACGCCGGGCGAATCCCAGCCACAATGGTGAGAAAGTCGAAATTCGGGTGAGCGCTCCAGGCATGAGAATCGGAGCGTGTCGGCTCCGGCGACTCCGCCCATGTGGTCAATCCCAAAGAAACCATCTTCTGCCAAGGGCCCAGCAGTTGAAGATATTGATCTCCCATGCCTGCATGCAGCAAAGCGCGCGCCAGGTAAAAGCGAAAGTAATAGGTGGCAGCAGTCATCGGAGGCAGAGCTGTGCTTGCATGAAATCCGCTGTCGCTGGTGGAAAGGATCTTTTCCAAAACATCTTTTTGCTGATCGCTGAGTACGACATCGAGCCAAACCGCGAGGATATTCGCATGCTGGCTATAGTGACGGTGCGCGGGAGTATCGGCGATGAGGCCATACTGGTCACTCCGGCAGAGCTTGCGCACCGCTGCAGCGGCGCGCGTGGCTGCGTCGCGATAGGTGGCGGCCGTTCGCGGATCTCCCAGAGCAGTCTCGATTTCCGCCGCGTCGCGCAGAGCCGCAACAAACTGGAGCGTAATAACCGCCGAGCCTCCGTCATCCTCCTGCGGCGGCACGCCATCGACAAAGTCCTTACCCCAATCGACGAACGGCCACCACGGGACCTTTCCCATCAAACCATCGGCCCGCTGGCGGTCGAGATACCAGCCCAATACGTCGCGCGTGCCGGGGAGTTGGGCGCGAACGAAGGCGGCATCGCCCCGGTACAGCCAGAAGTCGTGCACCATGCCGACCCATAGCAAGGAGAAAGTCGGAATGATCTGAACCAAGGACGACGGGTAGCGGCTCTGGGTGAGGCCCTCGGGAATTCGCGAATCATTGAAGGCTTGAATCGCCTGCCGGGCCAACCGGTCGTCACCGGCCATCGTATAGGAAATCAGCGCCTGGATCCGCGTATCGCCGACGTATTGGAGGCGCTCCCAGTAGGGCGTATCCATGTAAGTATCGTGCGCGTCCAGGCGTGCGGTCCGCCACCCGATGTCCCATATCGAGTGCAGCGACGGATCGTCGGAGGCAAACGCCGCGCGCTCAACAAAGGGATATGCGGTGAACCACGTCTTCAAACTTTTGAGGCGAACCGGCTGAGAGGCCGCCTGCACATCGATCTGCAGGTATCTCCACGTGCGCCAGGCCAGGGGCATGAACTCGCGAGAGCCGGAGGACCCAAATGCGAACTCATCCACCAGACCCTCGATGTGTTTTCCTGCAATCTGATCGCGACTCCCTTTCTGGCCGGCCGCATCGACCAGGGCCTCGGCATAAGTCAAATGCATCGTGGAACCCGGTCCGCCGCTAGCGGTCAGTGCGGGATAGGCGGTGGTCAAAGCCGTGTTGTCGATTAAAATGCTGGCCTTGCTGTGCGCCGGAACGGTAACAGCTTGTTCGGGAAAGCCTGATGGCAGGGCAATTCCTTCGGCCCTCACAACCTTGCCCGCGGGAACAAGGCGCATTTCCATGAGCGGGAGGGCATCTTTAACGAGTTGCCAGTTGTTCGGCGGATCGGATTCTCCTTTCAGCGCGCCACGGCCTAGCGGGACAACCTTATGCCACGAGCCTGGCAGGCTGGCTTCTTCGCTGTCCCAGGACCAATCGAAGACTGCTCCATCGATTCGAATTCCAGGCTCGGCAGCGTAGTAACCATTCAGCTGCGGTGGAAGGCTCCTCAGGCCCTTTTCGACTTCGACCTCCCAACTCGAATCGCTGTCTGCCATGCGCTCGGCGCTGCCCTGTCCGTGGACCAAAAAGGCCACCCGGTCGCTCATCTGCGCGATGGGCGCATGCGTAGCAAAATTCCAAACTGTGGCTGCAAGCACATTCTTGCCGGGGCGAAGGAAAGGGCCAAGATCGTACGTCTCATATCTCCAGTGGCCGAGGTCGCCTCGGCTGGGACCGCTACCCACACGGCGTTGATTTACATGGAAGATGAATTGGTTATCCGCGCTCACGTCCACATAAAAGTGCTGGGGCGGCGCAGGGAGTTCGATGACCTTTCGGAAGTGGAGCACGACTTCATCCCGCTGCGGAGCGCCTGGGGCGGCAATCCATTGCGCTTTCCACGCACTGGAATGATCAGCCGCAAGTTGTGCGCGGACTTGCGAGGCGCTGGAGAGAAAAGCTGGAACCAGAGCAAGAAAGACGGCTGACTTTATTCGCACGCCAGAGATCGTACATCCGCAGGGAATCCGTCGAAAGGAGAATATGCGGGGCCAACCCCGCATTTCAGCGCAGGACCGGCCAGCGCACATCGGCTTGGCAATCCCTCTCTAATGCTCATTGCCCAGCGTGTACAATCGTTGCTTTGACGATGAACGACGACTCCACCGGCCAACGAACTCCCCGAAAACTGATCATTGCTATTGACGGGCCCGCTGGAGCGGGCAAGAGCACCATTGCGTCGCGCCTCGCGAGGAAGCTGGGGTACGTCAACCTGGAAAGCGGAGCGATGTACCGGGCGCTGGCGTTCAAAGCCATCGACAACGATCTATCGCTCGACGACGAGGCGGCGCTGGTGAAACTGGCGGAGGCCTCGCGCATTCAACTGGAGCCGACCATTGGCGGGAATCGCACACTACTCGATGGGCACGACGTTTCGTCGCGGATTCGTGAGCGCGATGTGACTGAGGCGGCGTCGCGGGTGTCGGTGCATCCGAAAGTGCGGGAGTGGATGGTGGCGCATCAGCGGGCCATGGGTGCGGGAGGCGGCGTGGTGATGGAAGGGCGAGACATCGGGACCAAAGTCTTCCCGGACGCCGATTTGAAAATTTTTCTGGACGCCGACCCTGTCGTGCGCGAGCAGCGACGCATGGCGCAGCAGAAAATCAAAGGAGAGTTGGCCGCGAGCGTGGCGGCCGAACTGCGCGAGCGCGACCGCCGCGACCGCACACGTGCAGCCTCCCCGCTGGTGGCCGCGGCAGATGCCGTCGTGATCAACTCGAGTGCGATGAGTGAAGAGGAAGTGCTGGCTTACGTGGAAAAGCTTGTGGCACAGAAGCTGGCCCCAGCATCGTGATCCGGATCAGGTCAACCGCGCGCGGCGGAAGCGGCGCGATGCCGAAGTCGAGGAAAGGGCCGAACCTTGGGAATTCCCGCTCTTTGGGCCAGCCAAAGGTCCCGTTGCACTTGCATTTTTAGCCAGAAGTCGGGGGATGTTCCGAGCGCGGCGGCCAAGCGCAAGGACATGGCCGCCGTGATGCCGGCTCGGCCGTTGAGGATTCGCGAGAGATGCGCTCTGGTGACTCCCAGGCGG
>DASTCU010000006.1:0-1148 GCA_035710825.1 Candidatus Sulfotelmatobacter sp.
GAGTTTCCCTTTCATCGCATCCTGCTGATGACGCTGTATGCCACGGGCGCACGTCGCGCAGAAGTGGCGCACCTGAAGATCAGCGATATCGACAGTCGGCGCATGGTCATTCATATTCGGGGCGGCAAGGGACGCAAGGACCGCGATGTCATGCTCAGTCCGAAGCTGCTTGATGCCCTGCGCGTCTACTGGCGCGGGCTGAAGCGCAAGCCCACCGACTGGCTGTTTCCCGGCAACCGATGGCGTACAGCGAGTCATCCTGTCTCCACCAAGGTTCTTTGGAACGCCTGTCAGCGAGCCGCCGAGCGCGCTGGTCTTGAGCACAAGCGCATCCATCCCCATACTCTGCGCCACTGCTTCGCCACTCATTTGCTCGAAGCTGGCGCCGACCTGCGCACCATCCAGATGCTGCTGGGGCATCGCGACCTGGAGGAAACGACGATTTATCTGCATCTGTCCCGGCGTCATCTCAGCGCCACCGGCAGTCCGCTGGATACACTCACGATCCGAGGAGAAGAAGAACACACGCAGAACGCATGAACCGGCCACCGCTGGAGGTGGCCGACATCGTTCGCTGTGCAGGACAGTCCTTCATTGAACGCAGTCGCAAGTGGATCAACGGCCAACACGAAAAGGTGTTGCTCGCCATCACACGCTGCCGAACCGCAGCGCTGGGTGGACATCGCGATCAGTGCTCAGATTGCGGACATACGGCCATCTCTTACAACTCGTGTCGCAACCGGCATTGTCCTCGATGCCAAGGCAACGCCCGCCAGCGCTGGCTCCAGGCTCGGGAGCGAGAACTGCTGCCCACCCGCTACGTGCACGTTGTCTTCACGCTGCCGCGGGAACTAGCGCCGCTCGCGCTGCAGAACAAACGGGTGATCTACAACCTACTCTTTCACACCAGCGCTGCCACTCTGCTGGAAATCGCTCGCGATCCCCGGCACCTGGGAGCCGAGATCGGCTTCTTCAGCGTGCTCCACACTTGGGACCAGCGACTCCAGCATCATCCTCATGTTCACTGTGTGCTGGCCGCTGGTGGCCTCGTTCCGAATCACTCCCGCTGGATATCCTCGCGCCGATCCTTCTTCCTGCCCGTCAAAGTGCTCGGCCCTGTCTTTCGCGGCAAGTTTGTTGCCGGACTC
>DASTCU010000007.1:0-32370 GCA_035710825.1 Candidatus Sulfotelmatobacter sp.
ATTTCTACGGGATCACCGCGTTCGGGGGCACCACCGAGTTCGGGGGCTCTTTCGGCGCGGGAACTGTCTTTAAACTGACTCCGGCAGGGGTTTTGACGACTCTGCACAACTTTTGTGGTGAAGCGAATTGCACCGACGGGAGTCGGCCTTTCGGCGGACTTGTGCAAGACACGAATGGAAAATTTTACGGAACAACAAACGCTGGCGGCACTTCCAATGAAGGCACAATATTCAGCCTCGACGTGGGGCTCGCCCCATTCGTGGAGAGCCGTCCCACCTCCGGCAAGGTTGGAGCGAGGATCATCATTCTAGGAACAAATCTGACGGGAACGACCAGCGTTAGCTTCAATGGCACACCGGCGACGTTCACCGTGGTCTCTGGTTCCGAACTTACGACTACCGTCCCCAGCGGCGCAACTAGCGGAAAAATCACAGTTACAACTCCCGATGGGAGTCTGTTGAGTAATGTTGCGTTTCATATCTTCTAAGTGACCCTTTTTGCGACCTGAAGACTCAAGCCGTCCACGATAGAGGGCGTAGGTGTGCACGAGGGCAGGCCATTGCCTGGCGCGGCCGATTGAATCGGTATTGAGTCTCGACGGCATCGAAGCATCGCAGAAACAAGTGCCGTAGCGGAGGCGATTGGGGGTGCCCCTCGCACCGTGTGTTTTTGCATTTACAAGTCCGTGACAACTTGACGATCCAGCCGGGCTATTTTAGGGTCGTGCTACCGGTTGTTGTTAAACCTGCTGCTGGAAGCTGGCGCGCGGAGTTCCGCTACTCTCACCTCGGTTCGAATCAAAAATGTAGTTTGCTACTGGCGACAGTAGCCGGGTTTTATTGTGCGCGGCACATCGCAAGGATCGACTCTGTCCCCTGCCGGCGTTGAGAAGCGATTGTGTCCAAGGAAAGGCGATGACTGCGGCATTCTGGCCAAATGGCCCAACCGAAGCCACTTGGCCAGGAATCCACGGCGTTCGCAAAAAGATTTAGTCAACTTCTCATCTCTTAAAGGGGGCCAATCGTGCTAACTATTCTGAAGTCTTTTTCAGCTAAGAATCTTTTCGCTCTTTGTCTTCTGTTTCCCGCTTCATTCGTGTTCGGCCAGCAACCTACTGCGGACTCCTCGGGTGCGATATCCACGCAAGGGATCGCCATACCAAACGCGAATCCCAACCAAGTGGCCCTTCTGCGTTGGTATCGGTCGAACCAGGCGGCGACCTTCGCGGTAGGAAAAGGCCCTGGTCAAGCGGCGTTTGACGGGAGCAGCATGTGGATCACGAACTTCAGCGCGGGCACGGTAACGAAACTGCGAGCCAGCGACGGAGCATTGCTGGGCAATTTTCAAGCAGGAAACTCGCCCGCCGGCATAGCCTACGACGGACAAAATGTCTGGATCGCGGACCAGGGCAGCAGCAGCGTGGCCAAGCTGCGAGCCAGCGATGGCGCGGCGCTGGGAATGGTTACTGTGGGGTTCTCTCCTTTTGCGGTGGCCTTTGACGGAAGCAATATCTGGGTGGTGAATCTTGGGAGCAACAATGTCACCAAGCTGCGAGCGGCGGATGGCAAGGTCCTCGGCACGTTCCTGGTCGGCTTTTCGCCGCAAGGCATTGCCTTCGATGGGACCAACATTTGGGTTGCAAATACGGGAGACAGCACGATCACGAAGCTACGGGCCAGCGATGGATCGAAAGTCGCCACACTTACTGCCGGCATCGCCCCAAATGGGCTGGCCTTCGACGGCGCAAATATCTGGGTCTCGAATCAGGGAAGCAACAATGTGATGAAACTTCGCGCGAGCGACGGGACCGTGTTGGGAGCTTTCCCGGTGGGAAATCTGCCGCAGAGTGTGGTATTCGATGGCGCCAACATCTGGGTGACGAACTTCAGCAGCAACAGCGTTACGAAATTGAGAGCAAGCGATGGCGCTTTGATCGGTACCTTCCCTACGGGACAGTTTCCTGAAGGAGCCGCGTTTGATGGAGCCAACGTTTGGGTAGTGAACGCAGGCAGCGACAGCGTGTCCAAGCACTGATCAATAAACCCGAAGTCCGGGTCCGCGGCGCCCAGCTTTCGAGAAGGGTGTCTAGTCCCGCGGCTACTTTACAGTTTGTCTCGAGACAGCCTCGTGATCGGGTCGCTTGAAAAGTGCGCGGAGGCAAATTCCACGATGCTGGCAGTCTGGTACCCGCCCTTCGCAAAGAACGCGAAGAGCGCGGCACACTGGGGCTTGGATCGGTCGTGATCTTTGCCCTGAACCTGTGGTCGCGCTTTCGCATTGATGAGGCGAGCAAGATCCCGTTCTTGTTGTCAGTTGTGGGAGTGATCGTAGTGGGGTTCGGCGGATGGTTGGGCGGCAAAATGGTGTACGTGAAGGGAATGGCGGTTGAAGCAGTGGAAATATTGGCAAAGAAACAGCAAGGAGTTGATTCACAAGCACGCCAATCAGGAAGGCGTGCCGCGTAGTTTTGGCGGGATAAGGTGGTTGGCGTTCGTCACGGCGAACTCTGTTGGCGGATGAGCTGAATTGAAATTTCCTGCAACCATAGAAACGGGGACTGGTGGGGTCGCCGGAGCAACGAGATCAAAAGCACAACGAGATCAAAAGCACGGCCACCCCGCGGCCGTGACTGCTATGTATTTTTGGAGACGAGCGACTTGTCGTCCACTTCGAGCAGAAGAGTGGGTGCGCCTGAGTAGTCCGTGGATGAGGCGTCGGAATTGCAGGCACGCACGAGAGGGAAAATTCCCATGCGGCGGCGGAGCCATAGCGAGAGGATGGTTCCAGACATCACGTGCTCACTCAATTCCTCGGGCGAGACGGACTTCCAGTCTGTTTGAGTGGTTTCTTCGGGGGAGAACGAAACGCGACTTTCTACGTGACCGTTCTCAATCCGGTACTCCATTACCGGAGAACCGTCGCCTGCGTCAATGCGTAGCGAGTTGCATGCCATGGGGGAGCACTCCTCGGCCAAACGCGGGTTATCGCATAAGAAGGTAGAAGACCCAACGCAATCGTTGTATCGGTAGAATCCCGTAGCTGCTGTGGAGGCTTTGCTGTAAAGCAATTTGCTCGCAGGCGCGGCTTGATAGGGAGCGGTCATGCGGCGAGTGGCCGATCCTTTGCGTTGTTTGGAAGGATGGGCTTCCCTTGGCGGCGAACTGTGCGTTGGAAGATCTTAAACCGCAGAGTTCGCTGAGGATTCGCGGAGAGCGCCGAAAAGTCCGTCAGAACGGACTCACCGACGTAACCCGACGTCGCTTGCTTCCCTGGCTTGGACCCTCATATACTCGGAACGTTTGCCCGCCTAGCGCTGGAATTGGTCCGGCACGGCCGGCATTGTCTTACAAATCCGACCTGCAATTCTTCCGGAGATCTCTTTTATGACGACGATTATGACGCCTCCGCATGTGGATAAAGAATCGAACCCGTGGGAGTCGCAGCGGGCGCGCTTCGACCTGGCCGCTCAGAAGCTGAACCTGGACGAGGGCTTGTGGCGGGTGCTGCGTTATCCCACGCGCGAGGTGACGGTGTATATCCCGGTGCAGATGGATGACGGGCACCTGGAAGTGTTTACCGGGTTTCGGGTGCAGCATTCGATTGCGCGCGGGCCGGCGAAGGGCGGGATCCGCTACTCGCCGGACGTAACCCTCGACGAAGTGCGGGCGCTGGCCAGCTGGATGACGTGGAAGTGCGCAGTCGTAAATATTCCATTTGGCGGGGCCAAGGGCGGGGTGATTTGCGATCCGCACAAGATGTCGATGGGGGAAGTGGAGCGCATGACGCGGCGGTATACGGCGGAGCTGATTGAGTTCATCGGTCCGGAGAAAGATGTGCCCGCGCCGGACGTCAACACCAACGAACAAATCATGGCGTGGATGATGGATACCTATTCCATGCATATGCGGCAGACCGTGACCGCAGTGGTGACCGGCAAGCCCATCAACATTGGCGGATCGCGAGGAAGGCGCGAGGCGACCGGGCGGGGCGTGATGATCGTGTGCGACGAGGCTTGCAAGAAGCTGGGGATCGATCCGCAGCGCGCGCGGGTGATCGTGCAGGGATTCGGCAACGTGGGATCGAATGCCGCGCAACTCATGCATGAGGCTGGGTACAAGGTCATTGGGATTGCGGAGGTTGGCGGGGGGCTGCACAACAAGAACGGGATCGATTTGAAAGCGCTGATCGACTTCCGGCAGAAGAATGGGACGGTGCACGGATTCCCGGGGGCGGAGAGAGCGGATTCGGCGGAGTTGCTGACGACGGAATGCGAAATCCTGATTCCGGCGGCGACGGAGAACGTGATCACCAGCCGCAACGTGGATCGGGTGAAGTGCCGCATCCTGGCGGAAGGAGCGAACGGGCCGACGACCTCGGCGGCGGACGATGTGCTGACGGATAAGGGTGTGTTCGTGATCCCCGACATTCTGGCGAATGCGGGAGGGGTGACCACTTCGTATTTCGAGTGGGTGCAGGACCGGCAGGGATATTTCTGGAAAGAGTCTGTGGTGAACGAGCAGTTGGAGACGATCATGAGGTCGTCGTTCGAGGATGTGGTGCGGTATGCGGAGACGCATCGCGTGAACAACCGAATTGCGGCGTATATGCTGGCGATTGATCGGGTAGCGTATACGATCCGGCAGCGCGGGATTTACGCTTAAAAGTCAAAACCTCCATACCTCACAGAAAAGGCAACCAAGGTAAGACGGAAAGTCAAAACCCCCACCCTGTCGCAGAAAACGCGACAAGGGTGGGGGCACCCCTCGGAGGAAAATTATGAAAAGATTTTGGATGGTGATGGCGGCGGTGGTGATTGCGGTCGCGATGATGCCGGCTACGTTTGGGCAAACCAAGGAGCCAGGGAGCGTACCAGAGGCAAATGCGCAGACTTCGACGGCAAAGGCGGCGGCGAAGGCTGCGACGGAGAAACTCGACATCAACACGGCGAGCGCGGATCAATTGAAGGAATTGCCGGGCGTCGGGGAGGCTTACTCGAAGAAGATTGTGGAGGGGCGGCCTTACCGGACGAAGCTCGATCTGGTTCACAAGAAAATCATTCCGCAGGCGACTTACGACAAGATCAAGGACATGATCATCGCGAAGCAGTCGAAGGCGGGCAAGATGGCGCCTGCGCCGAAATAAGCCGAGGAGATCACTGCTCAAAGCTAACCGCAGAGGTCGCCGAGAATTCGCAGAGGACGCGGAGAATTCGTCAGGCACGGCGATTGGCAAGGCGCTGGGATTCGCGGAAGACGACGCAGCAAACTTCGCGCCCTCCGACCCTTTTGTACCTAGGCTTTTCGTGCATTGCGTTCCCTGTTGGGGTGGAGGATAATCGGAATGGATGCCGGCTGGCCCACCGGCCCACCCCGTAGTGTGAACCTGCCCAACTCCATCACGCTGATCCGTATCCTCAGCATTCCTTTGCTGATGTGGATACTTTCGAGTTCCCGGTTCGCGAGTGCGAACGGGGAACGCGAACTGCTGGCATCGCTGGTGTTTATTGCGGCGGCGATGACGGATGGCATCGACGGGTACCTGGCGCGCAAGCACGAGCAGATCACCACGATAGGAATCTTGCTGGATCCGCTGGCGGACAAGCTGCTGATCGCGGCGGCGTTCGTCACGCTGGTGCAGTTGAATCCCAGCCTGGTCCCGGCGTGGATCGCGGTGGTGGTGATTGGGCGCGAATTCCTGGTGAGCGGTCTGCGAGGAATTGCGGCTTCGGAAGGATTCACTATCGAGGCGAGCGAACTGGGCAAGCTGAAAATGGTGGTGCAGATCGTGGCCGTGGTGGCGGTAATACTGGACCATCGCTGGAAAGAAGTGCCGGTGTACGGGCACTACTTCTTCCCGATTCACTGGATTGCGTATCTGGCGATCTGGTTCACGGTGTGCGTATCGCTGGTCTCGGCGATCGATTACTTTGCGGCCTTCTGGACGAAGATCGACCGGCGCGTAGTGAAGCGGCAGCGGCGTGCGTTCATTCTGAGCCGGCGGAGAAAGCCGATCCCGGCGCCGCCGCAGGCGGATGGCGATGTCGCAGCCTCGACCTAGCCCCGCTAATTTGGAAACTGGCGAATCCACACAGGGAGAGTACTCCGAAGAGGAGAGAGCCCTGCTGCTGCGCCTGGCGCACGATTCGATTCTGGCCGCACTGGAAAATCGAGAAATTTCATTGGAACCGCCGACGGCGCATCTGGCCGAACCTCGCGGCGCGTTCACTTCACTCTATCTTCATGGCGGGTTGCGGGGATGCGTGGGATATGTGCTGCCTACCAGTTCGGTATATCTGGCGGTGGCAGATACGGCGCGGGCAGCGGCGTTTGAGGACTCGCGATTTTATGCGGTGACGCTTGCGGAAGCGGGGGAGTTGAAAATTGAGTTGAGCATCTTGTCGCCTCCGCGGGCGATCGAGGCAGAGGCGGTCGAAGTCGGGAGGCACGGCTTGCTGATCAGCATGCACGGCTACCGTGGGTTGCTGCTGCCGCAGGTGCCGGTGGAGCATGGTTGGGATCGCGTGAAATTTCTGGAGCAGACGTGCCGTAAGGCAGGGTTGCCGCTGGATGCATGGCAGAAGGGCGCGACGATTGAGGCGTTCACGGCGGAAGTGTTTGGAGAGAAGCAGGTGGAGTTGGGCTATTGAGAAGCGGCAAAGAGACGGATCTTCAGGACGTTCCTGTAATGAGTGAAGTCGGGATCGGTAGTGAAGATTTCCCAATCATGACGAAGTGCGATCGCGCAGAGGAGCATATCCACTGGGGAGGTGGAAATGCCTGCGCGGCGGCATTGATTGGCAGCGCGCGTGGCTTCCTCGTAGTCCACAGTCTCCACGGCCGTATCGGGAAAATCTCGAAGGAAGTCACGAAGCCTTCGGAACTGTGCTTCTTCCCTCAAGCCGGAAAGTAACTCCTGGCGCACTGAACCTATCAATTCCACTCGGCCCTCATCGACAACTTGGTATAACAACTGCGTCAGATGGCGCTCTGCGGTAGATAAATCGGCGGCTTTCCGTCGCAATGCCAGGGACCAGACTGGTGTATCCACCAGGATCATCCCAGACGCTTTCTGCGACGCTCCGCCTTGTAGTCGTAAGTGGGATCGAAATCGAAAGTCCCAAAAGCGGCCAGAATGCGTCGCTGTCTGTGGCGGCGAATGTATTCCTGCAACGCGGTTGTGACGGCTTCTTTCTTGGTGCGGTGGCCGCCGGTCTTGCGGGCTTCTTCGATGAGCCGATCGTCAATCGCCAAATTGGTAGCCATGTGTAGATTATCACACATCAGTGTGTGTGACACAAGACCAAATAAAAACCGGGGACGGTTTCCCGTCCCCGGTCTGGGACTAACTGAGCGGAGAATCAGTTAAGCTGATCGAGTTCGACGGTGTCGCCGGCGTGAACTACATCCGGAGAGAAGACGATCATCCCGGTGGCAGTTGTGTCGGTAACGCCGATGATAACGATCTCGCCGACGGCTCTGCGCGGCATGTCTTCGACGTGAATGACGGGGCCGTTGGTCTTGGTGAACATGTGGGGATCGAAAGAGGGCATCTTTTTCTGGGTGTCCTCAGAGACGGCAGCTTTGAAGGAAAGCGAGTCGACCGGATCTTTCAAGTCGGTACCGTAGTTGCGAACGGCGCGGAAATAGTCTCCGATCTTCACGCCCTGGTTGGAGCCGACATTGAGATAAACCTTGTGGCCGGTACCGAGCTCTGAATCGAAGTCTTTGGCCATGACGATACGGCCGGAAACCTTATTGCTGGCGGGCAAGAAACGATCGAAGGTGACGGGATCGTGAAAAGTGATGGTCTGCTTTTCGGCGAAGGGAATGGCGGTGTCGCCGGGGTTAATGCCATCGCAGGAATATTCGATCTTGCCGATAGCCTCCTTGCTGCGCAGGTCAACGATGCGAACGCGGCCGACTTCTTCGTAGGGCTGCCCGGTCTGCTTGAGCAGTTTCGCCTGGCCGGGAAACATTTCGTACTCGTTGATGTCGCGCAACTGACGCACAATCTCGTATTCGGCGCCAAGGCTGTATCCGCCGCCGCGCAAGTAGACAATATCGCCACGGGTGAACTTGGTAGTGGTGGGCGTTTCCAAGCCGCCAGTCACGAAATTGGCATCCGGCAGGATGTGCTTGCTGATGAAGCCGGAACAATAAAGGTCGGAATAAGTGGGCGTGGTGACCCGCTCGCCGGGAAAGCTCCGGGTGCTTGGAACGGTTCCCTGCGGGGCTTCGGGAGCGGCATTATCCGCCGCAGTCTGGGCCCAAGCCGCCGTGGCAAGCAATAACACTAACAATCCTGTTTTCTTCATGTTACCTCCGGCAAGGAGCCGCGAAAGCGTCCTGTGCCCACAGTTAAATGCCAGAAAAGAAAGGCTTCAGCCGGAAGGTAACAAGCGGGTGGGGGTGGGTCAAGGTTACGAGGGTGTTGGGCACCGTGGAGCAGAGAAATTTGGCGGGGAGGATAATCCCTTGTTGCATAAATAATTAAGTGCCTGTAATAATTCGCCGTTCGTTCCGCTGAGCCCTGAAGCAGCGGTCCGGACTGAAATGATGAACTCATCTCCCCCGTTTGCGCCGCGATTGCTGCCGCTGAGACTACCACGAGTGTGCGTGGCAGTCATCGGGTCCGATCCCAACGAAATGGCCGAAAAGGCCGAGGCGCTGGTACGGGATAACTCCTTTCTTGAGTTCAGGTTGGACTATCTTTCGAAGCCTGGGCTGGCGATTGCGCGGATCAAGCGATTCTTCGAAAGCCATCCCGGAACGGTGGTGATTGCAACCTGCCGGCGGGCGGCCAGCGGCGGTAAGTTCCGCGGATCGATGGCCTCGCAATTGGACATTTTGAGCAAGGCGGCGGATGCAGGGTGCCAGCTGGTCGACGTTGAGCTGCAGACCGCCAGCAAGGTCAAACCGGAGCAGCTTAAGAGGCTTCGGTCGCGCGCGGGGCTGATCCTTTCGTTCCATGATTTCCGGGCCACGAAGAAGCTGGAAGAAACGCTGGAGAAGATGCTGGCGTATCCGGCTGACTTTTATAAGGTGGTCAGCACGGCGACGACGCTGGCTGACAACGTGACCATGATCAAGTTCCTGGCGCGCGAAGGCGACCGGCATTCCCTGATCGGCATGTGCATGGGCGAGCAGGGAATCATTAGCCGGGTGCTGGGCGTACGCGCGGGAAGCGTGTTTACGTTCGCCTCCGCCGTGGCTGGGGAAGAGACGGCTCCGGGGCAGGTGACGGCGCAGGAGTTGCGCAGCGTTTATCGCATTGAGCAAGTGGATGTGGCGACACGGGTGTATGGGGTGGCGGGCGATCCGATCGCGCACTCGCTATCGCCGGCAATTATGAATGCCGCCTTCCGGCGGGAGAATGTAAATGCGGTATATCTGACGCTGCATGCCAAGACCCTGAAAGATCTGCTGGCCTGCGTGCGCGACATTCCGATACACGGCATCAGCGTGACCATGCCGTACAAGGAAGCGATCCTGTCCCATCTGGATAATGCCGATTCACACACGAACAAGGTCGGGGCCTGCAATACGGTGGTGAGGGCGCAGGATGGGAAGCTGTATGGGTTTAACACGGATACCGCCGGGATTATCCGGCCGCTGGAGCGGCGGCTGAACACGCTGGAGGGAGCGCGGATCCTGGTGATCGGGGCGGGAGGAGCGGCGCGGGCTGCGGTGTTTGCCTTGAAAGAGAGAGGGTCCGAAGTTTACATCATGAACCGGAGCGCGGCGCCGGCCAAGAAGTTGGCGCACCAGGCGCGGGCGCGGATCATCAAGCGTCCGGACCTGAAGAAATTGGCGTTCGATGTGATCATCAACGCCACGCCGGTCGGGATGGGCAACACGCGGGAATCGCCGCTGCAGGATAAAGAGATCAACGCACGCTATGTGTTTGACATGATTTACGATCCGCCGGAGACGCGGCTATTGAAATTGGCCACGGAGCGGGGGGCGCAGATCATTCCCGGGATTGAGATGTTCGTGCACCAGGCGGCGCGGCAGTTTGAGATCTGGACGGGGAAGCCTGCGCCGTGGGACGAGATGCTGCGGGTGGTGCTGCTAGCCCAACAGGATCGGGCCAAACGGTCGGCGGCGGGGAAATAAACGCGCTTGCGATGCCTCTCGATAAGAAAAAGTTGCATTTTACCTAGTGCCCAAAGTAAGATGCAGTCAGGGAGCGATGATTGTAAGGCGCTTCCTAAGCCCAGTACCGCCCGGTTCCTTACTTCCAGATTTCGCTTCAAGCTTTGGCGAATACAACTCGACGAGAGACGGCTTGGTCCGTCTCCATCCCGGTTCGGAGAGTTCAACATGGCGTGGTACGCGTACTGTCTTACCGAGCACCAAACCCTACCCAATGGAACCCGCACTCGGCGTCCTTTCCTGCTAGAGGGCGTGCAAGGAGTGAATGGAGCTGCGGTTCTCAGCTATCCCAGTGGTGAATTCGCGGTGATTGTGAGCGAATTTGACCACACAGCCGCTGAGCTTGACCAGAAGTCCGCAATTGAGCATGCTCGCGTGGTAAGCACGTGCTTCCGCAATTCCACCGTACTTCCCTTTAAATTCGGCACTATTTTCGACAGCGACGACGCGTTGCGGCAGGCTGTCCGGGTAAACCGGCGGGCTTTTGGCCTGAGTGTCGCCCGGCTGCGAGGCAAGTCGGAAATGCACATCAAGCTGGTGGTGCGCGACGGTTCGCTGCGCGAAGCCATGATTGATGTGGAACTGCCCGACACCGTGGGCGGCGATTACCTGTCAAAGCTGCGGGTGAAGGCCTCGCGGGAGCGCGAACGGCAGACCAAGGCCCGGGCGCTGTCGGTGCAGGTCCACAAGTTGTTCAATCCGCTGGAAGAGGAAGTGAGCTGCAAGAAGGTCGCTCCGGAGGGCATGTTGATCGATATTGCCCATCTCATCGACACCAAGAGCGTGGAAAAATATCAGAACCGGTATAGCACCGCCGCCAAGCAGTTGAAGAACTGCGAAGTGGCGATCAGCGGACCGTGGCCTCCGTATCACTTTTTGCCCGGAAAGCTGCGCACGGTAACCGGCAACAGCTAGAGATTCCTGGTTTCGGTGAGCCCATGGCCGCATCCGGCTATGGGCTTTGTTTTTGGGCGGCAGAAGTGGTGCATGGAATATGCATTGTTCTGCACTTCAGGTTTTTGCGGGTCTGGTTTAAGCTTCGAACTAGGCCAGCTTCCAACGCTTTAACTTGTTGTGGCTGATGTCTTTATGGGAAGGCGTGATTGTAGTCACGGGATTTCAGGCTTTGGTGCGGGAAGTGCATCTTTCGTTGTCACTAAGAGGCCGCAACCTCAAGCAACATGACCTTCACTCTCTTCGACTTGCGTCACTTCCTCAAAGCCGTTCTGGCTGGCGGAACGGCACCTAGCCACTAGCCTTTCCTGAAATTGCCCACCATCGTAGCCTCTTGAACGTGGCCCCAGAGATGGGGCCATTTTTCTTGCGGCGGAAAAACTAGCAGGTTCCGCTGGGACGAGTGGCGGTTCCGGATTCCTGAGTCGGAAGGGCCTGGGTTGACGGCAATGTGTAGGGCACAAATCCAGCCAGGCTCGACTCACACTGGGAGATCGCCTGAGAGTCGCCCTGGATTGTGGATGGCAGACTGGGAATTGACAGGTCGAGACCTTTGAAATTGAAGGCGCTGGTCAGGTCGCCGACATTGGCGCGACGCCAGGCGCTCAGGTTCGGAACTTCTGCGCCGAATCGGGTTTCCAGAAAGCGCAATACCGACGTGTGATCGAAGAGGTCGGAGGAGACAAATCCACCGCGACTAAAAGGCGAGATGATGAGCATGGGCACGCGGAAGCCGAGACCGATGGGGCCGGCAATGGCTGGACTGCCAATTACGCTGGGGTCGGGGACTGCGGGGGCGGTGACGTATTCGCCGGGCGTGCCGGGAGGCGCGGTCACTGGCGGAACGTGGTCGAAGAAGCCGCCATTTTCATCGTAGTTCACAAACAGAACGGTCTTTGCCCATAGCAGCGGGTTCGCCATCAAAGCAGTGACGATGAGGGAGAGAACATTTTCGCCAAAGAGGGACGGCGAGGGCGGGTGATCCGAGGTCAGGACCGATCCGACTAACCAAGAGACTTGCGGGAGATTGCCTGACGCAACATCAGACAAGAAATCTGCGGGAAACTGCGGACCGAATGCATTCTGATGGAGGACGGATGTGGGATCCTGAAAATTCTTGAAGTAGGAGAGAACATTGTCGGAGAGAAGCCCGCCGAGAATACTCACATCCGGCGAGGAGTAAACCTTCCAGGAAATTCCGCGAGCCTGCAATTGCTCGGGCATGGTGGTAAAAGTCAGACGACCGTACATTGCCGAACGATTGGCTACGATGGTCTGCAAAATTGGTCCACCATTTTTGCCGTCCGGATCGAGCGAGGCGGCCATCGCGTAGAGGCGATTGGGATCGGTGGGGCCCATCACGGAGCAGAAATAGTTGTCGCAGAGGGTGAAGGCATCGGCGAGCGCGTAGTAGTAAGGAATGTCGGCGCGCGTGTAGTAGCCCATGGTTAACAGCGCGTCGTTGAGATTGATCGCCAGCCGCGAAGTTACAAAACCATCCATGTTGCCGTTGTCCCAACTCTGGTGCTGCGGGACCCAGTCGTGAGTGATGTCGTGGGTGCAGGCGGCATTCGAGAGCGATGTATCCAGGTGGAAGGGCAAGAGTGTGCCGACCGGCGAGACTGTCGTGTTGTTTGGATTGGGTTGCTGGAAGGCAGCGCTTTGATCGGAGAAACCGCGAACCCCGCGGTAGCTGCCAAAGTAATGATCGAAGGAGCGGTTCTCCTGAGTCAGGATGATGACGTTTTCGATGTCGGTGATTTTGGAGCAACCGGTGACTGCGGACTTAACCAGATTGGAAACACCACAACCGTGCAGGCCCAAAGATCCCAGCTCTGCAAGAGCTGCGGCAGAGCCCAGTTTGAGGAGTTCGCGGCGAGAAAGATTTCGCATAGTCTAGATCTTAGATGCAGTTTGCGGGGGTTAAGGCAGAGCGGATGCCCAAATCCGTTTTCAGATACACTGACCTGCGACCATGATCAAGACGAGTTTGCCCCTGAACCTACTCGTCGCGGCGGTGTGCGCAGTGCCGGCCGCGGCACAAACCCAGAACCAGCCGCCAAAGAACGCGCCCGTCAGCTTTGGGGCGGTACCGCAGATGACGCAAGCGCAGCAGGAGAACTTCCCTCCGCAGTTGCTGGAGCAACTGTCGGCGATCAACGCTGCCGCCCTGACGGATGATTACGCTTACCAGCAGGTTGCGCATTTGACGGAGAACATCGGGCCGCGGCCGAGCGGGTCGACGCAGGCGAAAGCCGCCGTGGATTATGTAGCGGACGAGCTGCGAAAGCTTGGTCTGGAGGTGCAACTCGAAGAGGTGAAGGTACCGCACTGGGTTCGTGGGGCGGAGACGGCGGAGTTGACCGAGTATCCAGGACAAGCATCGGGAACCACACAGAAAGTTGTGCTCACCGCATTGGGGGGAAGTACAGCAACACCTGCTGAGGGCATTCAAGCTGATGTGGTGGTGGTCAACAACTTCGACGAACTGAAATCGCTGGGACGGGAGAAGGTTGCGGGCAAGATCGTTTTGTTCAACGAAATTTTCGACAAGCAGAAGGCGGCGGCAGGACTGGCGTTCGTTTCCTATGGAGAGGCGGTGCGTTATCGCGCGGCCGGACCCAGGGTTGCGGCGGAGTTGGGAGCGGTGGCAGCGTTGGTGCGGTCCGTGGGAAACGCCGATTATAGGCTGCCGCACACGGGGTTCAGCGTGCCGGCGAGGATCCCTGCAGGAGCGGTCACGGCGGAGGATGCGGAGTTGATGGCGCATCTGGCAGCGCAAGGCAACGTGAGAATGCACCTGACGTTGACTCCGCAGAAATTGCCGGATGCGACTGGGTACAACGTGATCGCCGATTTGAAGGGCAGCGAACATCCGGAGCAGATCGTGGTGGTGTCGGGACATCTTGATTCATGGGACTTGGGGACAGGCGCGATTGACGATGGAGCGGGAGTGGTGGTCGCGATGGAAGCGGCCGAGATTTTGCAGAAGCTGCACCTGCGTCCCAAGCGTACGCTGCGGGTGATTGCCTGGATGGATGAGGAGAGCGGCGGCGCGGGGAGCCAGACGTATAGCAAAGATCATGCGGGAGAATTTGCCAGGCACGTGGCTGCGATCGAGAGCGACTCGGGGGCAGCGCATCCACTCGGGTTCGACGTCAAGATGACGACGGCGGCGGGGGAACTGCTGCGGCCCGTGCTGACGATTCTGCAGAGTTTCGGAGCTACCGCCCTCCAGCCCAGCACGTATCCGCCGGGAGCCGATATTGCGGCGATGTCGGAGGCGGGAGTACCTGCACTCGGACTGATGCAGGATGGGCGCACCTATTTCAGCTACCACCACACGGCCGCGGACACGCTCGACAAAATTGTCCCCAGCGAACTGCGGGAGAATGCGGCCGCCATGGCGGTGATGGGATATGCGCTGGCCAGTATGAAGGATCCGCTGCCGCGGTAGGGGTGACGATGACAGCGATTCTTCGGTGGCTGGTCAAAAAGCCTTAAACCGCGGAGATCCGCAGAGGGTTCGCAGAGGCCGCAAAGAATACCCCCGTGGCAAGTACAGTGATTTCCGTCACACTATGCATAGGAAGCCCTCTGCAGCCCTTGCGCCGGTTGACGCATCTTAATTCTCGCGCTTATCATCTTCGTTTGGCCTTATAACCACGGACGCCTCCGGGAGGGGGCGTCCGACGATTTTGATAAGCAGTTTTAGAAGTGACCTATGGATAAGAAGAAACTGGAAGCATTTAAAAAACGGTTGGAAACGCGACAGCAGGAATTGCGGCGAACAGTGACCCGGACGCAGGCGGACGGGCGCTCGGCGGACGAGGATACGGCGCAGGATATCGCCGATCGCGCGGCCAGTTCGTACACCAAAGAATTTCTGTTCAGCCAAAGCAACAACGAGCGGCAATTGCTGAGGATGGTGGATGGGGCGCTGGCGCGCATTCGCGAAGGCAACTTCGGGGAGTGCATCCACTGCGGCAAGGAGATCAACTCCAAGCGACTGGAAGCGGTGCCGTGGACGCGGCATTGCATCGAATGCCAGGAGAAACTGGAGCAGGGACTGCTGGAGGAAGCTCCGCGGTAACGAAAGGTTTGTGTGGAAGCAAGAGCCGCCGAGGGATCGGCGGCTTTTGTGTTTTCACAGAGCACTTCTGGAAGCTTTGCGATTTCTGCGCGAGCTTAGCGTGTCAAAAAGCCTTTAACCGCAGAGATCGCTGAGCGGACGCGCCGAGAACGCAGAGCGACCACTGGGGGGCTGGGTTCGACGTCTGCCGACACAGCCGCCGGGACAGCGGCGCTACTTTTTCGGGGCGCTACTTATCGGTATCGGGCTTCTTCATCTCTTCGGCGGCGGCTTGCGCGCCGGGCATTACATTTTTCAGCGGGGCCTTGTGCTGCTCTTCGAGTTCGGGATGCGGGAGCGGCTTGCGCGGGAGCATCTGGTCGCGCATCGCGGCGTTGTAGACGAAGATGGCTTCGACCGTAGCGGCCTGCGCCAGGTCATCGGGTTGCAGGCGCTCGTAGGTATCCATGTTGGAGTGGTGGGTGCGCGATCCGTAGTCGAGCATGTCCTGGACGAATTGGAAGCCGGGAATACCGACCGAATCAAAGGCTTCGTGATCGGTGCCGCCGGTGTTGCGCATAGTCAGGGTGCTGACGCCCAGGTCTTCGAGCGGCTTCATCCACTGGGCGAAGATGCCCGCGATGCCGGCGTTCTCCTGCAGATAGATGCCGCGGATTTTTCCGCTGCCATTATCGACATTGAAGTAGCCGGAGATTTTCTGTTGCTCGGGCTTTAGCTCAATGGGGCCGGCGGGCTTGCGCATGAAATCGGGCAGAACGACCTGATCGGGAGCAGTGGAGAGCGGGACAAATCCGAAGTGCTGCTTGACGTAACCGTAGGAGCCGAACTCGCCCTGCTCTTCGCCGGTCCAGAGGGCAACGCGGATGGTGCGGCGGGGCTGGATTTTCAGCGCGTTGAAGATGCGCATGACTTCCATGGCGACGACGGTGCCGGCGCCGTTGTCGGTGGCGCCCGTGGCGGAAGCCCAGGAATCAAGGTGGCCGCCGACCATGACGACTTCGTCTTTGAGCTTGGGATCGGTGCCGGGAATTTCTGCGACGGTGTCAAAGCCGTGCTCATGGTCGCCGGTGAATTCGGTTTCGACGTCCATCTCGACGGTGACTGGAACGTTTGCTTTCAGCAGGCGGTAAACTCGGCCGTAGCTTTCGATGGCCATCACGACAATGGGCAGCGGTTCCGCATGCTGACGCTGGTAGGTGAACCAACCCATGCCTCCACCGCCATCGTCGAAGATGGTGCCGCCGGAGCCTCCACTGTTGCGGCCATCACGACTGGGGACAACGATTCCAGCGGCGTGCTCGGAGGCGAAGAACTGCCCGGCTTTTTCGCGGAATGCGAGACGCTTGATGAACTGCTGCAAAAATTCTTCGCGCTCGCCAACATGGACGGGATAGTCCCCAAGTTTCTTTAGATCGGCGTCGTCGCGGCGCTCGAATAGCGGCTTATCAACCGGCTTGACCTCGCGCATCTCGCCGAACAAAACGATCTTGCCCGACAGCTTGCCTTTGTATTTCTCGAGATCCTTCTCGTCTTTGGCGTCGACCCAAATGGCCTGGCCGCTGATAGCGCCTTTGCTGGAGGGAGACCAAGGCAGGGCCTGCGCGATGAAGACGGCGGTGTCGGGAGCGGACATGAGCACCCAGGTATTCAGTTGGCGCCAGCCCATGCCGAATTCGCCCCAGTCTTCGAGATGAGCGTTGGTGCATCCCATGGCGGTGAACTGGTCGCGGGTCCACTCGTTGGCGTGCTTCAGATTGGGAGAGCCCGTAAGGCGCGGGCCGATGCCATCCATCAAACCGGAGGCGTAGTCCATCACGTGCGAGTGCGAGAGGCCTTCTTCGCGAATGCGCTGGTAGGCGGTGAGATCAACATTTTCAGTCGCGGGCTGCGGTTCGTCGTAAGAAGGCTTGCTTTCGTCGGGCTTGGTCGCTTTGGATTTCTTGTCGGCGGCGAACGATGAAAGAATGAGGCAGAAAAGAACTGCGGAGATCGGGAACAAACGCTGGCGCATTCGCATTTTCGTATTTCCGCTCCCAGACGGAAAGCGCAGAGTAGCAGAATTGCGGGGCGTTTTGAAACCCAGAGGAAGAATTTTGTAATTGAGTAATCGGGTAATTGAGTAATTGGGTAATTGAAAATCCATCCCTGCGGCTCGCGAATTCTTAATAGCTATGGGTTGGGACCTGAGACGTCGAGCGGGTGACGGCGGTAACCTTCTTGGCCGCACTTCCCTGCTCTTGACATGGGGCGGGAGGCTTATTCTCGGAAGTGGCGCTATTGCACGGTGGGGATACACTGAAAACAAATTACTTACGGGCGGGAACTCTCCACAGGGGGGCGGAGTCTATGTAAGTGGACGTACGCTGGCTCCGCTTCGAGTTGGCCAGACTGGGCCAAATAGAAATTTCAGGGCGCGGTAGGGTGGAAAATCCTATAATCAGGGGACGCCATTATGGCGGGAGCAACCACCTTGGGAGATCTGGCAAGCGCGATCGGAGTGAGGTCGCAGGAAGCGGCGATCGTCGCCGAGCTGAAGTCCGGCTCGGAAGCGGCGTACGCGTGGCTGATCGGTGAATTTCAGCAACCGGTGTACGGACTGGTGTACCGGGTGGTGAACGATCCGGCGGACGCGGCGGACACGACGCAGGATGTGTTCCTGAAAGTGTTTCGCGGGATCAAGCAGTTTCACGGCGAATCGAGTTTGAAGACGTGGATCTACCGCATTGCGCTGCACGAGGCTGCGAACCGGAGACGATGGTGGTTCCGGCACAAGGCGCGGGAGACGTCGATTGAACCAGCGGATTCAGAGAGCATGAACGCCGGCGATCATGCGATGCAGGTGGCGCTGACCGATCACGCGGAATCTCCGTTCGAGAATGTGGCCCATCACGAAATACAGGCGCAGGTAGAAGAGGCGTTGAGAAAAGTTCCAGAGCCGTACAGAACGACGCTGATCCTGCGCGATTTGGAAGAGATGTCATACGAAGAGATTGCCGAGTTGCTGGAGATTTCGCTGGGAACGGTGAAGTCGCGGCTGACGCGAGGCCGGGAAGCACTGCGGCAACGGCTGGCGCCGTACGTACGGGAAGTAGGAGATGAACTGGGTTTGACCGCGCCGGAAGAGCGACGGTCACAGGTTACTGGAGGGGGTAGAAGGGTCGAGGTGATGCCATGAAGGGCACAGGGGAAATCACGGGAATGCAGTGCCCCCAGGCGAAGCGGTTGTTCTCGCCATATCTGGATGGAGCAGTGACGGGCGCACAGATGCTCGGGCTGCAGGATCATTTGTCGGGATGCCCAGCGTGCCATCGGGAGTATCAGGCGTTGCGGCGGAGCCAGCAGTTGCTAGTGAGCATGGCGCGTCCGAAAGCTCCGGCGGACCTGGGATTGAAACTGCGGTTGGCGATCTCGCGGGAAGCGGCAGCCGCCAGACGCGCTCCGTTTGAGGCATTGCGGGTGCGGCTGGAGAATGCCATGCAGGCGTTCATGGTTCCGGTAACAGCGGGCTTTTTGAGCGCGTTGATTATTTTCGGAATCGCGATGGTGTACTTCGTGGCGCCGTCGTCACTGCGTGCGGATAATGATGTGCCGCTGGTGATGGTCAACACCGCGCCGGAATTGCAGCAGAGCGCGTTTGGCATGACGATGGATTCGATCGACGCGGACTCGCTGGTGATCGAAGCGTATGTCGATGCGAACGGGCGGGTGCAGGATTACCGCATTCTGTCGGATTCCGCGGAGTCGAATGAAGTGTTGCCGCAGGTCAAGCGTATGCTGATCTTCACGACGTTCCGTCCGGCGCTGTCGATGGGACGGCCGACTTCGAGCAAGGCGGTGTTGTCGTTTTCGAAGATTAGTGTGAAGGGATAGGAAGGACCAGTACTCAGTGGTCAGTGGTCAGTGATCAGTGGTCAGTGGTCAGTGATCAGTGGTCAGTGGTCAGTGGTCAGTGGTCAGTGATCAGTGGTCAGTGATCAGTGGTCAGTGATCAGTGATCAGTGGTCAGTGGTCAGTGATCAGTGATCAGAAAGACTTAAGGGCGGAACGCATGCGTTCCGCCCTTTTTATTTCTGTCAGTTTTTAACGGCTATTGACTGCAGGAGTCACTGACTTTGTGGACGTCGGTGACTTTGAGGTGGCCGTGCTCGGCCTTGGCCTTGGTTGCGCCGGTGTCGTGCGCCATCTCTTTACTATCTTCCTTCATGTTGTGCATCTTCTCGTGGGCGACGACGCCCTTGGCTTCGACGGTCTGATTCACGTGAGCAGCAAGATCCACCGAGCTGTTCTCGCGGATTTCCCAGGTGCTGCCGTCATTGGCGGTCAGAAGATATTCATTGCCGCCGCCGGATTTGGTGAGGCATCCAGTGATGTTGCGCACCTCGCCTTTGTTGGCACTGTTATTGGCATCATTGTTCTGATCTTGAGCAAGCGCCCACACTGAGGTCAGGCCAACCAGAACCACAACGAACAGCAAACGACTCCACTTGTTTGTCATTGAGTTGCTCCTTTGATTGCGCCCCATTGCGACCCGAGCGGGGCGGATACGAGACATTCGTGGCCCAGATTAGTTGCGGATTGAGCCCAGGGAGTTGCCGCTAAAGTACGAAGCATCAATGCGATAGGCCTTCGCGGGCGAGGGCGCCCGCGCCACATTCCCCGCCACATTCGCGCCGCCTAGTTGGGATGGATCGTGTGAATTAGCAGGAAGGTCGCGGCGGCAACCAGGGCGGAGGCGGGGATGGTGAGGATCCAGGCCCAGACGATGCGTCCGGCGACGCCCCAGCGAACGGCGGAGAGGCGATGGACCGCGCCAACGCCAACGATGGCGCCGGTGATGGTGTGCGTGGTGCTGACGGGGATGCCGGCGAGGGCGGTGCCGAAGAGAGTGATGGCGCCGGCGCTCTCGGCACAGAATCCGCCGAGAGGTTTCAGCTTGGTGATCTTCTGTCCCATGGTGTGGACGATGCGCCATCCGCCGAAGTAGGTGCCAGCGGCGATGGCGGCGTGGGCGGCGAGGATGATGGGCCAGTGGAAGCGTCCCCAATTGGCGAGCATGTCGGACTTGGACATGAATCCGGCGGTGTAGAGAGCGCCGGCGACAATTCCCATGGTTTTCTGCGCGTCATTGCCGCCGTGCCCGAGAGAGTAGGCAGCAGCAGAGAGCAGTTGGAGTTTGCGAAACCATTTGTCCACGGTTTGAGGAGGTTTGTTCTGGAGAATCCAATGGGCGGCAACCATGAAGACCAGGCCGAGAAACATGCCCATCACGGGGGCGATGACGATGAAGATGAGAGTTTTGTACCAGCCTTCAGGAATGATGACGGAGAACATGGTTGCGGGGCCGGTGTGAATGGCGGCATGCATCATGGCGGCGCCGGCGTATCCGCCGATCAGTGCGTGGGAAGAGGAAGTGGGCAGTCCCCACCACCAGGTAAGGAGATCCCAGACGATGGCGCCGAACAGACCGGCCATGACTACATATTGATCGACGTGATCGAGGCGAATCATGCCCTTGCCGATCGTCTTGGCGACGGCGGTACCGAGGAAAAAAGCGGCGAGAAAATTGAAGGCAGCGGCCCAGAGCACGGCGAGTCTGGGCGAGAGGACGCGGGTAGAAACCACCGTCGCGATGCTGTTGGCGGAATCGTGAAAGCCATTGAGGAAGTCGAAGATCAGAGCAACGAAGATGGTGACCAGGACAAGGATGAGGTCTTTATTCATGTTTCAAAGTTTCAAGGTTTCGAGTTTCAAAGTTGCGTGAATACCGGAGTGAAGCTTTCGAGCCTCAAGGTCTTTTTGGACCCTTGAAACATTGCTTTGAAACTTTTCTTTCTAGGTGCTCTTGACGACGATGGCTTCGAGGACGTTGGCGGCGTCTTCGGCTTTGTCGGTGGCGTACTCCAAGACTTCGTACAGCTCTTTGAGCTTGATGAGTTGAATGGGATCTTTTTCGTGTTCAAAAAGATCGGCAATGGCTCTGCGGCTGACGTTATCGGCCATGTCTTCGAGGCGGTTGACTTCTTCGGAGTGCTCCATCACGTGGCCGTTTTTCTCGAGCAAGGAAACGCCTTTTGCGAGTTCCTCGCATTGCAGGACGATGATGCCGGCCAGTTCGGCCGAGACGGGGGGCGGATTGGTGATCTTATACATCACCAGGCGCAAAGCCGCGGAGTTCACGAAGTCGAGCACGTCATCGAGCGAGGAGGCCAGCCGGTGGATATCCTCGCGATCGAAAGGCGTGATGAATGTCTGGTTGAGCTTGGCGATGATCGAATAGGTGGCTTTGTCGCCTTTGTGCTCGATGGCCTGGACCTGGCTCACCCGCATGGCAAGATCGTGTGGGTCGGCGAGAATGCTGCGGAGCAGTTTGGCTCCCTCGGTGAGATTGCTGGAGAGTTCAGCGAAGAGATCGAAGAATTTGGTATCGCGGGGGATGAGGCGCATGGGTCAAGTTCACTCAGGCACAGTTAGCCTAGATTTTGAGAGGTCAAGTTAAGAGCAGAGTAATATCTCACGCGCGGTGTGGCGGAGGCAAACGGCGGAAAGTTAGCGAGCGGGTTTGCGCGGGATCATGACCGGGGAGCGGCGAGGAGTGCGAATGCCGACGATACCGATGAGGGCGAAAACCGCTGCCGAGCCGCAGGCTACCGACTGGAAAAAGCCGGCAAAGAGTTGGGCAAAATCCATTATCGGATTATGGGGGCAGAGGGCGGCGGAAGCGACATTACTTAAGGCTAGTAGCGTGGGTTACCAGCGGATACCCGGGTTGAGGAGACCGGCTTCCGGCTTCCGGCTTTCGGCGTCCGGCTTTCGGCTTTCGGCTTTCGCTTCTGGTGGGAACGTTCGCAGCGCCGGTTTCTACATTCAATGGGCAGGAGGCTTTGGGAGACTAGAACTGAAAAGCGGTGCTGCGGCAGCCCCCACTTTTTCAATTCGGATGCAGCTCTGTCGATGATCGTTGACGGCGCGGTGAGCCAGAGGATATTCTGAGCCTGAACTGCCGGAAGGGTTTCGTGAGACACACTCATTGGATGTTAATTTTTTGTCTGCTGGGGACAGTCTGTTTGCTCGTACTGCCTCCAATGGACATGCCAGAAACGGCGTTCAATGAGATGGATCTGCCCGCTACGGTGTCGCATGTCGCGCTACCTCGCCTGAGGCTGGCGTCTTCCGCAACCGAGAAGATCGCGGTTGCAGGCCTGATCTTTCAGCGGGTAGCGACTGATTACCGTGAGAAATCGCAACCGGAGCCCGTCACGAAATCGCAGCACATGCTCTCTCTGCAACCACTCCTCTGTACGTTTCTGATCTGAAAACACCCGAACTCCCTACCACCACCGAAGTTGAACCGGGAATTGCCCGGCTCCATGCTGCGCACAAAGAACGCTGCGTACGTGAAGCCAGGCTGGATCGGTTTATCTGGGGCCTTTAGCGCGAGTCAGCTGGATGTTCATATACATCTCGCAGGTTGGCGGGACCAACCCGAGGGCTGACTGCAAAACCGGGAATGGAGGTTCGCATTCCATTTCCCCGCAAAGGAGCGGGTTCTGAAATGTTAGCCAAGTGTGTCAATCCGTTATGTTCCGTCCCCTTCCGGTATCTCGAGGCGGGAGGGCTGTTTCGTTTGGAGAGCGATCCTCTGGAGTGTTCGGACAGGCGAACGCCAGAGTACTTCTGGCTTTGTCGCAGCTGCGCGGGAAAGATGAGCTTGCGGCTGGACGAAGCGAAAGGGGTAAGAGTAGTGGAATCGCAAGACGCACCTCCGCAAGGAGCAGATGCGGTTGATTTCGTCCTGGTAGACCGGCAGCGGGGAATGCTTCTGAACCGGATCAGCTTCCTGGGTTATCCGGCGCGGAAGCACAGGGAACGTGCGCTGGGAGGGCAAATACACATATGACAGACGAGTGGAATGAAGACAGCGAGTTCGTCGCGGGGACCAGTTGTCCGATGCCCGACTGCGGCGAGCTTACCGTTGCATACCGGACGGCAGATACGGAGGGCGGAAGCCCAGGGGAGGCCTGGGAATTCACCTGCCCGCGTTGCGGAGTGGATTTCCTGGTTCTCGAGGAGGATCTGCTGTTTCGGTCTATCCGAAAAGACTGGCTGTGGGCGGGAATTCACTCGGCGTAGCTGAGGATAGTGGTTTATCAAACTAAAGTTTTCAAAGGAGCGAATGCGATGAAACCTACGTTGGAAATTTTGGACCCGCCAGCAAAACAAAATCTCAGTCAGGAATCGAACGTCGAAGTGCTGCAGAAGATCCGCCTCCGTGCCTACGAATTGTATGAACAAAGAGGGCGCGGGGAAGGGCACGAGGTAGAGGATTGGCTGAAAGCTGAAGCGGAGGTGATCGCCCAGCCGGTTGCGGCTTAGAGGGAAACCCCACTTCTCCCAAAACAGGGAGAAGTGGGGCACACTGTAACTTCAGAGTGCGTGCAATCCGGCTCAATTGCTGGTTGCGAATCGCTCTCCCAGTCCCGAATTTGCCGCTGCATCCTTTGCAGAAATCGTTGGAAAATAAGTGCTTTCCAGCAGTCATTTGCGGGTAGGGCGTCTTACGGGAAGATGCGCGCCGTTGTAGGGTGTCTAGCGGAGTTACGTCCCCACCTCAGGGTGTAGGGTAGAAAGAACCCTTCCTGGTGCCGTCCGTCGGCCTGTACGATGCGGCGCGGCCAGCAGCCTCCCAAGGGGACTAAAGGCTGCCTATGCCCTACACGATTTTGATTGCCGATGACAGCCAACTCATCCGGGATGCCTTGCGGCGAATTTTCCGGAACGAAGAGGACTTCGACGTTTGCGGAGAGGCAGAAAACGGGCAGGAAGCGGTGGTCAAAGCTCAGCAATTGCACCCTGATTTGATTGTGCTCGACCTCTCGATGCCAGTCATGAACGGCTTGGACGCCGCCCGCGTTCTGAAACGGGTGATGCCCGAAGTACCGGTGATCATGTTCAGCGCGTACGGCGATTCTTCGACCGAGAAAGCGGCGCGGTCAGCGGGCGCGTGGGCGCTCGTCTCAAAGTTCGAGAACGTTTCTGTGCTGCTCGGCACAGCGCACCGGGCGCTGGAGCAGTAGGGTTTTACCGACACATCGTTCCGGCCGTCCTCTCCTATCGATAACGGCCGCGAGAAGACTGCGGGCGCCATTTCCAACCGCCATTTCGAACCAGGAGGTTATGCCATGATGCGCGATTCACAACTTGCAAGAGGTGATATTTGCGGAGATCCAACCGGCTTGCTGGTGAGAGTGGAAGACGTTGACGTGTACGATTACGTTCACTTCTCGGTCATCGAAAGCACCGAGCCGGAAGACGGGAAGAAAGAAAAAGAAGTGGAATCGGGACAGATGTCTGAGGTGGCGTTCGCTCACCGCTTCACGAAAGTGGGGAATCTGTTTCGGAATGGGGAAGCGGCGTAGGACGTGGGTCTTGGGCCCTAAGACCCAACACCTAAGACCTTACTTGTGACCGTCACTTTTTGTAGGGCCATTGCGCTTTGGTGAAGAGGGCGCCGTCGATCCAGATGGTTTGCCCGCTGATGAAGGAGGCTCCAGGACTGGCGAGAAAAACGACGGTGGGTGCGATGTCGGCGGCGCGGCCGACGCGGCCCAGCGGCGTGAGCCTGGACCAGGTGCCGGCGTAGTCGGGATCTTCTTGCCGGGTGCGCTCGGATTCGATCGAACCGGGCGCGATGCAGTTCACTCGAATGCCGTACTGGCCGAGCTCGACTGCAGCTTCTTTGGTAAACATTTCAATGCCGCCCTTGCTGGCGGTGTAGGCCACCAGCGACGGAAAGGCGAGCTTGTTGCAGCCGGAGCCCAGATTCACGATCGAGCCTCCGCTGTGGTCCTTCATGTAACGCGCGGCTTGCTGGGTGCAGAGGAAACAGCCTTTCAGGTTGGTATCTACGACCAAATCCCATTCTTCCTCAGTGACGTCGAGCAGAGGCTTCCAGGTCTGGACGCCGGCATTGTTGACTAAGAGATCGAGGCGGCCGAAGGCGTTGATCGCTTGTTCGAACATCCTGGCGACTTGAGAGCTGGAGCGGATGTCGGCCTGGATCGCGAGGACGTCGTTGCTGCCCGGAGGTTGCAGGGCGCGGATTTCGGCTAACGTCTCTTCCACCATCGATGCAGGGTCGTTGTAGTAATTGACGGCGACGCGATAGCGATTGCGCGCGAGTTCGAGGGCGATTTCTTTGCCGATGCCGCGGCTGGCGCCGGTTACGAGAGCAGTGGGCTGTTCCATGGTTAGAGGCTGCCATAATATCCCGTCCGGGCCGTAGCGGTTGCAAAACCGCAGTCACGCTCAATGGGCAGCGGTCAAGACGCGCTATGGCCTGATTGCGTCAGTTAGGCTACCGCGAAGCGCTCATCCATTGCACGCTGCATGAAGTGCGCGAATGATGGTGCAATTTCGCCAACTACTCGAATTCGGCTCCATTGGAGTATTTCTTCGTGATCCAGTTGGACGATTGGGGCGTCGCCCTGATTACGGCGCTTCATGTCGAAGCACACCGGATCATAGTTGGCCTCATGCGGAAGCCCGAATTGAAGAAAGCCGTTCTTGTGCAGCGTGGGGAACAGCCCCCTATCTTTGAAAGCTCTTTCTGACAACTCGTAAAAAAGCTCATGTCCGCTATTTGAGAACAACATCAGAGGGCCGATCTCGAAGTTGCAGAAGCGGTATCGGTCAATCAGTGACCTGAAAGGCTTTGGCCAACTCTGAGGAAGCTTTTCAATGAGTTTTTCGACCCAAGGATTGGATGAGGCTGGCCGAATACGCCAATGAAACGTGTCGTGGTCTGCGCTTGAAGTGCGAAGCTCCTCTGGAACGACATCCGCAAATTTCGGCTCAAACCCTGTTGCATTCAGATACGAGACGAATCCGTCTACAAGTTCATCGGCAGTTTTCGTAGCTGCGCTCACACGTCCTCGCTCCAAGACAGAATACCGGAATGCCCATCAGAATGAGGAGTTCGGTAGTTTGTGTAACATCGCTTTTAAACTCATCTCCCTTAAGCGACACCGTTTTCCTTTGGGCGGGGGCCGGGACTCATTACGTAACGCCTACTTAGAGTGATTGCCCCTCTACCTTCGAAGTTGGAGGCGGGCCGCCTGCCTCCATTCATTTCTTCGGGAAGTTCGGGTCGTTTTTGATCTCGCGAATCTGATTGATGTGCCGTTCGGAGTGGGTGGAGATTTCCAGCATCCACTGCCAGCAATCGATCACTTCTCCATACTGTCCAAAGCTGTGGGCGCGCAGGTCGTCCTGGGTGGTCTTGATGTAGTCGATCATGGTGGCGCGCAGCGCTTGAAACTTTCCCAGGGCCTCTCCCAGGTCCTTGTAGGTATCGACCTTTTCGTGCCCGCCGCCGGTCTTCGTGTGCACCACGCGATCGATGCCGTACCACATAATGTCGGCGTCGGTGGCTTGCGATTTCTTGTCTTTCATATCCGGGGCGGCCTTGAGAGCTTTCTGGATCTCGCGCCAATAGTCTGGTTCGGCCACCGCCAAATGGGAAACGACTTCCCGGATGCTCCACCGGTCTGGCGAAGCTTTGTACTCCAGCTGCGCCGGGGACAAGCCGCGCACCTCTTCGCCCACCATTTGGGTGGTCATCTCGAAATGCACCAAGAGGTGCTCGCGGTCGGTATTGGTCATGGGAGCGGCGAGCACAGGACCCGCCAACAGACAGACTGCGAGTGTCAGGAGCAACAGCGGCAAACCTCGGAGCGCATTTCGTCGGAGCCTATTCATAGTGGTGTCTCCCGAACTAACACTTGGACGCTTAGAGGACATTAAGGTCATCAGACGAAGGAACCCGCTTGTGCCTGTTCGCCGTGGTCCTTCGTGTCTGGGGAGCGGCTCGCAGCGGCTGCGGCGCGTCGTACCGTCGATCACTGGTGAAACATCGCGATATCGCTCAAGACCCCTTCAAGGAGCGCTGTCTTCTAGCCGCAATCCACGTCCACGAATACAGGAGGAATAATGCGGTGTAGTTGGCAGCCAAGAACCAGTGGTTTTCCCAACGAATACCAGAGAAGCCATAGGACGAGAGCGGCCAGAGAAAATGGAGGGCGAACATTCCCTGATGGGTGGGAATATCGATGAGAATGTGCAGACTCCACGCTAGCATCTCTAATATTGGCCGCCTGGCGAGAAGCCACGCGATGCCGAAGGCTGCCGCAAATACGAGCAGGCTGTGGCTGGCATAATAAAGCGGCCACACAAAGCGGAAATGCTGTGGCCCGTTAGGATCTGGCAGCAAGGATGACGTCGTGCCGCTGAGATACCACCAGATTCTGACCGCGGCCGGAATGGCAAAGCTAAAAACGTCAGGAAAAACGCCCCAGAAAATTGCCCAACCCAGTGAAAGTGGCGCCGGAAACCGGCGTCGAAGGGGAAGTGCCGCACCCGCAGTCCAAAGGGTGTGGGCAAGGATGTCCATCAGTGACCTCTGCGAAGTTCGTCAGCAGACGAACGAATGTGACAAAGGAAGATACCACCGGTCATCGGGTCGCGTCTGTGATCGGGAGCATGCCGTTTGCTCTCGTGACTAATGAAATCCTAATAGCACTCATCGACCGGGCAATTCAGTTTTCACAATCCTTCGGCACGTTTCTAAGAACTCATCCCTGTAGAGTTCCTCGGCACGTGCAATCTCCACGTCTTTCTCTTTTAGGGCGGATGAAGCCCAGAGTTTGCGAACCTCTCCAACGGGTAGATGATCGGTTTCGCTTTCAATCCCAATAATGAATTTCCGATCCTCCACATCAGTAACCGCGTCTGTGTGTGCCAAAGAAACCAACGCTCTGACTGCTTCCAAAACCGTGGTTCGCCCATCCAACACAGTCTGCGCTATTTCCTTCACCCTCCGATGGTCGGACTCCGATGCTGGTCGGTCGATAAACGTCCTGTCCATGAAACGAAGTGTATGCGGTCCGAAGCCGCAACACAATTGTCCCAATATCGCGATTGCGCTCACTGACCCACGGTGTCGAGCCAAGCTGTCGGCCGAATTGGCCCGACAGGAACCGGCCTATTCGTACCGCAAGGCCTCGATCGGATCGAGACGGGACGCGCGTATGGCTGGAATCATGCCGCCGACCAATCCCACTAGCGCCAGGATTGCGGTGGCGACCAATACGCTGACGGGTGAAATGATGAGTCGAATGTCGCCCGCCTCTCCGTGCTGGGCAAGCGCGCTGTAAAACGTGAGAGTCCCGACAGAAAAGGAAATCAGGTAGGCGAGCACAATCCCTAATACGCCGCCCAAAAAAGTAATCGCGAGCGCTTCGGACAAGAACTGTAGGATGATATCGAAGCGGCGAGCGCCCAACGCCTTCTCCACCCCGATCTCACGAGTTCGCTGGGTGACGCTGACCAGCATGATGTTCATGAGCCCCACACCGCCAATCCCCAGAGTCAGAGTCCCGATAAAGGCAAGCATCACCTGCAGGGCCATGGTGATGATGCGAAATTGCGAAAGCTGCTCCATCATGCTGAACACGAACAGAGCCCGCTTGTCTTCGACGCGAAAATTGTGTTGTGCCGCCAGCGTATTGCGAACCGACTTCTCGACGCCTGCATAGTTGTAGCCGAGAAAATCTAACCAGATCATGTCGATGTAGTACGTATTGCGGAAGTCGCTCATGGTGGAGAACGGGATGTAGACGATGCGGTTGATACTGTTCTCGGTGCCTTCCTGGGGCCTGGGCTTGAGCACCCCGATGACTTCGTAGGGAATGCCGTTGATACGAATCTTCTCGCCCAAAGGGTAACGGCCGGAAAATAGCTTTTCCTTGGATTCCGAGCCCAGCACACAGACCCGCGCGCGCAGTTGCAAATCTTCGGCACTGTAAAAACGGCCAAGGCCCAGTTGCAGGTTCTGAATCTCCTGGAGCGGGGGATTGCCACCATCAATGCTCCAGGTGTAGGAACGTCCCTCGTAGCTGACCGGCGCATTGTATTGCGATTCGGGAGTGATGCGGGTCACTTCCGGCACATTCACCACGACACGATCAATGTCATCCCTGGTCAAGCGGACACTGGTACCGGCCTTGTTGCCTCCGGCCTGCATCGAGGTGCGCCCGCCCGCGATGCCCATCGCCGCCATGCTGGCATAGCTCCTGAAGATATTGACGATGGCCGTTGAGAAACCCGTGCCATAGGCCAGCAACAGGACCACGGTGGCGATTCCCCAAGCCATACCCAGCATGGTGAGCGCGCTTCGCTGACGGTTGTAGCGGAGCGAAACATACGCTTCCGAGAACACGTCTTTCGGCCGGATCATTCATTGCTCCTGACGAAGGGCTTCCACGGGCTGGAGCAGGGCCGCCCGCCGCGCGGGATAAAGTCCGGCGATAATGCCGGCCAACGCAAGGCTGCAGATGGCGAGCACAGCAGTCGCTGGGTAAATGTGAGGCAATTCGAATCCATTAATCGGCGGCACCAATCCGAATAGCTTGGTGGCTGCGTAGGCTGCGCCCACGCCAATGGCGCCGCTGATTCCGGTAAGGGTCAGCCCTTCCAGAAAGAACTGGAACAGGATGTTGCGCCGGGTAGCGCCCAAGGCCTTGCGCAGGCCGATCTCCCGAGTGCGCTCGGTTACCGATACCAGCATGATGTTGATCACTCCGATCGCGCCCAGACCGAGTGTCACCAGGCCGACGGCTCCCAGGAAGGTATCCATGGCATCGGAGATTTTGCCGACCATCTCGGCGGTAGCGATCGAGTCCCAATCGTCAAAGGCGTCGGGCGTTTCGGGATCAAAGTTATGGTTTCTGGCAACGATACTCCGCACGGCCTTCTTGGCCTGGGCGTGCTGCTCGCGCGTGATCGGCTGGTAGGCCACATACTTGACGGCTTTCTCGTTGCCTGCTCCCTGCATTGGGAAATAGATAGACATCGTGGTATAGGGCATGATCAGGCGCATGTTCTCGCCGTTGTTGTTTCCGTGACCGACCTTCTGCATCGTCCCAACCACCTCGAATGCAACGCTATTGATCAGGATTGTGCTTCCTACCGCTGGGCGGCCGGGGAACAGTATGCGCACAAATTCGCTTCCGATGATGCAGACATTGTGGCGCTCGAGTTCGTCGTTCCAATTCAAAGGGCGCCCCTGGTCGACCGGCTGGTAGCGAATGCCCGAGAACTGCGGCTCGGCGCCGTCGACATAGCCGTTGCTGCTGCCAAACTCGCTGACCAGGCGAAGGTCGCCGCGGTAGATGACCGGCGTGGCATTCCGAACGAAGCGTGAGCTACGAATATCCAAATAGTCCTGGTAGTTCAGGTAGTACTGCCGAGACGAAAGCTGGCTGCCGCCCACCGCCGGCACGCGTCCGTTGTAAATCTGCATGAAGTCTTCGCCGAAGCTCGCCAAATTCCTGGCGGTTCCCGCGCGGAAACCTTCTCCTAATCCAACCAGGAGCAGCAGCGATCCCACTCCCCAGGCAATACCAAACATGGTCAGGAACGAGCGAAGTTTGTGCGTCCACATGGCACGCAACACCTCGCCGAAGCTGCCGAGAAATCGCCTCATAACCGAAACTACGAACAGCAGACCAACAAAGTTCCTATTTACGCCGATGCTCGCGCGTGGTCCCTCTCGTTTCCGCATGGTCTGCAGGCCGCGGAATTCGGGCCTTGGAACCGGAACGTTGTCCTGCGTTGCCTTGGCTTGGGTTCGCTGAGGCAGGACGCAGAGAGCCTCAAGAGAAAGCCTCTCCGCCTTGGCGGCGCAGCGCGATGACAGGCGTCACGGTTCGGCGTGATGCTGAACACAGGAGGGACGTAGCCGCTATCCGCCCGATTCGTCGGGGATCGGTAACCTCGACTGCATCGGCGACAGCACCGACTGAAATGGGAGCACCCATCTTGCACCGAGCGAACAAGATCGCCTCAATGGGGAGTGCGGATGGAGGGTAAGAGACAGTGGCGACTCGGCGGGAGAAAAACCTTGTCCAACGAAAAAACAAAAGAACCCACTTGACTCCGACCGGCCTTCTCGTGGAAGGCCTTTCCACGTTTTGACCCAGCGACGGGGATTTTGAGTGCTATCGAGATTTTTCAATAATCATCTGCTTGGTTTTGGAGTCCTCTTCGACGCAACAGTGAAATCGCGGTCACCGGTCCGGGAGTACGAACACTACCCACCAGGATGGGACTGGACATCCAGACTCAGGGAGCGGCAAATTCTTTGGGCTTGTTCGAGGTTCCTCTGGATTGAAGGCCAATCCATAACATCATCGCTGGGAGTGATCCCGATAATAGGCCCCTGTGGCCAAGCATTCATCGGGAGTGCCAGTAAGTAATCGCGAAGCCCTTGAGGGCGTACACGCGCGTGGTACGGTTTATTTCCAGCAAAAGCGGTTATGTCGTACTCGGTTTCGACGACAAGGATGTGAGGATTAAAGCACGCCTCGGGCTGATGACAGTATTGGGAAGTCCTCGCGACATTGATTAGCGCCCGAAGGTCAGATGATTCGTGTCGCTTCGTCTCGCACGCAGTCAACAGGAGTATCAGTGCGAATGAGTAAACACAGTGTCGCATATGAGCATGATAATAGCGGAATCCCCATGCACTCACGACATCGACTGGCGAAACCAGGCGTTAGCACAAGCGTGCGCTTTCGTTTCGCCTTTTTGGAGGATGATGAGTGAAATGGCGATGTTTCAACAGTTGAGCTGCTAAACTCGCGCGGTTGCCAGCGCAAGGAAGTACATTGACGCAGTTTTCCATCGGAGATCGCGTGCGTGTCTCGGACGACTTCTTTTGGGCAAAGGCCGCGACAGGAACAATTTCAGCGCCGCCCGATGCAGTCACGAGTCTCAGTGGCGCGTGGGACGGTGGTCTTACACGGCAGGAATCTAGGCACTGGGAACGCACACCGTTTACTGGGTTTGTTCGACGAGCCACAGCTCGATGCTGACGGTGACGGCCCATACCGTGGCGGTCAAATCTGGGAAAGTGCGCTCAGTTTGCTAACAGACAGGCCGAACTAGCTGGCAGTGATGAGTGAAATGGCGATAATGAGATGGTCCGCCGCCTAGCGAGCCCAGTTGCGTAATGATAGCAGCAGGCAAAAAGCCAGACGGAGGATTACCGCCATGCAGAGTAAGTCACAGATTCGGTCGATCGGGATTGATCTAGGCAAAACCACTTTCCA
>DASTCU010000008.1:0-2065 GCA_035710825.1 Candidatus Sulfotelmatobacter sp.
TGGTTTCCACGGGCGGCTAATGCGATTGGGAGCGTCCGAGCGCCAATCACCGCAGTCTGAGGCGATCATCTCCCAGAACCGGCCCGCTTCGGCTGGCGGATATCTACGCGATGGGCCTTTGACAGCCATTGGAGTTCGAAGGCGGATCGCCAGAACGAATCCAACTTACGGGAGTAATCCCGCAACAACACTTCCGCGGTTTGGCGACTTATAGTTGAGCCAGCGCGCTTGGCTCAAAAGAAGAGATATCCACAGCCGTCGCCGCGGCGCTGTTGTGGAAAAGTTCTCCGGATTCCTTTTTCGCGATGGCATCGAGGCGGTTGTTTCGATGTCGCGGAAAGAGGAGTATGCGGAGAAGCAGGCACCCCGCTGCTACGCGTGTTGGCGACTAACACCCGATGTTCTCGTATAGACCCCTCGAGCAGCGGGGTGTGCTTCGCTTCCAAGACGAAACCTCAGAAGTCGTCTCTGGACCAGACAGTACGACTCTACTATAAGTCCTTCGGGGATGCGAGGCCTGCCTGCGCGATAGCGAAAGGAGCAGAGAGACGTGATTAGGGAAGAGCAAGCGGCAGATCGCCATGAGAGGTACGGAGCCCGGATTGGATTCGACTGGGGCGACCGAGAGCATGCCTGGGTAATCGAGTGGGCAGACACTGGACAACGAGAGCGAGGGCAATTAGAGCAAACACCGGAAGCATTGGACGCCTGCATATGTCAATGGATGAGCCGTTTAGACGGCCGTCGTATGGCAGTGGCAATCGAACAGAAACACGGAGCCGTGGTCTGGATGATGCTCAAGTACGAATGCGTTGAGATCTACCCGATCCATCCCCAGGCGGCTGGGCAATTCCGGCAGGCGCTTTACCCGTCCGGCAGTAAAAGCGATCCAACCGACGCGGAGCTGCTTTTGGATCTGTTGGTGCATCACCGAGATCGTCTCCGTCCGCTGGAGCGCGAGGACGAGCCCACTCGTCGGCTTTTGATGTTGGTGGAGCAGCGGCGGCACTGGGTGGAGGAGAAGAAGCGCCACGGCAACCGGCTTTCGGCACGGCTGAAAGTCTATTTCCCCCAGGTGCTGAACTGGTTTGATGACATCGGAGCCGCACCGGTGCTGGATCTGCTGAGCCGGTGGCCCAGCCTGGAGCAACTGCAAAGGGCGCAACGAAAGACGCTGGAAGCGTTCCTTAGTCAGCATCGTCGGAGCCAGGAAGAAGCGGCCGCTTGGGCAGAACGGGTCCGGACTGCCGTGCCGGCCGTCAAGGACATCGCGCTCATGGAGTCATATGTTCTGGAGGTGACCGCATTGGTTGCATTGCTCAAGCAGATGGCAACCAGCATTAAGAAGTTCGATGAAGTGATCCAGGAGATCAGCCGCCAACATCCCAACTGGGCGATCGCAAATTCGCTGCCCGGAGCCGGTCCGGTGATGGCGCCTCGGCTGTTGGCTGCCCTGGGGAGCGGCAGTCGGTACGAGACCGCCTTTCAGATGCAATGCGCAACCGGGATTGCTCCGGTGCAGATGGCCAGCGGCCGAACCAAGACTGTCCAGTTCCGGAGGGCGTGCCCGAAGTTCCTTCGGCAGACCTTTCACGAGTGGGCGCAACATTCCATGAAGAGTTGCCGTTGGGCCCGAGCTTACTATGACTATCTCCGCGCCGGCGGCAAGCAGCACCACGCCGCGATTCGTGCACTGGCGTTCAAGTGGCAGCGCATTCTGTTCCGATGCTGGAAGGACCAAGCACCTTACGACGAGTCAAAGTACCTTGCGGCGCTCAAGAAGCGGAACTCTCCGCTACTTGCCTGGCTGCCTGCTTAAGGTTGTGGACAGACCCGTGGAAAACGAGAAACCACCTGTGCAAAAGATGCCTTCTTGGAGCTTGATTTCAAAACTCAGAAGTCTATACGTCCACGTCTGCAAGATAGAAACTTTGCGGGAAGCCTACCAGATGGCGAGAAAGAATGACGGGGCTCCAGGTATTGACGGTGTCACGTTCGAAGCCATCGAGGAAAGCGGAGCGGAGAGTTTTCTCGGGCAGATTCGGGAGGAATTAGTCTCCAACAC
>DASTCU010000009.1:0-121166 GCA_035710825.1 Candidatus Sulfotelmatobacter sp.
ACGCTGATCGTGCTCTGGTGGACATCCAAGCCAATGTACTTCACACTTTCCATGGGTGTTCCTTTCGTTCGGTGTAGTTACTGTTGCTCACAGCAACTGCAGCCTACTCCGAAAGGGGCGCCCTTTTATATTGCGTGGCCCGTGCTTTTGATCTCGTTGACACCACCAACACAGTGGGTGCCCCGTCCTTCGCGTTCTTTGCGAAGGGCGGGAACCGGAGACGCTTGCGCTAGTCGGTCGAGTCTTCCTGAAATAGCCGACCGGGTCCAGCGATGCGACCTGGAAACGAGATCTTCGTCCAGCCCTCTTTCACTCGCACTGCCCCGGCTTCGTCCAACAGATAAAAACGATAAACTGCTCCCGCGCCATTGCTCCGGCGTCACAGGGACGTTTAGAGGAATTCTGCTTTAGGGCGAATGCCCATGCCTCCAGCTTGCTTTTTTCCACAGCCTTCCACAGAAATATTCCCCATTCCTGTGACATGTGACCTTTACTCTCAATCCACAAAAAGCTCACACTAGTTCCGTGCGTGCAAAATACGCCTCCAAACCGACCCGCACCGCCGCAACAGCCCCCGCACCGCGCCGCCCAGTAGACGCCGCTAACCCCTTATTTTGCAATATTTTGCCTGTAAGTCCTTATTCTGGAATATTTTGCGGACCAATCCTGCCGGCTCTAGCTGTAAGTCACAGAAAACAGATATTTTATCGATTCGATATCCAAAACTATTTCTCCTCCCATTGCCTAACTACCTCATCTAACTCCTTATTCTGGAAGATTTTGCGTGTAAGTCCTTATTCCAGAATATTTTGCGAGTCGACGCAGGCCTCCGACCCCACTAAACCTTTTAGATACAATATTTTACCGGATCGATACCAAAAAATAATTTCACGACCGCCAATTCGGTTTCGTGCACGCCCTCGCTCCAAGCCAGCTTCGCCCTCTTTTCTTGCCTCCGCTCGCACCCGGTCGTACGATGTCGCCTTCCGTTCCTTTCAGGAGGCTTCATGCTGAATCGCCGTCATTTCCTTTCCGCCAGCGCCACCGGACTTGCTGCCTCGCTCGCCCTCCGCGGCAATCTCTTCGCGCAGCTCGAGAAAGTTCCGCCGCTTCCCGAACACTCTCTGCTCGACAAAAACGAAGACGCCTACTGGGCCGAAATACGCCGCCAGTTCCTCATTCCCGAGGACGAGATCTACCTCAACAACGGCACCGTCGGCTCCAGTCCCGCGCCCGTTCTCCGCGCCATCTTCGACGGCTACAACTCCACCGAGAAAATGGACCAGCAGGATCCCGAGGACTATCCCATCTGGGGATACGCTGCCTGGAATGAGTTCCGCGACCCGCTGGCCGCCTTCATCGGATCGACGCGTGACGAGCTTGCCCTGCTCCGCAACGCCACCGAAGCCAACAGCTACATCGCCAACGGCGTGGACATGAAGGCCGGCGATGAAGTCCTCATGACCGATCAGGAGCATCCCGGCGGCCAGCATCCCTGGGACTTGAAGGCCAAGCGCTACGGCATCGTGATCAAGAAGGTCAAGCTGCCCGTGCCACCAAAGGACACCGCGGAAGTGCTCAACCTGTTCAACGACGCCATCACGCCGCGCACCCGCGTGATCTTCTTCAGCCACATCACCACGGTGACCGGAGTCGTACTGCCCGCGAAAGAACTGGCCGCACTCGCGCGCACCAAAGGGATTCTCTCCGCGGTCGACGGAGCGCACGTCGTCGGCATGATGCGCCTCAACGTCCACGATCTCGGCTGCGACATGTATTCCTCGAGTCCGCACAAGTGGCTGATGGCGCCGAAAGGGTCAGGATTTCTTTACGTCCGCGACGAAGTCATCGACCGCCTGTGGAACACGATCGCCACCGAAGGCTGGGACGACACCAAGATTCGCGCCGAACGCTTCCAGCGCATCGGCAGCTCAAACGTGCCTGCGCTGTGGGGACTGCGCGCCTCCATCAAGCTCGCCGACGACATTGGCCTGGACCGTATCGAGCGCCGCCACCGCCAGCTCGCCGACTACACGTTGGAAGAAATGAAAAAGCGCGGCGCCGAAAGCTGGACGTCGCCCGACGCCGCCCTGCGCTGCGCCATCGTCACCGTAAACGTCCCGCCAGTCCCGCGCATGGACCTGGAGAACTGGCTCTGGAAGACCCACAAGATCCGCATCCGCGGCGGCGACCCCAACAAACTGCGCCTCTCAACCCCGTATTATCTGCAGAAGAAAGACATCGACCGCTTCCTCGCCAAGTTCGACGACTACAAACGCGAGAAGAAGCTGGCGTGAAGAATTCACCAAGGAGACACAGAGTCGCGGAGAATTGTTTTTCTCCGTGGCTCGGTGACTCCGTGGTGAAAGCCGCGTCAGTCGTAGTATTCCAGGCCGAGATGCGTGATCAATTCTTCGCCCTTGAGGTGTCGCAGCGTGTTCTTCAGCTTCATCAGCTGGATGAACAGGTCGTGCTCCGGATACAGTCCCGGCACCGTCATCGGAGACTTGAAGTAGAAGCTGAGCCACTCCTGGATACCCAATCCGCGCAACTCCGAGCAGCGCTGCGCCAGGTCCATCAACAGGACCAGGTCGAGCACGATCGGCGCGGCCAGAATCGAATCGCGGCACAGGAAGTCGACTTTGATCTGCATGGGATACCCGAGCCATCCGAAGATGTCGATGTTGTCCCAGCCTTCCTTGTTGTCGCCGCGCGGCGGGTAGTAGTTGATCCGCACCTTGTGGAACATGTTCCCGTAGAGTTCGGGATAAAGTCCGGGCTGCAGGATGTGCTCGAGCACGCCCAGCTTCGATTCTTCCTTGGTCTTAAAAGACCCGGGATCGTCGAGCACTTCGCCGTCGCGGTTGCCGAGGATGTTGGTCGAATACCATCCGCTCAGGCCGAGCAGGCGCGCCTTGAAGGCGGGCGCGAGCACGGTCTTCATCAGCGTCTGGCCGGTCTTGAAGTCTTTGCCGCAGATGGGAGCTTCGTTTTTGCGCGAAAGTTCGAGCATCACAGGCAAGTCGACCGTCAGGTTCGGCGCGCCATTGGCGAATGGAACGCCTTCCATCAGCGACGCATAGGCGTAGATCATCGAAGGCGCGATCATCTCATCGTTCTCGCGCAGCGCCTTCTCAAACGACTTCAGCGACTGGTGCGCCTCGGTGGGCTCGATGTACGACTCGGTGGAACCGCACCACATGGTGATCAGGCGGGTCGCACCGCTGCTCTTCTTGAACTCGCGAATGTCATCGCGCAACTGCTCGGCAAGATCCATTTTCGTCTTGCCCTTTTTCACGTTGGGGCCGTCGATCTTCTTGACGTAGTTGTGATCGAATACCGCGGGGCGCGGCGTGATCGACGAGAGAAACGGCTTCAACTGTTCGAGCAGGCGATAGTCGAGCACGCCCGCATTCGAGGCGGCCTCAAACATGTTGTCTTCGAAGATGTCCCAGCCGGTGAAGACCAGGTCGTCGAGTCCGGCGAGGGGGACGAATTCCTTGATCTTGGGCGAGCGCCCGTCCGTGCGTTTTCCGAGCCGGACCGTGCCCATCTGGGTGAGCGACCCGATGGGCTTGGCCAGCCCTTTGCGGATGGCTTCGACGCCGGCGACGAATGTCGTGGCCACCGCGCCCATACCCGGGATCATGACGCCCAGCTTGCCTTTAGCCGGTTCGATGGCGCCGCTATCAAGCTTCGGCCGCGACCGTTTTGTGGCACTGGTTCGAGCGGCCAACTTCATCTCGCGGCTGGCGCGCTCGGCGTGGGCAAGAGCGGTCTCGCGATGCTCATGCTCGCGTGCTCCTGCCGCATTTGCGAACTGTTTGCGATGGCGACGCCCGTCGGCATCCCACCAATCCGCCATGAAAACTCCCGGTCGCTTTTGGTACATTTGTCTCCTTCGTGGTGGCGGTGGCTTGCCACCGTCACCGACCGAGAATGATCTCACGGAAATCGGGAATTTAGCAACCGGGCGCGCCGGGGTAGGGCCTGACACTGGGAGAAGGAGCGACGAAAAGTTCTATTCAAGAACGAACAAGGCGGCCACCGGGGCTAAAGCCCGTCGGACTTATGGTTGCCGACGCGGCGCTAAAGCGCGGCTCTTCCACCGGCGTTCGTCCCGAATCCGACGAACTATGTTGGCTGGACCTGCATGTTACCGCGGACGTCGTCGCTGAGGACGATTGCCTCGGCGATTTCCTTCATGGGCTTGCGTTTCTGACGGCTCTGGCGCTGGATGGCCAGGTAGGCTTGCTCCTCGTTCAGTCCCAGATCGCGCTGCAGAATCCCCTTGGCGCGCTCGACGATTTTCCTGGTCTGGAGCTGATCGGCGAGGCTGGAGTTGGCTTGTTCGAGGCGGGCGAGTTCGATTTCGGCGCCGACAAGAAATCCGATGGCGGAGATGATGCGGATCTCACGATGACGATAGACGTGGTGCTGGCGATGCTGCAGGTTGATGACGCCGACAACCCGCCCGCGGCACATCAGCGGAACCGAGAGAAATGCCTCGTAGCTGTCCTCGGGAAGTTCGTGAAAGAACTGAAAGCGGGGATCGAGTGCGGCCTTTTCCGGGATGGCCACGGGTTCGCGATGTTCCGCGACCCATCCGGTAATGCCCTGGCCTACGCGGAGCTTGAGCCGATCGACAACCTCGGGATGTGGGTTCTTTGAGGCGCGCAGTACGAGTTCGTCGCCTTCCAGCACATAGACCAGGCACGAATCGCACTTCACCAGCGCGGACGCGAATTCGACCACGCGGCTCAGCACTTCGTGAAATCCATCTGCGGCATTCAGACGCGCGCTGATTTCGTGGAGTACATCTACGTGTGAATCCTCAACACTGACCAAAGAGTCCATGGAAATAGGTTATGAATCTTGCGGCGGGCAAGTCCAATTCCAAATTTTGATGGCGCGGATAAAGGAATTCGGTGCAGATTGTTGCTAACGATTCACATCTTTTTCAGGACGGGTGCATCGGGGGGATAGGGCACGAAAGACAGGGCTCAGGCGTCATGAAATCAAACAGGTTCGCGTCACCATCACCGCTATCGTGCCGGAACAGCGAGAACCCAGACCAGCATGCCGAACAAAATCAGCGCGCTGAGAAGCGAAAATGCGGTGTGGAGCGGGTGGAATTGAAAATAGGGATTGCGTTGGAAACGATGCCTGGTCACCAGCATAGGACCTCCTTTTGCCTGCGGGTGGCAACGGACGGCCTGTCAACAATATTGTCCCACTTCTGGGGGCCAGGTTCCAGTCTTTCTCGCGCCTGTGATACACCAGTGCCATGGCTGACAAAATTGGTGTGATCACCGGCTGCTCAAGCGGCTTTGGACTGCTGACCTCGATCGAACTGGCGAAAGCAGGATTCCAAGTCGTGGCGACGATGCGGAATCTGGGACGGCGTGGAGATCTGGATCAGGCCGCGAAAGCCGCGGGAGTCGAGGGGAAAATAGATGTGCGCGCACTCGATGTCACTGCGTTTGATGCGATGCCGGAGTTCGTTGAAGGAGTAGTTCGGGATTACGGGCGAATTGATGTGTTGGTCAATAATGCGGGATTCGCGGTGGGAGGATTTGGGGAAGATGTCAGCCTGGATGAACTGCGGCTGCAATTCGAAACCAATTTCTTTGGAGCGGTGGCGATGACCAAGGCGGTGCTGCCGACGATGCGCAAGCAGTGGGCGGGACACATTATTCAGATGTCGTCGATTGGTGGGTTGCAGGGAGCGATTTCGGTGAGCAGTTACTCGGCTTCGAAGCACGCGCTGGAAGGATGGAGCGAGTCGCTGCGGCTGGAAGTGAATGCGCTGGGAATCAAAGTGGTGCTGGTGGAACCTGGGGCATTCGATACCGGGGTGTGGACGCGCGGGGCGGTGATGGGAAAAGAGGCGAAGAAACAGAGCTCGCCGAATTTTCAGAGGAGTTTGCGGATGCGGTCGGCGATCGAGAAGATTCCCAAGGCAGATCCGATCGAGGTGGCGCGGAAGATTGTGGCGATTGCGCAGGATCCCAGCCCCAAGCTGCGCTATCTGGTGGGGCGCGACGCCAGGATTCAGCTGGCGATGAAACGGCTTCTGCCGTGGAAGTGGAATGAGAAGATCATTGCCAATTATCTGAAGATCGATGGGTGAGTACCTAGTACCGAGTACCGAGTACTGAGCGAGAAGCATTCGCCGACTCGCGACTCGGTACCCGGTACTCACTACTACTTATCCAGATCGAGTGGCTTGATGGGCAAGTCCCAGTGGGCGTCGAGGATCTCGAAGCGGCGCTGCTCTTCGCGAGTATAGGTGTCCTGGTCCGGCCAGAGTTGCTTTTTTAGCGCATCTTCGTCGAAGGCTTCGTTGGCGACGCTGGCATTCTTGAAGACGATGGTCACGCGGTAATCCCAGCGGCCGTCCTCGGTGGTGTGGTAGCGGGACTGGTCCATCCAGACTTTCAGCATGCGGCCCATCTCGACTTCTTTCTTCAGCAGAGGATAGTGATTCTTCTTGAAGAGCTTCAGGAATTCGTCGGCGTGACCCCACTTGGTTTTGTAGTAGTACTCGACGACGAAGGGATGGTCGGATGACGGCTGGGATTGCGCGTACGTGGCTGCAGGAATAACGACAAGAAAAACAAGAGCGGTGAGAATGCGGCGCAGAGCGTGCATGGGGCCTCCGAGGTGAATTGAAGTTTTACACTAACGCGCGGGATGGGGCAATAACAGGGTCCTGGTTGCGCGGGCGAGACGCCCGCGCGACAGCCGGCGAGGACGCCGGCGCTACGTTTCGGACGACGTTCGAGACGGCTGACTGCTAATTCTATTCTGCCAATGACTCCACACGAACCATACAACTGCGGCGACGATCACGACACCGATCACGGCGTCGAATTTGTGGAAATACTTCCCGAGATCGCGCCAGTTTTCGCCTAGCTTCTGGCCGAGATAGGCAAGGCCCAGACACCAGGGCCATGATCCCAGGAATGTGTAGAGGTGGAAGCGGCCGCGCGGCATACGAGCGACGCCGGCTGGAAGGGCGATGAAGGTGCGGACCACGGGGAGCAGGCGGGCGATGAAGACGGCAAGATATCCCCAGCGCGCGAAGAAGCGGTCGGCCCAGTCGAGTTCGCGGCGGCCCATCAGAATCCAGCGGCCGTAGTGCTCGACGAGAGGGCGTCCACCGTAGGATCCGATCTCATAGGCCACCAACGATCCCAGGTTGCATCCGATGGCGCCGACGGTCGCGACCCAGAGTAGCTTGAACGTGCCTTGAAATACCAGATATCCCGCAAAGGGCATGATCAGTTCGGAGGGCAACGGGATGCAGGCGGACTCGATTGCCATGAGGAGCGCGATGCCGGCGTAGCCGGTGGAAGCGATGATCTTGCTGATGAAGACGAAGAGGATGGCGAGGATCTTTTCAGTCATAGAGAGCAGTGGTCAGTGGCCGGTGGTCAGTTGTCAGTCAAACCTTCAGGGTTGTCGCGGAAGATAACTTTCCAGTGTAGCGGAAATTCAAGGACGGAACCTGCACCGTGCGAGGGCACTGATCACTGACCACTGACCACTGGTCCTAGAAGGAGCCTTCCTGGGTGAAGGCGTAGCCTGGTAAGGTCGCGCCTTGCGGGCCCTTGGCGACTTTGATGCGAACCGTGGGCGCGTCTGGGGCGGTGATGCCGGCCGGTCGCAGCATGGCGTATTGGGTGAAGACTTCGTTGTAGACCTTGGTGACGAGATAGTCCTGGCCATCGGCTTCGCTGCGCCAGACTTGTCCGAGTTGGATAGAGTTCACGGCCACGGGTATGGTTCCTGATTGCCGGAGTACTTCCAGACTACCGGGCGGAGTGGGGTGCGTCAATTGCTCGGCAGGTTACTGAGGGGCATGTCAGGGGCTAGGGGTCAGGGGACGGGGGTCAGATTCGTGAATCGCTTTTGAGGACCTTGGTATCATGGCGGCATCGTTTGAGCAGCAGGAAAGGAGCATCATGCCGCGTGGAGTCGTGCCTCGTCAGCCGGCGCGAACCGGGCGCCAGGACAAAGTTCGTGCGGCGAGTTATGCCCGTCCCGGCAAGAGTTCAGCGCCGGCGCGGCCACCGAAATCTCAAGGCGGCGCAGGTCTGGCCAAGTCGGCGCGTACGGCGAAGACTAAGTACAATCCTGTCGATCCGGAGCGGGTTGCCGAAATCTTGAAGCGTCTGAACGAGCTTTATCCCGACGTGACCTGCGCGCTGACGCACGCTAGCCCGTGGGAACTTCTGGTGGCGACGATTCTTTCGGCGCAGTCCACCGACGTGAATGTGAACCGGGTTACGCCGGAGTTGTTTCGGACATATCCGACGGTGGAGGCGTTTGCCGCGATTACACCGGAGGAATTGGAGCCGGACGTGCGCTCAACTGGATTTTTCCGCAACAAGTCGAAGTCAGTGGTGGGTGCGGCCAAGAAGCTGGTGGCAGAATTTGGCGGGCAGGTTCCTGACGACATCGAAAAACTCCTGACACTGCCCGGGGTGGCGCGCAAGACGGCGAACGTGGTGCTGGGCACGTGGTTCAAGAAGGCCGAGGGAATCGTCGTCGATACCCACGTGCACCGCATTTCGCGGCGGCTGGAACTCACGAAGGAAAATGATCCGCAGAAAATCGAGAAGGATTTGATGAAGATCATTCCGCGCGAGCGGTGGATTCTGTTCTCTCACCAGATCATCTGGCACGGCCGCAAACTTTGCATCGCGCGCAAGCCCAAGTGCGCGGAATGCGCGCTGGAAAATATTTGCCATGCCGGGGATAAGACCTGGAGCACGGTGGAGATGCATAAGGGGGCGACGGCGTAGCCTCTTTCCACCGGGCCGCGAGTGTCGGGTCGCTGCCGGCAGTGCGGGCGCGGACGCCCGCACGACAGCCGCCGAGACGGCGGCGCTACCCCGCTCTGCTAGACTTTTTCTTCCGAGGTTAACCGGCTGCATGCGTCTTTTCATCTTTGCTATCGTTTCGTTTATGAGCGCCGTCATTGCTGAAAGTCCCACCCAGACCTTGTCTGTTCCGCAAGCGGTTACTGATCCCAAACAGATTTCGTCGAAGCCGAATGCGCAAGTTGAGCCGCGGAGCTTGACGATTGAGAAGCTCTTCATGACGCGGCAGATCGGGGGCTCGACATGGTCGCCGGACGGGAAGAGCGTCGCGTTCATCTCGAATATGAGCGGGCGCAACAACCTGTGGATCGTACCGGCGGAGGGCGGGTTTCCGGTGCAATTGACGGTCAGCGATCAGCGACAGGCTTCGCCGGCGTGGTCGCCGGATGGGAAGTGGATCGCGTACCAGTCGGACTACGACGGCAACGAGCAGTGGGATATTTTTCTGGTGTCGCCGAAGACCGGGAAAGCGGTGAACCTTACGCAGACGCGGGAAATTGCGGAGTTGAATCCGACGTGGTCGCCGGATGGGCGGTATCTCGCATATGAGGTGAAGCCGAAGACATCGGCCGCGTATGAGATCGATGTTTACGACATGGTGATGCGCGAGGTGAAGCACCTCACGACCAACACGCCGCAGGATAAGGGGAACGTCGATCCGATCTGGTCGAAGGATGGAAAGTACATCGTCTACACGCAAGAGCAGGCGAAGGGGACGGACTCGAACGTCTTTATCGCCGATGTGGCTACGGCGAAAAGCACGCTGCTGACCCCGCACGAGGGTGAGCAGCAGTTCTCGGCAAACGATATCTCGCCCGATGGCAAGCACTTGCTGATTACGTCGAACGCGGAGAACGGATACGACAACGTCGGGATGTTGGAAGTCAGTACGAAGAAGATCCGGTGGATTACGAACGACAAGTGGGAAATCAGCGGCCACAACTTCTCCCCAGATGGCAAACACATCGCCTTCAGCGCCGACGTGGACGGGAACGAAGACATTTACATGAACGATCTCGACAACGGAAGGCGGACGCTGCTGCCTATCGCTAAGGGAGTGAATGAGCCTGCAGGCAGACACTCGGCCTTCAGCGCAGATGGGTCGCGGTTGCTTTACTACCACAATGGGCCGACGTCGCCCAATGATCTGTGGGTATATCAGCTGGATAGCGGGAAATCGCAGCAGATCACTCATTCACTGGTCGGCGGGGTGCGCCCGGATGATTTGGTCGAGCCGCACCTGGTGCACTATCCCAGCCGCGATGGCAAGTGGACGATCTCAGCGTTTCTGTATGTGCCTTACAACATGGCGCGCAACGGGCAGAATGCGGCTATCGTGTACATTCACGGCGGGCCGACGGGGCAGACGATGAATTCGTTCAACCGGTTCGTGCAGTTCGCGGTGAACCAGGGATACATGGTGCTGGCACCGAACTACCGCGGTTCGACCGGATACGGTAAGGAATTCCAGCAGGCGAATCTATTCGACATGGGCGGGGGCGATCTGCAGGATGTGTTGGCTGGCGTGGACTGGATCAAGCAGACGGGGCATCTCGATGCAAAGAAAATCGCGGTGATGGGCGGGAGTTACGGCGGCTACATGAGCATGATGGCCGTGACCAAGGCGCCGGAAGTGTGGGCGGCGGGCGTGCCGATTGTGCCATTCGTGAACTGGTTCACGGAAATCGAGAATGAAGATCCGGAGTTACGGGAGGGCGATCTGGCGACGATGGGCGATCCGGTGAAGAACAAGGCGTTGTATGAAGAGCGTTCGCCCATCCATTACATCGATCAGATCAAGGCACCCTTATTGTTGTTGGCGGGCGGGCACGATCCGCGCTGCCCCAAGTCGGAGACGCTGCAGGTGGTGGAAGCGATCAAGAAGCGCGGCGGCACAGTGGATTACAAGATCTACGACAACGAGGGGCACGGCTTCGCCCGCGTGGAAAATCAGATTGATGCCTACAAGCGGGTGGCGGACTTCCTGCTGGCGCACGTGGTTCCGGCGGATTGCAGTTGCTCGCTGACCGAGTAAGACCCCAACTTCGTCGGCCACGGAATTGGCGCGGATCCACACGGAGAAATCTTTGCTGGGCTTTCGGGTGAGCAACTCCAGTAGAAGTTCTGTCATTCGCGATCGGAGGAATCGGCCGCGCTGTCCTTCGGGATTCTGCCCTGTTTTCCACATGACCCTGTACTAACGTGTCAGATTCCGCGTATTTTTTTATCTGCCTTCAACATGATTTTCAGTTAGACTCCAGCCACCGCACGACAAATTTCTCTTCCTGAAAGACCCTTGTGCATTTGTGTCGTGCACAAGAGGAGCAAGTGCACGTTTAAAACGGGGGGCTTTTTATGGTGTTTCTACGCTTCGGGAGAACTGTGCCCGCTGCCCTTGTGCTCTTACTCGTGGCCGCGGCAGCGCTGGCGCAGGTGCCTTCATCGCAGCACGTGGTGCTGGTGATCGACGAAAACTCAAGCTACAGCAGTGTGATGGCGAACATGCCCTGGCTGGTCGGGCAAGGCAAGGCCAACGGCTATGCGAGCAACTACCAGTCGGATAATGGCGGCTCGCTGCTGAATTATCTGTGGCTGGCATCGGGAAGTTGCGAATCGAGCGCGAACTGCTCCCTTCCGGCCGGCACTCATAACTTCAATTGCACCGGCAATGACTGCTACTACGCGGGCACCAGCACCAGCGACCCGATCACCGACGACAATATCTTCCGGGAGCTTAATAACGCAAAAATCTCCTGGAAGGTTTACGCCCAGTCTTATGCAGCGGCGGGGGGCACGGTGACGACTCCCGACAACAATAAGGGGACGGCTTACTACCGGCGGCACAATGGAGCGACGTGGTATAGCGACATTCTGAGCAACGTTGATAGCTCGTCGAAGAACATCGTGGATTTGTCGCAGTTGACCACCGATCTGGAGAACGGGAGCTTGCCGCGCTTCATGATCATTGTTCCGGACGGGAATCACGACGCGCACGACTGTCCCGTGGGCATGTCGAGTTGCACCGTAGCGCAGAAACTGGCGGCCGCGGATTCGTTTCTCAGCAGCACGCTTGATCCTGTGCTCAATACGTCGGATTTTCAGCCGGGCGGCGACGGGCTGCTACTGGTTACCTTCGATGAATGTGGTGGCGGCACCAACAGCGGCTGCGGGGCGTCGGTCTACACGGCGCTGATTGGACCGCAGGTGAGGCCGCACACCATCTCGTCCATTCGCTACAAGCACGAGAATGCGCTGCGGACAATCCTTGACAGCCTGGGCATCAAGAACCATCCGGGAGCATCGGCAACCGCGGCGGACATGTCTGACTTTTTCACGACGACGGCGAGTAAGCCGCAGGTGGTGATCACCTCGCCGGCGGGAGGCGCGTCGTTGAGTTCGCCGGTGGAAATTCAGGCCTCGGCATACGGTACGTCGGGCCATACGATCACGGGTTGGTGGGTATACGTGGATAGTGTGGCGACATACAACGCCGGAGCGGTATCGGCGATCGATGCCAACATCACAATGAAGACCGGCAAGCACTCTGTCCTGGTGCGGGCGTGGGATTCGTCAGGGATATACGGTGATCAAACCATTACCGTGACCGCGGCTGCACTGAATCCTACAGTTTCGGTGAGCACGCCGGTGAATAATGCCACGGTGGGCTCGCCCGTCAGCGTGCTGGCTTCGGCGTCGCCCACAGCGGGACAAACCATCACCGGCTGGTGGGTATACGTGGATGGAGTCGGAAAATACAACGGCGGCGCGTCGAACACGATCAGCCCGAAAGTTTCCATGGCGCAGGGAAAGCACACGGTGCTGGTGCGCGCCTGGGATTCGTCGGGCGCCTACGGCTCGGAAAGCCTGAACGTGACGGTGGGCAGCGAACCGGCAGTTGCGGTTTCGACGCCATGGCCGGGCTCTAACGTGATTTCGCCAATCACGATCAAGGCATCTGCAACCGCGACCAGCAAGAATTCCATCACCGGTTGGTGGGTCTACCTGGATGGGGTCGGAAAGTATCAGGGCGGTGCCGTCGGATCGATCACAGCGAATGTGTCGGCTTCCACGGGAACGCATACCGTCCTGGTGCGAGCCTGGGATTCGTCGGGGGCTTATGGCGATCAGACCTTCACGGTGGATGTGAAGTCGGTGGCGGTAAACGTCAGCAATCCGCTTAGCGGGGCTGCGGTGACCTCGCCGGCGAATATCGTAGCCAGCGCATCGTCGGCACATTCCATTGCGTCCTGGGATATTTATGTCGACTCGGTCAGTTCGTACGTGCAAGATTACGGCAGCTCAATCAATGCCAACCTCGCGTTGTCGCCGGGCACGCACTCGGTGCTGGTGCGGGCTTGGGACAGCACGGGAGCTTACGGGGATCAGACGATCAGCGTGACGGTTCCGTAAGAAAGGCGACGGCGTCGCCTTAGCGGATAAATTCCCGGTCCTGCGCCGCTCCGCAGACCGGGAATTGAACTACTGTTCTTTTTGGCCGGCGGTGAACACGGTCCAAGGCCCCGCTTTCATGTCGCGGAGCAGGGGTTTCTGCCAGGAGTATTCGGGATGATGTTCCAGAAAGTCTGCGGCTAGAAAGTCCGCGCCGCAGGGGTGTCCCGCGCGGGCTACGAAGCTCATCTTGGCAGCCATGGCGCTGTCGGCGGCTTTTCCCTGGACGGCGCCAGCGGGATCGTACGCGTCCCAGCCCCACTCCTTGATGCCTCGCGGGGAATTATCAACGTGGCCGCACAATCCGCGCTCGTTGGGCTGTGCTTTGTCGCCCGTGGAACCGCTTCGCTCGTAGCTATCGACGTGATCGGACAAGAACTGCTCTGCCATATTCACATCGATCTTCCCTTTCGCCTCACTCATGAGTTCTTCCCAGCGGATGTGGCGAGCGTTGGGTGAGGAAGATTTGTCGTTGGCATCGAACGTGGTCTCTTCTTTAATCACTTTCGGATCACGAGCAAAATTTGAGCTGACGAAATATCCATCTTTTGTCCGCCACAGGGGAGTGTTCTTCAGGCCTAATTCGAGGTAGGCAATCTCTCCGGTTTTGCGGTCGCCGATCAGCCAGTCGTTGGCGTAACCGCCGTTGTTGCCTTCCTTGATGATGCGGACGTAATCGTCAATGCTGTTGGCGTACTGCATGGCTTTTCGCGAGCGCATGAACTCGGGCTTGCCGTTCGGGTCCCAGCCTTCGAACTGGGTGATGGTGGTCTCGGTGATCATGATTCCGGCGGAGTTTATGCCGAAGTCGTCGTCGCTCGTGATCACGCCGGGGAAACCGTCCATCAGGAAGCGGTTCCCGTGTTCGGGCTGGATATCGAAGACCACGACCCAGCGCTCGCCGGCCAGGTAACTGGTCCAGTTGTTGTGGGCAATTACGATCTGGTGATCTTTGGTCATGCTGCCGGTCGCGATGAAAGCGCTGCAGTTTCCCGGGGCAGCGAGTTTGGGATTTCTCGCAGACTTGTTCTGCTTGTTGAGCCAAGGGAGGTAGTAGTCCATCACTTCTTCGAAGGCGTTCAGGGCAACGATGTCGTACAGGTCCAGATCGACGCCGTGAGCTTTCACACCGTCGGCTATGCCCTGCAATTCCTGCTGGTATTCCTTGTCAATGTGTGGCCAAAGGGCCTGCTGGGCAGTTTTGCGGTAGAAGTCCCAATCGCGCTGGGACTGGTGCGTATCATAAAGCTTGATGGCCTGGAAGGCGTCGGCGATCTCAGGGGCAAGCAGGTAACCGTGCTGGTAGCCGATTTCGGCTGGGGAGCCTTCGAGGTGAACGTAGGTCCAGCCGCCTTGCTGGAAGCGGTAAGCCTTCTGCAGCCGAGCGTCCTGGGGCTTGGTGGCGGCCAGGAGCGTACAACTTAGAAGCAGGATGGATGTGAACACGGATGCGCGCTGAAAAACCTTGTTGCTCATGAGGTCGCTTCTCTCCCTGGACTCGGCAACATTCTAGCTGATGGAGCAATGTGCCGGGAGGGACTCGGGAGGCCGGGATTAAATCCATTGGCGGTTTGGTTGCGCTCGCAGTGGCGGCGAGACGCCGCCACGACAGCCGCCGGGACGGCGGCGCTACGGTCAAATATCGGTTCGCTGGTCGGGATGGCGGCTGAGATACCAGCACGGCGGGGAGCCGGAGTGAGGGAACAGAGCGTTGACGCAGGTTTCAGGCTGGGGCGGATCGAAGATGAATTGGGTTTTCCCGTTCTTTTGCAGGACAGCGTAGTATTGGTTGACGATCACGGATCCGTAGGCGTTGCGGTTCAGGGCCAGGCGAACGTGGAAGACGGTGAAATCCACGCCAAACGCGAATATCGCTGCGGCCAAAATGCTCAGAAGCGTTGCTCGGAAACCACGCCGCAGCCGCTCGCGGAGATTGGGAGCCGAGGTCTGATTCACGAAGCCGAATTATAAGCCTGACTTGGTTGATGAAGGCTGCGTCGTACGTCGTTGACAATTCTGCGTGGTACAGGCAAACTACCGCATTCGCCGGGAAACGCTTCCGGCGAGCGTCCGGGCGGGTTTGCGCCATTTCGCCCTTCCTGGTCGTATACTCAGTCTTCACTTCGTTCATGGCCATGACCGATCAACGGGTCTCGTACACGCTGGACTCTTCGTTGGAGACAATCGACAGCGCCGAGGAGAAGGCAACCCGGATTGCCACCGAATTGGGTTTTGGCGATGACGAAGTTATGCAGATATCCATGGCGGTGCGGGAGGGAGCGGTCAACGCCGTTCTCCACGGCAACGCCTACGCCCCGGACAAGAAAGTAGTACTGGCGTTCGAACAAACGGGCGGCGACCTGGTAATCACGATTCGAGACCAGGGCAAGGGGATGGACCTGAGCAGGATTCCCAATCCTCTGGCTCCCGAAAACCTGCTCAAGACTTCCGGGCGAGGAATTTTTCTTATGCGCTCGTTCATGGACGTGGTGGAGATACGCCCGTCCGCAACGGGCACCGAACTCAAACTGATCAAGCACGTCCACGGGCCAACCGCGGGCGGCAAGGAGGCTTCCCAGTGAGCATGAAGGTTGGTAGTCGGCAGGTGGATGGAGTCACAATTGTAGACTGCAGCGGGCGCATCACGCTGGGCGAAGGCAGCGTTATTCTTCGCGACACGGTGCGCGACCTGCTGAGCAAAGGCAACAAGAAGATTGTCCTGAATCTGGCTGATGTGAACTACATCGACAGCTCCGGCATTGGCGAGCTGGTCAGCGCGTTCACCACGACCAAGAACCAGGGTGGCGAACTGAAGCTGCTGAATCTCACAAAGAAAGTGAACGATCTGCTTCAGATCACGAAGCTGTATACCGTGTTCGATGTGAAGGACGACGAAGCCTCGGCGGTCAAGTCGTTCAAGTAGGACAGTTCTTTGATTCGAGTGCCCCATTTCTCGCGCGGTTGGCGAGAAGTGGGGACTTCGTGAAATTGTTGATTGTTGATTTTTGATTATTGATTGAAATCCTGCCGGCGAGTGAGTTCCATTATGGAACTTCCTGCGATTTTTCCCGTGGTCCGCACAGACAGCCGCCGCTATCCTTTCTAGAATTAGGCCATGCATATCAGTCGCGTGGCAGTGAGCTGTAGCAGTCCACTTGGGATACCGAGTCTGTTCGTGCTGCTAATTCTGCTCCTCTCTGCGCCACCTGTGTTCGCCGGTGACTGCATTCCGATTCATGAGGCCGGACAGCACGTGGGCGAAACAAAATGCGTGACGGGAAAAGTTCTCCGCGTGAAGGTCGGGAGTAAGAACGTGCACTTTCTTGACTTCTGCGAAGATCAGATGGCGTGCCCCTTTACCGTAGTCATCTTTTCCAACGATCTGAAAGATGTGGGAGACGTGCGTCACCTGGCGGGCCGCACCATTGAGATTCGCGGAGCGGTGAAGGTGTACGATGGGCGGCCGGAGATCATTCTCAGCCGCGTCAGCCAGGTTACGGGAGGCGCGGCCATGATTCCCCCGCTGCCTAAGAACTACGATGTGGAAAATCGGGGGCACTTCAGCGCGGGCCGGCTTTATCCGTCGAAAAAGCCTGCGAAGATCAAGGCCAAGCCGCCCTCCAGCTCAACCTACGGCAATGACGTCGAAGGGCGGGAGCCCCCGGACTAATCAACACGCTGCCCTGAGGGTGCGATCACACCATTCCCTTGCGGAGTTCTTCCAAGGGATACTTCGTGCCACGCCACACGATGCCATCGTTCCACAGTGTAAGTAACATGGAGCGCAGCAGGGTGTAGATGAACAGCGTGGTGCTCACGGGGTGGAGCAGGAAATAATAAGGCGGCACGGACGAACGCCAGGACATGCCGATATAGATGAGGAACATGGAGCCGAGCGCCACGGCATAGGGGACACGCGCCCAGCCATGCGCCAGCCAAATTCCGAGGAACGGGCCGTAGTTGAGAAATGCCAGGCCGAACGCGGAAATCAGCGTACGCCACCACTGGAAAGAGAGAACCGCGAAGAAATTCTTGGTCAGGTTATTTACAACGCCGAGTGCACCGTGCGCCCAGCGGATCGAAATTAAGTCGCCGCCAAAAACGTTGCGCTGGGCGAATCCCGCCTTCTTCACGACTTTGCCCAACTTCATATCGTCGAGCACTTCCATGCGCAGGGCTTCATATGTGCCAACAGCGTCGTAGACACGGCGCCTGACCAGATTGAACGCGCCTACACCCATGTGATCGTCGGTGCTGGGATCCGCGACTTTCCAGGGCCGGTGGCCGAACATGAACATGGTCTGGAAGAAGGCGATCATCATGTATTCGCCGGGGCGCTTCATGATCATGCGGGGGAAAAGTACGACGTGGTCAGCTGGCTCGGACTCGGCATAGGCAAGGGCGCGGCGGACAGAATCCGGCTTGAACAACACGTCAGCGTCGGTGAAGAGCAGCCAGTCCCCGGTGGCCTGATTGGCGGCCGTCCACATGGCATGGGTCTTTCCCAACCAGCCTGGGGGCAGCTCGTTGTGATGAATCACACGCAACGAGGGACCTGTCTTTGTTGCGTTTTGTGCGAGGGGGTGCACATTTTGACTGATCCGCTCCATAATCTCGCCCGTTCTGTCCGTCGAGCGATCATTGACCGCGATGACTTCATAGTTGTCGTAATCGAGCGCCAGTAGAGTATTGAGCGCCTGCTCGATGATCTCTTCCTCATTGCGCGCAGGAACGATGATGGACACACGGGGATTGCCAGAGGGGGAGACGGGATTGCGATCCCACTCCGGGCGGGAAACGTCGGCCACGCTGGGCATGCCGATGGCGGCATCCAGAATGCGGGAAAACCAGGCCAGCGCGAGTATCGTGCCGGCAATCCAATGAAAATAAATCATTCGCTGTTGAGTGCTGGCCTTCCTTCGTGCCTTCCCGCCCTTAGTGGTGAATTGCCTTGCCGTCAACTTGCACAGCCGGCGCGTATTTCATCCCGTAGAACAGTATGGCAGAAGAAATCCCCATCGCAATCACGGGCAAAACAAATGCCGCCTGCATTGAGCGCTTGTCAGCCACCCATCCCATCATGGTCGGCGAAGGCACATCACCCAGAATGTGAATGATGAAGATATTCACCGCTAGCGCGGTCGCGCGAATGTGCGCCCCCACAGAGTTGATCACCGCCGCATTCAGCGGAGCCGTATTGAGCAACAGGAAGAACGCCGCAACCCCAATCGCCGGAATCATCATCGGGCCCGTGACAAACAAGGCCACAATCATCACCGGGACACCCAGCAACATGCTGGCCGCCGAAACCACATAGTAGGCGCTCTTCATTCGGGGCAGGAGATAGTCGCCGAGCCATCCGCCGAACAAGGACGCCACAATGCCGTCGACCACGATGATGATGCCGAACATCAAATTCGCTTTCTCCAACGAGTAGTGACGTTCGCTGTACAAGAACTGCGGCATCCACACCTGAATCCCGCCGAGGGAGTACGTCATCATAGCCATCCCCAGAGTGGCCATGAGAAACGCCGGATTCTGGAGTAAGACAACAGTCAGACGATAGAGCTTCTTGAGGTAAAGGAAAATGATCAGAAAGAACTCCTTCACCGGCCCGCCTTGGAATCCTTCGGGCAACAGATTTTCGGTCGCAGCATCCTTCACCGAATCGAAGCGCCCTCGTTCCGGCTCCTTAAGAAACAACACCGCGATGGCCAACAAGAAGCCCGGTGCAGCAGCGATGTAGAAGGGGAACCGCCAGCCGTGATGCGGAGCCAGATATCCGCCAAGCAAATATCCGGCCGCGGACCCTACCGGAATTGCCAGATAGAAAACGCCGAGGATGCGTCCGCGCTTCCGTTCCTCGAATAAATCCGCAACAAATGTCGGCGCGATGGTGACGAAAGTCGCCTCGCCGACACCCACCAGGGTGTGCCGTATCAGGAGTTCGGTGTAGGTGTGGGTTACGGCGGTAAGCAGGGTGAGACCGCTCCAGAAGATCGCGCCCAAAACAATGATGATTTTGCGCGAATAGCGATCGGCCAGCGGCCCCACAAAAGGAGCCGCGATCATATAGAAACCAAGAAAAGCGCTGGTCAGATATCCGATCTGCTCTTTAGAGACATGGAATTCCTGCTGCACCAGGGGCTGCACCGCGAACAGCACATTGCGGTCTGCGTAGTTGAGCAGATTGAGCGCGGTAAGAACGATCAGCGCAGTGCGTGGTTGCAGGTCAGATTGGGCCACGGATCGACCGAATATAGCACGGCAGCAATGTTGCGCCAGCCAAATCATAACGATTGACGTTATTAACGGCAACCGTTATTATGCTGAAGTGATCAAAAGCTTCGCCGACAAGGCGACGGCTGAAATTTGGTCGAGCGGCAAGACGCGGGGTGCGCCGCCTGCTGGCGTCACCAAGCGCAAGCTCGCCCTGCTGGATGGAGCTGTGGCTCTCGACGACTTGAGAATTCCTCCCGGCAACCGTCTGGAAAAACTGCGCGGCGACCGGCAGGGACAGCACAGCATTCGAATCAATGATCAGTATCGAATCTGTTTTGTGTGGCGCGGCCACGATGTTTATGAGGTCGAAATTACCGACTATCATTAAGACGGGTACAGAGGGATCCGATGGGACACGAGAGCATAACGCGCAAAGGAACACCGAACTGGAGAGTGCATCCGGGCGAGATTCTGCGGGAGGAGTTTCTCAAGCCGCTGGGCATCTCCGCTTACGAATTGGCCAAACGGTTGCGCGTCCCCGTGCCCCGCGTCAATGATATTGTTTTGGAGCGCCGCGGCATCAGCGCCGATACTGCAGTACGATTGTCACGATTTTTCGGCACAACCGATCAGTTTTGGCTGAATCTGCAGGCCGCCTACGAAATCAGCCGAGTCCAAGCTGAACATGCGGACGATATCGCGCTGATCAAGCCTCGGGCGGCATCAACATCGGGATAGACATTCGGTAACAGAACCGGCAGACCTATTTTTTCCCAGGTCGCGGCCACCTCGCCACAATCGTGGTTGAAATTCCTCCTCGCGGGCGGAATTCGCCCTTCACTTCCGCCCACACCGGCTTGGCCCACTTCACCACGTCTTCCAGCACCTGGTTGACCACGTTCTCCTGGAAAATTCCCAGGTTGCGATAGCACTGCAAATATTCTTTGAGCGACTTCAATTCTAGGCAATGCTTGTCGGGCATGTAGCGGATGATCAGCACGCCAAAGTCGGGCAGGCCGGTTTTCGGGCAGACCGAGGTAAACTCGGGATCGTCAACGACGATCTCGTACCCGGGAAACTGGTTGGGCCAGGTTTCGATCTCCGGGAATTTGGTGTCGAGGCCTGCGGCGGCGTGTTCTGGGGTGTAGCGGGGCGATTTCGGCATGAGTTTATTGTAGCGATACCTCCCGCGCGGCGTACCTGTTTCGCGGGGGCGGATGAGATGCGTCTGGGGCTAGGTGTTTTACCGCTGGTCGATGGGCACGTAGTGATTGGGATATTCCGGGCCCTGATATTCGGCGCGCGGACGGATGAGGCGGTTATCGTCGAGTTGCTCGATGACGTGCGCGGCCCATCCGCTGATGCGAGAGACAGCGAAGATCGGGGTGAACAGATCAACATCGATGCCCAGTGTGTGGTAGGTCGACGCCGAATAAAAATCGACATTGGCGTTCAGCTTCTTGTCGGCCTTGACGAACTCTTCGATCTTGTGCGAGATCTCGAACCACTTCCCTTGCCCGCTGGAGTTGCCCAGATCGCGTGACATGACGCGCAGGTGGGTCGCACGGGGATCTTCGGTGTGGTAGACGCGGTGGCCGAAGCCGGGAATTTTCTTTTTCTGTGCCAGCATGCCTTTCACGTAATCGATGGGGTCGGCGCCGGAGCGGTCGATCGCTTCGAGAATGCGGAAGACAGACTCGTTGGCTCCGCCGTGCAGCGGACCCTTCAGCGCCCCGATGGCGGAAGTAATGGCGGAATGCATGTCGGACAAGGTTGCAGCCGTCACGCGCGCGGCAAAGGTAGAAGCGTTGAGCTCGTGATCGGCGTGCAGGATGAGCGCGATGTCGAGGGCACGCTCCGCCGTGGCCGAAGGATGCTTGCCGTTGAGCATCAGCAGGAAATTCGCTGCGTGAGAGAGGGAGTGTTCCGGCTCGACGACCGGGTGTCCCTTCCGAATGCGGTCGTACGCCGCAACGATCATCGCGATCTGCGAGGTCAGGCGAATGGCCTTATCAACATTGGCCTTGCGATCGTTAATCTTCTCCTGCGGGTCGTAAAACGACAGTGCTGAAACCGCGGTGCGCAGCACGTCCATGGGAAGCGCATGGCGCGGGGCATTGCGCAGCAGCGTGATGATGGAGGCGTCGAGCTTGCGCTCTTCGGCCAGGCGGTCGTGCAGTTCGCGCAGTTCGCGCCGCGTGGGCAGCTTGCCGAACCAGAGCAGGTAGCAGGTTTCCTCGAAATTGGAATGGTCGGCGAGTTCGTGAATGTCGATGCCGCGATAGGCCAGCACTCCCCGATCCCCATCGATGTAGCAGATCTTGGAAGAGGTGGCGACAACCCCCTCGAGCCCCTTGGGAGCATGCGTTGTGGTCATACTCGACATTGATTTCTCGCTTCGACGATTTTGAGTTGCGAGACCGCGCGAGGGAGTGACGCGGGTGCAACTCTTTTTTATACCTGAAAGACATGCAACATTCCAATTGCCCCAACGTAACTTCGCCGCAGTTACGAGGAGTGCAAAGTGGCTCTGGACACGAAATCTGGCCCAGTGTCGGGCGGTTTTGCAAGTGCCGTGAAGCCCAGAGTATAGTAAAAGGTTCTTCTGCAGTCTCCCGCGGTTTCTGTATGTTGCTCTTCATAATTCCTCACGGAGGAACCATCCGCAATGAAACGTTTCCTTGCAGTTTTGCTTGCCTGTGCATTCATAGGCTCCAACTTAGCCGCTGCCGACGAGGGCATGTGGCTTTACAATGAACCCCCCAAAGACAAGATCAAAGCAAAGTACGGATTTGAGCTGACTCAGACCTGGCTGGACCACGTTCGCCTTTCGTCGGTTCGATTCAATAATGGCGGTTCGGGGTCTTTCGTCTCGCCCGACGGTCTCACCTTCACCAATCATCACGTGGGCGCGGGCTGCGTGCAGCAGCTTTCGACTGAGGGACACGATTACATCAAGAGCGGTTTCTACGCAAAGACGCAGGCGGAGGAAGCCAAGTGTCCGAACCTGGAACTGAACCAGCTGGTAGGAATTGAGGACGTCACCGACAAGGTAAACGCGGGGGTGAAGGCGGGAATGTCGGCCGCCGATGCCGGCCAGGCGCAGCGCGCTGCAATGTCCCAAGTCGAGAAAGACTGCTCGACCCAGACCGGGCTGCGCTGCGACGTGGTCATGTTCTATTCCGGCCAGGTCTACAACCTCTACAAATACAAAAAGTACACGGATGTGCGGCTGGTGTTCGCGCCGGAATTTGATATCGCATTCTTCGGCGGTGATCCTGATAACTTCACGTATCCACGCTACGACCTAGATATCACATTCTTCCGTGTCTATGAGGACGGCAAACCAGCGCACCTCGACAACTACTTAAAGTGGTCTCCGACGGGCGTGAAGGAGGGCGATCTGATTTTCGTGTCCGGACATCCCGGCAACACGGGGCGGATGCTGACCATGGCGCAACTCGACTTCCTGCGCGATGTGCAGTATCCGTCGGCGCTGAAGCTGTACGCGCGCCGCATCGCCTTGCTGGAAACTTTCAGCAAAGAATCGGAAGAGAATGCCCGCATTGCGAAAGAAGATATTTTCGGCCTGGAGAATTCGCAAAAGGCAATCACTGGATACCAGTCGGGCCTGCTCGATAAAGCGATTATGGAGAAGAAGGCTGCGGATGAAGGCAAGCTGCGTGCCGAATTCAAGGCCGATCCGAAGAAAGCCGGCGCACCCGATCCCTGGGAAGAAATCTCCGGAGCGATCAAGACACAGCAGGATATCTATCCGAACCTGGTCTACCTGGAGCGGATGCGCGGCTTCTCCTCGCGCCTGGCGCAGATTGCGCGCATGCTGGTGCGGGCCGCAGAAGAAAAGCCAAAGCCCAATCAGGACCGGCTGCGTGAATATCGCGATTCAGCTCTGCCGTCGCTAGAGCAGCAGTTGTTCTCACCAGAGCCGATTTATAAGAATCTGGAGACCACCCTGCTTACCGACTCGCTCAGCGATATGCAAGAAGCTCTCGGGAAGGACAATCCAAACGTGAAGAAAGTGTTGCCGGGGACTCCAGCCGAGGCGGCGAAGGAGTTGATCAACAATACCAAGCTCGAGGATATCGCCGTCCGCAAGCAGTTGTATGAAGGCGGGCAGGAGGCGATCAATGCGAGCACGGATCCGCTGATCGTGGCCATGCGTGCCATTGAGCCGGATGCTCGCGCGGCGCGCAAAGATTTCGATGACAAGGTGGATTCGGTGGTGCGGCGCGACGGAACCTTCATTGCCAAGGCACGCTTCGCGCAGAGTGGATTCACGCAGCCGCCGGACGCAACCTTTACCCTGCGGTTGAGCTATGGCGCGGTCAAAGGATATAGCGAAGACAGCCGGGCGATTCCGTTCGATACTGTGATGGGCGGGGCATACGAGCATGCGGCAGCGCACGGCGACAAGCCACCTTACAAGTTGCCCGAAAGCTGGATCACCTCGAAACCCAAGCTCGACCTGAAGACACCGTTGAATTTCGTGTCCACCGCCGACATCATCGGAGGGAACTCCGGATCGCCAACCGTAAATACCAAGGGCGAGGTGGTGGGAATTATTTTCGACGGGAACATCCAATCGTTGCCCTGGAACTTCGCGTACTCCGATGCACAAGGGCGCGCGGTTTCGGTGGATTCACGTGGAATTCAGGAAGCGCTGCGGAAGATTTACGGCGCTACCGCATTGGCCGACGAATTGATGGGAAGAAAAGCGGAGGGCGCGAAGGCTGGTAGGTAGGAATTGGGTCTTGGGTCTCAGTTCCGCGCGCAAGCAGCGACGACATTGTCGGGGCGCGAACTCATTACCTTACACCCAAGACCTAAGACCCGAAGCCGAGTCGCTCATCAAGCCGGCCAGATTGTCAGCGCCGTCTTGCTAAGAATCTGTCGCTGGAGGGATTCCGGAAGCGGGAGCGCGCGGAATTCTTCGAGATTCTTCCTGATATCGGGAACCCCGGGACCGGGCCAATCGGTGCCAAACAGAGTTTTGTGAGCGATTTCTTCCAGCCGGGGAAAATACTTCAGCAGCGTTTTCGGCGGGATGCCGCTGATATCGAGATAAACGTTAGGATGGCGCCGCACCAGGAAGAATGCAGTCTGCATCCAGAGCGGGCGTCCGCCATGAGCCAGCAGAATTTTCAGCTTTGGAAAATCGACTGCTACATCGTCCACGTAAATCGGATCCCCGTATTTGTTACGCGCTCCGGGAAAAATGGACGTTCCGGTGTGAAACATCACGGGCACGCCGTTCGCTTCGGCCGCGCGATAAATGATCTCGAGTTCCTTCGCCCCGCTCAGGTAGTCGTTGGGAAACAGTAACTGGTGCGGCGGATGGATTTTGATCATCTTCAGGCCCAGGCGCAAAATGTGCTCCACATCGGCTAGGACGTTGGTGGTGTGGCGCGGATGCAGGCTGCCGCAGGAGAGCAGGCGTTTGGGATCTTCTTTTACGTAGTCGGCGACGAACTGATTCACTCCGCTGGTAAAGCCGATCACTTCCGGGGCCACGTAGTTGATCAGCATGGCGCGATCAATGCCGCTCGCGTCCATGTACTTGAGAAAAGCTTTCGGGGAGCGGCAGAATTCGGCGATCTGATCGAAGTTCGGGCGCTTCTTCTTCATCAACTCCAGCGCCTCAGGTTTGAACATCTCCATGGGCTGGATGTGAATGTGGCAGTCGGTGATCATGCAGTGGCTAGTGGTCGGTGATCAGTGGTCAGTGCGACAGGATAACAGACGAATCAATTTGCTGCCGCCATGATCGCACGCTTGGTAAAGACGCGAATCATTTCGCGGCGGTATTCAGGGGTGAGCGCAGAAGTCGTCAGCGGTTTCGACATCTTCGCGGCCAGATCGCCTACGGCTTCGGCGAGGGCTTCGTTGACAGCCTTACCAGCCAGCAAGTCGGATACTCCCTTTACGAGGAGCGGTGCGGGATTCACCGCCGTGATGCCAATCCGCGCGTCCGCAACGTGGCCATTTGACCTTTTCATTACGACGGCCACCCCAGCCAGGGGGTAGTCGATCGACCCGCGAACCCGCAGCTTGCGATAGACGCCGCGATAATCGGCCGAAGACGCCGGCAGGAATACGCGTGTGACCAGTTCGTTGGGCTGCAGCTTGCGGTAGATGTCGCCGAGGCCAGTGTAAAAGTCGTTGAGCCGAATGCGGCGCGTTCCGCCGGCGCTCGCGATTTCGATTTCCGCGTGCAGACATAGCAAGGCGGGAGGCGTGTCGCCGGAGAATGCCGCCCAGCATTTCGTCCCGCCGGGAGCCACGTGGCAGAGGTCGCCGTCTTTCTTAATGCAGAAGCCGCAACCTTTGCGCCAGGTGAGCGACTGGTTGTACCAGAGACAGCGGGTGTCCAAGCAGATATTGCCGCCGATTGTCCCCATGTTGCGCAGCACTGGCGATGCAACCGTAGCCGCGGCCTCGGTAAGCACCGGGTAATGCTGGCGAAGGAAGTCGGAGCGCTCGATCTCACGGAGCGAGGTCAAGGCGCCGATTTCGACCACGCCCTTTGCAGTGGGCTTGATTCCGCGCATGGCGGAGATTGAGCGCAGATCGAGAACGTATTCCGGCTCGAACAGCTTCTGGCGCATCGAAGGAATCAGGTCCGTGCCGCCGGCGAGCACGCGAACATTGCCAGAGTGCAGGTCGAGGTAGCCGACCGCCTCTTCGATCGTGCGAGGCCGCAGGAGTTTGAATTGCGGCAGGCTCAATCGGCGCCCCCTAGCTCAGCGGGCGTGTGGCGCCGGGAAGGATCAAGAGCATGGCGCTCGGGACCCTTACCTTTGAACCAGAGCGCGCCCCCGTGCTCGCGAAACCTGGCCGGCGAAGTCGGGTCGACTCCTTCAGTCAGATTCAGGGCCTTGGCATTATTCTTGGCTCGTAGCGCGGCCAGCACACGTTCGGGTGTGAATGGAGACTCGTGTAACCGCACCCCGACCGCATCGTAGATTGCATTGGCAATCGCCGGGATGGTCGCGGCCAGCGATCCCTCGCTGCATTCTTTAGCGCCGAATGGGCCTTCAGGGTCGATGCTCTCGACGATGATGGGCTCGACTTCAGGCGATTCGATCGAGGACGGGCTGCGGTACTCAAGCAGGCCGGGATTCATGAGCATGCCGTCTTTCCAGACCATCTCCTCGGTGAGCGCCTGGCCCATGCCCATCCAGACCGAGCCGATGATCTGACCTTCGACCGAGACTGGATTCAGGGCGCGGCCGCAATCGTGCGCTGCCCAGACTTTGTGGACTGTGACTTCGCCGGTCTCTTCGTCAACGCTGACCTCGGCGACCTGGGCGGAGTATGAGTAAGCCGGCGAGGGACCCACGCCGGCGCCCTTGTGCTTGCCGCCACGCGCTTCGAGCGGAGGAGCGTAGGAACCGGTGCCGGTGAGGGCGCCGTGGAAATCGATCGCCGCGACTACGGACTCTTCGAAGGTCATCGAGTCTTTGGGTCCCTCGTCTTTGCGCTTCTGCTGCAGCGATCCGCGGAGGATCTGGCCTTCGACATGTCCGGAGACGGAAGCCGCCTCGCTTCGCTCGGCTGGACGGCCGACGGCGGCCGTCCCCACATGGGCTGTCCCTGCGTGGCCATTTTTGCGGAGGACCGTATCATCGCGGAAGGTCAGATCGTCTGGCGCGCAGCCCATCTTCTTGGCTGCAGCTGCCGCGATCATTTTCTTCACCTCAGCAGCGGCGCGCAGAGTTGCGTTGCCTGCCATAAACGTAACGCGGCTGGAGTAGGAGCCGATGTCAATGGGCGTGAGGTCGGTGTCGGCGGCGATGACGCGCACGCGAGAAAGAGTACAGCCCAACGTCTCTGCCGCGATCTGTGCGGTCATGGTGTCCGATCCCTGGCCGATTTCTGAAGCGCCGGTGTAGACCACGACACCGCCATCGCGATCAATCTTGATATTCACCGTCGAGTGCGGCATGTCGGAGCGAATGATCGAATTCGCTGCGCCGCTGACATAATGGCTGCAGGCAATGCCGAGGCCCCGCCCCTTCGGCAGTTTGCCCTTTCGCTGCTTCCATTGGGAACGCTCAACAGTTTTCTCGATGCATTCGGGCAGGCCGTAGCTTTGCACGCGCAAGCCATTGACGGTGACGCAGGGAGGCTGCAACAAGTTGCGCCGGCGGATTTCTGCCGGGTCCATTCCGATCATCGCTGCCAGTTCGTCCAGTTGCGACTCGAAGGCGAAGCGGACATTCACCGTGCCGTGGCCACGCATGGCGCCGCATGCGGGCTTGTTCGTCAACACGCGGTAGCCATCGTATTGAATGTTCGGAATGTCGTAGAGCGCGCCCAGAAGCGCGCCAGAATAGAGAATCGTGACCACGCCGTAGGAGCAGTACGCGCCGCCGTCTTGCACAACACGCGCTTTGACGGCGGTGATGCGGCCGTCTTTCTTAATGCCAGTTTTCAGATCGATGATGGTGCGCGGGCGACCGCGATGCGCCCAGAACACTTCCTCGCGCGTGTAGGTGATCTTCACCGGAGCTTGCGCCTTGCGCGCCGCGATGGCGGCGATGATCTCCAGCGGGATAACTTCGCTCTTGCCGCCGAAGCCGCCGCCGACCAGCGGCTTGATTACGCGGATCTGCGCCATCGGCATTTCCAGCACCAGCGACAGCTTGTGTTGCAGGTAATAGGGCACCTGGGTCGAGGACCAGACGGTGAGGCGTCCAGGCTTGCCCGTGTGCGGATCGAGCTCGAACGAGGCCAGAGTGGAGTGCGGCTCCATCGCCGCGTGCGTGACTTCGTTGGCAATGAAACGCGCTTCGGCTGTCTCGTCAGCCTCGGCAAATCCTTTCTCGGGATCACCGAAAACGTGGTGGTAGTCCTTCTCGATATTGTTGGGCTTGTTGTCGTGGATCAGATCGGTCTGCGCCGTCATCGATTCTTCGGGATCGAAGTAAGCGGGCAGCACCTCGTAATCTACGTCGATCAATTCAAGAGCTTTTTCGGCGACTGCTTCGGAGGTCGCTACCACGCACGCGACGTTGTCGCCGACGTAGCGCGCTTTGTCGAGGGCCAGTGGATATTCATCGTGACCAACCGGGAGAATGCCGTAGGTCTTGGGGGCGTCCTTGCCGACTACGACGGCGATGACGCCTTCGAGTTTTTCTGCACGGGTGGAGTCGATGCGCCCGATGCGAGCGTGCGGATATGGCGAATGCAGAATCTTGCCAACCAGCATGCCGGGGAGGCTGAGGTCGTCGGTATACTTGCCCGCGCCAGTAGTCTTCTGAGCCGCGTCGACCATGGCGGTGGGCTTGCCGATGATGGAAAAATCGTTGCTCATGCTTGGGTGACGCTACTTGGCCGCAGCCAATCCCTTCCGCTCGGCCTGAATTGCCGAGCGAATGGCCTCATACATCTGGTTGTAGCCGGTGCATCGGCACAGATTACTGCTCAACGCGGCGCGAACATCGGCTTCCGACGGATCTGGATTCTCCGCCAGCAGCGACTTCACCGTCATGATGAATCCCGGGGTACAGTAGCCGCATTGCGCGCCGCCCCAATCGCCATAGGCTTTCTGGATCGCCGCCAGACTGCCGTGCTCGCTGATGCCCTCGATGGTCGTGATCTCCTGCCCCTCGCAACTGGCAGCGAGCAGCGTACAGGACATCATGGTGACGCCGTCGACCAGAACCGTGCAGGCCCCGCAGGATGAGTCATCGCAGGCGCGCTTGGAGCCAGTGAGTTGCAACTCTTGCCGTAGCACATCGAGCAGCAGCGCACTGGGCTCGACGGCGACTTCATGAGTGCGGCCGTTAACGCGGAGTTCGATGAGTTGCTTTTTCATTTTAGTAGCTGCGAGCTTTGAGCTTCGAGCTCTGAGTGAGCCTGTTAGCTCATAGCTCGGAGCTTCAATACGTCGGCACCTTGCTATCCACTCGCCGCGACCAGGCATCGATGCCGCCGCGCATCGACTGCGCTTTTTCGAATCCTTGCTGGCGCAGCCAGGCCGTGACGTTCATGGAGCGGACACCGTGATGGCAAATCACGACAATGTGATCTTCGGGATCGAGTTCCTGATTTGCCCGCGATGGAACCTCGCCCATGGGCATCAGCTTGGCCTCGGTAATTCGCGCCGTTTCGAACTCCCAGGGCTCCCGAACGTCAAGCAGCGTGAATGAGTCGCCGGCATCGCGCTTGGTTTTTACCTCTTCGGGCGTGATCTCGTAATCCATCGTGCGCTACTTCCCTGTCCACTTCGGAGTGCGTTTTTCCATGAAGGCCCGGACGCCTTCGTGCGCATCGGCCGTCTTCATCAGGTCTTCGAAATAAATCTTTTCGGCACGCGCGAGGCCCTTGTCAAAATGCATGGAGTCCCATGCGTAGCACGCCTTCTTCGTGATCGCCAGGGCAGCCGGGCTCAGAGCTAGTAACCGCGCAAGGCACTCGTCCACGGCTTGGGACAGCTGGTCTTCCTGCACGGACGACGTCGCCAAGCCGCACTCAGCCGCTTCTCTGCCATTGATGGTGCGCCCGGTCAGAATTAATTCCGCCGCGCGTTTTTGCCCGACCAGCGCTGCCAGTGCCGTGCAGGCAACGGGCGGATAGCAGCCCAGCTTGATTTCGGGGAATGCCCAATGCGCGGCGTCGGCCGTGTAAACGAGATCGCATACCATCGCCACCTCTGCGCCGCCCCCAAGGCAGTGGCCGTGCACCTGGGCAATCGTGATCTTTTTTGTGGCCACCAGACCGCGCATCACGCCGTGGAACCTGGCCAGCATGTCCTCAACGTTGTCGGGAGTATGTGCCGCCACGTCCACGCCGCCCGAAAATGCTTTCCCTGCCCCGCTGAGCACGATGACGGCAATGCCCGGTTGCGCCTCGACTTCCGCCAGAGCGCGCGCTAGTTCTTCCATCATGGGAATGTCAATCACGTTGAGCGGCGGATTGCGCAGGACAATGCGCGCGACAGCACCTTCGATCTCCAGCGAGATACGAGCGAGTTTGGCGTCGGTGAACGTGGTTGTCATAGCAGCCTACAGGTTGATGGCCGACTTCCGCACTTCTCCAATGCTGGCGAGCGGATCGCGCGCACCGGTCTTCTCGGCGATCCACTTCTTCTCGGTATCAATGATGTCGAGCAGCAATTTCTTGTCGGCCGCCGATGGCATGTACTCCTTCAAATGCTCTTCATACGCACGATCATCAAGCGGCTCGCCGGTCTGCGCGTGAAACTTCTGACCTGCCCAGCGCCCGATGGCGCGATTGAACTTGATGTCCGGCGCGTACAGCTTGGGCTCGCCCGGCTTCAGTGAATTGTTGAAGCGCTCGATCAGCCCCGCCACTTCGTCGCGATACAGAGTGCGGTTGTAATCGTTGAGGTCGTCGAGGTCGGGATCCTTGGCATTCTTGGGCTCGTCGTAGCGGCCCTTCACGCCCCAAACATAAGCCCAGTGCGCCGACGAAGAATGATCGGTGCCAAACAGATCGTACGAACTTGAAATCCACTTGTTCAGATATTTCTGGATGAGCCACGCAGGAATGACACCCGCCTCCACGATGCGGCGCAGGCCGTCGTTGCCCGTCCCCATGTGGAAGGCCTCTTCGCGCAGCATATAAGACATGGAACGACCCAGCGGCGCGAAGGCCGAATACTTGAGCATCTGCAGCTGGAACTTTCCGTCGCGATCGACGAAATCGGTGTAGGTGAAAAAGTCCATCCAGTTGTCGACGTCGACGTTGAAGGCGCCGAGCAGGCGCTTGTTCTCGAAGGCGCGGCGCTCCAGCATTTTTTGTGCTTCCACCTTCCCTGAATATCCGAAGTGGTCGACCAGCAGGGCGCACATCTGCCAGCCGTGGCGCATCTCCTCGATCATGACGCGCGTAATGGCCCGGCGATCCCAATCGGTGGGCGCATTGTCCAGCAGATTGCGCTGCTGCTCCACGCTGGCGAACTCGGTATCGCCCTGGTAGACGATCATATTCATCAAGGCGTCGCGCATCTGCTGCGTAGGAATCTGGCGCAGGTTCTCCCACTTGCGGCGGCCTTTGTAGGCGCCAAATTCAATCTCTTCAGTGTCGATGGCGCCGTAGAGCGTGTCGAAGTGGAAGGCCTCAATGTCGGCGGTATTGACGCCGATCTCTTTGCGCCAGTCGTTGAACAGCCCGGTCCACTCGCTGAAGGTTCCGATTTTTGCTACTTTTCCCGGCATAACTTCTAAACCTTTCTAACCACAGAGGTCACGATCTAACCACAGAGGCCCACGAAGGAACACAGAGACTCTGCGGCATGATTTTCATCCCATGTTCAGCCAAACTGTTTTCAGCTCTGTGTAATGCTCGATGGCGTGCGCGCCGAGTTCGCGGCCGAAACCGGAGCTCTTGTAGCCGCCGAAGGGGAGCGACGCGTCCATCAATCCGTACGTATTGATCCACACCGTGCCAGCTTTTAGCCGGCGCGAAACGCTGTGCGCCCGCTTCACGTCGCGGGTCCAGACGGCGGCAGCCAAGCCGTATGGATTGTTGTTCGCTTGCTCTATCACCTCGTCAATGTCGTCGAACGTCAGGACGGAAAGAACCGGTCCGAAGATTTCTTCGCGAGCGATCTTCATGTCGTTCTTGACGTCGCCGAAAATCGTGGGCTCGATGAAAAATCCCTTGCTGCCATCAACCGCCACCCGGTTTCCGCCGGCTACCAGCTTCGCGCCGTCTTTCTTTCCTGCGTCGATGAAGCTCAGCACGGTTTGCATCTGTTCCTGGCTGACGATCGCGCCCAGCCGCGTCTTGGGATCTAGCGGATCGCCGGGACGCATCTTGGAAGTCCGCGCCACTAATTTGTCGGTGAACTCGTCTTTCAGCTTGCTTTCCAGAAACAGGCGCGAGCCCGCGTTGCAAACTTCGCCCTTGCCATAGAAGATGCCGTTGATTGCGCCCTTCACGGCGCTGTCGATGTCGGCATCGGCGAAAACGATGTTCGGAGACTTGCCACCCAATTCCAGCGTAACGCGCTTGAGCGTGTCGGCGGCGCCGCGCATGATTTCTTTGCCCACGGCTGTGGAACCGGTGAACGCGATCTTGTCGATGCCCGGATGCGCGACGATGGCTTTCCCCGTTTCCGGACCACCTGTGACGATATTGACGACTCCTGCGGGAAATCCCGCTTCCACCACCAACTCGCCGAATTTCAGCGTGGTGAGCGGAGTTTGTTCCGCAGGCTTCAGCACCAGTGTGTTTCCGCACGCCAGCGCTGGTCCCACTTTCCACGACGCCAGTAAGAGCGGAAAATTCCACGGCACGATCAACCCGACGACCCCAACCGGCTCGCGCAGCGTATAGGTGAAAGCAGTCTCGAAGGTGTTGACGGTTTCGCCGTGGATTTTGGTCGCGAGGCCTGCGTAGTAGCGCAGGACGTCGATCACCATGGGCAAGTCGACATAACGCGATTCGAAGATCGGTTTGCCGTTGTCGAGAGTTTCGAGTGCGGCGAGTTCGTCGATATTCTTCTCGACCAGGTCGGATAGTTTCCAGATCAGGCGTCCGCGCTCGCTGGGAGAAAGCTTGCGCCAGGGGCCGTTACGATCTTCGAAGGCGCGGCGAGCGGCGTTCACTGCTCGATCAACGTCCGCCGCCGAGGCTTCGGCAATCTGCGTCAAAACCTCGCCGGTAGCGGGATTGATGGTGTCGAATGTCTTGGCACCATCAACCCATTCGCCGTCGATCAGTAGGTTGCCGGGTTTGATATTCACTTTGGCCGCTGCAAGCATCAGTGCTCCTCACATCGAAAGGCGCGCTCCGCGCGGCAGACAGCCGAGGCGGCTGTCTCCACATGGCTTCCTGTCCGCAACCTACTTCGCTTTGAAGTTCGCCGGGCGCTTTTCCACATAAGCGGCCAGGCCTTCCTTGGCGTCTTCACTCTGGAACAGCAACTGCTGGTTCTCGCGTTCGACCGCCAGAGCAGACTCCATTGGAATTTCCCACCCGGTCTGCACCGCGCGCTTGATGCGGCCCACGGCTTTCGAAGCCTTATTGGGTGGGCAGAACTGCTTGGCGTACTCCATGATGTTTTCCATGAAGCCATCGCGCTCGAAGATGTCGTTCACGATGCCGAGTTCCTGCGCCTCTTCAAACGAGAAGGTGTTGCCGGTGACCATCAATTCAATCGCCTTGCTCTTGCCGACCAGCCGGGAGAGGCGCTGCGTTCCACCAGTACCTGGAAGCACGCCCAGGTTCACTTCCGGCAAGCCAATCTTGCCCGCGTCTTTGCGAGCGATGCGGATGTCGGCCGCCATGGCGATCTCGAGGCCGCCCCCGACGCAGTGGCCGTTGATGGCCGCGATCACCAGCTTGGGCGTGTGCTCCAGCCGCAGCAGCATCTCATTGGCATGCAGACAGAAGTAATACTTGAAGGTAGGATCGACGCTGGAGAGCATCTTGATGTTGGCACCAGCGGAGAAGAATTTATCGCCCGCGCCAGTCAGGAGGATCACGTAGACGTCATTGTCCATGCGCGCCTTCAGGATCGCATCGTCGAACTGCTGGTTCATCTCGTAGGTGTAGGTGTTGGCGGGAGGATCGCACATCTCGATCACGGCTACGCCGCCATCGGTACGGTAGTTGATAAGCTGCTTTGTGGTTTCGCCGGCGGCCGGTTGCACTGTCGTTGCCATAGGAATCGCTCCTTGATGCTTAAGATGTCAGACACCCACAGGGGCTAGCCCAAATTCTCCTTGCCCTTACGGCACGACTAAAGTCGTGCCCTTCCACAAAACCTTTCAAAACCTGGCGACCGTATTACCGCTCTTTGCGGACCTTTCCGCCCGCGATCACGCCGCGCAAGAACAAATCCGCCATCTGGCCTGCGATCGAAGCGGCATCGGCATCCACGCGCGGGTTGTGCCAGGTATAAATCCAGTTCATCATGCCGAACAGGCTCAGCACGGCAAGGCGTGTAGAGAACTGCAGACCGCGCTCGCGCTTCAGGTCGTCGAGCAGCCCCACGCAAATCCGGTAATACTCCCGCTTGATGGCCGCCACCTCCGAGCCGAACCCGTTCTTGAGCACTTCGTCCTCGTGTGAGAGCACCTTCATGGCGGACTGGTTGGCGAGAAAATATTCCAGGTGGTTGAGGATGAAGATCCGGATTCGATCTTCCGAGTCGTCCACGCCCTGCAGTCGCGCTTTCAGCCGCTCGACGATGGTGCTGAAGGTGTGCCTTTGGATGAGGTAGAGCAGGCGTTCTTTGGACTCGAAGTAGTAGTAGAGGCCTGCCAGCGACATGCCACTCTCGCGCGAGAGATCGCGCATGGAGGCGCCTTCATAGCCCTTCTTGCAGAAGACTTCTGTGGCATGGGCGAGGATCTCAGCGAGACGGCGGTCGTAGCGGGTCTCGGGCACAGGTGCGGCCCGATGGCGGCGCGCGGAAACTCGAGTTGCTGTCGAAGGACTCCCCATAATCCCCAGCCGTAATAATTCGAACGTTCGTTCGAATCAGTATACGCCCAGTGTGATTGAAATCACAAGAGGCGCGGAACTATTTTGTTTTCCTGATTGTGCGCGCCGCATCGTAGGCGTGGCCCAGCCAGTTCAGGGCATCGTGCAGGTCAGCGTTCGAAGAGATGAGAAAAGTAAACCAGCGAGCATTTACCTGCTGAAATGAACCGATCCGGCCATCGTCGGTGAGCTGCTTTCGAACCGCGGGAGCAGGCGATTCCAATTTGAACGCAATCGTGTTCGCGGTCTCGATGTTCCGGCTGCGGGGCAGCAGCGCGAATATCTTTTCGCGGCGATAGAGCGCGGTAAATCCGAAGAAGGAACGCTGAGAAATGTGAGGCCAGTCAGCCGTTTCGGTCACCAGCGCGGTCGACCAGGCTTTCATCTCCTCAGAGATGGCGGGCTGCCCTTGACGTTGCCTAACCTTTTTCATCAACGTCTTTTCCAGTTGCTGCCATCTGGAGCTTAATAGGCTCGCGACCCCGTCAGGAATTTCGCCGGCGGGAGTCTGGCCGAAAGCTGTCCTCAGTTCCGGATATCGGCCAGCAAACGCTCGATCTCCGTTTTCAAGTCGGCCGTTAGCGGCAGGAACGGCAGCCGGGCCGGGCCGCCGAAGTAGCCGTTGAAGTCCATGCCGTACTTGTATCCGGGAACACCGAGGTCGCCAACTCGCTGCGCAGCCCTTGCGATTCGTTCCTGCTTGAGGCGCGCGAGATCGCCATCGCCTTCTTTCCAGGCAGCGTAAATTTCGTAGCAGGCCGTGGGCGCAGGGCAGGCAAAGGCCAGGATCGCGCCGACCGCGCCTGCGTCGAGGGAGGGTTGTAGCTTCTGGGCGGCTCCTACCAGCACCTGGAATCCAACTTCCTTTTGACGAGTCTTCATTTTGCCGACGACCGTTACGGCAGCGGAAGAGGGCTTCGATTCCTGTGCTCCTGATAACACTCCAATCGAGACCAGTTCCCCGCCCTCGTTGGGCGCCGCGCTCGCAACGGCCAGCATGCGAGGCGTGACTGCGTCGAACGTTTCGGTGACGGTCACGCTGCGCTTGATGTGGCGCGTGCCGTCCACTATTTTGCGGACTTTCTCGACGTCGCCGCTCGATTCCTTGATGCCGATCAGGTTGGGATGCTCGGCCAGTTCCGTTATCAGCTCGGCGGGCATGTCGTAGCCAGTGGCCTGCGGGAAGTTGTAAATGATGACCGGCAGCGACGAGCGGTCGGCTACCGTGCGATAAAACGCAAGCAGGTTCGCGGACGCCATCTGCTTCTTGTAGTAATGCGGGGTGCGCACCATGGCCACGTCGTAGCCGAGCTCGGCAGCGTATTCGGTGAGCCGGAGGGTTTCGATCGCCGACTCGATGCCGGTGCCTGCAATCAAAACTTTACTGGGTGCGGCAGCCTCCCGGGCGGATTTCAATACGTCGCGGCGCTCCTGATCGGAGAGCATGATCGCCTCTCCAGTCGAGCCGAGCACGACAATTCCGGCAACCGGCGTACGCGAGTAGCGTTCAACGTTGGACTCCAGCTTTTTGAAATAGACGTTGCCGTCGGGATAGAACGGCGTGGTGACGGGAGGAAAAATGCCGTGGAGAAGCATAGGCAATTTTACTCGTAAAATGCCCGGCAGGAGCAGCTCATTCCGCCGAACGGCGGACGTTGGCACCCCGTTCGGAGTGCAAATGCTGCAGCGCGCGCACGCTGATTTCTCCGCGCTGGAGGGCGGCAATGCCTTCGGCGGCAGCCCGGGCTGCGGCTAGTGTCGTGATCGTGGGAATGCGGGCTGTCACGGCAGCGCGGCGAATCGCTTTTTCGTCGAACCACGGTTCCAGTCCGGTAGGAGTGTTGATAATGAGCTGAATGCGCTGCCCCTTGATGAAGTCCACGACATTGGGACGTCCTTCTTTCACCTTATAGACGCGCTCCACATTCATTCCGGCCGATTCGATCACATCGGCGGTGCCAGCCGTAGCCACCAGCTTGAATCCCATATCGACGAACTTGCGGGCAACCACAGCAACGTGGCGCTTATCGTGGTCGGTGACGCTGATGAAGACGGCGCCTTTGGTGGGCAGCTTCTGGCCGGCGGCCAGTTGTGCCTTGGCGAAAGCTTCGCCGAAGTTGTCGGCCACACCCATGACCTCTCCGGTGGATTTCATCTCCGGGCCAAGCACTGTATCCACACCGGGGAACTTGCTCCACGGGAACACAGGAGACTTCACGTAGTAACAGCTTCCGGTATCGAGATCGGCGCGGCGATCGATGAACTCAGGCAAGAACTCGCGCAGCTTGCGGCCGGTCATGAGTCGGGCCGCAATTTTCGCCATCGGAACGCCCGTGGCTTTCGAAACATAGGGCACGGTGCGCGAGGCGCGCGGGTTCACCTCCAGAACGTACACTTTGCCGCCTTGTCCTCCATTGCCCGAGCCGCCGTTCCCGCGCGGAATGGCGAACTGGATATTCATCAGTCCGACTACTTTAAGCGCCTTGGCCAGCTTGAAAGTGTAATCGCGCATGCGCTCGAGCAGTTGCTGCGGGATATCGACCGCGGGCAGCACGCAGGAAGAATCGCCGGAGTGAATGCCGGCCTCTTCGATATGCTGCATGATTCCGCCAATCACGACGTCTTCGCCGTCGGAGAGCGCGTCAACGTCGACTTCGATCGCGTCTTCGAGAAAATGATCGATCAGCACCGGTCGGTCGTGGGAATACTCGACCGCTTCCTGCATGTAGCGAACGATCGATTGCTCGTCGTAGGCGATCACCATGGCACGCCCGCCCAGCACATACGAAGGCCGCACCAGCACTGGGTAGCCGATGCGCTTGGCGCCTTCGGCCGCTTCCTCGATCGAGGTCGCCATGACACCAGGCGCCTGCGGAATCTGCAATTCTTCCAGCAGCTTGTTGAACTGCTTGCGGTCTTCGGCCAGATCAATCGATTCCGGCGACGTGCCGATGATCTTGACCCCCGCCCGCTTCAACGGCAGCGCCAGGTTCAGCGGGGTCTGCCCACCGAACTGCACGATCACGCCGACGTCCGCGCCCTTGGATGTCTCGTGCTGGTAGATCGCCCACACATCTTCAAAGGTCAGCGGCTCGAAGTAGAGACGGTCGCTTGTGTCGTAGTCGGTCGAGACGGTCTCAGGATTGCAGTTGATCATGATCGTCTCGTAGCCGTCGTCCCGCAGCGCAAACGAGGCGTGGCAGCAGCAGTAGTCGAACTCGATTCCCTGCCCGATTCGGTTGGGACCGCTACCGAGAATGATGACTTTTCTCTTGTCGGTGGGCGCGGCCTCGTCTTCGTCTTCGTAGGTCGAGTAGAGGTAAGGCGTGAAACTCTCGAACTCGGCAGCGCACGTGTCCACACGCTTGTAGACCGGCATCACGCCATGCTTCTTGCGCAGGTGCCGGACCTTTTCCTGACCCTCAAGCCGCCAAACCTGCGCCAGGCGTCCGTCGGAGAATCCCATGCGCTTGCAATCGCGCAGCACCTCGGTGGGGATGGATTCCATGGGGTGCTTCTCGAGTTCCAGTTGCTGATCGTTGATTTCCTTCAGTTGGTAAAGGAACCAAGGATCCATCGAGGTCATCTTGGCGATCTGCTTGACGGTGTGTCCCTGGCGCAGCGCGTAGCGGACGTAAGCCAGACGCTCCGGGTGCGGCGTGACCAGACGCTGGGTCAGGATCTTTGGCTCGATCTTGTCGCCACCGACTTTCTTGCCCGTATCGAGAGAGCGGACGCCCTTCATCAGAGCTTCTTTAAAAGTGCGGCCGATGGCCATCACTTCGCCGACGGATTTCATCTGCGGGCCCAGTGTGTCGTCGGCGCCAGGAAATTTTTCAAACTGCCACTTGGGAATTTTTACGACGACGTAGTCAAGTGTCGGCTCGAAGCACGCCGGAGTTTTGCGCGTGATGTCATTAGGAATCTCGTCGAGCGTGTAGCCGACGGCGAGTTTGGCGGCAATCTTGGCAATCGGGAAGCCCGTGGCCTTCGAGGCGAGCGCCGATGACCGCGAGACGCGCGGGTTCATCTCGATAACGACCATGCGCCCGGTCTCGGGATTCACGCCGAACTGAATATTCGATCCGCCGGTGTCGACGCCGATCTCGCGAATCACGGCGATCGATGCGTCCCGCATGGCTTGATACTCGCGGTCGGTGAGCGTCTGCGCGGGAGCGACGGTAATCGAATCGCCCGTGTGCACGCCCATGGGATCGAAGTTCTCGATCGAGCAGATGATGATGACGTTGTCTTTGGTGTCGCGCATCACCTCAAGCTCAAATTCCTTCCAGCCCAATACCGATTCTTCAATCAGTGCTTCATGCACCGGAGAGAGATCCAGCCCGCGAGCCAAGACCTCGCCAAGCTCCTCGCGGTTGTAGGCGATGCCGCCGCCGGTGCCGCCCAGGGTGAACGACGGACGAATAATCACCGGGAAGCCGATCTTGCCCGCGAACTCCAGCCCATCTTTCGGATTATTGACCAGAGCAGACTTGGGAACATCAAGGCCGATGCGCTGCATCGCGTCTTTGAAGAACAGGCGGTCTTCGGCCTTTTTGATGGCGGCCACATTGGCGCCGATCAGATGAACGTTGTATTTTTCGAGCACGCCGCCGTCGGAAAGTTCGATGGCGAGGTTCAGAGCGGTTTGTCCGCCGACGGTGGGCAGCACGGCGAAACCCGCGCCGGGAGACATCTCGCGCTCAATGCGAATAATCTCTTCCAGGTACTCCAGCGTGAGGGGCTCAATGTAAGTGCGGTCGGCCGATTCCGGGTCGGTCATGATGGTGGCCGGGTTCGAGTTGGCCAGCACGACTTCATAGCCTTCGGACTTGAGCGCCTTGCAGGCCTGCGTGCCGGAGTAATCGAACTCCGCCGACTGCCCGATGATGATGGGCCCGGAGCCGAGGACGAGGATTTTCGAGATGTCAGTGCGTTTGGGCATTTACAACCAGTTGTCAGTGGCCAGTGGCCAGTTGTCAGTTGTCCAAGAACCGTTCATTGGACCGGGCATCCTGCAAAAGATTCGTCAGTGGAGCCAGCTTGAAGCACTAGATTGATCTCGCACTCTCGCCCCTCAGGGCACATGAGTTGTCGCGGCTGCTTGAATCCACGATTGGGAGCAGGCAAGAATCGATACTTGCCTAGCTCAACGACCCTTAGATCAAATCGACCGGCGCTATCGGTAACCGCGATTCGATAGTCGACGAAATCGCCTTTTGTGGTTTGCTTTCTCAGCAGCACCTTGGACCTTTCAAACGGCGCACCACTCGCATCCTTCAACTGTCCGAAAATCCGTTGACTAGTCTTCATGAGAAGGTTCGGCTTGACGGCTTCTTGCTCAAAGGGAATCTGCCACGGTTCAATAATGGCCTGTGCCAAACCAGCAACTGACAGGACCAGAATGGCAAGAATCGTTCTCATGATTTAACTGTTCACTGACCACTAATCACTGACCACTGCCCTTCCACTCCTCCATCATCTTGGTGAACTCTTTGAACAGATAATGCGAGTCGTGCGGCCCGGGTGCCGCTTCCGGGTGATACTGCACCGTGAACAGCGGCAGGTTGCGATGGCGCATGCCTTCGAGAGTGTCGTCGTTCAGATCCATGTGGGTGAGTTCGACTTCACTCTGCGCCAGCGAATCGGGATCGACCGCGAAATTGTGGTTGTGCGCGGTGATCTCGATCTTGCCCGTCTTCAATTGCTTTACCGGATGATTGCCACCGTGATGCCCAAATTTCAGCTTGAATGTCTTGCCGCCCAGAGCGATGCCCGTCAGTTGATGCCCCAGGCAGATTCCGAAGATGGGCTGCCGACCCATGAGCCTGCGAATCGAATCCACCGCGTACGTGCACGGCTCGGGATCGCCGGGCCCGTTCGAGAGAAAAACTCCATCGGGCTTCAGCGCGAGCACATCTTCCGCCGGAGTCTGCGCGGGAACCACCGTCACCTTGCAGCCTTCGCCCCGCAGCTTGCGCAAAATGTTTTGCTTGATGCCGAAGTCGTAGGCGACTACGTGGAATCGCGGCGGCTCGTCTTTCACACCGACCACCGCGACCGGTTCGTGCGAGCGCTCTCCCACTTCCCACACGTACGGACGCTTCGTGCTGACTTCCTTCGCCAGATCGGTCCCGTCCATCTTGGGGATCGACCGCGCCTTGGCCACCAATTTCTCGGCATCGCTCTCAAGCGTCGAGACCACTCCCCGCATCACGCCGTGGTCGCGCAGATGCCGCACCAGCGCCCGCGTGTCGATGTCCGACAGCACGGGCACTTTGAACTGCTCCAGATATTCTTCGGCCACCTGCTGCGAGCGCCAGTTCGAGCTCACGCGCGAAAATTCGCGCACGATCAGGCCCTCGATCCACGGACGCGTGGCTTCGTTGTCGTCCTGGTTGGTGCCGTAATTTCCGATTTCGGGGTTCGTTAAAACGACAATCTGACCGGAATAGGAAGGGTCGGTGAAAATTTCCTGGTAGCCGGTGATGGAAGTATTAAAAACGACTTCGCCGTAGCATTCGCCTTTGGCGCCGTAGCCTTTGCCTCGGAAGACTCGCCCGTCTTCCAGCGCAAGGATTGCCTGCATTCTCGCTCCGGGGGAGTGGATTTTATGAATCTTATCAGGGAATGCGGCGTGGGCCAAGGGCGGAACAGCACACCGGCAGAGAAAATCTGAGGAAAACGTGCAGGAAACTTCAACCTCCACTCCAGGCGACGGAAGTGACGCTCGCCACGACAGCCGACGGGACGCCGGCGCTACTTAGCGGACGCGGCCCAGCTTGTCCATGGGCCAGTAGCCGAACACAGCCTTGCCATAGATGAAGCTCTGGTCGACCGAGCCAAAATCGCGGCTGTCGTTCGACATGGACCGGTGATCGCCCAACACGAAATAGGAGTTAGCGGGAACGACAATGTCGGGGTAGGACCGCGAGTCCGTGTAGTCGGCAGGCACGTAGGTTTCGTCCAAGGCCTCGCCATTGACGTAGACCTGACCGCCATCAATCCGGATGCGGTCGCCGGCCATCCCGATGACCCGCTTGATGTAGCTCTTGGAAGGATCCCGCGGATAGCGGAATACCACAATATCTCCGCGTTCAATCGGTTCCAGCCGGTACACGAACTTGTTCACGAAGATGCGTTCCTGGTCTTCGAGCGACGGCATCATGCTGGTGCCCTCAACTTTGACGGGCTGGTAGAGGAAGATGATGATGAACGCCGATATAGCCAGCGAGATGACCAGATCCCGCAGCCAGACGCCGATACCGGTGCCGAGCCGAATGGGCTGAGAGGGAGTAAGGGGCGGAATGGAAGGAACTGGCTGTTCCACAGCACCGCCATCGGGCGTTGCGAGCCCCATTTTCCCTGCCGAGGCAGGGTCTGGAAAGTTTTCCGGCATGCGTGTGTCTATTGTATACAGAACTCGTTTCTGGGGAAGCGGGTTGTATGTGTTGCACATCAATTGACCACAGGCCGATGTGACCCGTTCCCGGTGCCGGGTTACAATATCCGAACCCGGAGAAATCAATGACGCGTCGACTCCAACACAGAATTCTCTATCGTGGCCTCACTTTGGCATTTCTCTTTCTGGTGACGCTAAGCCTTTCGGCGGAATGGGCCGCGCCCCAGGGAGAAGCAGGGATTCCAGCCTACAATGCCGGACCACCTCCGAAGGGCACCAAGCTACCGCCTACACTCGCCAAGGCCGATCTTTGGGGAGCCGATGCGCAGTATCCCTACCAGACGCACGCCTACGAATTGGCGGCGAAGATTCCTACCGTTCTCCATCAGCAGCCTTGTTACTGCTATTGCGACCGGATGGGCCACAACAGCCTGCACAGCTGCTTTGAGAACACGCACGGGGCACAATGCTCCACCTGCCTGAAGGAGCTCTATTACTCCTACCAGCAGCATAAGAAAGGCAAGACCGCCGCCCAGATTCGCGCTGGCATCATCAAGGGAGAGTGGAAGCAGGTCGACCTGCTGGCCTCCGCGACTATGGATTAGGAGCCTGACACGTCGCTCCGTAACTGGACCTGCAACCGACCTTTGGGCGATACTTTACTGCTCGGGCAGGAAGCACAAGGCAAGGAGTTCCCCCATTACTAAGAGCACAGGAAGAGTTTTGCACATGGCCCAGAAACCAACTGCAAAAAAGGCTGCCAACGAAGATCCCCGGTATACCCAGGCGCTGCAGAGCTACGAGCTCGGCCTGCGAGCGATGCAGGAGCACAAGTTCGAGAAAGCCAAGCCTCACTTTCAGAAAGTGCTCGCCGGACCGACCAAAGAGTTGTGCGATCGCGCCACGGTTCATCTCAACATCTGCAACCAGCATCTGGAGCGGGCGACAGCAAACCAGTTCAAGACTCCAGAAGAGCACTTTGATTTCGCCGTATCACTGATGAACGTGGGAGACTACGTGACCGCGCGCGAGCACCTGGAGAAATTGCTCAAGCAAAACGCTAAGGCGGACTACGTAATCTACGGTCTGGCCGCCCTCGAGTGCCTGACGGGACGCGTCGAAGAATCTCTCCGGCACCTGGACGAAGCTCTGCGGCTGAATGCGCAGCTACGTTTCCAGGCGCGAAACGATTCTGACTTCCAGAACCTGGCAGAGGATCCGCGATTTACGGAGTTGCTCTATCCCGATCCGGGAGGCGAACTCGGCTCCCCTGAAGCCGGCGTCGGCGAAGAAGAACCTGTCTAGCCACCTGCCGAAAACCAATTCGATGCAATCCGGAACCGCTGACCTCGTGACCTCGCCGCAGCATGACGCGCATGCCCGGGGGTTGCGCGTGGTGGCTATTGGCGGTGGCACGGGCCTTTCTACGCTGCTAAAGGGATTGAAGCGTTACGTTCTTTCGCCCACGGACGCGCCCACCACGCCGCCGTCTACCCCCTTCATTCGTGACCTTTCGGCGGTGGTTACGGTCAGCGACGATGGGGGCTCCAGCGGGCGGCTTCGTAAAGAACTCAACATGCTGCCGCCGGGAGACATTCGCAACTGCATCGTCGCCCTCAGCGAGGATGAGGCTTTACTGTCGAAGCTCTTCCGCCACCGCTTCGAGAAAGGCTCCGGGTTGGAAGGCCACAGCTTCGGCAATTTATTTCTGGCCGCGCTGACTTCCCTGACCTCAGATTTTTCTGAAGCGGTGCGGTTGTCCTCGGAGATTCTTCTCACCCGTGGACACATTTACCCTGCGACCACGTCGAATATCGAACTGGAAGCGCTTATGGAAGACGGCACGCGGGTTCGCGGCGAAACCAAGATCACTGCCAGCAAAGGACGCATCCGTGAACTCTTTCTGGTCCCACCGGATGTGGGGCCGATGGCGCAAACCTTGGAGGCGATCGCGAACGCGGATCTGATCACCATCGGGCCCGGCTCGCTCTTTACCAGCCTCATTCCCAATCTGCTGGTGCGTGGCATTTCGCAGGCCATCGTCGAATCCCCGGCGACCAAGGTATACATCTGCAATCTAATGACGCAGGCCAATGAGAGCCTGGGTCTTACTGCTGCCGACCACATCCAGGCGCTGAACCGGCATGCGCAAAAGCAGATTTTTGATTACGCGCTCATCAATCGCACGCCAGCCTCGGATGAGATGAAGGCTAAGTATGAGTTGGAAGGCGCCTGTCAGATTGTGAACGATCTTGATGCTCTGGAAGCGCTGGGCGCGATCCCCGTGCTCGGCGATTATTTGGAAGAGGGCAAAGTCGCCCGCCACAACACCGCGCGCGTGGCCCGAGATCTAATGCAGCTGGCGGCAGAGCATCCGCGCGAGCACCGGTCTTAGTTTTCGGCCGGTCATTTCCCTTCGTTGTTCTTAAGTGTGCGATTCCTGTATCGTGATTCTTCCCCGAGCCTCTACCGTTCTCGTGGACACTCATGATGCGTTCTTCCCTGCTCCTCATCGCGGCATTGCTCATCGCGTCATCACTCTCCCCAGGTCAAACCGGCCCCGAAAAAGGTGGCAACGAGATCCAGGTATGGGCAGGCGGTGGTCACTCTGTCAGCGGTGGACGAGGGCACATCGGCGCGTTCAACGCTGGACTCCGCTATGGATGGATTCTGACCGGACCACATCTCCCAGGCTTACTTCGCGGACGATTTGAATACGCCGTAGACGCAGTTCCCCTCTTCCTGGTCTTCCAGCCCACGAACACGGCTTACGGCGTCGGTTTCGATCCTCTCGGCCTCAAGTGGAATTTCGAGCGCCACGGCCGCATCTCGCCCTACCTCGAACTCACTGGAGGTGCTGTCTTCACCAATCACAATGTTCCCCCGGGGACTAATACGGTGAACTTCATGGACCAGGCCGCCTTAGGGATGCACATCCTTGGCGCCAAGCATAATGTCAGCCTGGAGTTGCGTTACATGCACATCTCGAATGCAGGCTTGGCCACCCCGAATCCGGGCGTGAACACGGTACAGGTGCGGCTGGGCATAGGAAAATTCTTCGGACCGAAGCCCTAAGAGTTTCTGTGTGCTTCTGTGGATTCTGTGTGCTTCTGTGTTCTCCGTGTTGAAACCATTTTGTCAGCCTTGCGCCCATACTCTGCGCCAGCTATTCTCTTCCGTTATGTCCACGCTGGTCGAATGTGTTCCGAATTTCTCCGAAGGCCGCGATAAGTCCAAAGTCGACGCGATCGTTGATGCCATGAAGATGCCCGGCGTCTATTTGCTCGACCGCGAAATGGACTCCGACCACAACCGCTGCGTCATCACACTGGTCGGCGAGCGCGAAGCCATTGAGGAGGCCGCGATTCGCGGAGTGGGCAAGGCATCCGAACTGATCGACCTCAACGCTCACACCGGCGCGCACCCGCGCATGGGTGCCGCCGACGTCGTTCCCTTCATCCCCATCGACGGCGTCACCATCGAAGATTGCGTAGCCATGGCGAACCATGTGGGTGAGGAGATCTGGAAGCGCTACCAGATTCCGGTGTACCTCTACGAAGCAGCCGCCAGAACGCCCGAGCGCCAGGGATTGGAGAACATCCGGCGCGGACAGTTCGAGGGCATCCGCGCCGAGATCGCCACCAATCCGGCGCGCCGTCCGGATTTCGGCGAAGCACGCGTCCATCCCACTGCGGGAGCAACGGTGGTTGGCGCGCGCAAGTTTCTTATCGCTTATAACGTCTTTCTCAACACCCCAGATGTGGACATCGCCAAGAAAATTGCCAAGGCGGTGCGCTTTTCCAGCGGTGGCATGCGGTTCGTGAAAGGCGCTGGCTTTCTCGTGCGCGGGCTCGCTCAGGTCTCGATGAATCTTACCGACTTCGAGCAGACGCCCATTCACCGCGTATTTGAACTCGTGAAGCGCGAGGCCGCGCGTTACGGTGTGATGCCCGTGTCTAGTGAGATTGTCGGGCTTATTCCGAAAAAAGCGCTGGAAGAGGCTGCGGAGTGGTTTCTGCAGGTCGAGAATTTTGATTCTTCCTTAATTCTCGAGAACCGGCTCGCCGCAGTCATGGGCGGCAAGATAGCGGTCGGAGGCTTGCGTGCCGGAATCGAGCCATTTGTCGAGCAGTTGGCTGCGCCCACTGCGACTCCCGGTGGTGGCAGCGCTGCGGCTGCCGCGGGAGCGATGGCGGCAGGTCTTGCGGTGATGGTCGCTTCGATGTCGCGCGGCAAGAAGGCCTACGCTCAATACGAGACTCAACTCAGCGAGGCCATCGCCAGGCTGACCCCGCTGCGAGATGAATTGAAAGCCGCGGTCGATGCCGACGCCGAGTCCTATAATTCTGTGATGAAAGCGTACAAATCAGCCCGTGCCGCTGCCGACGAAAAATCCGGCGAGGCGGTGATTGATGCCGCGCTGAAGGGTGCCACTGCCGTACCGCTCGCCGTGGCGGAAAAAGCTTACGAAGTGGCACAGGTTGTGAAGCTACTGGAGCCGATCACCAATCCCAACATGCGGTCCGATCTAGTGACGGCGAGCGCGCTGGCCAGCGCGGCCATCACGGGCGCCCTGGCCAATGTGGAAATCAATCTGGGATCGCTGAAAGACCCATCGTTTGCTGAAGAAGTTCGCCGTCGAACGCGGGATCTGCATACGTAAAGTTTTGTAGATTCAGCTGAACGACACGCAGGTTGGCGACAAGGCAACCACTCCACACGAATTACATCTTAAGGACTGCAAATCCGGCAGTTCGGGGACGAACTTCGTCAAACTCGGTTGCCACATCGTTGAGGTTGCTTGCTCTTGGGACGAAAGGTGCTCCTGTGTTTCTCGCTGGTGGTCCCCGCTTGTGGTGCCATCCTGTTAAGCATGAATGGTTGCGGGCCTGGCTATACGCGGAACGTGGTTCCTCCGGGCAAAATTGAGCACATCGTTATTATTTTTCAGGAAAACCGCACCCCGGACAATTTGTTTCACGATCCGGTTCTGATCAAAGCTGGCGCAGACATTGCGAGCAGCGGCTTGAACTCTGCCGGCGAAATTGTGCCACTGACCCCGACAACCCTGGGTATCGATTACGATCTAGGCCACACACACGCCGATTTCGTAGCTATGTACGACGCTGGCAGAATGGATGGCGCGGACAAGGTCACGATCAACTGTTATAAGGGCGCTAGCGGCTGTCCATCTCCCAATGCTCCCTTCCATTATGTCAATCCCACAGAAGTTGCGCCTTACTTTCAGCTGGCAGAGCAATACTCTTTTGGGGACCGGATGTTCCAAACTAATGAGGGGCCGAGCTTCCCGGCACATGAATTTATAATTTCTGGAACTTCGGCTGTGACCGAAACGAGCAAACTCTTTGTAGCGGACAATCCGGCGGGCATCGCTAACGCGTTTGACTTGGCGGGTTGTACCGCGCCGCCGGAAGAGTTCGTCGGTGTGATCGATGCCAGCGGCAACGAATCAGGCAAAATGTACCCTTGCACGGACCATCCTACGCTCACCGATCGACTCAATGACAAGGGTGTGACCTGGCGCTATTACACCCCTCTGCCCGGTTGGATATGGAGCGCTCCTAACGCTATAGAGCACATGTGCGGCCCCAACCTACCGCCCCCCAATGCGACCACATGTGTTGGTTCTGACTGGGTCCATCACGTGGTTCTTTCCACACCTCAAAAGCCAGCTCCCATCCTGAACGATATCGCCGATCATCAACTGGCCGCGGTTAGCTGGGTGATGCCGAGCGGACAGAATTCCGATCACGCGGGCTCAAGCCTGACGACCGGCGGACCATCCTGGGTAGCCGCCATTGTGAACGCGATTGGCAACAGCTCCTACTGGGCCAATACAGCGATCATTATCACCTGGGACGACTGGGGAGGTTGGTACGATCACGTTCGGCCGCGAAAAGTCATTGATGATGGCGTGAGCTGGGGTTCCGGCTACGTTTACGGATTCCGCGTGCCATTGATCGTGGTCTCTCCCTTTGCCAAGCGCGGCTACATCTCTCACATCAATCATGATTTCGGAAGCATCTTGAACCTCATTGAAGAAGACTTTGGCCTGCCCTCCCTTGGTTACGCCGATGCTTACGCAGATGATCTGTTTGACTGTTTCGACTTCAACCAGACGCCCCTGGTGTTTCGCACGATCGCGGCGCCCCTGAATGGGGACCACTTCCTGAACGACAGGACTCCGCCCACCCCTCCGGATGATGACTAACGATTCGGGGGATTTTGGAATCAGGTTTGCAGCCTGTTCCTGATCGGTCAACGGGGCGTGTCCTTTTGTTTCTGCTGCTTGCTGCGCAAGTAAAATACAATAAGACGATCTACTAACGACAAGCCCTAAGCGTGCATCCAACAAGGTACACGCAATTTTGACCATTTCCCGAGTCGAGGCGTTATGAGAATTTTCAAAGTTTGCCTGGTTTCTGCACTCCTAGTGAGCATGGCCTACGCCATGCCGCTGAATTCGTCTGCCCGCACCTGTATCCCTGCGGATCTGCTGCAACTGATCTCGGTAGACTATCGCGCTCTGAAGGACTCGCCCACGGCGATGGCCCTGAAGCAGCAACTCATGCCCGACAACATCAAGCAATTCGAGGCTGCCCTCAAGGGCATCGGCATCGATCCCGAAAAAGACGTGGACACGCTGACCTTTGCCTCGTTTCGCTCCGGCAAACAGGGAGTCCGGGGCGTGGGCGTAGCGGCCGGTCCTTTCAACATGAAGGCCGTGCTCAAGAAGATGAAGCTGCAGAACTACAAGCCGAAGAAATACGGCACCTCGGAGCTCTATCCGATGGACGGCGGTTTCGTGATGACTTTTCTGGACGACAGCACGCTGCTGTTCGCCGATTCCACTGCGATTCGGACCGCGCTCGATACCAGGGACGGACAGGTGCTGGGGCTCGATACAAACGGCACCATGGCTGACATGATGAGCAACGTCGACTCTGCCCCCGTGTGGAGCATTCTCGACCAGCAAGGTACCCAGAACATGATGCGCTCGGCGCTCGGCGACGCCTCCAAAGTTGCCGACTACGAAACCATTAAGAAGCGCATTATGGGCTCGCGCTACACCATGAGCTTTAACAGTGGCGTGAACTTCGACCTGACCGTCGTGACCTCTGACTCCGTGACCGCCGGCACCATGTCATCGCTGGTCAAGGCTGGCATTCTCTATAAGAAAATGAGCGCAACGCCGGCCGAGAAGGTCGCAGTGGACAATACCACGGTCGACTCCGATGGCTCGAACCTGAGTGTTCACTTCAAGGCCAGCGACCAGCAGTTCCAGTCACTGATGCATTCGGAGTTGTTCGCAGCAGTTTCGCACTAGACCAAGACTGGTTTATGAAACAGGCACCGAGTTCGAATACCCGGTGCCTTTTTCATTTCCCAAATAAGATTTAGTTTTTGGCGAACCTGGGCGGTCCTTATCTCCGCTCAGCGCGCTTCTGCTTCGCCCAGCCCTCTTTCACAACCTGGCGGCCTCGCCCGATCGCCAGCGACTCGTCCGGAACATCGTCCGTTATACAGGAAGCCGCACCTATGTATGAGCCTTTGCCCACGCGCACCGGAGCCACCAGGGTGCTGTCGCTGCCGATGAAAGCTCCGTCCGCAATGACGGTTTTGTGTTTGTGCACGCCATCGTAGTTGCACGTGATTGTGCCAGCACCGATGTTTACGCCGGCGCCGATCTCTGCATCTCCCAGGTAGGTAAGGTGATTCGCCTTCGATCCTTTTCCCAGCTTGATTTTCTTGGTCTCCACGAAGTTTCCCACGTGGGCTCCCTCGCCAATCTCGCTGCCCGGCCGCAAGTGCGAATACGGACCGAGCACTGCGCTTGCGCTGACGTGAGCATCCTCCATCACGCATCCGGGGCGAACGATCACGCCGTCCCCGATCTGCGAGTCGCGAATCACGCAATAGGATCGAATGCGGCACGCCGCGCCGATCTTTGTATTTCCCAGTAATTGCACGTAGGGCTCGATCACTGTGTCCACGGCGATGGCAACATCGGCGTCAATCACGCACGTTGCGGGATAAAAGATGGTCACACCATCAGCCATCAACTGGCGGCACTTCGCCAGTCGCATCTGCTGGTCGATATCGGCTAATTCCGCGCGCGTGTTTCCACCCAGAACCTCGTTCGGGGTCGCCGTTTCATAAGCCACCACGCGGCGGCGCGCCTTGCGCAACACCTCGGCCATGTCGGTGAGGTAATACTCGGAGTGGACATTGGTCGTCGAAAGTTCTCCGATATTGGCGTACAGATCCTTCACGGAAAAAACATAAAATCCGGAATTGATCTCGCGGATTTTCTTTTGCTGCGGGCTGGCGGCTTTTTCTTCCACAATAGCCCGCACGTCGACGCGGCCTGGGCCCTGGCGCAAGACCCGCCCATATCCGGTGGGATTTTCAAGTTCCGCGCTCAGCAGCGTCATGGCTGCCTGCTCTTCCAGATGAAAGTTTCGCAAGCGGCCAATGGTTTCTGGCGTAATCATCGGGGCGTCGCCCGAGAGCACAATCACATGGTCATATCCCGCCAGCGCCTCGCGTGCCACGATCAACGCGTGTCCGGTGCCCCGTTGCTCCGCCTGCAGCACGAAGTTGATTCCAGTCTGCTCGACCGCCGCGCGCACCCGTTCAGCCTCGTGCCCGACAATGGCGTACACATCCTTTGCCGGCACAACCCGCACGGCGGCGCGAATCACGTGCTCCAGCAGCGGCTTTCCACCAACCTCATGTAATACTTTAGGGAATTGCGATTTGAGCCTGGTTCCTTTACCCGCGGCCATGATGGCCACCGCCACCCGCGTGCTGAACGATGGAGTCGAACCACGCCCGGACACAGGTGAGGGCTTGCCCTCCCGCCTCTTTGAACCGGAGGGGCCCGCACCAGGAGTTTTGCTCTTCGATTTCTTCATTCGACCTCAATATACCTTGGTCGGCGAGCAATGGCTATTTCCTGCAGGCTGCTACAATCGTTCGGGCATGGCCCACCCTGCTTCGAGGCCCACACCAATTCGTGGAGGAAAGAGAGACATGCCGAAGTTCGTCATTGAGCGCGATATCCCCAACGTCGGGGACGTGACTCCTGAACAAGTCATTGCTATTTCGCAGAAGTCGTGCAGCGTACTGAACCAACTCGGGCCCAAGATCCAATGGCTGCACAGCTATGTCACGCAGGACAAGATTTATTGCGTTTACATCGCGCCCAACGAGGAAATGGTGCGCGAACACGCGCGGCAGGGCGGCTTTCCGGCTAATCGAGTTTCCGAGGTGAAGCTCGTCATTGACCCCACGTCGGCGGAAGCCTAAAGCCCCAACCCACCGTCCACAGCCAGAATCTGTCCGGTGATGAATTGCGGCGCGGTCGCAAAGAACAGTACGGCTGCGGCTATCTCATCTCCACGGCCATTGCGTGCCATTGGGGTCTGTTTCGCCATGCGGCGCATGAAGGCCGCGGCGGATTTCTCTCCCAGATCGATCATGCCAGGCGCCACCGCATTCACCGCGATTTCGGGCGCAAGCGCCTTGGCCATCACCTTTGTGAGCATGTGCAGGGCAGCCTTCGACGAGCAATAGTGGGCGTGCGTTGCCCAGGGCTGCAGGCCTCCCAGCGAACCCATGTTAATGATTTTCGCTTCGATCGGCGGAGCGCCCTTGCCGCGGCTTCGCCGCATCCATTTCAGCGCCTCGCGGGTTACCAGAAAAGGGCCGCGCGTATTGGAGGCGAACATCGCATCCCACTGGCGTAAAGTCAGCTTTTCGAACTCGGCTGTCTCGTAGTTCGCGGCATTATTCACCAGGATGTCAATGCGGCCCAGTTCGCGGCCCGTCTCTTTCATCATGGTGCGGACGCTGGCTTCATCGGTCACGTCGCAGCGCAACGCGAATGCGCGAACCCCCAGCGCGGATAGATCCACAACCGTATCTCTGGCCTCGCGAGCCGAGTTTCGGAATGTAATGGCGACGTCAGCCCCTGCCCGTGCCAATGCCAAGGCCGACGCACGCCCCAGGCGCCGGGCCGCGCCGGTGACCAGGGCGGCCTTGCCAGCCAGCGGTTTGGCGTCGTTCTGCATGCAGGGCATTCTATCGGTTCGGGGCTGGTCAGACCACTCGACCCGATTTTCCTGTGGAAAATCTGCATTTTCTCGGGCTAAAATGCGGCTCGCATGCCAGAACTTCGCAGCGTCGTCGTCTACTCCCGCAAAGGATGCCATCTTTGCGAAGTGGTGAAAGAAAGCCTTTCCAAACTTTCCCGCCGTGGCGGATTCAATTGGCAAGAGATCGACGTTGACGCGGACGCTGAACTGCGCCGGCAGTTCAACGACGAAGTACCTGTCGTATTCATCGATGGCCGCAAAGCCTTCAAGTACCGCATGGACGAAAAAGAATTCCTGCGCAGACTAGCCAGCTAGATTGCATTTTTAACACTCAGTTGTTGCATTTCTCAGCATCGCAGAGATCGCAAAGCGAATCCGGAGATCTCCGTTCATTACCGCAACCGTTTTCCATTTACAATCGGTCCCGGAATGTTGCGCACCCAGCTCTACGCCGATCCGCAGAATCTTTTTCTGCACAACCTTGTTCTCGACTCGTGCCGTCGCAACGCCAACAAGATGGCGGTAGTTGACACCTCCTGCGGCCGCCGCATGACTTATTCCGAATACGGAGAAACGGTCGAGAGCGTTGCGCGCGGTTTAATTCAGGCTGGTGTTCGTCCCGGCAATGTCGTCGCCATCTTCCTTTACAACTCGTGGGAATTCTGCACCGCCTTTCACGCCATCCAGTTGGCCGGAGCGATTCCCACCCTGCTCAATCCCACCTACCGCGAGCGCGAAGTGCGGTATCAACTGGAAAACTCGGGCGCAGTTTGCCTGATCACCGATGGCGGAAACGTCGAAGGCATCAACCTGGCCGGATTGCGGGACCTGCGGCGGGTTTATACGGCTCGTCAACCTGCAGCCGGCACCGAACCGTTCGCCAATCTGCTCCACGGGGCCAGTACTGCCTTCCCAAAGCCGGACCAATCCTCCACTCATGCCCTTGCCGCACTTCCTTACTCCAGCGGCACCACCGGACTGCCCAAGGGCGTTATGCTCTCGCATTATAATCTCATCGCGAACATCTACCAGCTTCTTGGCCCGAATGCGACCGCCCTCAATCAGGCCGACAACATCCTGTGCTGCCTGCCGCTTTACCACATTTACGGCCTGAATGTGATACTCAATCCCGGGTTGGTGCTCGGGGCGACGATCGTCCTGATGCCGCGATTCAGCGTGCAACAAATGACCACTCTGATCGCAGACGAGGCCATCAGCACGATCCCGCTGGTGCCGCCCATCATCAACGCTCTATGCCAGGCGGCCGAGGCGGGACAGTTTCCTGGCGACCACAAGGTTCACTGGGTCAAGTCTGGCGCCGCGCCGCTTGCGCCCGAACTGGCCCGGCGTTTCACTGCCCTCACCAACATTCTCGTGTGTCAGGGATATGGGATGACCGAAGCCTCCCCGGTGACGCACGTGGGCTATCTTGATCCGGCACTCTACCATCCGGACACGATCGGCCAGCCACTGGCCCAAACCGACTGCCGTGTACTGGCCCAGTCTGAGATTGATCCCTCTGATACACCGGACGATCTCACCGAGGCTTTTTCCGGCCTGCCGGGTGAACTGGTGATGCGCGGCCCACAATTCATGCTGGGCTATTGGAAAGAACCCCAGGCAACGGCTGCGGTTCTGCGTGACGGCTGGTATTGGTCGGGCGACATCGTTACGCGCGATCGCGAAGGCTTTTACCGGGTGGTCGACCGGCGCAAGGAAATGATTAAGTACAAGGGATTTCCGGTTGCGCCCGCTGAAGTCGAGGCCGTCCTGCTCGAGCACCCGGCAGTAAAGGAGTGTGGCGTGGTCGGCCGCCCGAATTCAGATGCGGGAGAGATCCCGGTCGCCTTTGTCGCCCTGCGTGACGGATTTGCGGATGGACAAAAGCTTGCGGACGAACTCTGCGGCTTCGTTGCAGATCGCCTTACCCACTACAAGCAACCACGCGAATTACATTTCGTCGACGTGGTTCCGAAAACGGCCTCCGGCAAGATTCTGCGCCGCGAATTGCGCAAGCAGTTGCACTAGTCAAACACCAGAGCTGATATCAAACGGTGCCCCGCCCTTGTCGCGTCTTGTGCAACAGCGTCGGGATTTTGACATCTTGGAAGTAACGAGAAGCTGAGGACCTGATCTACTGCTGATTCGCGCTCTCGCCCGCCAGCTTGCGCGTAACCAGAAAACTCCAGATCACCTGGTTGGTATCAAGATCGGAGCTTGTCTTCCCGACGGCCTTTTCGGCCTCATACTGCTCCCCACCGGGCCACGTGTTTCCCGCGCCCTTCACGCTGTAGAGCACGACCTGCGCATTCTGTTGGCACCCGCCGAAGGTCTCCACCTTGGTTTCCATGCCGCCCTTGCCGTGCGCCGGGAGTTTACTGTGCTCCGGTTTCTCGGCGCAGTGATTGATCTTCGCCCACGCTTTCGCGCTATCTTCCACTGAAAGGGTTTGCAGGTTGAGATTGTGCTCTGTGCCTCCGCCATACGGAACAACCGGATCTGAGGTGCCATTGACCATCACAGCCGGCACTGGGCGCGAAGGCACGCACACCATCGTCTTCGGCATGGCTGCGCCCACCGCGGCCACGGCGGCGAAGCGCTCGCTGATCGCGCATCCCAACCGCAGGCTCATCATGCCACCTGCCGACAAGCCCACAGCATAGATGCGGGAAGAATCTGCCGAAAACTTCGAGCCAATCTGGTCGAGCATTTGATTGATGAAGGCAACGTCTTCCGGAGGACCCATCCGGTGCTGCTGGTCGGGTTCACGGTTCGGCCGCTGGCCTCCGGGATATCCGCCGCCTCCGCCCGGATAGCCGCCTCCGGGATATCCCCATCGGCGACGCGGTCCGGGACCCATCCTCGGCCGCTGCTGCGGACGAACGCCCACATTCCAGCGCCCGTGCAGCGCCGCTGGATAGACCACGATCACCCCGTCTTTATCGGCCAGTTCGTCGAATCGCGTCAGGCGTTCGATATCATCCGGATCCTGGTTCATGCCGTGCAGCAGGATCACGACCGGATAGTGCTGCTGGGAGTCGTAACCGCTCGGCAGGCGGACATTGAATTCGCGGTCTACTCCATCTACGGTCACTTTCTCTTTGGTTTCCTGTGCCTGCAGCGTCTGGGTTGCAACTGCGAGGGCCAAGCCGACGGCGGCACACGCCGCCATCCGAGTTCGATAAGGGTGTTCAAATTTCATCGTTTCTCCGTAGAGCGAACGGAAAGGTCAGGCAGCGGTATCTGCTTGTTTTGGAAGCATACTGATTGCCCCGAGTTGGCTCGTCAGGGAACTTTCCTGAGCCCGCTCTCGTATCTTTAACCAGAAATCGAGTTCCCGCAGGCGCAGTAAGCCCAGCAGGAAGGAGAACTGTCATGGAAGGACTCACCGGACTCGCAGCAGTCGTCATGGTTTTCACGTTTCCCATCGCGATGGTAGGGCTGTACACCTTTTACCGCGTGCGCAAACTGCGCACCGAAGAGCGCCTGGCGGCGATGGCTCGCGGGGTGGAGGTTCCGATGCAAGCTGAACTCTCCGAATCCGCTCGCTCCCGGCGTGCCGGCATTTTGCTGATCGCCGGCGCCATTGGCTTCATGCTGACCTTCACCATCATCGCCCGCGTCGAACCTGACGCCCTGATGGCCGCAGCGTTCGGCGCCATTCCGTTCACTCTGGGCCTGGGATATTTCCTGGATTCGACCCTCATCCGCCGCGACGCCAAGGCGTCGTAAGCTGAGGAGTTTGAGACGGTGAGCCCCGAGGGTGCCCCGCCCTTCTCGCATATTTTGCGAGAGGGTGGGTTTTTTGATTTTGGAGTGATTTGATTACTCCCCAGTCAGAAACTTGTACTGGGCTTCGTTGAGCGGCACCACGCTAAGTCTGCCCTGCCGCGCCAACGGGGAATCCGCAAATAGGTTGTTCGCCTTTGCCTCGGCCAGCGTGACCGGATTCGCAATCGCCTTTCCGGCCTTGATCTTTACCTGCGGTTTGCTCGCGTCTGACGCGTCCACCGAAACCACCGAGGCTGTACCGACCGCGCTCTTCTCATCCCCGGTGTGATAAATCACCAGCCGCTCGCCCGGCTTCATGGCGCGCATGTTCTTCAAGGCAACTGGATTCGAAACGCCGTCCCAGATTGTGGTCTTTTCCCGTTGCAGGTCGGCAAATGAATACGTCGACGGTTCTGTTTTGAGAAGATAATCCATGAATGAACCTCGGACTTTAGAACTCGAATCGCAAACTTTAGATTGTAGATTTCAGATTGCAGATTAAGAAACCCGGTTCCAATCTACAATCCGCAATCTACAATCTGCCATTCAATGCTAGTTGGGCTTTTTGTCTTTTTGCTCCGCGGGCGGAGCCTCTTGCTTCGCTGGAGGATTCGCGTCTTTTGAGTGATCGTCGTAAATCGAGAATTGGCCCTGGGGCCGCTTCAGTTTGATTGTGATTTCGGTTTTCTCTTTTTCGATATCGAAATCTTCGCCGTAAGTCTGGAAGCCCGACGCGATCACCTGCACCCGCAGTTTGCCATAAGGGACGCCGTCAAATTCGGTCTTTCCCTCCGGACTGGTCTTCAATTCCAGGTCGCCTCGCCCCTGCTTGCCCTTGTCATTCACGGGATGCATAATCACCGCCGCATTGCGCACCGGCTTGCCGTTGTCTTCCTTGATGACGTTGAAGTACACCCACGAGGTCGGCTCGTTGTCTTTGTCCTTTTGCCCCACGGCCAGAGTTGCCGTGGCAAGCATTGCCAGTACTATTGCGCCGCCCACCAACTTGTTCATGGATGTCATTTTATGCAGCCGGGCCACCGGCTGTCACCTATTCCTTTGCTGGAGGGCATCGTGTAGTGCCGCTTGAAAAGTTCTCAATTCTTTTACAATGCGGACGTGAAGACCTGGGATGTAATCGTGATAGGAGGAGGCATCATCGGCCTCTCGCTTGCCCTGGCACTGCGCAGGCGCGGAGCCACCGTTCTGGTCGTGGAGCGGGGGGAGCCCGGACGCGAAGCCTCTCATGCTGCCGGTGGCATGCTGGTGGATTGTGGCCTCGAACTCCCCGAGCCTCTGCAGCCGCAGGCGGTGTCCAGTGCCCGGATGTATCCCAAATTTGCCCATGAACTGCAGGTCGCGTCTGGGCTGAATGTTGACCTGCGCGACTACGGCACCATTGTCATTCCGCCCCCGGGGCACGTTCACGAGCGACCGGGATTTACGGTTAACAGTTTGCTTCCCGCCCCTCTCTCGGAATTGGAGCCGGCACTCGCCGAGCCCGACTCGCCAGCGTTTTATCTCAAGGAGAGAAGTGTGGACCCGCGCGGACTGGTGGCAGCTGCGCTAAAAACTGCAAAGCTCCGAGGCGTGGATTTTTCTTCCGGCGATGAAGTCACTGCGGTCACAATGGCAGAAGGTCGAGTCACCGGCGTCACCACCAACAAGACCTCATTCCATGCCTCCAAGGTGGTGAACTGCGCCGGCGCTTGGTCGGGGAAAATCGCTCCCCACCGATTCCCTACCCGCCCCGTCAAGGGGCAGATGCTGTGCCTGGTAATGCCTTCGCGCGCTCTGGTGAAACACGTGATTCGCTCGCCCCATGCCTATCTGATTCCACGCAGCGACGGCCGCCTGCTGGTCGGCGCCACCGTGGAAGAAGCCGGCTTCGACAAGCGCACTGATCCCGCGACCATCCAGCGCCTGCGCCGCGCCGCTCTGGAACTGGTGCCGCAGCTTCGTGAGGCAAAGATTCTCGAAGACTGGGCCGGCCTCCGTCCCGGAACGCCCGACGCACTGCCAATTCTGGGCGAGACCGAAACGCCCGGCTATTACGTAGCCACTGGCCATTTCCGCGACGGCATCCTGCTCGCGCCGATCACTGCGCAAGTCATGACTGCCGTGATCGAAGGCCGATCTCCGGAACAGGACCTGACCGCATTTTCTCCATCCAGGTTCGCATGACCGTAGCGCCGCCGTTCCGGCGGCAGTTTTGGCGCCCTCGCCGCCATCGCGGACGCCCTCTGACCCTGTCGGTTTCAAGCTCGCCGTCGCCCGCATCGCTGTCCTTAGCGGTATACTGGTCCGTTTCCTCGGACTCCTGACCCGCACTCTTGCGTTGTCTTCCGAGATCACAGAAAGGACTCATCATGGCTTCTCCGGCAGTCGATTTTGCCCGCAGCAATCAGCAACGTTTCCTGAACGAACTCAAAGACCTCCTCCGCATCCCCAGCGTCAGCACTCTCGAAGAGCACAAGCCCGATATCCAGAAGGCCGCTGACTACGTGGCCAGCGAACTGCGCCGCATTGGCATGGAAAATGTCGAGGTCATCCCCACCAAGGGACATCCGCTCATCTACGCTGAATGGCTGCACGCTTCCGGCAAGCCCACCGTGCTCTGCTACGCCCACTATGACGTCCAGCCCGCCGAGCCGCTCGACGAATGGCATACGCCGCCGTTCGAGCCCACCGAGCGCAATAACAACATCTACGCCCGCGGAGCCGTCGATGACAAAGGTCAGCTTTGGATGGAAGTAAAGGCCCTCGAAGCCCTCATGCAAACCGGCGGCGGCAAGCTGCCCCTGAACGTGAAGATTATTTTCGAAGGCGAAGAGGAGGTCGGCGGCGAATCGATTGCCGAATACATCCGCAAGCAGAAAGCCAAGCTGAAAGCCGATTTCGCGCTGGTCTGCGACACGGAACTCTTCGCGCCCGATCTCCCCACGCTCTGCGTTGGCCTGCGCGGCCTGGTCTACACCGAGATCGAAGCCTATGGCGCCAAGACCGATTTGCACTCCGGCATGTACGGTGGCGCCGCACCCAATCCGTTCTTCGCGCTGATTGAAATGATCAGCAAGATGAAGGACTCGAAGGGCAAAGTACTGATCCCCGGCTTCTACAAAGGCGTGAAGGCCCCTACCGCCGCCGAACTCAAAGCCTGGAAGCGTCTGCCCTTTAACGAAGAGCATTACCGCAAGACCGAAGTCGGATCGAAAGTGCTCACCGGTGAGCCCGGCTATTCCGTTCTCTACCGCACGTGGGCGCGCCCGACGCTCGAAGTTCACGGTATGCCCGGAGGCTTCGTCGCCGATGGTGCCAAGACGGTCATCCCTGCGAAAGCGAAGGCGAAAGTATCGATGCGCATGGTTCCCAATCAGGATCCGGACGACATTCTGAAGAAATACATGGCCTTCATCAAGAAGAACACGCCGAAAGGCATTGAAACGAAAGTCAAAGTCTGGAGCAAAGGTCCGGCCTGCGTGGTCAGCACCGACAACAAGTACATCGAGGCCGCAACCCAAGCCTTGCACGATACGTTCAAGAAAGACACCGTGTTCATCCGCAGCGGCGGATCGATTCCGATCGTCACCGACTTTCAGGATGTTCTGAAGATTCCCAGCGTGATGATGGGCTTCGGCCTCCCCGACGACAACCTGCACGCGCCCAACGAGAAGTTCCACATCCCGAACTTCTATCGCGGCATCGAAACCATCTGCCGGTTCTTCGAGAAACTCGGCGACTAGGCGCACTTCTTTCTGGTGTCATACATGAACGATGCAGCGGAGGTATTCGTAATCGAATACCTCCGCTGACGTACCGCCTCTCAACCCTGTCGCATATCCTCGTCACACAATCTCCTGTCGCTCCAAGAAAAGCCTTGACAACACCGGAATCCGGGTGTTTCATCTGAACCAATAAGAATCCATTCGTAAGTACTCGAAACCAGGTTCGTAACCAATCGCATTCAGGCCCCCAATGCTGCAACCAGGAGGAATTCCCGTCATGAAGACCAGCAAGCTCTCGCATGCTGTCAAGCAGCGCCCCGGCCAGATTTCGCTAATCGCCATTGCCGTTCTGATGGTGCTTGGACTCGCGGCTCAATCCTTTGCGCAAGTCAGCGTCAGCATCTCTCCCAGCGTGATCACCTTGGCGACAATGGCCACGCAGCCGTTCACCGCCACGGTCTCCGGATCAACCAACACGGCCGTCACCTGGCAGGTCAATGGGGTCAATGGCGGAAACTCGGCCAACGGCCAAGTCTCTACGACGGTTCTGGGAACCGCCAGTGAAGCGCTCTATCTCGGGCCCTCGGCGGTGCCGAGCCCGGCTTCCGTTTCCGTCACCGCCATCTCACAAGCGGATCCCACCAAGTCCGCTACCGCAACGGTCACGATTCAGCTGCCCTCGCGCTCGGGCGTGACTTACTACGTTTCGGTCTCGGGTAATGACACCAACGCAGGCACGCTGGCTGCTCCGTGGCGCACGATTCAGCACGCGGCCAACAGCGTCCATGCCGGCGACACGGTGCAAGTACGCGCCGGGACCTACAACGAGATTGTCACCATGATTACGTCAGGCAACGCGACTTCCGGATACATCACCTTCCAGAACTATCCCGGGGAATCGCCGGCCGTTGATGGTACCGGGCTCGCCGCAGGCGGCCAGACTGGGCTTTTCAGCCTGGAAGGAACTTTCAACTACATCATCATCAAGGGTTTCGAGATTCGGAATTTCTCCAGTTCGTCACGCGGCAAGGTTCCGGTAGGCATCGATTTCGAGGGAGCCGGCAGCAACATCGAGATTCTGAACAACCACATCCACAACATTGTTCAAACCCTTGGCAGCTGCAATGCGGCCAATGCGCTGGCGGTCGCCCTTTACGGCACACAAGCCCCTGCTTCCATCAACAATGTGACGCTCAGCGGTAACGAGATCGACCACAACACCACCGGCTGCAGCGAGAACGTCTCCTTCGACGGCAACGTGCAGTACTTCGTGCAAGCCAACAACCTCGTCCACGATGGCGACAACATCGGGCTCGACAACATCGGCTTCGAAGGCGTCTCGCCCAATTCCGCCTACGATCAGGCGCGCGACGGATGGGTCTTCGGAAACACCATCTACAACATCAGTTCCACCACCAATCCCGTCTACCACAACCAGGTTGGCGCGGACGGATACTATTGCGACGGTTGCACGCGCATCATTGTCGAACGGAACCTCATTCACGATTCCGATCTCAGCGAGATGGCCAGCGAGCATTCCGGTCACGTGTCGAGCTATGTGCTGTTCCGCAACAACATCATCTACCACTCGCTTTACGTGGGCCTGTCGATCGGCGGGTACTCGAAAAACGTGGGCGGAACCGACCACTGCGTGATCGTCAACAACTCCCTCTGGGATGACGGAACCTACGGGAACTCGGGACTAGGCGAATTTCAGATTCAGTATTCCGCCACCAACAATACCGTCGAGAACAATATTTTTGACGACTACACGCTCACGTCGAAGTATCTCGTCTACGATTTCACCACCAGCGTGCCCAATCCAGCCTTGATGGATTACAACGATTACTACGACACTGCTGGCGCCGGCAGCCTGTTCGACTGGCAAGGCAAGAGCATCAGTGGCTTCGCGGCTTATCAGACTGCTTCCGCGCAGGAGACCCACTCTAAATTCGCCGATCCGCTGTATGTCAACATCACAACCACGCCCTATAACTTCGACCTCGCGTCGGGTTCGCCGGCGATCAATGCGGGTACGAATCTGGGAGTAAACTTCGTCGGCGTTCTCGACTATGCCGGCAATGCGCGAGTGAATGGCAGCGGACAGATTAATATCGGGGCCTACGAACAATAACCATTGGTCACAAACTTCGAAGGGCGCGGCCGGTAGCCGCGCCCTTCCAAATCTCACCAGGCCCTCTACTTGTAGATCAGATACTTCAGCCGCACCGCTTCAAACTTCGCCAGCCCGTCCTGCCACTCCTGCGCGATGCGACGCGGATCCTGCCCTGCCATCAGCGCGTCATACACGCTCTGATTGACGAGTAGTTGCTGCATCTTCTCAATCTTCCAATCGGTCGGATACAACTTGTGCAGCGCCGACGCCAACTCGATGCCTAACTCTGGTGCATCGAAACCGTTGCGGTCGGTCACAATGATGTTCACACCCTGGCAGGCCTGTCCGCTGTACACGCTCGACGCCGGCGTAAACGTCACCGGCACAAACCGCAGACCGCCAATCCCGCGTGTGTTCAGGTACGCTGCGAATTCCTTGCTCTTGATCCACGGCGCGCCCACTAGTTCAAACGGAGAATCTGTCCCGCGGCCCACCGAAATATTTGTGCCCTCGATCAGCGCCACACCCGGATAGAGTGCTTCTTCGGTCACGCTTCGCAAATTGGGCGACGGATTCACCCACATCAGCCCCGTCGAATCGAACCAATCCCCGCGCTGCCAGCCATCCATCGGCACCACGGTTAGCTTCGCATTGATGCCGCGCTCGGCGTTGAACATGTGCGCTAGCTCGCCAATGGTCATCCCGTGCCGCACGGGAATGGTCCAGTAATTGGTGAAGCTATCGTGGCCCTCATCCGTCCCCGGACCTTGTACAAACGAACCGGTTATCGGATCCGGCCGGTCGAGCACGATCATCTCAATGCCGGCTTTGGCCGCGGCTTCCAGGAAATATCCCAGAGTCGACTCGTAGGTATAAAAGCGCACGCCGGCGTCCTGAATGTCGTACACAATCGCGTCCAGATTCTTCAGCACGTCCTGTTCGGGCCGCCGCGCCTCGTCCGTCGCTCCGTACACGCTGTAAATCTGCACGCTCGTCGCGGCATCTTTCGAGTTGCTGATGTCGGTCGTGTCCAGAACTCCCGCCACCCCGTGCTCCGGACTGAAGATGGCGTCCAACTCGACTCCCGGAGCTTGCGCCAGCACGTCGATCGTCCGCCGCCCGTCAGCATCGATTCCCGTCTGATTCGTGACCAGCCCGATTCGCTTCTTGCCTTCACCCGCCGGCTTGAGCACGTCGAATCCGCGCTCCTCCAGCACATCGATGCCGTTCTTCACTGTCCCGTTGCGCGAGTTCATCCGCCGCCCTGCGCTCAACGCCTCGTTGTATCCGGTTAGGCTTTTCAGCCGCACGGCTTCCTTCTCGTCGGCAGTCAAAGGCAACGCCGCCGCAATTTCGGTAGCAACTTTCACCCGTAGTCCAATGGCGTTCCCCTTGCCGCGGGGATGCACCGAATTGGTCAGCAGGATGATGTATGTCTTGGTCGTTGGATCGATCCAGATCGATGTACCCGTGAACCCCGTATGCCCGAACGATCCGACCGGCAGCAGATCGCCGCGATTCGAAGAAAACGGAGAATCAATGTCCCACCCAAAGCCGCGCAATATCGGCGCAGACGGCGGTGTTTCCGGCGAGGTCATCTTGGTGACTGCTAGCGGCGATAGAATTCCATCGCCGCCATTCAGCAGAGCCTGTGCGAACTTCGCCAAATCGTCCGCCGTGGAAAACAATCCTGCATGTCCCGCCACTCCGCCCATGCGCCGTGCCGTCGGATCGTGAACGACGCCCCGTAGCATGTGGTTATTCTCGTCATACTGCGTGGGCGCGATCTTCAGCCGCCACGATGCCGGAGGCACAAAGCGGGTATGCGTCATCTTGAGCGGCGCGAAAATGTGCTTCTCGGTATAGACGTCGAGCGGCTCTCCGGAAATTTTTTCCACCAGCGCGCCCAGCATGATGAAGTTGATGTCGCTGTAAATGAACCCTGAGCCTGGCGTGGTCTCCGGTGGTTCGACGAACGCCAGTTGATAAGCGGTGTTCTTGCTCTCCCAAGGTGTCGTCAAATCCAGGTCCGGCGCCAGTCCCGAATAGTGCGTCAGCAACTGCCGGATCGTGATGTCTTCTTTCCCGTTCTGCGCAAATTCCGGCAGATACTTCGCCAGCGGATCATTCAGCCGAATCTTCCCCTGTTCCACCAGCTGCATCACCGCAGTCGTAGTGGCAATCACCTTGGTCAAAGATGCCACATCGAAGATCGTGTCCAGAGTCATCGGCTCGCGCCTCGGCTCCAGCGCGCGGTTGCCGTAAGCTTTCCGATACGCTACCTTGCCGTCGTGCCCTACGATCAACACCGCGCCGGGAATGTTCCCGTCTGCGATCGCCTGATTGATGATGGAGTCGACCTGGCCGAGATGAACATCTGTCTTCGGCGCGGAAGCCGCCGCAGATTCCCCAACGCAGCGGAGAGATACCGTGACCACCGCAAAGAAGGCGAGAACCAAAGCCAGCGCGCGCCCTCTCGCCCATACTCGAGGGACAGCGAAAGCGCACGACTTGGCAGATGAAAGGTGGATGTATTGACTTTACACAATGCCCCACCAAACACTCAAGAAACCAAAGTAAGAAATCGCTTTTGGAGAATTTCGTGACCCCGCGGCGAAGCCGCGCGACGTCTCGCCCCGGCTGATCATGCCCAAGCGGGCCGGTAAGGCCGGGCTCGTGCATCGAATTGATTTAGGATTTCGGTGCGGGGCTAGCATTCCCCATGTCGAGGACCACTTTCCAGCTTCCATCTTTCTGCAGCTTCCAGATACTGGTGTACTTTCCATGCTCGATTCTGGGCTTGCCGTCTTTGTCGTTCGAGCGAAATTCAAAGGTGCCGTAGGTGTAGCCGAGATCGCCTGGCGAAGAGACGTCGCCGCCGGTGGGGGTCCAAGTCAGGCGGTTATTCTTGTCATCGAGAAAATTCATGCCGGGAGCAATGTTCACCTTGCCTTCGATTGCCGGGGCACCATTGGGCAACTCCACCGCGTCGTCGGCGTAGTAAGAGAGATATCCTTTGGAGCCTTTCTCGGCGGCGGCCTTCATGAATTCGGCTTCGAGTTGCTTGAGTGTCTCGACCGTGACTTTCGGAGCGGCGGAGACCGTTGGGCGGGACATAAAGATTGTTCCGATCAGGAATGCAACGATGAGAGTCGGGATGGAAGATTTCACACAAACCTCCATTGGGTTGCGGCGCCATTCTACTCTTCTGGCTGAGGACGAGAAGCTGGAACCACGAAGGTTCAGAAAGGAAATCTCAGATTCTTCTCCTCTAGCCTCCCTTCGTGGCTTTTGTGGTGATCGCTCTCGGCGCGCTACACTGGCGGGCATCCTTATGAAGCAAACGTTTATTTTTCTTCTGGTTGTGTGTCTGTCGGTTCTCGGACAGGCAGTTTCCGCGCAGAATTCGACCTATCAGGCGACGCCGCAGGAGAAGCATCTGCGCAATATCCACCAGTTGACCTTTGGCGGACAGAATGCCGAGGCTTACTTCTCCTCTGAGGGCAAGAAACTGATTTACCAGTCCTCGCACGGAGACGTGAAGTGCGACCAGATTTTCATCATGAATCCCGATGGGACCGACCAGCACATGGTCTCGACCGGCAAGGGGCGGACTACCTGCAGCTATTTCTATCCTGACGGCAAAAAGATTCTTTACGCCTCGACGCATCTGGCGAGCCCCGAGTGCCCACCGCGTCCGGATTTTTCCAAGGGATACGTCTGGGCCGTCTATTCGGGCTATGACATTTTCACCGCGAATCCCGACGGTTCGAATCTGAAGCAACTCACGAATACGCCGGGTTACGACGCGGAAGCGACGATCTCGCTCGATGGCAAAAAGATCACGTTCACCTCCATGCGCAATGGCGATCTCGACATCTATTCGATGGATGCCGATGGCAAAAACGTGAAGCAACTTACGCAGGAACTCGGCTACGATGGCGGGCCAACATATTCTCCCGATCGCCAGTGGATCGTCTATCGTGCCTACCACCCGCAGACGGAGAAAGAGATCGCCGAGTACAAGGAACTGCTGGCGCAAAACTTGATCCGGCCAACATCGCTGGAAATCTGGATCATGAAGGCGGATGGCTCGGGCAAGCGGCAGATCACCAGTCTGGGTGCGGCCAGCTTTGGACCGGCATTTACGGCGGATGGAAAGAAGATTATTTTTTCCTCCAACTACGATCCGGAGACGCATGCCACTGGCGGCATGGGGAATTTTGAATTATGGCTGATCAATCCTGACGGCAGTGGACTGGAACGCGTGACCTACAGCGATGGGTTCGACGGCTTCCCCATGTTCTCGCCGGATGGGAAGCGGCTAGTGTGGGCGTCGAACCGGAATGCCAAAGCGCCGCACGAGACGAATATTTTTATTGCAGATTGGGTGCCGTAGGGATTGGTGATTGTTGATTGAACGGCGTCCTAGCAGGTTGAGCTGGGTTTCTGCGCAAGTTAACTCCCAGCGAGCCGCTAACATTCCGGCGGCTACTCATTCACGATCTTCCATCTCCATCCCAACCAGATCACGCAGGCCAGCATACCGCACCAGCCCAGCAGGCGTACTACAGTCGCGATGGTCGTGTCGTAGTTGAGAACGCCCAGGCTCGAAAAGATTGCGTGGAAATCGTGCTCCACAAAGTCCGGGTCGCCGGTGGTTACCAGCGGCAGTTGCTGGGCGCGAGCGTCGGCCATGTAGCTCGCGGTGTAGAGCCAGTTTTCAAAGAAAAAAAAGAGGCAGAAGACGAAACCGGCGACCTGGCGCTGTCTGAAGAAGTACGCCGCCAACAGGAACGGAACCAGCCATTGCAGCAGCGTGCCTCCCCAGAGGCCGAGAGTGGGGCCAAACCAGCCGAACAGATTGTGTCCGCCTTCGTGAACCACCAGGTCGGCGTTGTCAATGAAGAGCCCGGCGCCGTGAGCGGAAAAGGCATACGCCAGAAATCCGACGTAGAAGACAAGCCAGGCCACGACGGCTGCGCGGGAGATCGGCTTCCAGCGCTGGTCCAGGATCGAGTGAAGATATTCGAGCATGCCGATGCGAGGATTCTACGAGGCGCCCGCGAGCGGTACAGGTTACGAACGTGCGCAGAAGTAGTGCGCGCCACGTGCCGGCCGAGGACGCCGCGCCGTCACAGCCGGCGAGACGACGGCGCTACCCGAGGCCGGCTACACGTTTGGGCCTGCGTCATCGCTTGGGTCATACTTTCTTGCTACAGTGTTCTGAAGCTCCTTACGATTTATCGGCCTAAATAGAGGCGCTGCATCTCTCGCACGCGATGGGAAATCTTATGAAAATCCGGCACTGGATTACGGCTCTAGTATTAATCCTCTTGATCGTAGGTGGCGCCGCCGCCTGGTGGTGGACGCGCGAGGTGGCGGTTGCAAGCGAAGAGGCGCCGGCTTCCGCGCCCGTCAAGAAAGCAGAGGCGGGGAAAATGCCGTCAGCGCGGCGCCTGGTGGATCTGCGTCCGCTGCAGACGGCGCGGCGAATGGCGGCAATGGCCAGCACTCCCGAAGAGATGGCGCTGGCTCACGAAGCCGAGAAAACCGGCGACCATGAGGTCGATCTGGCGTTCCTCGACTCGATCCGCACAGCCGAAGAGAATCCTCCCAAGCTGTCTCCCGAGGCCAAGCTGATTGCCGCTCGCAAAGAAAAGTCACAGCAGGCGCTCACCAGCGATCAGCAAACTATTGCGGCGCTGACGAAAAAGTTGGCAGCTGCCCCTGAATCGCAGAAGGAGAACGTTCAGGACCAGATCGACGTGGCGAAAGCGCAGATGGAACTGGATCAGGACGAGTTGGATGACGCGACAGAGGATCTCGAGCAAGCGGGTGGCGATCCCGAGTCGAAGATCAAGCGGCTGCAGGCCGAGCACGAAGCCGGTGACCACAACGCCGCACCCGCGGGGTCGGCAGCTAATCCGCATGAGCAGGATTATCAGACGCACACCCTGTTCAGAGGGTTTCGCGCATGGCAGGCATTGCGCGACAAGAGATTTCAATTAGAACAGGCCAAAGAGGAGACTTCGAAAAAGCAACAGCGGCTGGCCTCGCGTCATGCCACCTTGGCAGCCCAAGTTGAAAAAGAACACGAAGACCGCGAAGCGACCAAGCAGCAGGCTAAAGGATTTTCCCAGACGGGCAAAGCGGGCAGCCGTGAAGAGTCCAAGGCGACGGCCGGCGCCGCTCTCGTATCTCTGAAGCAATACACGCGCGACCAGAAGAATCTCGCCGACCTGGGCCGCCGTCTGCAGGACGAACAGGATTTGAACGAAATCTACGCCAGCTGGATCGCGCTGGTCGAGGTGCGCGAGCGGTCCGCCTTGCATCACATGGTTGAGACGCTACTGTGGATTTTGCTGGTCGTGTTCGCCGTGTATGTCTCCGACCGCCTCATTGAACGCCTGTTCACCGGCATGGCGGCGGAGAACAAGCGCATCGACACCCTTCGGGCGGTGGTGAAATTTGCGGCGCAGGCGGTGGGGGCGCTCGTCATCTTGTTCATTATTTTTGGAATACCCACGCAGACCACCACAGTGCTCGGACTGGCGGGCGCCGGATTGACGGTTGCCATGAAGGACTTCATTGTCGCCTTCTTTGGCTGGTTCATTCTGATGGGCAAAAACGGAATTCGCGTTGGCGATTGGGTGGAGATCAATGGCGTGGGGGGCGAAGTGGTCGAGGTCGGACTGCTCAAGACGGTGTTGCTCGAAACTGGCAACTGGACCGATTCGAGCCATCCTACCGGCCGGCGGGTCTCGTTTGTGAACAGCTTCGCGATCGAAGGCCACTTCTTCAATTTCACCACCTCGGGCCAGTGGATGTGGGACGAACTGAGTGTGCTGATTCCAGCCGGACAGGATCCGTATGCGATTGTCGATGGCATTCAAAAAGTGGTGGAGCAGGAAACCGCCAAGTATGCCAGCAAGGCCGAAGCCGAGTGGCAGCAGACCACCACGCACTATCGCGCAAAGACGCTGTCGGCGACTCCGGGAATCAATGTGCAACCTACCGCCGCCGGGATCGAAGTTCGCGTACGCTACATTACGCGCGCCTATGAACGTCATGAGGCACGCAAACGTCTGTATGAGGCCCTGGTGGGGTTGATGCATGGGAAGCGGGAGGTGGTAACGCGGTAACGCGGTAACGGGTGGCAGTACTCAGTACTCAGTACTCAGTATTCAATACTCAGTTCTGAGTGGCCAGTTCTCAGCTGGAAAGTTCTGACCTGAAACTGCAAACTATTTTCTGCTCTCCAGATCCTTCCGCAAGTAAGCCTTGATCTTCTCCGGCAGACGCGAGCTGTGCAGTACGTCGCGCAGTTGGGCGTGCGGGAGGCGGCGCGCGAATTCAATGGCGCGAGCCAGCGGAGTGTGCGCATTGCGCAGCAGGGCGATGCGAATCTCCGGGCGCAGCGACCATTTCGCGTGGTGGCTCACGGATTCGACGAAGGCGGCTGTGACGCTGCGCTGCAGCGCTCTCACGATTGAGCTCTCGATGAGGCGCGGGCTTTCGAGCGCTGCTTGCCAGACGCGCCCCTCTTTATCGAGCAGGAGGGCTCCGGCAACTTTTTCGGAGCAGCGCCGGGCCAGGGCAATGCGCTCTCCCAAAGTAATCGAGGCCAGGCGGGAGATCAGCAGTTCGTCGGCGACGTGCCTCAGGTCAGCCGGAGCGGTGGGCGTGAGCGCAAACTGCATCAGATCGAAGGTGTAGAGCTCCCGGATGAGACGCAGTGCGATGCGGCGCGGCGTGTGCGGGTGCGACGCCATCGCCACACGAATCTTGCGCGACTTCATCAGGCCGGAATTTTGGCTGATCTCGTCAATGCCCTCGGGACTGAGATCGTGCTGTGCCAGCCTCGCCAAGACCACGTCTTCGCTGAGCGGTGTGGCGGCGGAGTCGATATTAGCCGCGCCGGGCTGCGAAGAAGCGCCAACAATGTCGACTTGGGATTGTTCTGGCATCATCAGGAGTGGGCCTCGCCCAGCGGACAGAGCTTAAACGCGCTCCGCTGCCGCCCTGCGCGCCATACGCAGCGCGCCCTCGACCGGCTCGATGACCAGCGGATTGACTTCCACCCGCGGGTCAATCTTCCGGAGTTCATTATAAAAATCCGCGCGCACTAAGTTAGCGTGACGAAAGACACCTCCGGCGGTGGCCACCGGGACGGAGCCCGCGTCGTCCGCCGGGAACAGCTTCCGGATCACGACGGCGGCGGTGTGCGCCAGTTCCCTGCCCGCGGTCGACAAAACCTGCAAAGCCAGAATGTTTTTGCTCACCGCCACGGCAGGAAACAAGGCGGCGAAATCGGGAGGGGGAATCGAATTGGCAACGCGGGCGAGGTCGGACAGCGAGTTCACGCCCCAAGCCTTACACAGGGCCGTGGCCAGGTCAGAGTGGAAAACATCTTCGGACGTGCCAAATGTCATGTCGCTGGCGCGAAGAACTGCTGCGATGGCCTCGCGGGCAATCCAGTGGGCAGAGCCTTCGTCACCAATGGCAAATCCCCAGCCTCCGGCGCGCAGAGTTCTTCCCTGCCGGTCGCGGCCGAATGCGATCGAACCGGTCCCCGCTATGACCACGATGCCCGGGCCTTGGCCGAATGCGGCTTCCAAAGCAATCTCCATGTCGCCGACGACATCGACGGGCGAGGTAAGAATCTCGGCCAGGAAAGAGCGGATGTTGGCCGCCGATTCGGGACGAGCGGCTCCCGATCCTCCAACGCAAGTGCGTTCGATCTGAGCGGGGGTAATGCCCGCCGCAGAGCACGCTTGCTGCACGGATTTCTGCAGCGACTCCCGTGTCTGCGCGGCGCCCACGCGCACTATATTGCTGGGCCCCGTGGTCACGGTGGCCAGCAGGTTTGACTCGTCTCCCACGGCGCAGGTTGTTTTGGTGCCGCCGCCGTCGATGCCCATGTAGTAACGCACGGATTTATTTCTAACACAGACTCGTTGCCGGCTGCGGCTTTGACCTATCGCACTCGAAGGGGACTACAGAGTCTCACTCGCGCGAATCCTCGATTGCTTTGATAATGGGATGCTGACGCATGGGCCTGAACAAGATCGATTTCACGATTATCGCGATCTACCTGGCGGGGATCACGCTGTTTGGACTGCGCTTTCGCAAGAAGCAGCGGACCCTGCGCGACTACTTCCTGGCAGGGCGTGATATCCCGTGGTGGGCCATCGCGCTCTCGATCGTCGCCGCCGAAACCAGCACGCTCACCATCATCAGCATCCCCGGCCTGGCGTACGACACCAATCTCACCTTTTTGCAGGTGATCATGGGATACGTGGTGGGGCGCGCGGTCATCAGCTTTGTGCTTTTGCCGCACTACTTTCGTGGCGAGCTTTATACGGCGTACGAACTAATCGAACGACGCTTCGGGCGCGGGCTGCGCTCACTGACGGCGGGATTGTTTCTGGTGACGCGGGCGGCGGCGGAAGGTGTGCGCGTCTATGCGGTTTCCATTGTGGTATCCATTGCGCTGGGCACAGGCGAGATTACCTCGATCGCTATCATCACTGCATTGACCCTAATCTATACGTTCGAAGGCGGGCTGGCGGCGGTAATCTGGACCGATGTGGTGCAGACGGCGATCTACGTGGGCGGCACGCTGATTGGGCTCATCACCATCGTCCATCTCGTCCCCGGCGGCTGGAGCGCGATTCATTCCGCTGCTGCGAGCGCCGGCAAGTTTCAGATCTTCGATTTCACCAGAAACGTTTGGATGCCGTATACATTCTGGTCTGGAGTCATCGGCGGAACATTCTTCACGACTGCGAGCCATGGGACCGACCAGTTGATCGTGCAGAGGCTGCTGGCGGCGCGCGGGCAGAAGCAATCGGTCACTGCACTGCTCTCGAGTGGTGTGGCCATTCTGTTTCAGTTTGCGCTATTTCTGACCATCGGCGTGATGCTTTGGGCCTATTATCGCGTGCCCTCGGCCAACTTCGGCAGACCGGATCGAATCTATCCTACTTTCATCGTCACACACATGCCGCACGGAATCTCCGGCTTGCTGGTAGCGGCGATACTGGCGGCGGCGATGTCGAACCTAAGCGCGGCGTTGAACTCACTGTCGTCGAGCGCGATCATGGATTTTTATTCCCGGCTGCGGCCCCAAGCCGATGAACGAACCAAGATGCGGCTGTCGCGGCTGGCAACGCTGGTTTGGGCATTGGTGCTGTTTGGGTTGGCGGTGATCGCACTGCATAAGGTCGGCCGCGTGGTGGAGGTCGGGCTGCAGATCGCATCGGTCGCCTACGGCGCGCTGCTGGGAGCATTTCTGCTAGGCACGCTGACGCGGCGCGCCAATCAACTGGGCGCGATGGTCGGAATGGTTTGCGGGTTCGGCATTGAGCTGTATTTGTGGCTGGGGACGAGGGTGCCATGGACTTGGTGGGTGATGATTGGAACCTGCGTGACCTTCGGCATCGGATGGACCAGTAGCGTAGTTCTGCAGTCTCAAAAGCCAGAAGCTCTTAACCGCTGAGTTCGCTGAGAAAAGCCGCCGAGAACGCTGAGAAAACCACGTGTTGTTGGTTCCTCAGCGCCCTCAGCGGTTCTTCTCAGCGTCCTCACCGGTTAAAGGCTGTTGTTTCGTTTTGGGAATCGGGTAGAAGTTATTTCGACTTGCAATCCCCTCTTGATGAACCCGCCGGTTACAGTATTTGCTGAGGTTCAAACTATGGCGCGCTCACGTACTACAGAGCGAATCATTGGGGCAGCAATTAAGATTCACCGCAGACTGGGTCCCGGACTTCTTGAGTCGTCCGATGAGGCTTGTCTGGCTTACGAACTTGAGAAGGCGGGACTCTATGTACAGCGCCAGAAGGCGGTGCCGTTGGTGTATGAGATGGTGAAGCTCGATTGCGGATTTCGAGCGGATCTCATTGTGAACGGAGAAGTGGTGGTCGAGATCAAATGCAAGGAAGCGTTGCATCCTGTGGATCAGGCTCAAATTCTTTCCCATCTCCGGCTATTAAATCTCCACGTTGGACTTCTGATCAACTTCCATGTTGCCTTTCTGAAGGATGGGATCACCCGGATGGTGAACAATTATCAGGAACTACCGGAAGATGACGTTGCACTGTGCGGGATGAGCTCTTAACCGCCGAGTTCGCTGAGAAAAGCCTCCGAGATCGCGGAGTAAGGCAATGATGTCAATTTTCTCAGCGACCTCTGCGCGATCTCCTCGGCGATTCACGCTGCTAGTGTCTGATCCCGCTTGCATTCACTGTTTTCCTCCCGATACTTCCGTGTTTCTTGCCTGATTCGTCCGCCCGCTCCGGCCCGATCGGCGCAAAGCCTTATCTGGCGACCGTTTTAGCGCGATTTTTTCAAAACGATATTTTCCACGTTACCTAAGGTCAAGAGCCGTTGACACGTTTACCCCCTGTCCTATCTCCCGTATTTTTAAAGCTCCAAGCTCCCGGCTTTCTCCCCAACTGGGTCCCAATGGAGTGATATTGAATGGCGGCTTATCGCGGATTTCAACTCGGATTATTGCCCGAACGTAAGATCGACAAACGGGCACTAGCGACGGCTTATGGACTGGTCGCGCTCGCGCTGCTCGTGGTGATTAACATCGGGCTACTGTTCCCGCAGACGCTGCAGATAGCGCAGTATCACGTCACGGAACTGATCCCGATGCCTTCGTTACGTCCGGCGCCGGAACCAGAGCCAGTCAAGGTCGAAGCGGTGAAACCTAAGCTGCTGCCCGCGGTGAAACTACCGGTGTTCGAGCAGCCGAAGTTGGTCATGCCCAAAGAAGTTCGCCGCGAAATTCCCCAGCCCGTGGAAGCGCCGAAGGTTGTGGTGAATCAATTTGCGGCTCCGCAGTTGAAGCTGGCAGTGGGCGGGGCGCGCCCGCAATTGCTGCATACCGGAGAATTCGCCGAGACCGGAAGCTCACAGAAACCTACGGTGAACGCGGCCGTGGAGCAAGTGCAGACGGGCGGCTTTGGCGATCCCAACGGAATTGCCGGCACCGGCAAGATGAATGCGAAATTGTATGCCGCGCCAACCGGAGCTTTTGATATGCCCGCCGGCCCGGGACAGGGCAACGGCTCGGGCGGGGCAAAAGGGATAAAGGGCACGGTGGCCAGCGCCGATTTCGGAACCGGCGTGGCAACGTCCGGGAAGGGCGATGGCCGCAGCAATGGCAAGGGCGGCATCTCCACCGGCGGTTTCGGAGCGGAGCAGGTCGTGCATCAGACACCCAAGATCGCGCAAATGGATTCGGGCCCGGCAACGACTCCGGTGCAAATCACTTATAAGCCGAACCCGGTTTACACCCAGGAAGCGCGCGAGATGAAGCTGGAAGGCGAAGTCCTGCTGGAAGTCAGTTTCGCAGCGGACGGAACGTTGCACGTAAATCGCGTGGTGCGTGGCATGGGACACGGGCTGGATGAGGCCGCTATCGCAGCCGCCAACAAGATCCGGTTCAAGCCAGCGTTGCGCATGGGGCAGCCGGTCGATTCGACCGCGGTGGTTCACGTTTCGTTCCAATTGGCGTACTGACAAGTTTTTGGCGAAGCAAGTTTGGAAGTTGTACCTGACAAAAAACGGTTCACAGAAACTGGAGAAAGTTATGCGTACCTCGAAATGGATCTTTGCGGTAGCGCTGTTGACAGCGATGAGCGCAGCCGCGCAGCAAGCGGCAGATTCGCGGCCCGTGGCGCAACCGGCGGCTCCGGATGCCACGCAGACGGCGCAGCCGACGCAACCGGCCGCTCAGGCACAGCCTGCACCCGTGCAGGCCGATCAGGCTCAGCCAGCGCAGCAGGCGCCCGCAGCGGCGCAACCCGCCTCGGCGCAGGCGCAGCAGGCTCCTGTGCCACCGCCCGTCGCCGCCGCTCCCACGACCATGGACCAGGTCGTGAACCTTTTCATCGAGCGTGAGCACGGCTTGATCAAAGCGCTTTCGACGCGCACGCCCGTGGTTGAAACCTATCTGCAAAACCTGACCGCCGATCCGCAACTGGGCCCGGTGCCCAGCGAGGACCACTACTTCCTCGGCCGCATGGACATGGGCGAAAACATCGATCGCAAGGATTATCTGAAAGAGCAGGAAAAGAGTATGCAGTCGCGTCTGCTGGGCGGCTTCCAGAAACTCTATAAGCTTCAATACCAGCCTTTGGGCTTCTCGTGGATGGTATATGCCGACCGTACGGACTTTGACCGCGAGCACTACGATTTCCGCTATGTGCGGCGCGAATTCCTGGGCGATGTACGCTGCCTGGTGTTCGACGTCACTCCGAAAAAGAAATCTGGCACCGGCCGCTTCCTGGGCCGCATCTGGGTGGAGGATCAGGGTTTCAACATCGTGCGGCTGAACGGGACCTATTATCCGGCGCCGCGCAATTCCGACTTCTTCCACATGGACAGCTGGCGGCTAAACCTGATCCCCGGCTACTGGGTGCCGTCATTCATCTATAGCGAAGAAGGCGACTTCAGCGCGGGCGCAAAGAACAGGATTGCCTTCAAGGCGCAGACCCGTATCTGGGGCTATGACCTGAAGAAAGGCGCGAAGGACGACGAATTGACGCAGATCCGGGTGGACAGCGTGACCGACGAGACGCCGACCACGCAAGATGCCTCTCCGCTGCAAGCCGAGCGCGTATGGCAGCAGCAGGCCGAAGACAACGTCGTAGAGCGCCTTACTTCAGGCGGATTGCTCGCTCCGGAAGGAGACGTTGACCGCATTCTGCAGACGGTCGTCAACAACCTGCAGGTAACTAACAATATCGATCTGCCGCGCCCGGTTCGCACGCGTGTGCTGCTCACTTCTCCGCTGGAGACATTCAGCGTAGGCAACACCATCGTGATCAGCCGTGGCCTGGTGGACGTGCTTCCCGACGAGGCCAGCCTGGCGGCAGTACTCTCGCATGAACTGGCGCACATCGTGCTCGGCCACAACCTCGGCTCGAAGTATGCCTTCAACGACCGCATGCTGTTCTCAGATGACTCGACGTACCAGAACCTGGGCTTCCGGCACATTCCCGAAGAAGAGGAGGCGGCTGACAAGAAGGCAGTCGAATTCCTGAAGAACTCGCCTTACGCGCAAAAGCTCGACAACGTGGGCTTGTTCCTGAAGGCCCTGCAGCAGCGCGCTCCGAATTTAAACGCACTGCTGACCACGCACCTGGGAAATCCTCTGGCCACCGGTGGGACCGTGAGCCGTCTGGCGGCTCTGGCAACCCAAGGTCCAGCGTTGGATAACGCGAAGCTCGACCAGATCGCGGCCCTGCCGTTGGGCGGGCGCGTGAAGGTCAATCCCTGGGACGACAAGGCAGAGATGGTGAAGACAGCTCCGGTCGCCATCACTTCGGCGCGCGACAAGATGCCGTTTGAAGTCACGCCATTCTTCCCGCGCCTGGCCCGTATTGGTGCAAACGCCGCGCCTGCAGCAGCGCCCACTACCGCCACCAACAACCCGAATACAGGCAATTGAAGTTCGAACGACGTTAACGCTGTCATCCTGAGCGAAGGGTCTCGGCTTTTCGCCCAGGATGGCATTCCAAGTTGAAGCAAAACGAGGCCGGGGCCCGGAACTTCCTTGCGGGATACCCGGCCTTTGTTCTGCTTGCGGCACAACCCGCAGCAATTGCTTTGAGCAGATGTCAGCGACCTGACTGGCGATAACACGCTCGATCACGATCAAGGACAACTCGCTGAATAGCAGCTAACCGGAATTTAGGACGAAAATTGTTGATTGTTGATAATTGAATGAACTCGCACCCGGTCCATCCAGGTTTCATTTAACAATCAACAATCAAAACTCAACAATTCCTTCTACTGCGTCGGCCCTGCTTCTTTGGTTTGGTCGCAGACTCCAGAAGTCGGCTGTGTGGCCAGCAACTGTATCCACGACGATACATTGGCCCCCTGCGGCGGGTTAAGCAGTGGAGGCGGGCTCTGGCTGAAGTCGAAGAACTCGCTCATGTCGCGTGTCGGGTCCTGCCAATACTCATCCCGCGCCGTGAGTGCCTTCACACCAAACGTCTCCTCAATAAAGGCCAGGATCGCGGTGTAATCGCGGGGCGTGTGGGAGACAAAATTCGGCTTCGCGTACGGGGAGATCACGATCACCGGCACGCGGAATCCGGTCAGATCGAAATTTCCTCCCAGCTTTCCAACGCTGCAGTAGCCGGATGAGCCATTATTCGGATCGGGACACTGTCCCGGCAAGATGTTGTCCGGCAGTGGAACGTTGACGGGCGGCACGTGATCGTACAAGCCCCCGCCTTCGTCATAAGTGAGGATGAAGACGGAGTCGTGCCAGGCATCGCTCTGCATGAGCGCGTTGATGATCGACTGCACATAGGCGGCGCCCGTCTGCACATTATTGTCGGGATGCTCATCGAGATGGCTGTCACCCGATGCGCTGTCAATGAAAATCACCTCTGGCAACGCTTCGTCAGGATCGCACTTCCCGCCGCTGCAGGTGCCTGCGAGACGGTTCATGAGGTCGCTGACTGGAAAAGTTTTGGGTCCGATGGAAGGGTCCGCAAAATCGGCAAAGTTCGCGAGGAAAATTCCGTCGCGATAGTAGTACAGCCAGCTGACGTTCGCCGTGTTCATCGCCCGGAAGATGGTCGGCGCAGCGTATTTCGGGTGGTTGGCGTCGCCGTCGGGATACTCGTGCCCGAACGATGTTCCCGCCATGAGATACATACGGTTCGGCACCGTGTTCGCCAGAATCGGTGAGTGCCACGCGTCGCTGGTCGCAAAGAACGTCGCCAGATCGTAGTAGTACGGCAAGTCCGTCTCGTTGTAATAGCCGAGTGCGCGCGTGCCGTTAGGGTCGTAGGTCTGGGTGACTGATCCGGTGGTATCGAGAAATCCTTGCATCGCAAAGGAAGTGGAGCTGTACGGGCTCGAGGTCGTAGCCCAAGCGGCGTCGCCACCGGTAAGCGAGGTGTCGTGATGGCTTTCATCCCATGCTGGGGTAAGGTTCTCCGTGCATACCGTAGTTTCGTGGAAGGGCTGAACTTTAGCGCCTGTGTGGCTGTTGGTGAGCGTGACCGTCGGATCGAAGCCATCCACCGTCTGCGTGTCGGTGATGCCAACCCCTTTCAACCGGTTCGGGCGGTAGGCCCCGAGCTGTCCCAGATACATGTCGAAGGAACGGTTCTCCTGCAGCATGAAGAAAATGTGCTTGATCACGCCCGCACTGGCAGCGCTCACAGTCACCGAGGCCGATTGCGTGATGGAAGCCGACGGGTTCACGGCGGCGGTCGCGGTGTAGGTCGTAGTCGCCGAGGGAGTCACGATGGCGCTTCCCTGGGGCATCGCGCACGGATTGCACACCGCGTTACCGGCGGCATCCGTCACAGACAGTGAAGTCGCGGTAGCGGTATTGGGGGTAATTTGCCAATTCAGTGTCGCCGACGATCCGGTAGTGATCGTGCTGGGTGAGGCAGTAAGGCTCAACGTGAAGGGGACGGTCACGGTAACGGTTGCCGGAGCCGACGTGCCTCCGGGCCCGGTTGCGGTGATCTTGAACATGGTGGTGCTGGTCACAGGCGTGAGCGATGATCCCGAGGCTGGCAAGGGCCCTGTGTCCTCTGTCTGGGCCACCGCGGGAGTAATCGTAACCGAGGTGGCATTGGTCGTGGTCCACGCAATGGTGGAAGGCTGTCCCGCGCTGACGAACATTGGGGTCGCAGTAAAAGATGTGACCTGCGGCGGGACGGGCTGAGCCACCTGAACCGTAGCGGTTTGGGGCGTAGTGCTGCCGTGTGCCCCGGTCGCAACCGCCGAGTAGGTCGTGGTCTGCGCCGGCGAATCATTCACACTGCCGGAGGCCTGGGACGTGCCGGAAAGCGTCCGCGTCGCACTGCCAGCCGTGGCGGTAATCGTAACCGCAGTGGCATTCGTTGTTTGCCAATTGAGGGTGACGCTCTGCCCCGCACTGATCGAACTTGCGCTGGCAGAGAAGATGAGAGTTGGTGCGGCACTTGGTGCGGTGCTTGGTCCTGCAAGGCTATTGCAGGCGGTGAGCCCCCATAAGGCCAACGGAATTATTCCGCTGGTAATGCAGCGAACCCTTTTTTTGCTCATTTTGTTATACGCCGGTTTTCCGGGTTTACACTCGCCGGAGATCAGATGCCATCCAGCGATGCAGCAGTTGGTTTAATTGAAGTTTTTGGGTGAGCGATTGCAGCTCTAGGATCGCTTTGGTGGTATCCGGTAGCTATATGTTTCTAAATGACTTGCTTTGCTTATGAAATACGTTTTACTGCGGGCCACTACGGCGAAAAATTGAGCCTTCTCGATAGTTCAATGGAGATAAATTCCTATCTTCAACCCGCGCGGAAGTAACTTGTCCGTGCCACGACCTCTCATTGAGAATTGAAGAACGATACCAGGCATTCGTGTTTCTATTTTCTGAGGTCACATTTGCGGTTGTGGATCAATACGTTGCTTCGGCTGTTCGCAGGAGCGTACTTCGTCCTCACCTCGATGTATTGCCTGCTGGCATTTCTTCCCTATACCTATTACTTCCTCATCAAAGCCCCGGCCTACGCGTGGATGCCGTGGTTTGTGCAGCATCAGGCGGGATTGTACTGGGTAGCGGGCGCGGCAGGATTGACGGCAGGCTGGAATCTGCGGGATTCGTGGCGCACGCGAAGCTGGCGATTTTTGGCAAGTGTTGGCGGTCTGGTATTGGCTGGAATTTATCTCAGCCTGCGACCGTTCTTGCCTGCCCTTGAAAATTCGCGCGCTGCGTACTGGTGGAGTCTGGCGTCTCTGCTTCCCTTGGTTGCAGCGAGCCTGTGGAGATCGCCAGAGAGCGCCTGTTCGGCGGCGAATATAGGATCTGGCACGGACGCGATCGCTCGCAAACCTTCGGAGCTTCGCTCCGCCCAACGGTCGATGGCGGCCGTCCCCGCTTTGAATCCCAGCAGTCTTCTGTTTCCTTATTCCACCACAGTGCTGATTGCATGCGTTGTCAGCGCGATTTATGTAGCGGGAGCTAGACTGCGCATCTATACCCAAGCACGCACGTTGAGTTTCAGCGCAGCCGACGGAGAGTTTGCAGCTTGGAGCCTGATCTCGCACATTGTGCTCGCGCTCGCCGTGGTTACGATCGTCAACCTCGTCACTGCTCTCGCCCTCAAGACCTCGAAGCCTGGCGCAGTCCGGCGTGCGGTCAACGGGGCCCTCGTCTTCGGCGCGCTATGGTGGGTGTTGTATCACTTCCTCGCGGGTGCGATGAGCTTCAGTGGATGGCTCGCGCATCTCTATGCCGCGTCGCTGGGTCTGACTCTGACGTTGTGGGGATTCTGGCTGGTTCTTCCCTTCTTCGAGCGAAGCAGGCCAACCCAGCCGAGTACGGTTGCGTTCGGCACCTGGACCGTGCTCGGGTTCGCGTGCTCGGTTGCAGTCGCATTCCCGTACATCGTTGGAGACGCAGACTGGAGCGACTTTCTGCAGAGCACGGTCACTCTCATGCTGTGGATCGTGGTCAGCGCCTGTGTCATGCGTTTGCGGCTTCGCCGGGCTCATTATTCGACCGTCGCTATGCTTTCGGCCGTGCTGCTCAGCGCATTTCTGTACAAGGGACTTCAGGCCACAGAGATTTTCTGGAGCCAACCGCTGGGCGCGACCGACGATGAGATTTCGCTGACCTTGGAAGCCTATGGAGGGCACGACAACTCCTTCCAACTGGCGCATCACATTCTGGGCAACTCGCGCCATGAAGTGTGCGGGGATCTTTGCCGCATCCTGCGCGACAATACCAATATCCGCGACGCGCAAGTTCGAAATGGCATTCAGTTAGTGGATCAACTCACGCCCACAAAGAGCAACCGCCCGAATATTTTCGTGTTCGTGATTGATTCCATGCGGCCGGATTATCTTGGAGCCTACAACCCGCGCGTGGACTACACGCCGAATCTGGATGCCTTCGCACGCGACAGCATCGTTCTGCATAACGTCTACTCGCAATACGCTGGAACTTCGCTCTCCGAGCCGGCAATCTGGGCCGGCGCGACTCTGTTGCACGCTCACTATCCGCAACCTTTCTCCAAATTGAACAGCCTCGACCGGATGCTGCACACCGACCGTTACCGTATGTTGGTCAGCGCGGATGAGGTGCTCACCGCGATCTTGCCAGTGAACGACGATCTAGTGAAGTTAGACACTGACAAGAAGCTGTGGAATCAACTCGAACTGGGATCGACGCTGCGGCAGGCCGAGACAATGCTGAGTGCAGAGCAGAATTCTGACCGCCCCGTATTTCTGTATACGCAACCGAAGAACGTACATCAGTTCGCGCACAACGATGTGCCTTCGCCGACATCGCAACACTGGCCCGAAAGACCAGGTTTGAATACACGCATCACGTACGAAGTGCACTGGGTTGACTCGTGCCTCGGACAGTTCTTCAGTTACCTCAAGCAGCGGGGAATGTACGACAACAGCATCATCATCGTGACCAGCGATCATGGCGATGCCACCGGAGAGTTTGGCCGCCGCAGCCACTCGAACAGCATCTGGCCGGAGGTCATGCATGTACCGCTGATCATCCACTTGCCGCCGGCACTACGTCAGGGAGTTGTGTACGATGACAAGCGGCTGGCCACTCTCACCGACATCACTCCCACGCTGTTTTATCTTTTAGGACACGAGCCGATCCGGAACAATGCGCTTTATGGCCGTCCCCTTTTCGCGACGAGTCAGGAAGAACTCGACAGTTACCCTCGGCGCGATCTCTTATTGGCATCGGATCTCCATGCTGTGTACGGCATTCTGACTGCGGATGGCCGCTACCTGTACACGACTTACGATTCGCCGGCTCAGAGTCATCTTTTCGATCTCGCGTCCGATCCCAATGCCCAGCACGATATTCTCACTCCAGCGCTCAAGCAGCGTTATGACGAAGAGATTATCGAGCACTTGCAGGCGATCGGCGATTATTACGGCTATAAACCCGGAGTCGGATCGTTGCTGGCATCCACGGCACGCTGATAAAGCGAGCCGAACAAAACTCCTCTATTCGTTCTTACGCACAGACTCCCTACTTGAGCCTTTGCGGGGCTTCAGGTCTTGCCCAATCTGAGGTCTGAGTCGAGGCTTCGCAAATTGCCTGGCGTTATGATCAGGAGAAGGGTGCGCCACCCGAGACAGCCGGCCCTCGGCTACCAGATGTTCGTATGCCTCTGGCCAGGATGGGACAGAAGCGCCGCTTGGTGCCCAGTGGGCGTACGAGGCTTCGTCACACCATTCGACAAGACGCAGCATAACTTTGGCGTGCGGTGCCGTACCGCGAAACCCCTTCATAGCTCGCTCGCTTTCCCACACCGTCACGGTCCAGAACGTGCGATGAGCATCTAGCAGGAGTCTTCCACCAAGAAACCCAGGTGCGCGCGAGGCTTGGCGTTGACTCAGAAATGTCTCCCACACGAATGGTGGAAGAAACCTGACAGAGCGAACGCGAAGGCGCGTGACGGACGCGAGCATGGCCTCTTATCCTGGCAGCCAATTCCATTTTTGATCCGAGACGAATGGAATCCAATATCTCAATAGTTATCGGCTTCGCGGAATCTGAGTTGGAACCGCAGCAGTATCACGCTGAGCCACTCTTCGGAGAGATGAAGTGCGCTGGCGGTCCGGAATTTCGAAATCGTCTTGTGGACGTAGCATTCCTCGTGAACAGCGTTTCCGCGCTCATCGGTGTTGCTGGTTTCAAGCGGGATAAATCTGGAGCAGATGGAGCAGACGATTGCAGCACGTTTAGGTGCGGAGCCTGTCATAGCATGTCCTCCTTACGGACTACGGGTTAAACAGGCAAAACGCAAATATGCAAGAAGCAATTCGGGAGCCAATCAAGGCTGAGCACGCAACTGCGTCATTGACAGTGAGTTGCGGACGGAGCGGCTTCGGCAGAAGTCGGTATTTGAAGCGACGAGAGGCAAGAAGTTCATAAGGTCAGGAAGATTCGTCAGAAGCGCAGAAATTGGAGAATCGGATGCACTAGAGAAGTGCAGACGAGGCCCTTGCTTCCAGCCTGGATTTTTTTGGCCCAAGGATTTGAATAAGAGACTGAGGGCAAAGTAACGAATCCAAATCGCCCCCTTCTCGCAAAGAACGCGAGAAGGGGTACCCAAAGCTATACTTACTTGGCTCCCAGATCGTCGTGCTCGTGATAGTTCGGGTAGGGTGGGCGCTTGATTTCGGGAAGCGGATGCTCTTTCAACTGCTGCATCACGACCTCGATGGCTTTGTCTAGCTGAGCATCGTGGCCGGTGCGCCACGCACCTGGCTCGAGATCGACTTCCACGTCTGGGGCGATGCCGTGGTTTTCGACTTCCCAGTCGCCGTTCAGGCCGTAGATGGCGGCGCGGGGCGCGGTGACGCGGCCTCCATCAACCAGTTGCGGATAGCCTCCGATCCCCACAAGGCCGCCCCAGGTTTTCTTTCCGATGAGCGGGCCGACGGCGGCTTTGCGGAAATACCAGGGCAAGGCGTCTCCACCGGAACCGGACATTTCGTTGATGATCATGACCTTCGGGCCGTAGATCGCTTCCGACGGACTGGACCAGTCGTGGCCTTCGCGAGTGACCACCTTGCTCATCATGGGACGGCGCAGTTGCTCGATGATGTAGTCGGCAAGCTGTCCGCCTTCGTTGAAGCGCTCGTCGATGATGGCGGCATCCTTCCCGACCTGCGAGAAGTAATAGCGATTGAAGCTGGTATAGCCGTCGCCTGCGGTGTTGGGAACGTGGACGTAAGCGACTCGGCCTCCCGTAGCTTGTTCGACGCGGCGGCGATTGCTCTCGATCCAGGCGAGATGGCGAAGGCCTTCTTCGCTCTCGACGGGAACGACGGTGACGTCGCGGGAGCCCTTACCGTCGGGATTTGCGCCGACTTTGAGCACGACCTGCTTGCCGGCAGTTTCTTCGAAGAAGCTGTAGATGTTGTCGGTAGCGTGCAGATCGCGGCCATTCACCGCGAGGATATAGTCCCAGACTTTGACGTTAACGCCGGGTTGCGTTAGCGGCGCTTGCAGATCGGGATTCCAGTTCTCTCCGTCGTAAACCCTGGCTACCCGATAGCGATTGTTTTCGAGACTGTAGTCGGCGCCGAGGAGGCCGCCCTTGAGTTTTTTCGGTTCAGGCGTTTCGCCGCCGCCGACGAACATGTGGCCTACTGTCATTTCGCCGAGACACTCCTGAAATAGATACGTGAGCTCGTCGCGGGAGCCGATACCATCGAGGTAAGGCGCGTACTTCTTCTTGGCCTTCTCGATGTCGAGGCCGTGGTAGTGCGGGTCGTAGAAAAAGTCTCGCTCGATCCGCCAGGTCTCGTTGTAGATCTGCTTCCACATGGCGCGCGGCTCGACATAGACCTCCCAGCCCTCAAGTTTGAGCGGACCAAAGCCGGGCTTGGGAGTGCCTCCGCCACCTCCGCCGCCTCCACCGCCGGGAGTGTCATCTGGGGACGCCGTTGCCCAGGCATCAGCTTTGCGATAGAGAAGTTTCTCTCCATCGAAGGAGACGGCGATATCGTTGACGTCTTCCAAAACTTTGTCCACCTTGCGTTTGCTGAGATCGAATTTCTGGATGGTCTGGCTGGTGTTGGGAAAGTCGTCTTCAGTGAGGACGGTCGGGCCTTCAGACAAGAAGAGGATACCGGTCTTACCGGGAAGAAGGTTCATGTAATTTTTCGCTGGAATGGGGAGCGAGAGAATGCGCTGGCTGATGGCGTCGATATCGATTTTGACGACGACGGGCTCTTCCTTCTTATCTTTGTCTTTATCCTTGTCATCTTTGCTCTTGTCGGAATCGGTGGTTGATTTGTCCTCAGGCTTGCCCTTGTCCTTCCCTTTGCTCTTGTCCTTCGCGGCGGACTGATCCTTGGATTTGTCCTTCTCTTTATCTTTGTCCTGATCGGACTTCTTTTCCTCTTTAGGCTTCTCTTCGTCGCTCTCCGGGGCGAGCGGCGACTTCTCGTCCTTACTGAGCACCGCGACGTAGACGCTGCGCGTCACGCGGTGCTCTTCGCTCGACATGTCGAGACCGGCGGTGGTGAGAGCTACATTGGTCGAGGCGGTGAAGTAAAGATACTTGCCATTCTTGTCCCATGCGGGAAAGGTGGCGTCGCTCATGCCATCGGTGACCTGGAAGGATTTCGCCTGATCGAGCGAGTAAACAAAGACCGCGTGGATGCCGCTGGGAAGCTGCTTGGCATAAGCGATCCATTTGTTGTCAGGCGACCAGGTCTGGCTCAGCTGTGTAGGACCGAAGCCGCCGAAGTAATCGCTGTCGACCAGCTTGGGAGTGGCGTTATCGAGATCCAGATACCAGAGTTGCAGGCGCTTGTCGCTGTAGGCAATTTTCTTGCTGTCGGGCGACCATGTGGGCGTGTAGAAAAACGATGGCGGATTGCCGAGATTAATGTGGCGCGCGGGAGCGATACCATTCTGATCGCGGATGCAGAGTTCGTATTCGCCCGCTTCATCAGAGAAGTACGCAATGGATTTGCCGTCAGGCGACCAACTAGGATCGCGATCGGCAACGGCGGGGCTGCTCGTCAGGTTGCGAATGTCGCCCTTATCGGTGGGCACGGTGAAAATCTCTCCCCAGGCTTCGAAGACGGCACGCGCGCCGGTGGGAGAGATGCCGAAATTCTGAATGCGCTTGGGCTCGACTTTGGCGAAGTGCGGGCGCACGGCTTCGAGGTCGCCGTCGACGTGGATGTTGACGTTGTGCGCCTGGTGACTTTGCAGATCGTAAAGTTTGATGGCGCCGAATTGCTCGATTGCGATGGCGTCAGGTCCGGCCGTTGCGGTTTTGAAATCAAGCCCGTCGCTGTGCAGGGCTTCCGTTACTTGTTTGGTCTTGGTGTCGTAGGCGAACAGGCTCACGGGACCATTGCGATCGGAAAGGAAATAAATGGTGTCGCCGACCCACATGGGGTGGTGATCGTTGGAGTTCTCGCGCGGAATCTTCACGATGCTGGAATCTTTGAGGTCGGCGATCCAGATGGGAGTGGTTTGTCCGCCATGATAGCGCTTCCAGGCTTCCTGCCACTTCGGGTGGGGGACGTAGGCGATGTGCGTTCCGTCAGGAGAAAGCGAGGCGTCTTCGGCGATGGGGAGCGGTAACGCGGTGGGAAGTCCGCCATCGACCGGCACTGTGTAGAGCTGATCCTCGAAATGCATGAAGCTGTTGCCCCACGAGGTGAAGAGAATCTTCTTGCCGTCGGGAGTCCAGCCAGCAACGTATTCTTCAGCGGGATGATAAGTCAGCCGGCGCGGGACTCCGCCGGTAGCAGAGATGACATAGACGTCACGATTGCCATCGTATTCGCCGGTGAAGGCGATCAGGGAACCGTCGGGAGAGAAGTGCGGGAGCGCTTCCACGCCAATGCCGGAAGTGAGGTGGCGCGCATCACCGCCATCGCGACTGACGATCCAGAGATCGCCGCCGTAGTTAAAGACGATCTGCGTCTTGCTTACGGTGGGAAAACGCAACAGGAGTGGAGGATCGGACGGGGCAGCCTGAAGACAAGAGCAGACGAAGAAAACGATTCCTGGGACAAGAATCCATTTGCGCATATTGAGGCTCCAGAGGTGTTCGAGGGAGAACCGTGAATCTTAGTTGGCATTGGGGGGAAGGTCAAGCCTCGTTCGAATGTCCAAATCTCTGAACTAACAAATACAAAACACTGTGCATCGCAAACAAAACATTTAAATTCGGCCGATGTGAATTTTCGAGACAATAGACACAGCGATCATTAAGTAACCAGCACAGGACATGGGGCATCCAAAGCTCCTATATGTCATCCCCGCAGTCTGGCTCCGGTCTGGGCGCGCGTGATCTGGCGCGTGCTTGGTGGCGTGTTCTCTCCGGTCATGTTCCCATGATGTCGATTGAGATCACGCGCGAGTGTCCTCTGAGTTGTCCCGGCTGTTATGCATACGGAGACAGCCATCTGGGGGGCGAAAAAACTCTTCGTGAATTAAGCGACTTTCGTGGAGACGCGCTGGTTAATGGTGTACTCGGGTTGGTGCGGCGGCATAAGCCGATGCACGTTTCGCTGGTGGGCGGCGAGCCGCTCATTCGGCACCGGGAACTGAACCGCATTCTTCCCGCCCTCAGCTCGATGGGCGTGTTCGCGATGGCAGTGACCAGCGGCGTGATTGCAATTCCCCGAGAGTGGATGGAGATTCCGCGGTTTCGGGTCGCGGTTTCGGTCGACGGACTTCCGGAGCATCACAATGAGCGACGGAAACCGGCAACCTACGAACGTATTCTTCAGAATATTGCGGGACGGTCGATCAATGTGCATTGGGTGATCACGCGGCCTATGCTGAAGCGGGCGGCGTACCTGGAGGAATACGTTGCATTCTGGAACGCGCGACCGGAGGTCGATCACATCTGGGTGAGCTTGTATAGCCCACAGGTGGGAGAGGAGAGTCCGGAACGATTGATGCCGGAAGACCGGGAGCGAGTCGCGCTAGAGCTCCCGCATTTGCGAAAAAAGTATTCGAAATTGCTCTTGCCCGAAGGCATGGCGCGGGCGTTTGTGAATCCGCCGAAGAGTCCCGAATATTGCTTGTTCTCAAAGATGTCGATCAATTTTTCTGCCGATCTGCGGACGCATGTGGAGCCGTGCGTGTTTGGGGGAACTCCCGACTGCAGCCAGTGCGGGTGCAGCATCAGCAGCGCGCTGCACTGGATTCGGGATGAGAAGATTGTGGGGCCGCTGCGAGTGGGGCACATGGTACGAAGCTCGCTAGCCGTAGGTACGAGCGTCAGAAAAATGCGGGGCGAGCGGGACGAAGCAGACCGGTGGCGGGGAGTTCGAATTATGGGAGACAAATCGCCTCTCGTCCAGATTCAAACCCAGGGCGAAGGCGAGATGCTGTAGTCTCCCTCCATTGAACGCGGCCTAAGCTTTATCCACTGGGCCGTTCGCTTCCTTCCAATTCTTGAAACCGCCGCCCAGATGTGACACTCGCGTCAATCCCATGTTCTGTGCAGTGTCTGCGGCTAAGGATGAACGGCCGCCACTCGCGCAATAAAACAAGATCTTCTTTCCTGACGAAAATACCGGGTTGTGATAAGGAAGAGTGGGATCGAGTGTGAACTCCAACATGCCGCGATTGACGTGGACCGCGCCGGGGATCTTGCCGTCACGCTGCAATTCGGAGCTGTCGCGAAGGTCCACAAAAACCGTCTCTGGATCATTGACCAGCCCGATAGCATCCTGCACGGTAACGGTGGTCACGCGCGAGTTGGCTTCTGCCACCAGTTCCTTGGCACTCTTCATATTGTTTCTCCGCCGCCGATTATAGGAAGGCACGCATAATGCGTCAATTTCCCGCTGCGTGAAAAGCGACCACAATCTGCCCGGATCACGCCTTCTTGTGAGGATCAGCTCTTTCTTTTCCTTTTCCCGGCAGTCCTGCAGGATTCTCATGGGTACGCTCGCGGAAGCTGCCGCGGAGGCCAGCGGCCAATCCGACACTGGATTCTCCAAACTTGTTGCGCAGCTTGTCGGCCGCGGCCAGTGCATCTTTCCACCGCTGCTGGCGGCTGCCGTCGAGCAGGTCAATCTGGGCAGCCTGCGCCGTGAACGAGGACGCTTGCACTCCCAACAGGCGGACCTGGATTCCCTGCTTCCAGTTTTTTCTGAATAGAGCGCGAATCTGTTCGAAAATCTCGGTGTCTAACTGGGTGGGAGCGGAGAGCGTGTGGGCGCGAGTGATGGTCGTGAAATCTTTGTAGCGCAGCTTGAGCTGCACGGTGCGGGCGTAGAAATTTGATTCGCGCAGACGACGGCCGACCATCTCGGAGAGGCGCATCAGTGTGGATTCGAGCTGGGCGGAATCGGCCGTGTCTTCGTTGTAGGTGTGTTCGTGGCTGATGGATTTAGCGTCAAGGTCAGCGCCGACCTCGGTGTCGAACCACCCGCCCGCGTCCTCTCCACGAGCTTTGCCGGCGAGGGCCATACCCCACTTGCCGAAGCGTTCTTCCAATTCCGAGTCTTTGAGCTGGCTCAGGTCTCCGACTTTCTGGATGCCGAGGGCGTGGAGATTCGCTTCCATGACTTTGCCGACGCCGGGAATCTCGCGGACATTGAGCGGGGCCAGGAATTTGGCTTCTTCGCCGGGAACGATCCAGAGGACGCCATTAGGCTTGGCCTGCGCCGAGGAAACTTTGGCGATAAGCCGCGAGGTACCGATCCCAACAGAACAGTTCAGCCCTGTTTCGGCCTTCATGCGCTGGTGAAGGTTGTGTGCGGCTTTGAGCGGCGGCCCGTGCAGGCGCTCGGTGCCGGTCATGTCCAAATAGGCTTCGTCGATGGACGCCATTTCGACCTGCGGAGAATACGTGTTGAGGACCTTGTAGACCTTCTCCGAGCACTCACGATAGCGGTCCGGGTGGCCATCTACGAAAATGGCGTGGGGGCAGTGCTTGGCGGCCGTCCGGAGTGGCATGGCGGAATGGACTCCGAACTTCCGGGCCTCATAGGACGCGGCAGAGACCACGCCGCGCTCGCCGCGCTGTCCGCCGACAACCACAGCTTTGCCCTTCAGCGAGGGGTCGTAGAGTTCCTCCACGGAGACGAAGAAGGCGTCCATGTCGACGTGAAAGATGGTGCGGGGAAAAGCGGGCTGCCGGACGGTGGACATGCTAGGCGAATTTTATCAGCCGAAGTGAAACACCACCCCGTAGCGGATCGTTGACTGGGTGTCGGCCGCCTCCGGGACGCAGGCGCTGCACCATCGGCTCTCCTATTTTCATTACTTTTGTGGAACTTATGAGTCTAACGGTACGTATCTAAATCCAGGAAAGATGCATCTCAAGGTCACAACGGCAGAATAGATTATGCGGACGGTTCTGGACATTTTCGCGCAGATCTTCCGCAATCTTTGGGCGCACAAGCTGCGCTCGTTTCTCACTATGTTCGGGATTGCCTGGGGAGTGGGCTCTTTGTTGCTCCTGGTTGGTGTGGGCGAAGGGTTCCGCTCGGGCAATAAGCGCGAACTCGCCGAGTTCGGCAAGGACATCATGTTTCTGTTCCCGGGACGGGCGCCTGCCGTCCAGGGAAATATGAACTCGGCCCGGACGTATTTGTTGACCTACCAGGACTACATCGATATCCGTACTCAAGCGCCGCACGTGCGCAATGCCTGCCCTCTGATTTCGCGCAACGATCTGCACGCCGTTAGCGAATTCTCCAATGCCAGCGGGGAAATTATAGGGGTTGAACCTCAGCTCAATGAGATCAGCTATCTTCCGCTCAAGGAGGGTCGCTGGCTCAACCAAATGGACGGGGCGCAAAGACGAAATGTGATCGTGCTGGGGAACGAACTGCTGAAAACGCTGTTCCCCGGGCGTCCGGCGGTGGGGGCATTCGTGCTGATCAATGGCGAACGCTTCGAAGTGGTTGGCAGCATGCCCCACCTGGGCCGCGGCGATAACATGTGGCTAAACATGCGCGGCTATATCCCGTTCCAGGTGATGGCTACGAATTTCCCAATCAAGGGAGAGAACCACGAGAATTCGATCTCGTTTATTGAATACCAGCCGACCACGACGGCGGAGCACAAGCTGGCGCAGGAAGATGTCCACAAGATCATCGCGCGCAATCACGGCTTCGACTCCAGCGATCAAAGCGCCTTTGACGAGTGGGATTCCATCCAGGAATCGAAGATGGTGGGCACCATTTTTGACGTGATGAACATGTTCCTGGGAGCGGTGGGGATGGTCACGCTGGCGCTGGGAGCGATCGGAGTGATCAATATCATGCTGGTTGCCGTAACCGAACGGACGCAGGAAATTGGATTGCGCAAGGCCCTGGGCGCCACCAACCGGAACATTCTGTTCCATTTTTTTCTGGAGGGATTGCTGCTCACGCTGGGCAGCGGCATGATCGGGCTGGCCTTTGCGGGCGGCTTGATGGGCCTGATGGGGGGAGTGCAGGGTCCGCAGGGATTTGATCCGCCAAAGCTGGTGCCCATGACCGCGATGCTGGCGCTTAGCAGCTTGACGATAGCGGGAGTGGTGGCGGGACTCTATCCGGCGCGCAAGGCGGCGATGCTGCAGCCGGTGGAAGCGCTGCGCCAGGAATAACCATGATGCATGATCTACTCCACGAAGCCTACACGGCGATGCGCCACAACCGGCGGCGCACGGCGCTGACCATGCTGGGCATGGCGTGGGGCATCGCAACCGTGGTCATGCTGCTGGCCTACGGCGATGGCTTTGGGCAGGCGTGTGCGAACATCTTCGCGAACTTCGGCACCAAGATGTGCATCGTGGTTCCCGGAAAAACTTCCATGCAGGCGGGCGGCCAGAAGTCGGGAGTGCAAATCCGCTTCACCCAGGACGATGTAGACGCCCTGAGCGCCAATCTGCCCCAAATCACCCACATCACTCCAGAAGTAGGCAAGCAAGCCAACGTGCAGTACGAAAACAGGATTTTCACTTGGCCGGTCAGCGGGAACAATCCAAATGTGATGTCAATCCGCACGCTCAAGCTGGACCAGGGACGCTTCTACAACATGGAAGATGAAATCCAGCGGTCGCGGGTGGCGGTGATTGGATCGGAAGCCAAGGACAAGCTGTTCTCGGGACGCAACGCGCTGGGAGAGCACATCCGGCTCGACGGGCTCAGCTTTGAAGTGATCGGCGTGCTAAGCGCCAAGATGCAGGAGGGGAACGACGATATTAACCGTGTGGTGTATGTCCCCTTCACAACGATGAGCGATCTGAAAGACACTCACTACCTCGATACGATCTGGTTCAACTACCAGACTCCGGAATACGAGCGGATCGAACCTGCGGTGCGGGCGATCATGGCGGGGCAGCACAAGTTCAACCAATCGGACCGGCAGGCCGTCAGGGTATTCAACATCATGATGCAGGTGCATCAGTTCGAAATCATCACGCTCGGGCTGAAGGTGCTGATGGGATTCATTGGGACGCTGACCCTGGGCATCGGCGGAGTTGGGCTGATGAATATCATGCTCGTCTCCGTCACACAGAGGACACGCGAGATTGGCGTGCAGAAGGCGCTGGGGGCACAGCGGCGCTACATCCTCATGCAGTTCCTGGCGGAAGCTTTGACCATTACGTTCATCGGCGGAGTTCTCGGAGTCATTCTGGCCTATACGGTCGCGCTCTCGGTCGGTAGGCTGACTCTCTACAGCGCATTCGCCAAGAATGGCGAGGCAGGGGATATCCGTCTGATTATCGCTCCAGGAACGCTGATCGCGTCTACGCTCATCCTCGCCGCAGTGGGACTGATCAGTGGGATGATCCCGGCGTTTCGCGCCTCGAGGCTGGATCCAATCGAGGCGCTGCGGCACGAATAGGGCGGTGCAGGAAGCAAAAATCCAAACAGGTTTAGTTCTTCCATTTGTGATTCAAATCACGCATGTTGCGCAATTGCCTTTTTTTTATTCTCTCGTGGCGCGGGTGGGACTATAAAGGTGATGATAGCGTGGAGGTGAATGGTTCGCGTCCCAGGCGGACACTCGCCTGCACGAAGGCCGCACGGCGGGCTGCTCGGGCCGTCGCCTCCGGTCTCCCCCACTTCGCGCTGCAGGCCTGCAAGTCTCACCTCCCAGGACCCTTCTATGCGCAAGTTCCTCTTCGTCTTAATTTTTTCTTTTACTACCCTGTGGTGGATGGCGTGCGGCGGCAGTACTTCCAACAACAATGGGATTACGCCACCCAAAACGCAGACAACAACTTTCGCGTTCATGCAGTTAGTCCCGAACCAGGGTGAGATGTTCAGCCCGATGCTTGGCAAGTTCGTGACTACCGATGGAAACAGTCAATTCAGCGCGGCCGCGGTGACCGATCCAACCAATGGTCAGCCTGTTACTGGCGACTTTTATTCGATCATTCTTTCGCCCGATGGCAAGAAAGCAACGCTTGATCTCTATGGAGGCCTCGATCGAAATACGGCTCAGTGGGACATTTGGGTAGCCACGGTGGATGGCAGCAGCATGGTACAGGTGACGAACGATACGAACTACAACCGCACTCCCCAATTCTCGCCCGACGGCACTAAGGTCATCTTCGTTTCGATGCGGCCAATTTCAGAGGGTAGCTCGCGTCCTCAAGTCGTAACCAGGAATGTAGACGGAACCGGCGACACGCTGCTTCCGATGCCGCCGGGTTTCGTCGGAGCGTGGGCTCCGACTTTTTCGCCGGACGGAAGCAAGATCGCCGTGGAGCTTTGGGGCTATGACGCCAGCCAGAACTGGTACGACGGTATCTGGCTGATGAATGCGAATGGGAGCAATCCGCGGATGCTCACAAATGCCGCTGCCACAGAAGGCTGCAGCTGCCACGATCAGACGCCCTCCTTCACCGCCGATGGAAGCCGCATCACCTTCAGCCGCGAAGATTGGACCAATCCGGACATTCGCCACAAGGAAGATGTTTACATCATGAGCGCGGACGGAACCGGCGTGACGATGCTGAGTGATGGAGTGGGGACCAACTTCGAGCCGACGGTCCTGAACATTTCCGGTGTGGGAGAACGGATTCTGTTTAGTTCGAACCGCGACAATCTGAGCGTAGCGAGCGGTGATGGCTTTGATCTCTACAGTATGAAACTGGATGCCACGGCGCTTACCCGGCTGACCAATAATCAACTCTACGACTCGTTCAACTTTTCCTTTGACGGGCTTGGAAGTAAGGATACAGCCCAAACCAGGTGGTAATTTACGGCGGGCTCGCCAGCTGCGAAGAAATCTCGGCCGCAGACGTAGCGTACCGTCTGCGCCCTGCTGTCGTCTTCTGAAGCTCCACAGCACGTGCGGATTAGACCAATACTTTTTCGGGCACAGACTGGATGGCACTGCGCATCTGCCTCACGCGCTCATAAATCTTGCCGTACTCGCGGGCCGAAGCACTCCAGGAGAAATCTTTATTCATGCCGTTGCGCATCAGAACCTGCCATGAGGTCTGGTCGCGATAGGCAATCAAGGCCTGCTTAATCGTGAGCAGGAGCGATTCGCCGTTGTATTCGGTGAACTTGAAACCAGTTCCCTTCCCGCTGCGCGCGTCCCACGGCTCGATGGTGTCGTCGAGGCCTCCGGTGGCGCGGACGATAGGGACGGTGCCGTACTTCAGGCTGTAAATCTGGTTGAGGCCGCAGGGTTCGTACCGCGAAGGCATAAGGAACATGTCTGCGCCGGCTTCGATTTTGTGGGCGATGGCATTGTCGTAGGCGACCTTGACTGCGATTTTGTTGGGGAATTGCTTATTGAGTCGCTGGAACATTTCTTCGTAGGCTTTATCGCCGGCACCCAGGGCGACGATGATCATCTCCTCGCGGGCAAGACGGTCGGCAACTTGGGAGATCAGGTCGAAACCTTTCTGGGCGGCAAAGCGGGAGACGATACCGATCACGGGGAGCTTGGGATCGGCGTTCTTTACGCCGAAGGCGGCGAGCAGATCCTGCTTGTCTTTGGCTTTGCCGGAAAGATCCTGGGGTGAGTAATGCGCAGCGATGAACTTGTCGGTCTGCGGGCTCCATTCGTCGTAGTCAACGCCGTTCAGGATTCCAGTTACCGTGGCAGCGCGATCGCGCAGGACACCTTCGAGGCCAAATCCGTATTCGGCCGTCTGAATTTCCTGGCTGTACTTGCGGCTGACGGTGGTGATGTAGTCGGAATAAGTCAACGCGCCCTTGAGGAAGTTCACCTGTCCAAAAAACTCCATCTTCGACATGGTGAATAAGTCCCAAGGCAGCATGAGCAGAGGAAGCGTATCTGGCGGAAACAGCCCCTGGTAACCCATGTTGTGGATGGTGAAAACGCTGCCGACATCTTTGAAGGCGGGATCCTCGGCATAAATGGTGCGCAGAAGCACCGGGACCAGCGCCGACTGCCAATCGTGGCAGTGAAAAATCTGGGGCGCTCCGATAATCTTCGAGGCTTCCAGGACCGAACGGCAGAACAAGGCGAAGCGCTCAGCATTGTCGGGATAGTCCCCGGCGGGCGTGCCGTAGAGGGCTTCCCGGTCGAAGTACTGCGGATATTCGACAAAGTAGAAGCCAACGCCGTTATGGCTGCCTCCTGAAACGACGGAGGCGAAGCGGTACTGGTCATCAAAGGGAACGGTAATGCTGCGAACCACCGTGGCGGAATCGCTGAGCTTGGTTTGGCGATAGCGCGGCAGATATACGCTGACGTGATGCCCTAGCCCGGCGAGCGCCTGGGGCAAGGCGCCGACCACGTCGGCCAGCCCGCCAGTCTTGGAGAAGGGGACGCCTTCCGAAGCAACAAATGCGATGTTCATGATTGCGGGGCCTCCAAAGCGGGCGCGTTTCCGTGGCGCACGTTATGATGAATGGAACCAGGGTTCCGGTCCGACACCGTAAGATGCGAGGACCGACTTGAAAGTCTACTTCCCGAGGGGTCGAGAAGCAACGTGCCAAAGGTAGCATCCGCCAATCGTCCGCGAACCAAGCCCAAACTGGGACAGCACTTTCTGGCCAGCGAAGACATGGCTGTACGCATCGTGGACGCACTCGGCGACACGTCGCAGTACACCGTGCTGGAGATTGGCCCTGGACGCGGCATGCTGACTTCCCTGCTGGCCAAGAACGCGCGGCGGCTGATCGCGGTGGAACTGGACCGGGTGCTGGCGGCGCAACTCCGCCTGAAGTTCGGGATGTCACGGAACGTTGAGGTCATTGAAGCGGATGTGTTGGCCATCGACTTCGATTCTTTGTTTGGACCCAAGCCGGGCTTGGGGCGCCCCGGAATCGAGTTGACACCGCAACCGGTGAAGGTGGTGGGCAATCTTCCTTACTACATCACGTCCGACATTCTGTTACGGCTTTTTGCCTTCTCGAAGTATTTCGAGAGCATCGTGATCATGGTGCAGAAGGAAGTTGCCGACCGCATTGCCGCCGAACCAGGCGGCCGCGACTACGGCATGCTCTCGGCGACGGCCCAGTTGTACGCGCGGGTGGAAAAACTGTTCACGTTGCCGCCCGAGGCCTTTGCTCCACCGCCAAAAGTTCACTCGGCGGTGCTGCGGCTGACGATCGATCCACAGCAGGAAAAGTTGGGAGTGGCCGGGGACGGATTCATTGATTTTCTTCGGCTCTCGTTTGGGCAGAAGCGCAAGACGCTGTGGAATAACCTCAAAGAAAAATACGAGGCGCCCGGCTTGAAGAGAGCCCTCGCTGAGGCTCAGGTCAAACCGAACGTACGGGCAGAGACCCTGTCCCTCGAACAAAGCGCGGCAGTATTTCGCGCCTTGCGCAAAGCGGAGGCCGGGTCTTAGCATTACCAGTGTTGGTCCTGCTTTGCCGGGGAGGGCGGCCATGGCCAGCACAATCCTCAGACATCCTGCGGTCGCGGGGCGATTTTATCCGGTGGATCCGGACGACCTGCGTGCGGAAGCGCGCGACTATCTTTCCCAGACAACTCAACGACCCGCTAAGGCGATCGGGTGCATTGCGCCGCATGCGGGTTACATGTATTCCGGGCATGTGGCGGGAGCCGTGTTTGCGCGCATTGAAATTCCCGAGCGCTGTGTGGTGCTGTGTCCGAACCACACGGGTATCGGGCGAGCCCTGGCTGTGATGAGCGAAGGACGCTGGCAGACGCCTCTCGGCGAAGTTCCCATCGATGCGCAGCTTGCCGGGGCCTTGAAAGAGCGCTTCCCTGCCCTGCAAGAAGATTCGGCGGCGCATCGGGCTGAGCACGGCGCCGAGGTGGAGCTCCCATTTCTTCAACTGCGTCAGCCCCAGTTACGCTTCCTGCCAATTGCGTTGGGCACTTCACAGTTTGAAGTGCTGGCGGAGCTGGGGACGGCTCTGGCTGATGTAATCGCATCGCAGGAACACCCGGTATTGATTGTGGCCTCGAGCGACATGAATCATTACCAGTCGGATGCGGTCACGCGCGCCAAGGATCATCGCGCGATTGAGCGCATTCTGACGCTTGATGCCCGAGGACTTTTTGATGTGGTCACGCAGCAAGACATCTCCATGTGCGGCTTTGGTCCGGCAGTGGCCATGCTGACTGCGGCTCGGCAATTGGGGGCGAAATCAGCGGAGTTGGTCAAGTATGCGACCTCAGGCGACATCTCCGGTGACCGGGAAATGGTCGTGGGGTATGCGGGCATGGTGGTGGTATAAGAAGAATTGTTGATTGTTGAATCTTGAATGAAACTCGTCCCTCCCGCCTCTTTATTGTCAACCACCACAATCAAAATTCAGCAATCCATAAAGCCCGTACAAATCCAGGCAATCTCGGCACAAAACAGGGCACTCCTTCTCACACATCAGTAACTTTTTCCCTTCCGCACGGCGCTTTAACCTAGGCGCGAAACCCCATTCGGGAGGGAATCTCTATGGGCGGTCGTTATTGGGTTTGGCTGATCGCGCGCCTGGCAGTGGCGGTGGGGCTTTTTGCGTGGGCCTTCAGCTATGTCGCCGGGCACGGGAGCGGGGAAAAGGAATTTCAGAAGACGCTGGAAGCTATGAAGCAGGTTCACAGCTTCCGCGTCGCAACCGTGGCGAACCCGCGTTCCACCCAGCACAGTGAACTGCTTTGGGAAGTCGACTGCCAGCGCGACCTGCTTCATTTCCAGTGGCATCTGAGGGACACGAGCGTCGATCCAGCAGCCGACGTGAATCAAGACCAGTTGTATGTGAGCGGGAAGGAATACGATCACCAGGGCGACGGGTCGTGGGCACCACCGAAGTATCCCGGCGGAATTAAATCGGCGAAGGGATATTGCCGCAACCTGCAGCAAGGAACCGACAGCATCGTGCTGCCGCGGGTGGCCACCATGATCCAACGGGGTATTCTGCAGAAGGGTGACAAGAAGACGGTGAATGGCGTGCGCTGCCGGGAGTGGCTGGTAACGATGAAAGGCGGCTTCAGCGGCCTGGAGCACGACACGATCTGCCTTGGGCTCGCAGACCACCTTCCTTATGAATTGAGTGTGGATTTCGAAAATTCGCACACCTCTTTCTCTGACTACAACACAGCGATTCAATTTGATGTTCCCGAGGCCGCGGTGCAACCGGTGAGCGCGACGGGCGAGTCGAACTGAAGGCTGGCCGTGGAGAGAACCTTCCAATCGGCCGATTGTTCGCAGCTCAAGATGGGCTTGGGATTTTGGGGCTACTCCTTACACCGTGGGGCAAGGTTCTTCCGGTGAGCTGCAGTGCGCAGATCGTGCTGGTTCGGCGGAGTTGCGGGCGGTGTGCGCGAAGGTGATTGGATCGGTGAGTCTGCGAAGATAGAGGCGCTATTCGCGGGGCGGGGGACGCCCCCGCGACAGCCGGCGAGACGCCGGCGCTACGAATACCAAAGGGCTTCACTTTCGTGAAGCCCTTTAAAAAACTGCTGCTTGATAATTAGCGGTGAGGAGCGGCGGTGCTGGAGGCGTGCCCTGTTGAGGACGGGCGCCCAGCAGACATCGACGGGCTCGCCATGGACGGGCTTCCCGCCGAACTGCGACTCCCACCCGAGGCGGAAGCTCTGCCCGTGGGGGTGGCCGAAAACTGCGGCGCCGTGCGCACTTCTGCGAAACCTGACTTCGTCACCTGATGATTCAGATGGCTCAGATTTGCCATCGAGCCCCGGGGGATCCCCATGCCGGCGGAGCCGTTATTCACGACCACCCTTGACGAAAACAGTGAGCTCGTTGCCGCCCGGCCAACCACCACCGTTCTTGTCGTACCGGCTATCGGAGCCACCAGATTGACGCGAGCCATAGGCGTAGGAGTGTAGCGCGGCACGGCGAGCCAGGTATTCCATCCGCCAGGCTGCCACATCCAGCCCATACCCGGAACGAACATCCAGTTGCCGTAGCGGTAGGGCATCCACCCCCAGGGATAAGCTGAGGCGAACATGTAGCCGAACCCGGGATAAAAGCCCCAGGCTCCGTCCATGAACGGATCCCAACCAACCCCCGTGAAGTATGGTTGCCACATCATCCCGTAACCGGGAACGTTGGAGTAGGCGCCGTAATAATTCAGATCGGCCAGGCCATAGCCGTAGGGCGAAGCAGAATTATTCTTCGCGTACTGATTGTGATAATCGAGCGACTCCTTGTCCCACGAATCGAGGGGTTCTTCAGAAACTTTGTTGGCGAGCGTGTATTTGTCGTTGTCGAAGCTCGCGGTCTTCTTCTTCGCGACGTTTACCTTACCTGAAGGACTTTCCACTTCGACATTGCCCTTGAACACGGCCAGATTCGCCACCTCCGACGAGGTGTCGACGCGGAAGTGGGCAGCGTGATCGAGCGAAACTGACTCGTGAGAAAAGTTAAGGCTGACATCGTCTTTGCCCAGCCAGTTCACATAGGCCATGCCGTCAACCAGATTGAGCTGCGAGATGCGCTTGCCGGCGTCGTCCAGGCTGAGCTTGGTGAAATCCACCGACGTGTTGGGGGCCAGGCGAATGGAGCTGCCGTCTTCAAACTCAACCTCCGCGCGGCCGGTACTGCCGGTGCGCAACTGCGCCCCTTGCGTGATGGGCAGATTGACGAAGGCTTTTTCGAATCCCAGGCCGGTGTTCTTGTTGATTTGCACTGAGCCTTGAACGTCGCTCAGACGAACGATGCGGGCTTGCGAGTCCGCCAACGCGGGCAGAGCAACCAGCAAGCAGGCGGTGGCGAGAAGGATAAGACTGAATCTGGTCAAAGAAGGCTTCAACATAGGTGACCCCCAGATCTTCTGTTCCCTTATTAGAACACGGTTTTGAGACGCAAGTTGTAAAAGTTCGGTCTCGTCCGACCGCGGCTTCGGCTGTGACCCGCAGTAACCCGTCCAGATTTGTGTAACCTGGTCAGCTTCCGGGAACTGGAGCTGGCTTCATTTCCATGATGCGCTGGGCGCGGGCGCGCACTACGTTGATGACTGAGCTGTCATCGTAAATCTCTTGCAAGACAGGCTTTACAGCTTGGAGCTCGGCAAGGTCGCCGCGGCGGGCCTGGTCTTCCATCTGCTTCAACTCGTCATCGAGAGCAAGTTTCTGGTAGTGGTGAAAGAAGGTGAGACGGCGGCCATACTCCAACGTTGCTCCGACCGCTTGGAACAGCGCGGTCAACTGCTGGACAGCCGGCACGGAAGAGAAGTTGTATTCGGCTGTAGCGGTTCGCTGACTGTCTTTGTAAGTCAGCTTCTTGGCGCCGGTGAAGGCCAGCTTCTTGTTGCCGGAGTCGATCTTGCCCGAGAAATAATGAGCCTGGCTGGCGAGCTGGAAGATGCGGGCGCGAGTGGCGTCGGAAAAGGCGAACTCGCTCTCATACGCGGACCGTTCGTCCGAGTCGGCGGAGATTCTGCCGGAAGATTCGTACTTCGCGTGCCCGTCCGACTGAACGGAAAAGGAATAGTGTTCGGGGCTGGAGTTCGGAAAATCCAGTGAGAAGGTAACGGTGGCGGGGTCTGCAGCGCGAAGCGGAAGCTGCAGGAGCAACAGGAACGACAAAAGCGAGAGCGCGGGCGCGGACCAGCGCCAGTGTCGAGGATTCCGGAATGCCGCTCTTCCCTGTGCGATCGTTTGGCTAGGATTCACTTTCGTAGTGGCGCATCCGCAAATGCGATATACAGATTATGCCAAAAGTGACGCTAACGAGCGACGGCGCGTTGCCGGTTGAGCGTTCCCGCGGTATGCAGATGGCAGATGGCGATGGCCAAGGCATCGGAGGCGTCCATGGGATTGGGAGGTTCGGCGAGTTCAAGCAGGCGGGTCACCATGTGCTGCACCTGCTGCTTCTCCGCGCGGCCGTAGCCCACCACAGACGATTTGATGGTCAGCGGGGAGTATTCGGAAACCTCAAGTCCGGCCGAGGCGGCGGCCAGCATCGCGACGCCGCGAACCTGGCCTAGTTTCAGCGCCGACTTCACATTCAGGGCGTAGAAGACATCTTCAATAGCAACCTCGTCAGGCTGGTGCTCGGAGATGATGGCTCCGAGTTGCATGTAGATGCGCGACAGGCGGCGAGGCAGAACCTCGCGCGGGGAAAGTTTGATGGCGCCGCAGGTCAGGCAACAGAGCTTGCCGCGCGGGTCCATTTCAACCACGCCAAACCCGGTGTATTCTCCGCCACAATCAATGCCGAGGACGCGCATGCAGTGCAGTGTATCGCGGAAAGGAATCAAGGCCTAGTGGTGTAAAGGCGCCTCATCGAACGCTTGGTGAGCGCGGTCTATCACGCGCCGTAAGTTTTTCAGAAGAGCTCTGCGCAGTCATGCGTAGCTCCACATCTCCGCAGGTTCCCCCGAATCCAAAACTCCTTAATATGAAATTCGATATCCCAACCCATACATCCCTCCGTAAATTGGAATGGCACTCGGGTTCGTGCTCTCATCAGTCTTCCTTTTCAATCCATTACAAATCTTGACATTTGGGTGTTCAATTGCCTACTGTGCATCACCCATGTCTTCTAGCGTTTTGTTTATCTCTAAAGCGCGGGCTCAATATCTCGGATTTGCAAACCGTCTGAACCTCATCTCGCTTTGCGTTTGGGGGCGACGGATGTTGCTGGCGAAATCAATGGGAGATAAAGCGATTATGGCCTACAAAAGGAATTGTGCACACGCACTGTTGCTGCTGTCATTTGTGGTGGTCTGCAGTACTGGGTACCTGCTGGCCCAGGCCACCGCGACCGGAACTCTTCTGGGTACGGTAAGCGATAAATCAGGGGCTATGGTGGCAGGTGCAGAGGTCACTGCTACTTTCAAGGCGACCGGCGCCACTCGGACGGCAGCGACCAATGACACTGGTTCTTACAGGTTCGATTTCGTGCCGGCCGGAACCTACCAGATCAAAATTACGAAACAAGGGTTTCAGTCCGTGATACAAAGCACGGAATTGCTGGTTGGCCAGGCGGCGATGGTTAACGTCACGCTCACCCCTGGCGCGATCTCCGAAGTGGTAGAGGTAACGGGCGCTGCCCCAATCGTCGACACCACGAAGACCAGCGTAAGTCAGGACATCACTCCCAGCGAAGTCGCCGAGCTCCCTCTTGTTGGTCGGGATGCGGCCAACCTGGCCTATCTTGTTCCCGGCGTGAGGGCGACCGACTCCTACGATCCCACCAAGAACCGCTACGCCATTCTCTCGATTAACGGCTCTGATGGCCGCAACATCAACACCACCATCAACGGCGTCGACAATAAGGACAATACTGTCGGTGGCGCGGTTATGCAGATGCCTCTCGAGGCCATTCAGGAATTCCAGATCGCCACCCAGCGTTTCTCTGCAGAGAACGGACGCTCGCAAGGTGCCGCCATCAACATGATCACCAAGTCTGGTACCAACCAGTACCATGGCTCGGTCTTCGGATACTTCCGCGATTCGGCGTTGGATACGGATGAGAAGGTTGCAAACGGGGACGGCACCTCCAGTCCGAACCACCCCGATTACAGTCGCCAGTTCTTCGGCGGATCCGTTGGCGGTCCGTTCAAGAAAGACAAGCTCTTCGGTTTCTGGGCCATGGAGCGGCAGCGTGAGAGTCAGGGACTGTCCGAATCAGGTCAGTCGTATTCTGAACTTGTGCTCGCTCAGCAAGCGGGACTTGACGCACAGCCGGCTAAAGTGATTCCTCGGCCATTCCACGAGTGGCGCTACAACGGCCGTATAGACTGGACCATCAACAGCCGGAACAACGCCTATATCAGCTACAGCTCGCAGGCGAACGATAGTTTGAATGACCAATCGAGCGGCACAGGTGACCTGACGGAAGGCAACTTCACCACCAACCATTTACAGCTTGCGAATTTCACACTAACTTCGCAGCTTTCCCCCAGCGCGATAAATACTTTTACCGCAGGATTCCAGTATTGGAACAACCTGATTGCCAGTAAGATCAGCGCCCCTCTGGTCACCTTCCCTGACGCTTCGTTCGGAACCAACGGCAACGTTCCCCAGCAGTCGTTCCAGCGCAAGTGGCAGTTCAAGGACGACATCTCGAAAACCTTCGGCAGGCACACTATCAAAGCCGGAGTCGACTACATCTACAACCCAGTTTCAGGTGGATTCTTCGAATTCAACTCAACTCTGGAGGCTGACTTCCTTGTGGATCCGAGCGTCATTCTAGGCGATCCAGTTAAGTACCCCCAAGGCTTTGCAGAACCGGGCCTGGTGGGTGGGATGTCATTCTCGAACGGCGATCCGTACTTTCTAGTTCCTACCAAACAGCTTGGGTTTTATGGCCAGGATGACTGGAAGGTCACCAACCGCTTGACGCTGAATCTGGGTCTGCGCTGGGACCGCGACTTCAATTGGTTCGGCTCATCTGACATTACCAAGAGTCGCTCCTATCAGTCGCTGCTTGCCATCGCATCTGTTAACCCGATTGCGGCCTATAACACCAGGCATATAGCCCACGACGACACCAAGGACTTCAGCCCGCGTATCGGATTTGCTTATGACCTGACGGGAGCAGGCAAGCACGTGTTGCGCGGCGGCTTCGGCCTGTATTTCGGCAATACCTTCCAGAACGTTCCTTTGTTCATGGAGCAACTGGCGAACCCAACCATCTTCCAGACCGTGTTGAGCCTGTCGGCTCCTACCGACACGCTACCGTGCGGCGGGCCACTTGGGTCGTTTTCCTATTCGCAAGCGAACATTGCGGCTCAGGAGGCGTGCTTGCCCGGTCCATCAACGTCGGCTGCGGATGGAAGTGTGGGCCGACTCATGGACCCGAATTTCCGGAACCCAGTGTCCGAGGAATTCAACATCGGCTATTCCTGGGCGATTAACAACAACTCCGTTCTTGAAGCGGAATACACCCATGTTCTCAGTCTCCACGAGGACAAAACGATCAATATCGATCAGAAAGTCGTAACTGGCACCGACACAAGCGGTACTGCCTGCACCAGTCCCGACTTTCCGAATGGATGTAACATGAACTATGGAAACGTCATCCTGACCCGTCCGCTGTCCGCCGATTTTGCCGCAGCCGGGCAGCCCGTGCTGAACAGTTTGCGCAGCGACGAGTCCATCAACCGCAGCCGCTACGACGGTGTCAACCTGAGCTTCCGCCAGCGTATGAGCCGTCACTTTTCGTTGAACGCGAATTACACCCTGTCGTGGGCCTATGGTTACGACGCCGGTGGCGGCGGGACGACCATCTTCCGCAACTATGCGCGCGATGGTTATCACCCCTTTGCCCCATACGAGTGGGGTCCCTCAATCAACGACGAGCGTCATCACATAACGATCAGCGGACTGGTCGAATTGCCCAAGGGATTTCAGTTCGCGCCGATCCTTCAGTTCGGCACGGCCCGTCCCTATAACTTGACCAATTCCTACAACACCATCAACGCTGGGGGCGGAACCGCTGCCGCTGTTGTGGTACCGATCAACGATCAGAAGAACTATGTCTACGGGACGAACTACATCAACGACTACGTTGCGACGGCTGTTGCGAATGGCGCCAATTCGGATGACGCGACCGCGGCTGCGCAGGGTAATGTCGCCACGTGCTATTACATGGCGCAATGCACCATCGCCAAGTATGCCCCGCTTCGTGGGCAGGCGTTCTTCGAATTGGACGCCAAGTTCGCCAAGAACTTCAAACTCGGCGAACGTGTGAACATTCAGTTAGTGGCGCAAGCGTTCAACCTCACCAACAGAGCTAACTACGGGAACAACTATGGCAATGACATTTCCAGCTCAACGTTCGGTCACCCGACTGGATTCATCAATCCTAGTTCGACGTTCACTCCGCGCTCGATTTGGAGTGAATTTGGTGTCCACCTCACCTTCTGACGCGTAACCCTGTCAAAGGGCTGGCTCACCGCCAGCCCTTTTTCTTTGCTCTGTTGTGGGACTTTCAGGCAACAGAGTTTCCCGCGCGTCCCCATTTCGACGACGCCATATCCGGTGTATTCTCCGCCACAGTCAATGCCAAGGACACGCAGGTAGTGCAGTGTATCGCGGAAAGGTGTGGAAGAAACAGGTGAGTGCCGGAGGGGTAGATGAGTGCTAACGCCTGAGACCGTTGAAAAGCCCCGATAGCACTCAAAATGGCTCGAGGGTTTTGAGCGCTAACGCTGTTTTCGTCAGTCATCTCGGCAATTGACGATAAATCTCTGTTAACACACATTGAATCCGTGCCAGGTCCCAATTGTGCAATGATTAGGCGCTTCATCAAACGCATAACATTGTAGAAGCGTATTGCGCGATGAAAAGGAGAGACCAATGATCCGACCGTTGAAGATTGGCTTGCTGGCGTGCTGCGGGATTCTCTTGGCCGCGTCTCAGTCTTCACAGACCACGGACATGGCCGGTGCCCGGGCGAATGTTTCCCACGAAACGGTCGAAGGGCTGGTTCGGGATGTTGCCTGCCCAATTCAGAATCTTGATAACCATGCGACCAGTATGGGTGGCAAGTGCGTACAAGACTGCGTGAAGGGTGGCTCGCCGCTGGTTATTCTGACCAAAGACGATCGGCTGTATTTCCCCATCTCTGCCAGGATGCCCGATACGGATCAACGGCAGGTACTCATGCCATTCGTCGGCAAGTACGTGCGGGCGAGCGGGATTGCGTTCGAGCGAGCCGGAACTCATGCCATGGTGATCGCGGAAATTCAGGAAATGAAAGAGGTCCGGGTAAAGGATGAAGAGTAGGCCGGGAGACTGCGAATAGTTGATGAAAGATGGCGATTGTGCCCACGGCGAACAAATGACGCAAGCTTGTGCTAACGCTGTTTTCGTCAGTTGAGGGTTTACAGGCTGAATGCAAAACGAATGCAGATTTAACCCTTTAGTCCAACGCGATCCGCCCGGTCTAGGCAATCCGATTCCTGGCACTATTTCCTGCACCTGATGTCTCCGCCAGCGGGATTGAGACGACTATGAGCGTGCCATTCCCGCTAGACTGAATTTCAAACGTCCCGCCGAGATCGTTGACCCGCTCCCGCATTCCGCTGAGACCAACCCCAGAGTGCAGTCGACTTGCCTGAGACCCCTGGATCAACTCAGCAGGCATTCCTCGTCCAAAATCCCTTACCGTGAGCACTGCTTGATGGTTCACCTTCAGCCGAACTTCCACTGAAGGGCTGGCTGAGTGACGGTGAACGTTAGTCAGACTCTCTTGCAAAATGCGGAATAACGCAATTCGTGCCGATTCCGGCAGCCGCTCCATTCCCACGTCAGGCAATTCCAGTTCCGCTTTGATCCCGCTTCGTTTTGCAAATTCATCTATGTACCAACGTGCCGCAGACGAGAAGCCTACCTCGTCCAGCAACGGAGGATGTAACAGCGATGACAAGGTGCGAGTTTCGCATAAACATTGCTCCACTGATTTCAGCGTAGCGCTCAAAACGTCCTTCTCTATGGCACCTGAATTCAGCGAATCTAGGTTCATCTTGATGCTCGTCAAGTGCTGCCCCAGGCTGTCATGAAGATTACGGGCGATTCTTCGTCGCTCATCGTCCTGCGAATGCATCAGTTGGATCGAGAGACGCCGGAGTGAGGCAGTACGCTTTTGAACAATGGATTCAAGTTCTTCATTCGCTAACCGCAAGGCTTTCTCGGCCTGATGCTGGTCGGCTAGGTTTTGACGCTGTGTCTCCTCAGCCTTCTTCTGCTCAGTGACATCATAAAAACAGTTAATCGCTCCGATGATTTCTCCAAGCTCATCCTTCAGCGGAGCAATGTTCACGATGACGACGACCCGTGAGCCATCGGGACGCTCGATATGAACTTCTCCGTCATGTATCCCCGGCACCCGGCCTGCCAGAACATCGCCCATTGGACACTGGTCGTGCGGCATGAAAGTACCGTCCGGGCGGTACATCCTGAACGAACCACAGAACCGCTCGTCTGTATCTCCGACTTCAGGTCTGCGGCCCCATAGTTCCGCTGCTCGGCTGTTGTAATCGTGGATCACACCAGAGACGTCACAAGAATAGACGGCGACAGGAGCCAGATCGAACAAAGTTTGATAGCGGTCGCTTTCCGCCGGCGTGGACTGGGTGATGTCCGAGGCCCGGTCACGAGGGACAAAGAAGTTCCTTTTGAGCAACGGTTGGTTTGAGGATGCGACCACGGGCCGAGCCCCCTTTATGCAAGATATTCTCGACAAAAATACACCCCCCCCCGCGAAAAGCTGTTCAATTGGAGACACCCCCGTTTAGATGGACTGGACGCAATCCAACCTCGTCGCAACGAGCACTTCCAGAATCGTGGCAGTGCTGCGAATCGTTCCGCAGATTGTGAGAATCGCATCCGTGACGGTGGGATGTTCGTCTGCCACCAATTCCAGTCGTCCGCCTACATCTTTGAGTTGTTGGGCTTCGTGCAGCAACGCTTTCGAGGGCATGGGCGTCTCCTTCAATCGGCTAAGAAGGGGAACTTCAGATTGGCTGCCTTAGCTCAGGAGACCTGAATGAGAAGAGGTATAGACCCTCAAACGAGAGACTATCAGATAGAGAGAGAGATTACTCGTGAAGAACCACATTTGAGGAGCGAACTGTGAACTTCAAGTCCGCCGTTGTAGTCAATGAAACCCAACTTCCTAAATTTGTTCATGAAGGCGTTGACCCTTGGACGAGTTGTGCCAACCATCTCTGCTAACGTTTCCTGACTGACTTTGGGAATTTCCGTTTTTTCCCTGATCCCGTCTTTTCCGAACCCGGCGAATATAAGAAGAATACGAGCTAGTCGCTTCTCGCTGGAATTGAAAAGCTGGTCGATCAAGTCCTCCTGATAGCGGATGTTCCTCGACAACAGATGCTCTACGAATAAATCTGAAAACCTGTGTTGTGCGTGAAGCACCCGCAACATCGCATTCTTTTCGATACGCATGAGGTTGCAATCGGTCAAGGCGGTGACCGTCGCCATACGGAGACGCTGTCTGGCGAGACTATCTTCGCCGAAGAAATCTCCCTCACTCAGAATGGCGATGGTCGCTTCCTTCCCAGTCGCTGAGACGACAGTCAGCTTGACCTTTCCCGACTGAACATAGAAAACCGCATCGCACGAATCGCCTTGAGCGAAGACGGTGCGCCCCTTCGAGAAAGACACAATTTTTCTCCCCCGCCCGATGTATGCGAGGAACATCTTCGGGTCGAACGCTTCTTTCTTACGCTTTGAGCCAGTCACGATTGTCAATGCCTACGGGAACATTTTATTACGCTAACCTCGGCCCGGACGATTATTCTTGCTCATGCAGTTCAGACGCAGTTGCAATTCGAGCAGGGTCGCCGATTCCATGGTTCTCGACAGCCCGGTTTGTGTCAATTGGCAAAACTCGCCACTGCACTCAAAATCCACCAGCACTGTTTGGCACCGGCAAAACACCACCCTGTGGAAAACTTCGCCTTTTTCGGCACGCCGTCGTTCTTGGCCGCCCTCGTAAATAGTTGTAAACGCTTGCTTTACAAGATGCAGTATAAATTTGTACGTACAAACTCGTAAAAAAAGTGTTCCTGCAGGAACACTCTGTAAAATTGCTCAACCTTTCAAGCCTCTACTGCAAACTCTTCATTTGAAATGGGTTAAACCAGCCCTACTTACCACGCCCAGGCATAGGCATCCACTCTAGGATCCGCTCCGGCGCTGAGCACGCCCGTACTTACATCAAGGACAATCCCTCCGTTTGAGCCTAACGACCACGGGGGATCGACACGCAGCTTGTGGCCTTTGGCGATCAGTGCCTGGCGCGTGGATTCCGGGATGCGCGACTCGACTGCCATGTCGCCAGGATGCATGGTGTGCGGAAAAGGTGACGCCGGGAAGGCACGCGACGACCAGCGGGGCGCTTCGATGGCCTGCTGGATGTTCATCCCGAAATCCACCATGTTGATGAGAGTCTGCATGGTGCGCATGATCTGATCGTCGCCGCCGGGGCTGCCCAGGATCGCGTAGGGCTGGCCGTCTTTCATGATCAGCGTGCTCTGCAGCGTGCTGCGCGGGCGCTTGCCGGGCGCGAGCGCATTGGCTTCCCCGCGGACCAGCGAGTAATAGTCGCCACGGCAGTTGAAGATGATGCCGGTATCGCCCATCACCACCCCGGTGCCGAACAGGCTGTGCAGGCTGGGCTCGAAGCTGACCATGTTGTGATCTTTGTCGACAACGGCGATGTAGCTGGTGTCTCCCTCGTGGCTGGCGTTGCCCTCCAGAACTTCGTGGACGGGGCGATCGAGAGCTGCCATGCCACCGGCAAGTTTTTCTGGCGTGCCCGGGCGGAGTTCCAGCGAGGCTTTTTCCGGATCGATCAGCTTCCTGCGCTCGCGGGCATAGTCTTTCGAGAGCAAACTGTCGTAAGGAATCTTGATGAAGTCCATGTCCCCCAGATATTTTTCGCGGTCGCCCATGGCCAGTTTCACGGCCTCGATGCTGGTATGAAGAAATTCGGGGCTGTTGTGGCCCAACGATTTCAAATCGTAGCTTTCGAGCAGATTGAGCGCGATCAGTTCCGCCGGCCCCTGGCTGGCGGAGGGATTCTTGTAAATCTGATATCCGCGGTAGTTGATGGAGACCGGAGTCTCGACCTCGGCGGTGTATTCGGCGAAATCTTCGTAGCGGAACAGGCCGCCGTTGGCTTCGGAGAAGGCGGCCAGGTCGCGGGCGATATCGCCCTTGTAGAAACGGTCACGCGCCGCTTTGAGAGCTTCATGACGGCCTTTGGAGCGGTTCGCCCTTTCGGCTTCGACGAGCTTCTTCAATGTGCGAGCGAGATCGGGATTCCTGAGAATCTCGCCAGCTTTCGGCGGATGCCCGTTGGGAAGATAAATTTTTACGGTCGTAGGATATTTCAGGATCTTCTTCGACTCTGCAATATAGGAGGCGCCGTACTCGCTGAGCGGAAAGCCGTTCTCGGCGAGATCGATGGCGGGCTGCAGCACCTGCTCGAAGCTCATCGTGCCCCAACGGTCGAGCAAGGCGTACCAGGCGTCGACGACTCCGGGCAGGCCGCCGGACAGGAGGCCATCGCTCTCCGGGATCTTGCCTCCATTATTTTTTTCGTACCACTCGATGGTCGCCAATTTTGGCGCCCGTGGTTCGGCGTTGATCGAGTACACCTTCTTCTCGTGCGCGTTGTAGACGAGCAAGACAGCATCGCTGCCCAGGCCATTGAGCGAGAAGTCGGTGACGCCCAGCGCCGCTTGTCCACCGACCGCAGCGTCAAAGGCGTTGCCGCCCGCGTCAATAATGCGGCGTGCCGCCTCGGTCGCTTCGGCTTTCATGGACGCGACGGCGGCATGGCGTCCGCGAATGACCGGCCGCATGGTTTGACCGGCATCGTCACTCTGGGAGTTGGACGGGGAAACTAGAAACATAAAGACAATCAGGAGGACGAGCGGAAGTCCACGCGACACAATCATGCTTCTCCTTGGTGTCCGGGTTGCAGCCGTCACCCTAATTCGACGGGCCCATTCGCGTCAATAGTCCCAAGTCACCCCGGGATACAGGCTGGGCACACGATACGCCCGATACGCCGTCATGGGTAGCGGGACGTCTACTTGCCCGATCGTCACCGGGGGCACTGAATCCCTACAACAGGCAACACAAAATATTCCAATAGGGCACTCAACAGCACTTAGTCGGACGCACAGGACCGGATTGGCGCTCGCGCCAGAAGGCGGCATAGGCATCCGGGGATGTCGGCAGTTCAGAACGGGATAGGAAGCGCTCGTAAGCGGCTTCGTCGAAAATTTCCCGAAGGGTTGCGAGAAGGATTCGCGCGGCTCTGATCATGCGCTTCATGCTCGCTCCTCCGACAGGCGCGTCATCACAAACGGCGACTCTTTGACTTGAGCCTCTTTGCCGCCGCTCAGGATTCCTATCCACTGCCGGACGGATTCGAAAAGCACCAGAGCGACCATCACAACGAGCATAGCGGTGACAGCAGCATCCAGCCGGTTGTTAAAGATGAGACGCGTCGTGGCGGAAGTCGCAGGAGCGGCGGCGAGCGCATTAGCTTGCGCGAGGAACCCTATTTTTGGATTGGGATCGAGAATCTTGTGCCACGAGGCGGTGAAGGTGACCGCTACGAGCCAGACCAGCGGTGCCAGAGTGATCGCCGCGTATTTCGCGCGATGCATCTTGATAATGATCGTGGTGGCAACGGAGAGGGCGACCGTTGCCAGCAATTGATTGGCGATGCCAAATAGCGGCCATAGAGAATTGATTCCGCCGAGGGGATCTTTCACTCCCTGCCACAGGAAGAATCCCCAGGCAGCGACGATGAGAGCGCTGGTGGCGAGAATCGAGGGATACCAACTGGTACGGCCCAAAGGCTGGTAAACATGGCCCAGAGCATCCTGAATCATGAAGCGAGCCACGCGGGTCCCTGCATCCAGAATCGTGAGAATGAATAAGGCTTCGAACATGACGGCAAAGTGATACCAGAGCGCCATCACGGTACCGCCACCAAGGCTGTGCGAAAAGATGTGCGCCATGCCGACGGCGAATGCAGGTGCGCCGCCGGTTCGATTAAATAATGTCTGCTCGCCGACGGCCGTAGCCAGGGATTGCATCTCGGGAGCGGTCACGGCGAATCCCCAGTTAGAAATGGTCGCAGTCGCAGCGGCAGGGGTGGCTCCAACGATTCCGGCAGGACTGTTAATGGCGAAGTAAACGCCCGGCTGCAAAACACAAGCGGCGATGATGGCCATGACAGCCACAGCGGATTCGCACATCATCGCGCCGTAGCCCACGATGCGCGTCTCGGTTTCGCGCGCGATGAGTTTGGGAGTGGTTCCGCTGGAGATCAGAGAATGGAAGCCGCTGATGGCGCCACAGGCAATGGTGATGAAGGCGAAGGGAAAAACCTTGCCGGCAAACACTGGGCCCGTGCCATCAATGAAGCGGGTCAGAGCGGGCATGTGCAGCGTGGGGTGCATAACCACGATGCCGACGGCGAGGATTCCGACCGTGCCGAGTTTGACGAAGGTGCTTAGATAATCGCGTGGAGCAAGGAGCAGCCAGACCGGCAACGCCGAGGCGGCGAATGCGTAAAGGATGATGAGAACCGCCAGCGTTTGCGCACGCAGCGTAAATACTGGCGCCAAGTTTGGATTTTGCGAAACCCACTGCCCGCCCCAGATCGCCAGCAGGACCAGGACGAAGCCGAGACCTGATACTTCCAAAACCTTACCGGGGCGAATGCGCCGCAGGTATAGGCCCATCAGAAGCGCAATCGGAATCGTCATGCCGATCGTGAAAGTGCCCCACGGGCTATCTTTTAGTGCATTCACGACGACGAGAGCGATGACGGCGAGCAGTATGATCAGGATCGCGATGACGGCGGCGTAGGCGACGAATCCTCCGATGACCCCCGTTTCCTCTTTCGCCATCTCGGTCAGCGATTTGCCGTCGCGGCGAACGGAAAAAAGCAGGATCACGAAGTCCTGCACGCAACCGGCAAAGACAGCGCCGGCGAGCACCCAGAGGACTCCCGGAAGATATCCGAACTGCGCGGCGAGCACGGGACCGACCAGCGGCCCGGGTCCGGCAATTGCGGCAAAATGGTGGCCAAAAACGATCCACTTATTGGTGACCAGAAAGTCTCGTCCGTTTTCCAGACGCTCCGCGGGAGTGGCGCGGAGGGCGTCGAGAGCGAGGACCTTGGCCGCAATGAACTTGCTATAGAAGCGGTATCCGATCGCATAGCAGCAGGTCGCACCCGCCACCAACCACAGCGCATTAATAGGTTCGCCGCGATGGATAGCAACAACTGCGAGCGCCGTGGCTGCCAGCAAAGATACTGAGGCCCAGGCCAGAACCGAGAGAAGCTTGTTCATGCCGTCGAGCATTGTGTCGAATCTTGCGGTTTCGCGCAATCCCCCTAATGGACCTTCTACGCGCATTTCGAATACGCTGCATAAGAATTTTGAATTCGGCTGCAGCGTGTTTTTCAAGCACTCTGGTTACTTCAGCTTGCCCTGTTTTGGTGTTACCCTATTTCTTCCGAACGATTGTCACCCCTTCGTTTTTAGGCCTTTGAGCAAGCCCTGCACTCGGGGTGCATTGCGAGGATGCATCCTGACCTTATAAGGAGCAGAAATGAGAATTGGCATATTAACCGGCGGAGGCGACTGTCCTGGATTGAATGCCGTGATCCGCGCGGTGGTGCGCAAGGGCATCTTCCATTATCACGACGAGTTCGTGGGATTCATGGAAGGCTGGCGCGGTCTGATTGAAGACAAGAGCATGGGACTCGACCTGGACGCGGTGAGCGGGATACTGCCGCGTGGCGGAACCATTCTGCGGACGTCACGCACAAATCCTTCGAAGCGGCCGGATGGCTTCGACCGGTGCTTTAAGACTATCGAGACGCACAAGATCGATGCGCTGGTCGCCATTGGCGGGGACGACACGCTTTCGGTCGCGCAGAAATTGCACGAAAAAGGAGTGAAGGTGGTCGGCGTGCCCAAGACGATCGACAATGATCTGGGCGGCACCGATTACACTTTCGGCTTCGACACGGCCTGCAATGTAGTGTGCGAGGCCATTGACCGCGTGCATACCACGGCCGAGGCGCACAACCGCGTTATGGTGGTCGAGGTCATGGGACGCGACGCGGGCTGGATCGCGCTGTACAGCGGGATCGCCGGGGGCGCGGATGTAATCCTGATTCCGGAACGGCCGTTTGATGTGGACAAGGTGGCAGAATCGATTCGCCAGCGTCACGAGCGCGGACGCTACTTTTCCATTGTGGTTGTGGCCGAGGGAGCGAAGTTCGCCTCCGGTGCGGTGGTGCAGGATATGGGCAAGGACGAATTTGGTCACGCCAAGCTCGGTGGCATTGCGAACATCCTGGCTCGCGAAATTGAACAGCGAACGGGCTTTGAAACGCGCGCTGTGGTGCTGGGACACATTCAGCGCGGCGGCTCGCCCAGCGCGTTTGACCGCGTGTTGGCCACACGCTATGGGCTGGGAGCGATTGACATGGTGCATCGCGGCGAATTCGGCTGCATGGCCGCACTGCGCTCCAACCGAATCGTGTCGATCCCGCTGAAGGAGGCGATCTCGAAGAACCGGGTGGTTGACGACGAGATGATTCAGATCGTGGGCGGCCTCTTCGAAGAGACTGGCGTGCGGGAAACCGCGGTGAAGTAAAAGTTGCGTTTGAGCCTCCGCTGCGATCGAGGAGCGGAGGCATTTGTCTTTTCAGGCTGGCAGATTCGAGTCGCTCGACTCATGCTCTGACGCGCTGCTCATGGACATTGCAGAATCTACGATCGCGGAGAAGCATTCCCCTTTGCCGCGTTGGCTGCCTTTGGCGCACGCCATTCTCCTCGCAATGACTTTGTATTTCTGGAACGCGTTCTTGTGGACATCAGAACCCTTAGGTTACGTCTATAAGCGTGACTTTCTGTCGGTGTACGTGGGAGCGCGAGCGGTAGCAGAAGGACATGGCTCGCAGCTCTACACCGTTGAACTGCAGCGACAACTCACCGATACCGCGATTCTGCCGTACAGTCGCCGCATTCTGCTACCCTACATCTATCCAGCCTACGTCGCAGTGATTCTCTCGCCACTGGGCAAGCTGCCTTTGGTTACGGCATTCGTGCTGTGGACTTGCATAAACCTGTTGGCTGCTGCATGGCTTCTCAGACGCGTGCTGCGTCACCAGTCGGTTTTTCCAGGACAGGGCGCGGTCCTGCTCGTGGCCTGCTTAGCATGGGTGCCACTGCAACTTACGATTAGCCATGGTCAAATGGGATTGTTGTGCGCTGTCGGTCTCAGCGAGGCGTTGGTTTCACTTCAATCAGGCAAGCAATGGCAGGCGGGGTGCTGGTTAGCTTTGGGTCTTGTGAAACCGCAAATCATCGCCCTTCCCCTGCTGGCGTTGGCGGTATGGCAATGCTGGCGCGCTCTCGCTTCCTTCACGACGATTCTCGTGCTCCTCGTTGGATTGTCTTTCGCCAAACTCGGATACTGGATCACCGACTATCTGCATTTCATGAAGGAGTTCTATCGCCGGGGGAAAGAGTTCTCACTTTATCCGTTGGCTATGCAGAATTGGCTTGGACTTGTGTCTGCGCTCCTGGGGAAAGATACCGGAATTGCGGCGCATGTATTGCTCGGGATTCTGAGTATTGGATCGGTCCTACTGGTCCTTTTCCTCTGCAGGGGGCGCAAAGGATCGACGACGCCATCGCACCCGGGAAATTTGAGTGTACGGTTTGCCATCGTAATCCTCCTCGGACTGCTAACGTCACCTTATCTCTATTTTCACGACTGGGTGGTGGCAGTGCCTGCATTGGCGATTCTATTTTTGAGCGCTACGCAGTGGTGGCAAAAGAATCGATGCGAGCGGCCGGTGAAAATTCTCTTATGGCTGATCGCGCTCTCGCCGTTCGTCTGCTTCGCCGTGCAATTTGGCGTATGGCCTAAAACGACGCCGGTCCAATTGGCGCCGTGGTATCTGGCAATACTGACAGTAATGGGTGTGATCAGTTTGCAGAGAGCTGAGAATACGAATCTTCAAGGCAATACGGGCGAATGAGAACCGAAGCCGGCCAGTGGCTCACACCAAAACGACTGCGGGTGCACGGGCTGCTTTTGGGAGTGACGTTGTGGTCGATTTACGTGTGGGTGCTGGCGACTCCGGGCTGGCGCGACCGCAATGGGAATCTCAAGGGAACCGATTTTTTGCACTTCTACACCTTGGGTACGCTGGCCGTGGAGCATCGCGGCAGCGATTTGTACGACACGAACGTCCAGGCTGCTCTGGCGGCGAGTCGTGTGCCGGACGCTGCCGGCATTCGATATCTGCCTCTGTATCCGCCGCAGGTCTCAATCTTTTTTGCGCCATTGGCTTATCTCTCGTACGGCTGGGCGGTGGCTGTATGGTGGATGTTTAGTGGGCTTGTGTACGGGATTTGCTGCTACGGGGTTTGGCGTGCCTGTCCACAATTACGCGACCACGGCTGGACCGTTGCCCTGCTGGCCGCGGCGTTTCCCGCATTTTTTCACTTGATTGCCTGGGGGCAAACGTCGGCGCTTGCGCTGGCCGTGTTCACGCTGGCATTCTTCCTGCTCCGCGAGCGGCGCGAATTCCTGGCAGGACTCGTCGTCGGCTGCTTGATTTTCAAACCGCAACTGGGGCTGGCGGTAGCCGTCGTATTTGTCGCAGTCGGCGCGTGGAAGATTGTGGCGGGTGCGATCTTTTCTGCCTTCGCACAATTGTCAGCGGGTGTTCTTTACTACGGCATGGAACCTCTCCGCGTCTGGCTGCGCATGCTGTCCAATGTGCGAAACGTAATTCCGCTCCTTGAGCCCAGGCCATATCAGACGCACTGTCTGCGAACGTTTTGGTCAATGATGGTGCCTTGGCAGAGTGTATCGTCGGTGCTGTATGTGATGAGTGCTGTGGTCGTTCTCGGGGTGACGATTGCCGCGTGGCGACGGGCTGGTCCTCTGGCACTGCGGTACTCGGCTCTATTGCTGGCGACCGTGCTGGTCGCGCCCCATCTCACCGTGTATGACCTGGTGATCCTTGCCCCGGCACTGCTACTTCTGGCCGACTGGCTGCTTGCACGGCCACTCACTGCTACGACTGGCCGCATGGGAACGCTTCTTTATTTGATTTACGTCCTGCCCTTGGTTGGGCCGCTTGCGCGATGGACGCACATTCAGTTGTCGGTGGTTGCGATGAGTGCCCTGATGTACGTGATCTGGTGGGTGTCGCGGGCCAGTTGGAGCGCGGACAGAGAAAAAACCTGAACCACAAAGGACACAAAGGTTCACGAAGGGGTTCGAAGCTAATGTTTTCCTTCGTGTAACTTCGTGTCCTTCGTGGTTAGGTTTCTTGCCGTGGCTTGCCGAACAAGAACAAAAGCGCTTCGGGGAAGCGGCGTGCCCATGCTGATTCGTGATGGGAGGCGCCCTCATCGATGAATAGCTTCAGGCGGCGGTCATCTACACCGGCACGACGAAAGATCGCGGCCAGCTCGCGTACATCGTCGACCATGCTCCGATCGCGATCCGGACGGCCCGCCTCCGCTGTTCCCGTGGCGAGGAAAATTCGTTCCGGCCAGCCCTTGATCTGGCGGCTCTGCCGGATCATTTGGCGATTGGATGCCCACAGCGACGGGCTTTCGAGAAGAAGCCGGCCAAATACATTAGGACGCACGGCTGCCGTGTACAGCGAAATCAGGGCGCCCAAAGACGATCCGCCCAGTCCGGTGTTTTCCGGACCAGTTGCCACGCGGTAATTGCGCGCCACAAATGGGATGACCTCCTTGATCAGAAAATCTGGAAAGCGATTGCCCTGCGTCCGCACGATCACGGGATGCAGCGACCGGTGCGGCATGTATTCCCGGATGCGATCTTGGGAAGCATTATCGATCCCCACCATGATCATGGCAGGCACCTTGCCTTCCCGGATCAAGCGGTCCGCGGTTTCGTCGACCTGCCATTCCACTCCGGTAAAGGAAGTTGCCGACTCAAACAAATTCTGGCCATCGTTCAGATAGAGGACGGGGTAGCGGCGGCCGGCATTTTCCGGATCGTCGTATCCGGGAGGCAACCATAGGCGCAGAAAGCGCGTGTTGTGGAAGATGCGGCTGTGAAATTCGTGCAGGCGCAAGTCTCCGGTCACCCCGTCGGCACGGATTACGCCGGGCGCAATCCCGGAGCTCGGATTTTCAGTTTTTTGGATTTCTTCCATCAGGAATAGCGCATTCTCAGAATACAACGGGAAAAGATTTTATGCCTTGGCGCTTTTCACCTTCACCAGAGCAGCCAGCACGGTGATCAGGAAGATCAGGGCCAGCGAAATCAGGCACAGGATGCACCATGTCATCAGCTCATAGGCTTCGATGTAGGTCAGGTATAAGGCGAAGGCCAGGCCGGTGATTGCGGCCCCCAGAAGACGGAATGGCGTCTCTGGTCGCGACTTCCAAAACGTAGCCAGAACGAAGAGCGCAGCGTATCCCACTACACCGATCGCGGCTACGGGAATCCCTGCGAGCGTGGAATATTCGCTGCGGTTCACAATGTCACAATTGAATTGCTGGCTGAAGTCGCAATACGTGGTTGCGGACTTTGCGAAGTGACGCTGCAGCGCGACGGCCGAATCGACAACTCCGGCCAGGGAGAGAACAGCAATCGTGGTGAACAAAATCCGCTTCGCCGCAGCGGTCACGGCAGGCTGCACCCGGTCTTTTCGCTCAGGGCGTCAAGCGATAACACTCCCTCTTTGGGCGGGTCCATCCCAAACTGCCAACTCGGAAACAGCTTCACACCTGCGACCTTGCACTCGGGCGCGAGCTCTTTGGAACCCCTGATCGCGCACTCCACGTAAGGCACATATTTAAACGCGGAGCCGAACATAGCCTTCTGGTCGGCGCAGTGCGGGCACCAGTAGAGGCCGTACATCTTGGCCTGTTTGCCGGCGAGGCACCTCGCAAAGGAATCGTACTTGTGGTCCTTGTAGTAACGGCCGGCAAGGTAGGCCGCGGCGAACAGGATCAGAATGCCAACATAAATCAGCATCCTCTTCCGCTTCCCTTCCGAGTTCTCGCTCTGGAGTTCCTCTTGCCGTTTTCGGCGTTCTTCAGACATGACTTATTTCTTATATCACGGCGATCAGGCGACAACGTTCAGAGCGCCGGGCAACACGTCCAACTCTTCGCAATGCAGCGTGAGCACTTCGCCGTCGACCATGACATCCACGGGGCGCTCCAGATTAAACTCGACGCGCTCGGGAGCTTTGCGTTCGGCCAACGGGTGCTCGATGTGAGTACCGTCGTAGAGTCCGGGAAGATTGCGGATCAGCCCGAGTCTGCCGATCGGTCCCCAACGAACGTATTCGATCAGGCCGTCGTCGATTTGCGCCTTGGGGGCAATCATCATCGTGCCTCCAGTGAATTTGCTGTTGTTGAAGGTCACGAACAGGCAGCGGCGATCGTCGAAGGTAGCATCGCCTGCCGTGCGCACCGGGAACGAGCGGCGGTTGAAACGCGCAAGGGTCAGGAATATTGACGTGACGTACCCGACTTCGCCCCACTGACTGAAGCGGCGGGCACGCAGGGTCGCCACGTCGGCCGAAAAGCCCATGCTCAGCAGGTTGATGTAATGGATCACGCCGTCACGATGGCGCAGACGCAGGACGTCGCAGGGACGGCTTCGGTGAGCCAGGAGCGACTCAATCGCGTATTCCACACCGCGGTCGCTGAAGTCACGGAGAAAAGAATTTCCGGTACCGAGGGGAAGAAATCCCAAGGTTGGTCGCTCTCCGTTGAGAGCCTGGGGATAGACACCGTTCACGATTTCGTACGCGGTGCCGTCGCCACCGACCGCGATGAAGTGACGCACTCCTTGACGGTATGCGTCGCGCGCGATGTTGGTGGCGTCGGCAGCGGCGCGGGTTTCGGCCACGTTGACATCGATGCCGCCGGCTCGCAAACGATCAAGGGCCGGGCTGAGGAGTTTGCGGCTCTTTCCGCCACCGGCTGCCGGATTTACGATCGCAAGAAAGGTTTGGGCCAAGGTTTTGTTCCTCGACAGCCGCCGGGACGGCGCTGCTACATGCTTACGACTGCTTTCCGCTCCAACGTTTTTCCGATTTCCTCGGCCAGAACCTGGCGCTTGATCTTCATGGAAGCGGTACGCGGAAAATCCTTCTCCCAGATCAAATATCCAGCTACGCGCTTGAAGTCAGGCAAGCGGCGGTTGCGCGTGGAAATGTCGTCGAGCAACGTGTTGTCGAGTTTCTGGTTCTGCTCCAGCCGCAGCACCAGCACCAGCGATTCCCCGCCCAATTCTTTTTTCGGCCAGACGTAATTCGCGGCGAACACCGCATATTCTTTGACCGGCAGGCCGTCAAATACCGTCTCAATGTCTTCGGGGTAGATGTTCTTTCCACCCTCGGTGACGATCATATTTTTCTTGCGGCCGAGCAGTTGCAGATGCCCGTGGCCTTCGAAGCGGCCCAGATCGCCGGTCAGGAGCCAGCCGTCGACGATCGTTTCCAGCGTAAGCTCAGGATCATCGAGGTAGTGCGACATTACGGTCTTGCTGCGCACTGCTACTTCTCCCACACCTTCGGCGTCAGGATTCAGAATGCGCAGTTCGACTCCGGGCAGCGGCTTGCCGACGGTGTCCGCCCGAAACGGCTTGAGATCATTCAGGGTGAGCGCGGTGCCGGCCTCGGTAAGGCCATAGCCGTTGACCACTGGAACGCCGAGATCGTAGAAGAACTGCATGGTCGAGGGCTCCATGAATGCGCCGCCGGTGATCAGGGCGAGCAGTTCGCCACCCAATCCGCGATGAATGTTGGGCAGCAACATGCGGCTGAGCTTCACCTTGGGACGGCGGCGCGTCAGGAACCGGTTGGTTGCGATCATCGTATTGAGCAGGGCGCGCTTCCACGATGGCAGCTCATCGAATTTCGCCCGCAGTCCGCGCTCAAGATTCTTCACGATCATCGGCACCAGCGATACGTAAGTGATGCGGTAGCGCACGAAGGCATCGCGGACGAATTCCGGACGCAGAGTGCGCAGATGCACAACGCATGCGCCGCATACAAACGGGCCGATGAAGCCCACCATGAAATCGATGGCGTGATTGGTGGGCAGGATACTCAGATACCGCACCCCGGGCCAGAAGGGATACCACGCGGTGAGCGCGCGGCACTGTTCCAGATAATTCTCGTGGGTGAGGACACACCCTTTGGGACGACCGCCGGTTCCGGACGAATAGACGATGCAGGCGACGTCGTCTTTCTGACGCATCACAAAATCGGGAGAGCCTTTGCGTTTGAAGTCCTCCCAGCGAAAGGCACCCGCCAACTCGGCGCCCAGCGGGGCTTCCGTGACCAGGACAATCTTCGTCCCAATTGTCTGAAAATTTGGAGACTGCATGATCGCACGCCACAGGTGGTACTCGACTACCAGCACCTTGGCCTTGGAATGGGCGAGCAGTTGCAGGTGCTCCTCAGCAGTGAGCTTGTAGTCGAGCGGGACCAGCACGCCGCCGCAATGGAAAACTGCGTAGGCCGAGATCAGCCACTTCGACTGGTTGGTCATGATGATCGCGGC
>DASTCU010000010.1:0-2239 GCA_035710825.1 Candidatus Sulfotelmatobacter sp.
GCCCGCAGACTCTCCGTGCTCATGCGGTCGCTGAACAGGCTGAGCTGCTTTCGCGGTAGGGACGCGCGTTACGGCGCGCCCCCCGCACAGATCCGTGCGAGCCCAATTTAGGCACACGGCTCCCACCTCGGGTGCATAACGTCGAAACGTCGCTCAGGCCAAGGATGTAGAATGCGCGGTTGCGGCAGCCAGTCGTCAAGGAGTCTCAGCATCTGCTTCCAGGTGCGTCGCGCTCGTTGGCTGCGTTGCATCAGTGCATGCCTCCAAAGTCGTGCGATACGTACGCGGAAGACCACCAGGGACCGATAGTTTGTCGGTACCGCATGGTAGGCAAAGTAACCCCTGACCACCTGCCCCAGCCATTTTCCTTGCTCCGGAATTGGCTGGTGTCGCCGGCGCTGCAGTTCTCCCTTCACTCGCTGGAGCGTTGCCTGCATTCGATCGCGTCGGGTTTTCCGTTGTAGCTGGAAACCACCCTTACGTTTCTGCCCACAGATCAACGTGAAGCCCAGGAATTGAAAGGTTTCCGGTTTACCAAGACCACGCTCCTTTCGGTTGAGGGCCGCATAGCGACCGAACCGAATGAGCCGAGTCTTGTCCGGATGCATTGACAGCGAGAATGCCTCTGACCGCTTACGCATATCCGTCATAAACCGCTTGGCATCGGACTCGTACTCGAATCCGAAGACGCTATCATCGGCAAAGCGCACGACGATCATGTCCCCGCGGGCGTGGCGCTTCCGCCATTGCTGCGCCCAAAGATCGAGCACGTAGTGCAAGTAGACGTTTGCCAGTAGGGGCGATGCGGTCGCGCCCTGTGGTGTGCCTGCTTCGCTTTCCGTGACGATCCCTTCTTCGAGCACTCCCGCCTTGAGCCATTTCCGGATCAAGCGGATGATGCGCTCATCTCCGATGCGATGCTCCAGGAAACGGAGAAGCCAGTCGTGACTCACCGTGTCGAAGAAGCCTCGGTAATCGGCGTCGAGTATCCAGTTCACCCTCCGTCTCTGGATGCCAACCATCAGCGCATCTAAAGCATCATGTTGGCGGCGCTTCGGTCGGAATCCATACGAGAAACCGAGGAAATCTTCCTCGTAGATCGCATTGAGTACCGCCACCACCGCGCGCTGAAGAATCTTGTCCTCCAGCGCAGCGATGCCAAGCGGCCTCTGACGCCCATCCGGTTTTGGTATGTACTTCCTCCGGCTGGGTAATGCGCGGTACGCGCCCCGATGAACTTGTCGATGCAGTCTTTGGAGATTGCTCTCCAAGGCTACTTCGTAGTCCTGCCAAGTCACACCGTCCACTCCGGGCGCCGCGCTGCGCTTAAGTGCGTAGAACGACAGTCGGAGCAGATCGATGCTGATATGGTGGAGCAGCGCAGTGAACCGTTCTTTCTTCCTTGCCCTTGCTACTCTACGTACGCGCTCCAGCGCCTGTGACACGCGTGTCCGGCACTGCGTCCGGTCCGTGCTTTGCTGGCTCACGTTCCCCTCGGCCCTCGCCCTTGGCTCTGCCGGCTCCGCCGCCGTCCTATGTCCGGTTTTGTTCGTCGGCTTCATTGCTACTGTTGCGAGGTCAGACTTCTTGGGTCCGTTCGTCATCGGCTTCGGCTCCTCGCCTTCCCGATGCGGGCCGGCAGTGCTTGCCGGTCAAACCCAAGATCTCCCGGTTCCCAGACGAAGAGCATGCGCACATGCCAGGTTCTCAGACCACGCCGTACCGGACGGTTGCTCGCGATGTCGCCTCCGCCCGTATTGCCTTCCACGTCAAAGACCGTGTCAGCGTTCGGGACAAAAAACCATTTTCGCGGCTCGATGGCTGGCCTATGCGTACCCCTGTCAACGCTTCACCGCCGCCCTCGCGGGCAACTGTGCATGACTCGGGGCCACTGTGGTTCGCTATTCCTTCAGTGTAGTGGACTTACACCACCTTCTCTTCGCCGGTTTTGCCGGCGCACCTTTGATGCGGTTCTCCATCTCTCCTCGAGCACAGTACAGCTGTTCGTACAGCTCCCGAGCCGGCCAGGCAGAAGGTAGAAGCGAGGTGACTAGGTAACGCGGATTCTCCTTGCCAGGGATCTGTTCGGCTTTGGCCACCACACGACGGCTCTGGCTCCAGGTCTTGCGTGTTTGGTAGAAGAACTCGGTGAATACACGGGCGGGTTGCCCGGTGCGCTGTTGTTCTTTCTTGGCCTGGCGCATTTCCTTGGCGATCTTCCGGCGCAAGCGCTTATTCC
>DASTCU010000011.1:0-37308 GCA_035710825.1 Candidatus Sulfotelmatobacter sp.
GGATCGATCACGCCGCACACCAAGTTCAAGGCCGAGGTCTACATTCTGACCAAGGAAGAAGGCGGGCGTCACACGCCATTCTTCAAGGGATACCGTCCGCAGTTTTATTTGCGAACGACAGACGTGACGGGCGTGGCGGAGTTGCCGGCGGGCACCGAAATGGTGATGCCGGGCGACAACGTGAGCCTGGTGATCGAACTGATCACGCCGGTGGCCATGGAGAAGGGCTTGCGCTTCGCCATCCGTGAAGGCGGCCACACTGTCGGCGCCGGCACGATCGCGGAAATTGTTAAGTAAGTGCATTGTATGTGGCGCGGGCGCCCACGCCCGCGCTGCCTGCAGTAAAGATCGAAGCAGACGCGGGCGAGGTCGCCCACACATGAAAACAACGCGGCTTGCAGCTTGCCGCCAGTTCTTTCCTCCCGGAGGTGCCGGGAGGGGTTAGAGAGATGAAATAGTGATTGGAAAAGAGAGAATTCGCATCCGGTTGAAAGCTTACGACTACCGCATTCTGGATCAGTCGACGGGCGAGATTGTGGAGACGGCGCGGCGCACCGGCGCGCAGATTGCAGGGCCGATTCCCCTGCCCACGATGAAGAACAAGTACTGCGTGCTGCGTTCGCCGCACGTGGACAAGAAGTCGCGGGAACAGTTCGAAATCCGTACTCACAAGCGCCTGCTCGATATTCTCGAGCCGACGCAGCAGACGGTGGACGCGCTGATGAAGCTCGATCTTCCCGCGGGCGTAGATGTGGAGATCAAGGCGTTCGGCAAAGAGCATAAGTAGTTCGATTGCGAGGAACACCGTGCAAAGATGTCCGAAGTGCGGGTACCGGGAGCGTTATGACTGGCCCGCAATGTTGTCGGTCGTCGCGTTCGGTCTCTTGTACATGGTGTTTACGGCAGTGGCGCCGCAGGTTTCGAGAAGCTATCGGCTGTGGGCTCTGGTGTGTTTCGGGTTGTTCCTGGCAGCGAACGCGTGGAACATGCTGAGAAACGAAAAGAACCGCCGGGAATACTTGAAGGTTGAAAGCATGAGTACGGGGACGACCCCACCAGCCAATAGCCGCTGAGCCAAGCTGGGCATGGAGAAGGAAATGGCAACGAAGGTAGCAGGAATTCTGGGTAAGAAGGTCGGCATGACGCAACTGTTCGACTCCAAGGGCGACGTTCGCCCGGTCACAGTGCTGCAGGCTGGTCCGTGCGTGGTGACGCAGCATAAGTCGGCTGCGAAAGATGGCTACGAGGCGGCCCAGATCGGCCTGGTCGAATTTGTGAAAGAGTCGCGGCTGACCAAGCCCGCGAAGGGGCATCTGGCGAAGAACAATCTGCCGCCGGTGAAGTTCATGCGCGAAGTGCCGCTCGAAATTGAACCGTCCAGCGACGGCAATGGCGCGGTGAAGGTTGGCGATCGCGTGTTGGTCGAGATTTTCGAAGGTGAAAAGTTCGTCGATATTGTCGGAGTGAGCAAGGGCCGCGGGTTTCAAGGTGTCGTGAAGCGGCATCATTTCGGCGGCGGTCCCAAGTCGCACGGCTCCATGTTCCAGATCACCGGTTCGATCGGATCGTCGGCTTTCCCGTCGCGCGTGTTCAAAGGCATGCGGATGTCGGGCCACATGGGAAATCAGCAGGTCACGGCGCGCAACCTGCGCGTGCTCGGCGTCGACAAAGACGAGAATCTGCTGGTGGTCGAAGGCAGCGTGCCTGGCCCGCAGGGCGGATACATCGTGATCACCAAGGCGAAGAAGCCACCCAGAGAACGTCGCGGATTCGCCGGCGCGGCGACCGTCGATCCGTTGAAGGCGGCGAAGAGAGCGGCGAAGAAAGCGTAATTCAGTGATCAGTGGCCAGTGGCCAGTGGTCGGAAATGCAAAGGCGATGGCAACGATTGACATACACAATTTGAGCGGCGAGAAGGTTGGGACATACGATCTCGCCGATGAGATCTTCGGCGCGGTCAATGAAGATCTGCTCTGGGAAGCGGTAAAGCACTACCGCGCCGGGCAGCGCGCCGGAACGCACGCCACCAAGGCGCGCTGGCAGGTTTCCGGCTCCGGCAAGAAGCTGTGGAAGCAGAAGGGTACCGGCCGGGCCCGCATCGGATCGATCCGGTCGCCCCTGTGGCGGCATGGCGCGACCGTGCATGGACCGGTGCCGCGATCTTATGACTACACCTTCCCGCGCAAAAAACTGCTGGGCGCGCTGCGGTCGGCGCTGGCTGCGAAGTTTGCCGATGGGAAGTTAATCATAGTGAATGCGTTTGACCTGAAGGAACCGAAGACCAAGGAATTCCGCAAGGCGCTCGATTCGTTGAAAGTCGACTCGACTGTGCTGGTGGTCGAGGTACCCAAGCATGAGAACCGAAATCTGGAATTGAGCGCGCGCAACATTGCCGGGCTGGAATTGATTTCAGGGAGCGAAGTGCATCCCTATCACCTGCTGCGGCACGACCGCGTGATCTTCTCGAAACCGGCGATTGAGAAGCTGCAGGTTTCGCTAAAAGGCTCGGTCTCGAAGAAGCATCGCAAGTCGGGCACGGGAGAAGACGAAGGCGCGAAGAAGCCCACTCACGAGAGGCGTCGTCGCGCGCGCACTGAAAAAGCGGCGGAGGTGGCCTAATGAAGAGCGCGTACCAGATCATTCGCCGTCCAGTGATTACCGAAAAGGGCCTGGACATTAAGGAAAACCAGAACACGCTGGTCTTCCAGGTAGCGCCCAAGGCGACCAAGACGGAAATCAAAGAAGCGGTGCAATCGATTTTCAAAGTGAAAGTGCATTCGGTGCGCACGGCCACCTATCCGGGAAAAGAGCGGCGGCGCGGCAAGTTTGCCGGCTACCGTCCGGATTGGAAGAAGGCTTACGTGCGGTTGCGATCCGGCGAGAAGATGCCGGAGTACGCGCAGAATTTGTAAAGCAGCGATCAGCTATCAGCCGTCCGCTTTCAGTAGAGCGACGGTGTGAAGCTGAAGGCTGACAGCTGAAAGCTGAGAGTTTCATATGCCGATTAAAACTTACAGACCAACGACGCAGACGTTGCGCTATCGCACGACGCTCGTCAATGACGACATCACGACGAAGCATCCGCACAAGCCGCTGGTGGAGCCTAAGCCGCGCACCGGTGGACGGCGCAACTCGGGCGACACTACCATGCGGTTCATCGGTGGCGGCCACAAGCGCAAGCTGCGCATTATTGATTTCAAGCGCGACAAGACCGGTATTCCCGCGACCGTGGCCACGATTGAATACGATCCCAACCGCTCGTCGCGCATCGCGCTGCTGGCGTATGCCGATGGCGAGAAGCGCTACATTATTCAGCCGGAAGGATTGAAGGTCGGGCAAAAAGTGGTGAGCGGACCTGAGGCCGACATTCTTGTGGGCAACGCGCTGCCGCTGCGCAACATTCCGCCCGGCACGCAGATTCATAATCTCGAACTCAAGCCGGGTAAGGGCGGGCAGATGGTTCGGTCGGCCGGCGGTTCTGCTCAATTGGTCGCGAAAGAAGCAGAATACGCGCTGGTGAAGTTGCCTTCCGGAGAGACCCGCAAGATTTCGCAGGACTGTATGGCGACCATCGGCCAGGTCGGCAACATCGATCACGAGAACGTCACCATCGGCAAAGCGGGACGCTCCCGTTGGCTGGGAAAGCGTCCGCATAATCGCGGCGTTTCGATGAACCCGGTGGATCATCCGCACGGCGGCGGTGAAGGCAAGACTTCCGGCGGACGGCATCCGGTGACGCCGTGGGGCCAGCCGACGCGCGGATACAAGACGCGGAACAACAAGCGCACGGATAAGTTCATCGTGAGCCGGAGAAGCAAGTAAGTTCGGAACAGGATTTTTAGAAGCGGTTAGCTGAAAGCTGACGGCTGAAAGCTGAGAGCTGAATTTATGGCACGTTCAACCAAAAAAGGCGCGTTTGTGGATGGCTACCTTCTGGCGAGGGTAGAGGGCATGAATTCGCGCAACGAGAAGAAAGTGCTGCGCACCTGGTCGCGACGCTCGACGGTGGTCCCGGAGATGGTCGGCCATACGATCGCGGTGCACAACGGCAAAAAATTTATTCCGGTGTACGTCACCGAAAACATGGTGGGGCACAAACTGGGTGAGTTCAGTTTCACGCGCCAGTTCAAAGGTCACTCCATGAGGGCGGCGACGGAAGTGGCGGCGAAACCGGCGGGCATTCCGGGCGGCCCGGGAGCGATTGCGCCCTCGGCCCCGGCAGGCGCAGCACCGGCGGCGCCAAAAGCATAGAAACGCTTTTGGCTGTGGCTCTCGGCTTTGCGCCGGGAGCTAAAAGCTAAGAGCCAGAGCTGAGATTACGACTATGGAATTTCGAGCGGAAATGCGTTACCTGCGGGTCTCGCCACAGAAGGCGCGGCTGGTGCTGGATTTGATCAAAGGACGGCGTGTGGAAGATGCGCGCAATACTTTGCTGTTTACCAAGAAGCGCGTGGCGTCGCATGTGGGCAAGCTGCTGCAGTCGGCGCTGGACAACGCGAACTTTCTCGCGAGCGAGAAGGGTCTCGATGTCGAGATCGACAATCTGTACGTGAAGCGGGCGGTGGCCAACGACGGGCCGCGCATGAAGCGGATTCGTCCGGCGCCGCAAGGGCGCGCGTACCGCTACCAGCGGCGCATTTCGCACATTGAGTTAGTGCTGGCCGAGCGCGGGAAAAACGGGGAAGCCGCCACCGTGGCCGGCGGCGAAACCGCTGCTGCCCCTGTGAGAAGGCGGCGGGCGCCGGTGGCGAAAGCTGCCGGGAAAAAGAAGAAGGCAGCTGCGAAGAAGTAGCTTCAAGTTTCGAGTTTCTAGTTTTGTGTGGATGCAAAGGCAGTCCACGGGCAGGAAATTCTCGAAATCTGACGCTGGAACTGGAAGCTGAAGTGGTTTAGGAGAAGCAATGGGACAAAAAGTCCATCCGTATGGTTTTCGGCTTGGCTTCACGAAGCCGTGGAAGTCGCGCTGGTTTGCCGAGCGCGACTACGACAAACAGTTGCACGAAGACGTCAAGCTGAAGAACGAGCTGAAGGAAAAGCTCAAGTCAGCTGGTGTCAGCGCCATCGAGATCGAGCGTCCTGGCAACAAGCTGCGCATCATCATCAAGACGGCGCGGCCCGGGATCATCATCGGGCGCAAGGGCGCGGAAATCGACAAGCTCAAGGGCGAACTGCAGAAGCGCACCGGCGGCAAGGATATTTTTGTCGACATCCAGGAAGTGCATAAGCCTGAACTCGACGCGCAACTGGTGTCGGAGTCGATCGCGCTGCAACTGGAAAAGCGCGTAGGTTTCCGTCGTGCGATGCGTAAGGCTGTCGATTCGGCGCTGCGCTTCGGATGCAAGGGAATTAAAGTTCGCGTGAGCGGGCGGTTGAACGGGAATGAAATCGCGCGCTCGGAATGGTATCTGCAGGGACGTCTGCCGCTGCACACGCTGCGCGCTGACATCGACTTCGGCTTTACCGAGGCGCGCACGACGTATGGCGTGATCGGTGTGAAGTGCTGGGTGTACAAGGGCGAGATCCTCCAGCAGAAAAAGCGTGAAGCACAGCCTGCGGCTGCCGGATTCTAGGGACGTCAGAAGCTGGAAGTCAGATTGAAGAAGTAAAAACGCTCGCCACTGGGCGGGCGAAGTTTAGCCAGGAACTGGAAGCTAAGAGCTGATTTTATGTTGATGCCAAAGAAAGTGAAGTATCGCAAGCAACAGCGCGGCCGCATGACCGGCAAGGCGTGGCGCGGATCGACGCTGGCATTCGGCGATTTCGGGCTGAAGGTGCTGGAGCCAGGTTGGGTGACGGACCGTCAAATTGAAGCCAGCCGCGTGGCTATGACCCGTTTCGTCAAGCGCGGCGGCAAGATCTGGATCCGCGTATTTCCCGACAAGCCGGTCACCAAGAAGCCCGCCGAAACCCGTATGGGCAAGGGCAAGGGCGCGCCCGATCATTGGGTCGCGGTCGTGCGTCCCGGAAAGATTTTGTTCGAGATGGAAGGCGTCACGCTTCAGGACGCGAGCGAGGCGATGCGTTTGGCGTCGCACAAGTTAGCGCTGCGCACCACGCTGGTGAAGCGTGAAGGTGCTCACTAAAGATCTTGCCTGTACCGACAACCGTGTACTGGCAACTGGGAAATGAATTTATGGATGCAGAAAAAATCAGAAACTTAACGGACGCTGAGCTCGGGAACCAGGAGCGCGAACTGGCCGACCAGCTGTTCAAGCTGAAATTTCAGCTGAACATGGGGCAGACCGAGAGCCTGAAGAAGATTCGCGGCCTGCGCAAGGACATTGCGCGTGTGAAGACGGTTCGCGGAGAGCGCCAGCGCTCGGCCGCAACGGAGAAACGATAATGGCGGAGACAACCCAGAAGCCGCAAGGCCGTCGCAAGGAAGTGGTGGGCGAAGTACTCGCGAACCGCATGCAGAAGACGATTGTGGTGCAGGTGACGCGGAAAAAGTCACATCCATTTTACGGTCGTGTGATCGCGCGCAACAAGAAGTTCTATGCGCACGACGAGAAAAACGAAGCGCACGTGGGCGATGTGGTGAGGCTAGAGGAGACCCGTCCATTGTCGAAGCTGAAGCGCTGGAAGCTGAAAGACATTATTCGCAAAGCGGCATTGGTACCAGAAGCCGCGGTCGAAGTTCCGGGCACGTAGCGCGAGAGCGAGAAGGAGATCGACGCCATGGCTGTGATGATGAGATCGATGCTGGAGGTCGCCGACAATTCCGGCGCGCGCAAGCTGCAGATGATCCTGCCGCTGGGCGGCTCGACGGGGTTGAATGCCGGGCTAGGCGACATAATCACCGCGGCCGTGAAGGAGTCGGCCCCTGAGGGCCAGGTGCAGAAGGGCAAAGTGGTGAAGGCGGTCATCGTGCGTACGCGCAAGGAACACCGGCGCCGCGATGGTACTTATATCCGCTTCGACCAGAACGCCGCGGTGCTGATCAACGATGCGGGCGAGCCGGTCGGAACGCGCGTGTTCGGTCCGGTGGCGCGTGAACTGCGCGAGAAGAAGTTTTTGAAGATTGTGTCGCTGGCGCCAGAAGTGATTTAAGCGAGTGGGAATTGAGTAATTGGGAAATTTAGTGATTGAGTAATTGAAAAGATCGGTGAGAGTTGGTTTTCAATTCCCAGTTACCGAATTAGGTTTCGATTATGAGAACTGTAAGCACTGAACATAAGCGAGTAGACATCCGGCGGAACGACACCGTGAAGGTGATCACCGGACGGGACAAGGGCAAGGAAGGGCGCGTGCTGCGCGTGTTTCCGAATGACGCCAAGTTGCTGGTCGAGCACGTGATGATGGTGAAAAAGCACGTGCGACCGAACCCGCAGCGCAATATCAAGGGCGGTATCGCGGAGCAGGAAAGCCGGATTGCGATCTCCAACGTGCAGCTGGTGTGCCCCACCTGTGGTCCGGTGCGCATCGGACACGAAGTTCGCGGCGACCGTAAGGTTCGGACCTGCAAGAAGTGCGGAACGACATTGGATAAATGATTGAGTAATTGGGAAATTGCGGAATTGAGTAATTGAAAATCGAACCGAAGTTGAGGGTTCTCAATTACACAATTACCAAATTACACAATCGTTCAATTCTCACGAACCGGTAACCACTCCGAAACCGTGGGAGGAAGTTGATAAGGAAATGGCAAAAGATAAAAAAGGACAAAAAGAAGCACCGGTGCAGGAGAAGAAGGGGCCGGACCAGCAGCGGCATAGCGCGAAAGAGCGTCCGCGCCTGCGCTCCAGGTTTGAAAAGGAAGTAGCTCCCGCGCTGCTGAAAGAGCTGGAACTGAAGAACGTGATGGCAGTTCCGCGCCTGCACAAGATCGTGGTGAACATGGGCGTGGGCGAAGCGACGCAGAATGCGAAAGTGCTCGATCCGGCCGTGAACGAACTCGGCCAGATCACCGGACAGAAGCCGGTTGTGACGCGGGCGAAGAAGTCGATTGCCGCCTTCAAAGTTCGCCAGGGACAGTCCATCGGCGCGATGGTGACGCTGCGCGGAGATCGCATGTACGAGTTCTTCGACCGGCTGGTGAACATCGTTCTGCCCCGTGTGCGCGACTTTCGCGGAGTTTCGACCAAGTCTTTCGACGGTCGCGGGAATTACACGATCGGTCTGCACGATCAGTTGATCTTTCCGGAGATTTCTTACGAGAAGGTCGACAAACTGAAGGGAATGAACGTGACCATTGTGACCACGGCGGCGAACGACAACCAGGCGCGGTCCTTGCTGAAGCACATGGGAATGCCGTTCCGGGCATAGGTTTCAATTCAGAGGTTCAAGGTTCCAAGAAGGATTTGAATGGCGACTACAGCAAAGCGAGTTAAAGACGGAGTTGGGCTGCACCAACGTGCGGAAGACGTGAAGAGGCCGGATAAACCGTGCCCTGTCTGTCGGGGTAAAGGTGTCATAGACGGCAAGGCATGCGTTTGCAAGAACGGCAGAATCTTTACTACACGGAGGCACCACCGCTGCAAGTTTTGCGGACGCCCGCGGGGATTCCTGCGGAAGTTCGGGATTTGTCGGCTGTGCTTCCGGCAGTTGGCGCTGCGCGGGGAGATTCCAGGAGTTTCGAAGTCATCTTGGTAAGTACGTTGTTCGTCGTTGGTCGTCAGTCGTTTGCCACAAGCTAACGACGCAAGACTAACGACCGGAATGCAAGCCGCTGCAGGTTCTCCGCTGGACGCGGAGCGAACGGGTGGCTGGAGGAGAAGCAAACGATGAGGTTGACCGATCCGGTCGCAGATATGTTGACGCGAGTGCGAAACGCACTCCAAGCCCGGCACCAGAAGGTGGACGTTCCGGCTTCGCGCTTGAAGCTGGAGATTGCCCGCATCCTGAAAGAGGAAGGCTACATCTCCAATTTCAAGCCGACGGAAGAAGAGGGCCACAAGATTATCCGGATTTACCTGAAGTATGGCGCCAACAACGAGGCCGCCATCTCAAAGGCGGAGCGTGTATCGCGCCCGGGATGCCGCGTCTACGTGCGGCGCGCAGAGATTCCACGCGTGCTGGGCGGCATGGGTATCAACATTCTCACCACTCCCCGCGGCGTGATGACCGGCCGGCAGGCGCGCAAGGAAGGCGTCGGCGGCGAGTTGTTGTGCGAGATTTACTAGAGAAGCAGCAATCAGCTATCAGCCGTTAGCTCTCAGCAAGAGCGGCGGTACTGGCAAGGAAAACTGATGGCTGAAAGCTGAAGGCTGAGAGCTGATCTTATGTCACGAATTGGAAAAAAGCCGATCGCGATTCCCAAGGGCGTCACGGTCAAAGTTGAAGGTAATACGGTCCTGGTACAGGGGCCGAAGGGCAAGCTAGACACGCCACTGCCGACTGGAATTAAGGTCGAGCAGAGAGACGGGCACATCGTCGCGATCCGCGAGAACGATTCGCAGTCGGCGGTGCACGGCTTGGCGCGGGCCTTGGTCAACAACGCAGTCGAAGGCGTCACCAAAGGCTGGACGCGTGAACTCGAGATCGTCGGCATCGGCTATCGCGCCGAAATGAAGGGCAAGCTCACGGTCGTGTTCAACTTGGGATATTCGCATCCCATCGAGTATCCGTTACCCACGGGAGTGGACGCGGTTGTCGATCCGAAGCAGACGCGCATCACGCTGACGGGAATTGACCGGCAAAAGGTCGGACAGGTCGCCGCCGAAATGCGGGCCTTGCGTCCACCCGATCCGTACAAGAACAAGGGTGTGCGCTATGCCGGCGAGCGCCTCAAGAAGAAAGTTGGAAAGACGGGAGCAAAATAAGCTTTCCGCTGTCAGCTTCAGCTCTCACCCATCTGGGCATCGAGAGTCTTGCTGGTAGCTGAGGGTTGAGCTAAGAGATTTTATTATGCTGACACGAACGAGAAAGAACGAAAAGCGCGGCCACGTGCACGAGCGCATCCGCAAGAAGATGCAGGGAACGGCGGAGCGTCCACGGCTCAATGTGTACCGCTCGCTGAATCATATTTACGTGCAGGTCATCGACGACCTGCATGGCAAGACGCTGGTGTCCGCCAGCACCGCCGAAGGCAAGAAAGAAGACCGGCGCACCGGCGGCAACGTCGCTTCAGCCAAGTCAATCGGCAAAGTGATTGCCGAGCGCGCCAAAGCAAAAGGCGTGACCAAGGTTGTATTCGACCGCGGCGGTTACATTTATCACGGGCGCGTGAAGGCCTTGGCCGAGGCTGCCCGCGAAGCGGGATTGCAATTCTAGGAATTTTGTAATTGAGTAATTGAGTAATTGGGTAATTGAAAACCGGTTCGAATTTCAATTGCAAAATTACTCAATTACACAATTACTCAATGAAATGAGCGTTTCGACAATGCCAACAGTAATGAAGAAACTCGATGCAGGTGCGTACCAGTTGAAGGACCAGGTGGTGGCCATCAACCGCGTGACCAAGGTTGTCAAGGGCGGCAAGAATCTTTCATTTGCGGCGCTGGTCGTTGTGGGCGATCCGTCGGCCGGAGTGGTCGGCTACGGATCCGGCAAGGCCAAGGAAGTGCCGCAGGCAATCCGCAAAGGGATTGAATCGGCCAAGAAGAATCTGGTCAAGGTGAATCTCACGCAGACCAGCATTGCGCATCTCGTTCTAGGACGCTACGGCTCGGGTAAAGTGCTGCTCAAGCCCGCTCCGGAAGGCACGGGCGTGATTGCGGGCGGCGCGGTGCGTGCGGTCATGACGTCGGCGGGCGTGCAAAACGTGCTCACCAAATCGATTGGTACTACCAACCCGCACAACGTGATCAAGGCGACCTTCGATGCCCTGAAGCAGTTGAAGAATCGAGAGAGCGTTGCAATCCTGCGCGGCAAGACGGCGCAAGAACTGTAAGAGCAGTGGCCAGTGGTCAGCAATCAGTGGCCAGCAAGAGCGAGAGGACAATTTCGGATACTGGCCACTGATCACTGGCCGCTAACCACTGAGGTTTGAAATGACGGCGAAGAAAACGAATTCGGGCAGCGGAAAGATTCAGCTCAAGTGGGTGCGTTCGGCGATTTGTGCCCCGCAAAAACACAAGTTAGTGATCAAAGGGCTGGGATTCACCCGCCTGAACCAGGTGATCGAGCGTCCTGACACGCAGGCCATCCGCGGCATGGTCGCGAAGGTTCCGCATCTGGTGGAGTTTGTGGACTGAGCGCTTTGAGCCACGAGCTCAGAGCTCGCAACTGAGAATTTACTTATGAATTTATCCAATATTCACGCACCGAAAAAAGCGACAACCAAGCGCAAACGCGTAGGCCGCGGCATGGGCTCTGGCATGGGCAAGACCTCCACCCGCGGGCACAAAGGGCAGCGCTCGCGCACCGGTTCGCGCATGATTCGCGGGTTTGAAGGCGGCCAGATGCCGCTGCACCGCCGCATGCCCAAGCGCGGCTTCACCAACATCTTCCGCAAGGAATACAGCATCGTGAGCCTGGAGCGGCTGGCGGAACTCGGCGAGAGCACGATCAATCCCGACGTGCTGCGCAAAGCGGGAGTAATCAAGACCAAGAATCCGGTAAAGATCCTGGGCGATGGCGACCTCAAGACCGCGATTACCGTGAGCGCGCACAAGTTCTCCAAGTCGGCCCAGGAAAAGATCACCAAGGCGGGCGGCAAGTTTGAGGTCTTGCAGTAATGTTTGACAAGCTGGCGAACATCTTTCGGATTCCCGATCTGCGCAAGCGGATCCTCTTTACACTTGCGATGCTGTTTGTGTACCGGCTGGGCGGCCACTTGCCGACGCCGGGCATCGATACCAGCAAGCTGGAGCAGTTCTTTGCCCAGGGCAGTACCAGCGGTTCGCTGCTGGGATTTGTTGACTTGTTCTCCGGCGGCCAGTTGCGCCGCATGACGATTTTTGCCCTCGGCATCATGCCGTACATCACGGCGTCCATCATTCTGCAGTTGCTGACGGTGGTCTATGAGCCACTGGCCAAGTTGCAGAAAGAAGGCGAACTGGGGCGCAAGAAGATCACGCAGTGGACCCGGTATATCACCGTGATTCTCAGCACGGTGCAGTCCTTCGGCATTGCCATCGGTCTGGAAAAGGGCGGTTTCGCGCTGAATCCGGGCTGGTCTTTCCGCCTGATGACGGTGCTGACGCTCACTACCGGCAGCGCCTTCATCATGTGGCTGGGTGAGCAGATCACCGAGCGCGGCGTAGGCAATGGCATGTCGCTGCTGATCTTTGCCGGCATTGTGGTCGGCCTCCCGCGCGGGGTCGTGGACCTGATCGACAAGGCGAAGAATGCGGCTTGGGGAGCGATGACCTTCCCTCTGATGGTAGGGCTGCTCGTCTTCATGGTCGCGGTGGTTGCGTTCATCGTGTTCGTCGAACGTAGCGAGCGCCGTATCCCGGTGCAATATGCCAAGCGCGTGGTGGGCCGCAAGGTGATGGGCGGTCAGTCGACGCATCTTCCGTTGCGCGTGAATGCTGGCGGCGTCATGCCGGTCATCTTCGCGTCGTCGATTTTGACTATGCCGCAGACCATCGGTTACGGGCTGCGCAACAGCCGCTACTTCGGCGACCTGATTCGTTGGCTCGGTTGGGGCGAGCCGCTTTATACCCTGCTGTATGCCGTCGGCATCATTTTCTTCGCGTACTTCTACGTCTCGATCGTGTTCAACCCGAGCGAAGTTGCCGACAACATGCGCAAGTATGGCGGGTTTATTCCCGGCATTCGTCCGGGCAAGCGCACGGCGGACTTTATCAACGAGGTCCTGACGCGCATCACCCTGGTGGGCGCTCTGTACCTGATCATTATTTCCTTCATCCCGGAATGGATGATCGCTGGCATTCACCTCAACCACCTTTATGGTCCGATCGGAAGATTTTTCGAGAATCTTCCGGCCTGGGTGACCAACGGTTTGGGCGTGAACTTTTATTTTGGTGGAACCTCGTTGCTCATCGTAGTCGGCGTGGCGATGGATACCGTGACGCAGATTGAGGCGCAGTTGATCATGCGCCACTATGATGGATTTACGCCGCGCAGCGGGCGCATTCGCGGCCGCCGCTGGTAAGTTGTGGGGGTTGCTGCACCTCGGCTGGAGTCTTGGGGCGCCGAGGAGATTGAGATCGGGAGGCTTTGGCCAGGCCGATGGCGCAGGAAACCTCGCGTGTAGTGGGTCCCGTGGTGCTGCTTGGGCCTCCGGGTGCGGGTAAGGGCACTCAGTCCAAGCGGATCATGGAGCGCTACGGAATTCCCCAGATCTCGACGGGAGATCTGCTGCGGGAGAATGTGGTGCAAGGCACGGAGCTCGGGCTCGCGGCCAAGGCCGTGATGGCGCGCGGAGAGCTGGTTTCCGACGACCTGGTTTGTAACATGGTCCGGGAACGGCTGAGGCAGCCCGACACCAGGCGGGGCTACATTTTGGACGGTTTCCCCCGGACTGCAGCCCAGGCCGGGTGGCTCGATGCACTGCTCGACCACGAGCTCTTTGACAATTCGATTCCGACGCGCACCTGGCCGATTGTGATCCGGCTCGACGTCGACTATAATCAACTTTTGCTCCGGATTACTGGACGCCGTTCTTGTCCCACCTGTGGACGGATCTATAACGTCCATTTCCAGCCGCCCCGTTTTAACGAAGTTTGCGATGAGGCCCATGGGACCAAGCTGGTGGCCCGCAATGACGACCGGTTGGAAGTAATTCAGCCACGACTCACGGCATTTCAGGAGCAGACCCGTCCGGTGGCAGATTACTATCAGCGCACCGGCCGCCTGATTTGTGTCAATGGCGATTTGCCGGTGGACGATGTCACGGGCCAGATCTTCCGGATTCTTGAAGATCATCACGCGTAAGAACAGAGCATGGCGATTGTTTGCAAGTCGGCGAGCGAAATTGAAAAGATGCGGCGCAGCGGCCACATCGTTCGCCAGGTCTTGGATCATGTGAAAGAGCTGGTTGCTCCGGGCGTGAGCACGATGGATCTGGAGCGGGCCGCCGAGAAGAAAATTAAGGAACTTGGGGCCAAGCCGGCATTCAAGGGCTACTACGATTATCCTTGCGTGCTGTGCACCTCGGTGAACGAAGAGATTGTGCACGGTATCCCGTCGGAAAAGCGGCTGCTGAAGGAAGGCGACATCGTTTCGATCGACAGCGGCGTGGTTCTCGACGGGTACTATGGAGACGCCGCCATTACCGTGCCGGTAGGCGACGGCCTGAAGCCGGAATTGAAGAAGCTGTTGGAAGTAACCGAAGCTTCGTTGTACCGCGGTATCCAGCAGGCGCGGATTGGAAATTCGATCGGGGATGTAGGCGCGGCGGTTCAGGAGCACGTGGAAGCCGCCGGATTCAGTGTGGTGCGCGAGTTTGTAGGCCACGGTATCGGGACGCGCTTGCACGAAGAGCCGCAGGTTCCGAACTTCGGCGCCCGTGGACACGGTGCCCGGTTGCGCGAAGGCATGGTCCTCGCGATCGAGCCGATGGTGAATTACGGAAAGCCCGAGACGCGGGTGCTCGGCGATAAGTGGACCGCGGTTACCGCCGACGGCAGTTTCAGCGCGCATTTCGAGCACTGCGTCGCGGTGACGAAAGACGGGCCGGTGATTTTGACACAATAAGAGCTATTAGCTTTTAGCTCTTGGCTTTTAGCTAAGAGCCAAGAGCTAAAGGCCAAGAGCTACTTAAGGGGTGCATGAGCAAAGAAGACGCGATTGAAGTGATGGCGGTGGTCCTGGAGCCGCTGCCCAATGCCATGTTCCGGGTGGAACTGGAGAATAAACATCAGGTGCTGGCGCACGTTTCCGGCAAGATGCGGAAGAATTTCATTCGCATCCTCCCGGGCGACAAAGTGGCGGTGGAGCTTTCGCCCTACGATCTGAATCGCGGAAGAATTGTGTATCGCTATAAATAGCATTTGCTGAAGGCTGAGAGCTGACGGCTGAAAGCTGGGTTATGAAGGTACGAGCATCAGTAAAGAAAATTTGCGACAAGTGCAAGATCATCCACCGCAAAGGCGTTGTGCGGGTGATCTGCGTCAACTCGAAACACAAACAGCGCCAGGGCTAACAGGTGTGAGCTGCGAGCTACGAGTTTTGAGCCGCCAAAGTGAAAGAGGTTGTTTTGCTCCAGGCTCACAGCTCGAAGCTCAAGGCTAAAAAGGCCAGCGGTATCTCGGAGGCTTAAGAAACATGGCACGCATTGCAGGCGTGGATCTTCCCCGCCAGAAGCACATCAACATCGCGCTGACTTACATCTATGGGATCGGCCATCCTCGCGCCTCGCGCATTATCGACGAGGCTAAGGTCGATCCGATGAAGAAGGTTCAGGACCTCAGCGAAGAAGAGGTCAACCGCATCCGCACGGTCATTGAGGGGGAAGGTTTGGTGGAAGGCGATCTGCGCAAGGAAGTTTCGATGAACATCAAGCGGCTCATCGAAATCGGCTCCTATCGCGGGTTCCGTCACCGCCGCAACCTGCCGGTCCGCGGTCAGCGTACTCATACCAATGCCCGCACCCGCAAGGGTCCGCGCAAGGGAACGGTCGCCCAGAAGAAGAAGGCGACGGCAAAGACATAAACGCAGCTGTCAGTGGCTAGTGGTCAGTGGCCAGTAACACCACAGACTAGTCACTGATTTCTGGCCACTGACCACTGGACACTGACTTTATGGCTAAACCAGCAGCAGCGGGCGGCACACCTGCCGCACCGGAGAAAAAAGGCAAGAAGAAAACGTTCAAGAAGAAGGAGCGCAAGCACGTGCCCCATGGGCTGGCTTATGTGCAGGCGTCCTTCAATAACACGATCGTGACCATCTCCGACATGAATGGCAACGTTCTGTCATGGAAGAGTTCGGGATCACTCGGCTTTCGCGGATCGCGCAAGGGTACTCCCTTTGCCGCCCAGCAGGCCGCGTCGAATGCCGCGAACATGGCGCGCGATCATGGAGTCCGCAGCGTGGACGTGCGGGTGAGCGGTCCGGGATCGGGCCGCGAATCGGCGGTGCGTGCGCTGGCTGCCGCTGGTATCGAAGTGCGCTCCATCCGCGACGTCACGCCGATTCCGCACAACGGCTGCCGTCCGCCGAAAAGACGGAGAGTCTAAGCAAGGGGCCAGGGGTTAGGGGCTAGGGATCAGAAAAAAAGAAAACTGATCCCTAAACCCTAGCCCCTGATCCCTGAATTTCGACCGGGACGAAGGGTGAAGCCAAACCCGTAAACCGGTCATCTAAAGGAGAAGAAACTTGGCACGTTATACCGATGCAGTCTGCCGTCTATGCCGCCGCGAGGGCATGAAGCTGTTCCTCAAAGGCGCCAAGTGCTTCAGCGATAAATGTCCGATCGAGAAGCGCAATTTTGCCCCTGGACAACATGGGAAAGACCGCAAGGCCAAGATCGTAGGCTACGGTCTCCAGTTGCGCGAGAAGCAGAAAGCCAAGCGCATCTACTTCACCCAGGAAGGCCAGTTCCGCAACTACTTCGAGAAGGCGGCGCGCTCCAAGGGCGTGACGGGCGAGAAGTTGCTGCAGCAGCTCGAGCGCCGTCTCGACAACGTGGTGTTCCGTCTCGGGTTCGCGCAATCGCGGCGCCAGGCGCGGCAGTTGGTGCGCCACGGGCATGTCGCCGTCGACAACCGCAAGGTCAACATTCCTTCGTATGAAGTCAGCGCGGGCGAAGAAATTTCCATCCGCGAGAACAGCAAGAAGCTCACGGTGCTCGAACTAGCGAAGGAATTCTCCAGCCACGGAACGTTGCCCAGCTGGCTGGAAGTGGATCGCGATAATTACAAAGCGCGCATCCTGAACCTGCCCAAGCGTGAAGATATTCAGCTGCCGGTGAACGAGCAGTTGATCGTTGAGTTGTACAGTAAGTAGAAAGAATTGAGTAATTGGGGAATTTAGTAATTGAGTAATTGAAAGTTGTGAAATGAGGCCCGGGTTTCAAATTACCCGATTACAAATTTCCCAATTACTCAATGGTCCACACATTCGAGCCAGATCAGCCTTTGCTGACGCTTGACCTGAATCCGGACCGATTCAGGGAGTCAGGATTGAGCCAAACGGCCGAAGGAGAAACACATGCTTTGGAAGGGTTTTCAAAAACCGAAACGTCTCGCAGTTGATCAGTCCACTCTCACCGATAAGTACGGCATCTTCTGGGCGCAGCCGTTCGAGCGCGGGTTCGGCACCACTGTGGGGAATGCCCTGCGGCGCGTGCTGCTCAGTTCAATCGAGGGCGCGGCTGTTACGGCGGTGAAAATGGAAGGCGTACTGCACGAATTCCAGTCGATCCCCGGCGTGGTCGAGGACGCGACCGACATCATCCTCAACCTCAAGCAGATTCCATTCAAACTCGCAGGCGATGCGCCGAAAGCGATCTACCTGCGCGCCGATCAGCCCGGCGTCGTTACCAGCGGCATGATCGAAGCCGATGGCGACGTCGAGGTTCTGGATAAAGACGTCTACATCGCCACAGTCAGCGAAGGCGGCAAGCTCGACATGGAGATGCGGTTGAAGCGCGGCCGCGGCTACGTTTCCGCCGACAAGAATTTCGACGAGGACCTCGGCATCGGGTTCATTCCCATCGATTCCGTGCACTCGCCCGTGCGTAAGTGCAATTACACGGTTGAAGCTGCGCGCCTCGGACAGATCACCGATTACGACAAGCTCACGCTCGAAGTCTGGACCAACGGCTCCATCACCCCGGCTGATTCGATCGGCTTGGCGGCGAAGCTGCTGAAGGACCACATGAACATCTTCATCAACTTCGAGGAAGAGATCGAAACCGGCACGTCAGCCAGCGACGACCGCAAGCCCGAGATCCACAACGAGAACCTGAACCGTTCCGTCGAAGAACTCGAGCTGTCGGTGCGCAGCTACAACTGCCTGAAGAATGCGAACATCCAGACCATCGGCGAACTCGTGCAGAAGACCGAAGCCGAAATGCTGAAAACCAAGAATTTCGGCCGCAAGTCGCTGAACGAGATCAAAGAGATTCTCTCTTCGATGGGGTTGAGTCTCGGCATGAAGATCGACGAGCACGGCAATGCCGTACCCGGACCGACTTCGAATGTCCCGTTGCCCGCGTCCGCTTACGGACCGGACGACCAGCTGTAAGAATAGTGGTCAGTGGCTAGTGGTCAGTGGTCAGCAAAACTCAAGATTCCACTAGCCGCTGACGTTGTAGCGAAGGTCTGAATACGGGCCACTGACCACTGGCCACTGATCACTGAGGTTCTCATGCGTCACAAAGTAGCAGGATACAAACTCGGACGGAACACAGCGCACCGGCGGTCGCTGTTGCGCAACCTGGTCACCTCGGTGATCGTCGAGGAACGCATCGAAACGACCGTTCCCAAGGCCAAGGCCGCTCGCCCGCTGGTCGAGAAGATGATCACGCTGGGCAAGCGCGGCGATCTGGCTGCGCGCCGGCTGGCGGCTTCTTACCTGATGACCGATGAGGCTGTGGTGAAGCTGTTCGACACCGTCGGCCCGCGATTCGGCGATCGCAACGGCGGATACACACGCATCATCCGCACTGCGTGGAATAAAGGCGACGGCGCCGACAAGGCTTTTCTCGAACTGCTGGGCAGCGAGAAGGTCCTCGACGAGAAGCGCGAGAAGCGTGCCGAAGTCCGCGCCAAAAAGGCCGCCGAAGCGAAGAAAGCCATGGAAGAGGCCGAGGCGCAAGCCCAGGCTCAGGGCGAGGCCGCACCAGCTGACGGCGGAGACGAGAAGAAAGAGTAGCAGCTCTTTTTTATTCGAATTTAAAAGGGCATGGCAACCGCCATGTCCGTTTCTTTTTGAGCATTAGGGTAAGGTCTTAGTCTTTCCCCGGCCGTACATGTCCTTTCGCCTCTCCCGCCGGTAATCTTGTGTCGGCACCTGCCATCCCTGAGACTTTAACGATGGCAGTCACGCGCACCCAGATCGGAATTGCCGTTGGTGCTGGAGCACTTCTCGTGTTCGTTTTTGTTGGCTACCTCTGGTGGCTCAGTAATCAGGGCCCGGTGTTGGCGCGGTCGGAAGATCACGATCCTCTCAGTGGCCTGCCGGTGAGCATCAAGATGAACCCGCTGCGCGACCGTTCCACCGAAAAAGCTGCGAACAAGTTTCTGCGCGAGATTCGCGATGGTCACTGCGACGATGTGCTGTCGCAATGGGAGCACGATTACCACAAGAAGTACGCCCGCTTCATCTGCAAGTCTGAGGCGCAGCACCCGCTGCTCTCCTGGGAGTTAGTCGATTGGGAAGATGATCCGCCGCTGGTTGTCCTGAAATATCGCGGCCAACGCAGCAACGAAGCCGGCCAGCCCGGAACCTATCAGGATCTTTTCTCCGTTACTGCCGAGCACAAAGGCGGCGAATGGATCGTGACCAAGTACGTGCCATTTAACTGAACGCCGGTTCTTGGTTGTCAGTTGCCCCTCATTTCGCGTCTCTCTCCGTTCCTCTGTTCTCCCGTGGTAAAACCTCCATATGCCTGCAAGTTCCGCCAGGCCCCAACCCTCCTCCGCGCGCAACCTTTACTCGTTCGGCATCACCTCGTTTTTCAACGATACGGCCAGCGAGATGGCGTATTGGGTCCTGCCCGCATTTCTGGTTTCTTTGGGAGCGGGGCCGGCGCAGTTGGGCCTGATCGAGGGCATTGCCGAGAGCGTCGCCTCGTTCGCCAAACTTTTTTCCGGATATCTTACTGACCGCATCGACCGTCGCAAGCCACTGGTCGTTGCCGGGTATTTCGTCGCCAATGCCGTGAAGCCGATGCTGGCGGTGGTCACGGCGTGGTGGCACATTTTGCTGATTCGGTTCAGCGACCGCTTGGCCAAAGGAGTGCGAGGTGCTCCCCGCGATGTGATGGTCGCCGAATCCGTCAGCAAGGAACGGCTGGGATTCGCCTACGGGTTGATTCAGTCGATGGACTCTGCGGGGGCGATCGCGGGACCGCTCACCGCTCTCGTTCTTCTCGCGCGCTTTGGAATGCGCAGCGTATTCTGGGCGGCGGCCGTTCCAGGCGCGCTGGCCGTGCTGGTTGCGGCACTCGGCATCCGCGAGACGAAACCTGGCGCTTCGGCAACCGGCGGTTCTCAACCGGAGCCAGTTCCTGCTGCCTCGCGCGCCGCGAAGCAACCACTCTCGCCTGCATTCTTCATGGTCCTGGTTGCGGTAACCCTGTTCTCGCTGGGAAATTCAAGCGATATGTTCCTCGTGATGCGGGCGCAAAACGTGGGCATTCCAGTCTCGCTGGCCCCGCTCCTCGGCCTCGTCTTCAACGTGACCTACACGCTCGGCTCCTGGCCTGCAGGATGGTTCAGCGATCATTTCTCACGGCGCTGGATCGCAGCTGCCGGCTATGTGATCTTCGCGGGAGTTTATTTTGTCTTCGGCCGCGCGCCGTCGACCCTGGCGATCTGGATCACGATGGCGGTCTATGGGGTGTACTACGCGTTGACCCAGCCGGTTCTCAAAGCTCTGGTTGTCGATACGGTCGCTCCGGAAGTCCGCGGCCGCGCGCTGGGAATTTATTTTTTCGCGACCAGCGCGGCCACGCTCGCGGCCAGCTTGATCACCGGCGAGTTGTGGAAGCACTACTGCGCCAGCCTGCCATTCTATTTATCAGCGGCGCTGGCGCTGTTGTCAGCGGCGTTGCTGTTATTGACCCCGAAGTCGTAGCGCCGGCGTCTCGCCCTCGGCGCCGGAGCCACCAAGAACTTACAGCGTTCCCGCATCCGATCCTTGCGGCTCAGGTTGTGCTGTCCCTTTCTTGATCGCCTCGTCGAGGATCTCCTTCATCTGCCGTGTGGCCTGTTTGGCGAGTTCCCCCTGCCGGCGGCCGAGTTCGCCTTGTTGCTCTCCAAGCTTGCCCTGCTTCTCGCCCAAGGCTCCCATCTCCTCGCCGATCTTCGATTGCTGCTCGCCCGCGCTCGATTGAACTTCCCCGATCTTGCTCTGCAACTCGCCGATCTCCGACTGAATCCTGCCCACCTGCTCAGCCGTCGCGCCGGCGCTCAGCGACTTCAACTCCGCACGCAGTTTGTCGAGTTCCGCCGTCATGTCGGGAACTTTTACCTGGATTCGCTCCATTCTGGCGCCCAGTTCTTGCTGTTGCTTGCCCAGAGCCTCCTGCTGCTTCCCGAGTTCTTCCTGTTTCGCACCCAATTCTTGTTGCGGAGCCCAAAGCTTCCGCGCGCGCTCCACCGTCGCCTGGTCGCGAATGATGTACGACTTTTCATCCCGCTGGAACCAGATGAAGTCTCCTGGAATCTGCTTGCGAAGTTTCTCGACGTGGCGGGCATCCTGGGAAGAGCCCGACATCGTGAACGAGTCCGTCTTGCCTGAGACAATGACGAACCGTTCCTCGTCGTCGAAGCCATAAGAATACGAATACCCATGATCACGCGCTGTAACCTCTTGCGCATCCTCTGGTTCGACCGATGCGATGGGTTCAGCCGGTGCAGGAGGCGCGATCTTCGTATCAACGCCCGGTGGCACCACCGTCGACGCGGCCGCTGCAGGTGGTTTTGCAGGTGCCGCATTAGGCTCCGGAGGCGGCGCTGGCTCTTGCGCCCGGGCTGCCGCTACGGATCCGTCGTGAGACCGGGCCGGGCGAACGGATGCTGCGAGATAGACCACCGGAACGGCGAATACGATGATTGCCACGGCAACTGATTTCTTCAACCCCATACTGACAGCTCCTCTCCAAGCTAAAATTCGCTCCACTCTTTGTTCCGCCCGGCCCGCCTCGGCCATGGCAACGCCTTGCCACCAGACGCGTTGCGGCGCCGCCTGTAACGTTTCGAAAAATCCCAGCAACGTTTTCGCGTACTCATTCCGATTGGCTCCGGCCGACAATGCGGCTTCATCACTGGCCTGCTCCGCCAGATCCCTGAGATGGCGATCGAGCCACCAGGCCAGCGGGCTGAACCAGAAGGCGGCCCGGTGCAGCAGGGAAACGAACTGCGTCAAAGCATCGTGACGAATCACGTGCGCCATTTCATGTGCGATAACAGTGTCGAGCTTCGCATCGTCCCATTCCCGCCAGCCGGCAGGCAGCAGGATTGAAGAGCGCAGCACGCCTACGGTCACTGGCACCGAAATGAATTCGGACTCCGCGATCCGCGGCACTCTCGCATGTCTCCAATCGGTCGCGCGGAAGTGAAGTATTTCGCTGACCTTGGGATCGTGAATTCTCTGCGACGCCCGCACCAACCGTTGGGTAAACGCCAGACCCGCAATGATGCGTAACAATAAGAGCCCCGCCATCGCCAGATAGATCGAGCTCGCGACTGCCTTCCAGGAAATTGCGACAGGGGAAGAAATCGCGTCCCAGGTGTGGGCGACCGTTGCCGAAGCAGAGGGCGCGTTTCCGCTCGCTGCTTCCGTGAGACTCTCTTTTTTATTTTGCGGCACAGCTGCGATGGGCTCTCGCGATGAGGATTGCACCAGGGTGGCGCTCACGGGGTAGGGCTTCGCACCCGTTTCCTGGAGAAACATCGGCACCGGGACTGGGACTGCCGGCAACCAGCCCATCAGCGAGACGGCAATGATTGCGTAAAGCACTGCGGTCCACGTGAACAGCCGCAGCCCGGTGGACTTCACCCGAAATGCCGTGAGCCCTAAGCCCGCACCGGCAGCCAGGATCAGCCCACGCCCGGCTATGGCTACGACTTGCGTCAGCAGGAGGGACGACCACGCGACGGTCTCGGATGAAATCATGTGCTACTCCTATTCCGGCAGCTTTTTCCCGGAGGTCTTTTCCCCTGACTTCTTTTCGTTCTCTGCGATCTTGCGGGCCAGTTGCTCTAACTGCCGGCGGTCGAGCACCGCGTTATCCACCATGCCGAGCACCAGTTGCTCGGCTGATCCTCCGCAGAAACGGTCAATAATACCTTTCACTGCGCGCACCGCCACATTCTGCCGGGCATACGACGCCCGGTACACAAAGGTCCGCCCTTCGATTTCGTGGGTCAGGAAACCCTTCTCCTCCAGTCGGCGCAGCACCGTGCGGATGGTGGAATCCTTCATCGGCCGCGACGCCGCCAAAGCCTCGCGGCAGGCCTCCGATGTCGATGGGCCATGCATCCAGATGTAATCCATGACACTCTGCTCCACCTCTCCTAAATTCTTTAGACGGCCTTGCCTTGTGTTAGTCATTGTAGCGTTACAATGTGTAACACATTCAAGAAAAAATTGTCAAGCGGGCTGTCAGGGGAAGCTTCTGGCCGGGTATTGGCTGGGCGGCGACTAAGAATATAGAGGTGTGGCGGTTTAGGTCCCGAATCTCGAATGTCGCTGTCTTGTCGGTGCGATCATGCTCGTGAGATAGCACTTGTCGTGGACGGCATCACCGTGCTCGTCAATCTTGCAGTGCTCCAGTTCAACGTGAACGCCGCAGATCGCGCACGCGATCATGCGCCCGCGGGACAACTCTGCTTCTGCCCGGGCAACTTGTCTTGCCATCGCGATCGGGACTTGCTCAAAATAAGTATTGGCTTTCCCCATGGGCTTGCTCCTTCTCGACACTGAAAGGAAAGTAGCAGGCTTCGGGCAATACGGGTGATCTCTTTAGGGAAGCGATGTCGCGTCAACTGGCACATCGAAAACGTCAGCTAAACCAAGAAACGGAAATACGGAAAATCCCGGTAGGGCAGGGATGCTTCGTTATAACGATAACGCTAGTTGCGGTATACGTTATTTAATGCTACGATTACGTTACGGTTGTTTAACGTTATCAGATCTAAAGGAGCTTCGTTATGAGCCCCCGTCGTGGCAGCAGTTCACCCATGAACTTCAAAACCATGTCCGTTCCCGATGTTCCCCGCGGCAGAAACGGAAAACATAAGCTGATCGTCAGCCAGATTCTCTCCGACCTGGAACAGGCCGATAACGGGGTGGCCCTCAAGGTACCTCTGGATGGTCTGGCGGACAGCAAAGAGAAAGTGCGGTCGGCGCTCAACCGCGCCACTCGCAAGGCTGGCCTCAACGTCGCCACCGCCAGCGACGCCGACTTTCTCTATGTGTGGAGGGAAAGAAGCGGAACCGTGAAAGCTGGCTGACCGAATCTAGAACCAGCGCCAGTAAAGAAGCAACACCAGTTGGGCGGCAATACCGGCGCACGTGTCAAGGACAACATCCTGCCAGCGTCCTGTCCGCGTCGGCAGATAACTCTGATGCCACTCGTCCAGGCTGGCGACCAGTGCCGTTCCCAGCAAAGCCATGGTCGACCAGCGAAATGTCCACCTGCGATTTTCCGGGGCATGCAGTGTTTCCCGCCACGCCCGAAACAGCAAAATGCTGAGCAGGCCATATCCAAAAACGTGGCCTGACTTACGGATGAACACGTGCCACGGCTCAAAACTCGCTCGATCAATGCCGAACAGGAAATGCAGGATGGGATATAGAATCCGGCTCGTATTGTTAGCCGAAAGATAGGCGGTCGACTCGATCGCAATCACGATCAGCCACAGGATGGCGGCGATCCAAGCCTTCAATCTGCGATGTCGATCAGAGTTCAAGCGCGTGCTGGACCCGCCGCTTTTGTAAGCCGCCCGCAACCCCGGTCGTGAGTGATGAACCTTGCTGCCGCCGTCCCGGCGGCTGTCCCGCGGACGTTCTCGTCCGCTGCCCCGGCCCGCAGCACGTACGCCTTACTCAATCGCATAGTTCGGCGCCTCGCGGGTGATCATCACATCGTGTACATGCGACTCGCGCAGTCCCGCGCCGCTGATGCGCACGAAGCGCGTCTTCTGCAGCAACTCGGGGATCGTCGAGCATCCGCAGTATCCCATGCCCGACTTCAACCCGCCGACCATCTGATAAATGATCATCGAGACCGAGCCGCGATAGGGAACACGTCCCTCAATCCCTTCCGGCACCAGTTTCGCCAGCCGGTTCGATTCGCCATCTGACGCCGACATCGACGCCGACGAATCGCCTTCATTGCTTTGGAAATAACGCTCGCTCGATCCTTGCGCCATCGCGCCCAGCGATCCCATGCCGCGATACGACTTGAACGAGCGGCCTTGATAAAGGATCAACTCACCCGGACTTTCGTCGGTCCCGGCAAACAGCGAGCCAATCATCACCGAGCTTGCCCCGGCCGCCAGCGCCTTGGTGACATCGCCGGAGTACTTGATGCCGCCGTCCGCAATAATCGCGACCCCCGAGTCTTTGGTCGCGCGGTACGCCTCGGCGATGGCCGTAATCTGCGGCACGCCTGCGCCCGTAACCACGCGCGTCGTACAAATCGAACCGGGCCCGATGCCAACCTTAATGCCGTCTGCTCCCGCACGCGCCAGTTCACAGGCTCCATCAAAGGTCGCCACGTTGCCGGCGAGGAGCTGCACATGCGGCAGCTTGGATTTCACCAGCTTGACCGCCTCAAGCACCTTCGTCGAGTGTCCGTGAGCGCTGTCAATGGCCAGCACGTCCACCTTCGCTTCCGCCAGTTCCTGCGCCCGCTCCAGGAAGTCTCCCGTCGCGCCAATCGCGGCTCCCACCCGCAGGCGCCCTTGTGAATCCTTCGCCGCATTGGGATATTTCAGCTTCTTCTGGATGTCCTTGACCGTGATCAGGCCTTTCAAGTTGTACTTGTCATCCACAACCAGAAGTTTCTCCACGCGATGCTGGTGGAGGATCTTTTCCGCTTCCTCGAGCGTCGTTCCGACGGGAACGGTGATGAGGTTCTTCTTGGTCATTACCTTGTCGATCGGAATATCGAAGCGGGTCTCAAAGCGCAGGTCGCGGTTGGTGAGAATGCCGACCAGTTTGCCATGCTCGGTGATGGGCACCCCGGAAATCTTGTACTTGCGCATGACCTCGAGCGCGTCCGAAACCTTGTCGCTCGAATGCATGGTCACGGGGTCGACGATCATGCCGCTCTCCGAACGCTTCACCTTGTCGACTTCGTTCGCCTGTTGCTCAATCGTCAGGTTGCGGTGAATAATGCCGAGCCCGCCCTGCTGCGCCAGTGCAATCGCCATGTGCGATTCCGTGACCGTGTCCATGGCGGCGCTCACAATCGGAATATTCAGGCTAATCTCGCGCGTGAGTTGCGTCTGCGTGCTCGCGGTCGCCGGGACAACATCGGACCGCGCCGGCAGCAGAAGGACGTCATCGAAAGTGAGAGCCTCAGGAACGGGAAAATGAATCATAAATTTCTCGGGATTCCCCAGCTACGTGGGTAAACATTCATTCTAGAGACGGCAGGGCAGTTGAGGCAAATGGGCTAAGGCAGCCAGACGGTAAACGGGTCAACAGTTACCGATCTCTTTTTTGTCCGGCGAGGATGGCGGGCCGGTAAGACGTTCTCGTTCGCTGAGGACTCGCCAGATTTCAGCGCCGAGTTCGTCATACTTCTCCGGATCGGTTTCTTTCATGATCTGTCGTAAGAGTTCCCCTAGGCGCGTATTTAGATCCGCAAGAGGATCCGGCATGGAGCACCCCAATGAAAGCGATGGAGCGCATTACATCTCAACTTGCGCCGGAGCGCCGTGATCGAGATCACAACGGTATTTGGGTGCAATCGCGAGCTCGCAATGATATGCCCGGCCTCTGACATGGATTGACCTGCGGAAGTAAAAGCAGAAAAGCTTCTGAGCATTTCCACGCGCGATCCTAAAGCGATCTGCGTTGTTCAATGGTCGCTTTCGAACCAGGCGGCTGCCTCGCTGACATCTTCCTCAGGATAGCCCACCGGGTAAAGGATCCGGTCGGTATCAATTTCTTCTGTTACATTTCTGAAGAGGCGTGCGAAAGTTGCCGCTCATCGGCACAGGGCGGTTTGTCTTTTTACCCCCGCCGGGCGTATATTAAGAGACTGAGAACTGCTGTGTACCGGCTTTTGGCGAAGCACACCAGTGGGCGCAAGCCCACTTTTTAGTTGGGAACCCGTCCGGTGTTGCGGCCATCCGCCAGTAAGTCATTGGATTCATGGCGCTTGACGTTGATCGTGTGCGGGAGATTGCGGACCGGGTCGCCGCCTCCAGCGGGCTCGAAGTTGTCGAAGTCGAGTTCCTCGGCGGTGGCAAGGCACGCATGCTGCGGGTGTTTCTCGACAAGCCCGCGGCCGGCGCCGATCCACTGGCTGGAGTGACGCACGAAGACTGCGCCAAGTTCAGCCGCGAGTTTGGCACGATTCTCGATGTGGAAGACGTTATGCCCGGCTCGTACACGCTGGAAGTTTCGTCGCCCGGGCTGGATCGCAGGTTAGTCAAGGCCGCTGATTTTACACGCTTCACCGGCAGCCGCATGAAGCTGACGACACGGCAGCCGCTGAATAACAACCGCCACTTTGAAGGGCGGCTGGAAAGTTTTCAGGACGGCCGCTTGACCCTGGATTTGAGCGTGGCCAGTCACAAATCGCGCAAGAAGATGGGCGAGACGGCCGGACAGAAAATTGAAATCGACTTCGCCAACGTGGAAAAGGCGAACCTGGTACCAGAGATTTAGAAAGAATTGAGTAATTGGGAAATTCAGTAATTGAGTAATTTGAATTGCGCGAGTTCCGCGGTTTTCAGTTACCCAATTACAAAATTACTCAATTACCAAATTGTTTCTTATGCCTAGCGAGCTCTACAACACGATCGACGCACTAAGCCGGGAAAAAGGGATTGATCCGCAGATTGTAGTTAGCGCGGTGGAAGACGCCATTGTCATGGCCACGCGCAAATACTACAAATCGCAGGAAAATCTCCGCGCCAAGCTCGACAAGGACACTGGCAAGATCAACGCCTTTGCGGTCAAGACCGTGGTAGAGACTCCAGAGCAGGTGGAAGATCCGAACCTGCAGATCACGCTGGAAGATGCGCGCAAGGTCGATCCCTCGCTCGAAGTCGGCGGCGAGTTACAGATCCCCAAGGTGACCGAAGGAATTCTCGGACGCATTGCCGCGCAACTGGCGAAGCAGGTCATCTTTCAGAAGGTGCGCGAGGCGGAGCGCGACACGGTTTACAACGAGTACATCGGGCGCGTCGGCGAGATCGTCAACGCCACCGTGAAACGCGTCGAGGGCCCGGACGTGATCTTCGACATCGGCAAAGCGGAAGCCCGCATGCCGCGCAAGGAGCAGTCGCGTCTGGAGTCGTTCGCCATTGGCGAGCGCGTTCGCGTCGTGATTGCTCGCGTGGAGCGCGCTGCCAAAGGTCCGGGTGTCGTGGCTTCTCGCGCCGCCCCGGAACTGGTCCAGCACCTGTTCCAGACGGAAGTTCCCGAAATCTACGACGGCACCGTCGTGATCCGCGCCATCGCCCGCGAAGCCGGTGAGCGCACCAAGATTGCCGTCATGTCCAAAGATAAAGATGTGGATGCCGTCGGCGCCTGCGTCGGTATGAAGGGCATGCGCGTGCAATCCATCATTCGCGAATTGCGCGGAGAGAAGATCGACATCATCGAGTTCCATGAGGACCCGGTCACCTTTGCCGAAAAGGCGCTGCAGCCCGCGAAAGTCAGCCGCGTGACCGTGATCGACAGCGCAGAGAAGCATCTCGAGGTCGTGGTCGACGACAGCCAGCTCTCTCTTGCCATCGGCAAGAAGGGCCAGAACGTCCGTCTCGCTGCGAAGTTGCTGGGCTGGAAGATCGATATCAAGAGCGAGGAAGAGAAGCGTCAGGAAGTCGAGCTGCAGATGGCCGCAATGGCCCCGCAGCAGACCACGCCTCTTGAGAGCGTTCCCGGCTTGGGTGAAGGGCTGGTTGAGAAGCTCAGCGCCGCGGGCGTGACTACGGTTGAGGCCCTGGCCGATATGACTCCGGAACAACTCGAAGCCATCGAGGGCATCGGGCCCAAGACAGTGGAAAAAATCAGTCTCGCGGTGAATAATTATTTTGCGAGCCTCGAGGGCGGGCCTGCGGAAGAAGGCGTCGCGGCGGAGGAAGCCTCTGCTGAAGGCGAAGCTCCTTCCGAAGAGGCGGCCCTGGAAGGCGACGCCGAGCCCGCGGCTGAAGCTGCGGCGCAAGAAGATGCGGCCGTTCCTGAGGCGAGCGCCGCCGAAGAGACTGCCTCGGAAGAGAATGCAGAGCATGAGCCTGAAAAAGGTTCTGCTCCCGAAACAACTGAATAGCCATGCACGCACAAAATATTTCGATTGTGCCTGTGCACAAAGTTGACTCCGTGAGGTTGCGATGAAGACTTAAGCACAGCGCGGGGAAAAGAAAGGCCGGATGAGTAAGGTTCGAATCAACGATCTCGCTAGGGAGCTGGAAGTTAAAAGCAAAGCCATCCTCGACGCGCTACCGCTCGTCGGTGTGACGGAGAAGAAGACCCATTCCAGTTCCATCGAGGACCATGAAGCGGAAAAGGTGCGGGCCCACATCCGCGGCTCGGCCGAAGGGCAGTCCCCTGCAGCGCGTGCTGCGCGCCCCCTGCGTGGCGAAGAGGAAATCAAGACCAAGATCGATTTATCGCATATCTCCCGCCCCGGAGATGTGCTGAGAGCAATCACTCAAAAGAAGGAAGCTGCGACCGCTCCGCCTCCGGCGCGCCCGGTCGCGCCTCCTCCAATAGCGGCGAAGCCTGCAGTCGCGCCTCCTGCACCGGCGAGGACAGTCACACCTCCTGCGGCGCCTCCCGCTCCGGTCACCGCGCCGGCTACGCCTGCGGCTCCGCGGCCCGTTGCTCCTCCCATAGCTGAGAAGCCCGCCGTTGCGCCATCCGCACCCGTGGCCGCTCCGCCGCGACCGGCTGCTCCGCCCGCGCCTGCGCTAGTTACACCGCCCGCGCCAGCTGCGCCTTCTGTGAGTGCTTCTGCTAGTTCGCAGGTCACACCTGCTGCACCGCGTCCCGCTGCGCCTGCGGTTCCTTCGGGGCCGCCGCAGCCGCCTGCTCCGCGCATGATCGTTCCGCAGACCGGTCCGCGTCCCGTGTACAAAGCTCCGCCGCCGCGTCCTGTCGCGCCCACTGCTCACGTTGGGGCCCCGGGAACAGCTCGTCCTGCACCCGGCCGCCCAGTTCCCGGCCAGCCGATTTTTCAGCGTCCGCGTCCGCAAGGAGCGCCAGGAGGACAAGGCGCGCCGCGTCCGCCCCTCCGTCCGGGCGAGCGCCGTCCGATGCATCCCACGCGCTCGGCTCCCACCGGACCTCGTCCGATAGGTGTCGGTCCCGGCCTCCCGCCTCCGGGTTCAACTCGTCCCGGCAGCCGTCCGGGTGCGCCCTCGCGTCGTCCGGGCCAACGCTACGTTCCGCGCGGTGTAAAAGAAGGGCCGATGAAGGGCTACGTTCCGCCGCCACGCATGGTGGTGTCGAACGAGCCGATGCCGATCACCCGAAACATCACCATCACCGAAGGCATCAGCGTCAAAGATCTTGCGGAGAAGCTCGACATCCGTGCGAAAGATTTGATCTCGCGGCTGCTGTCGCGCGGCGTCTTCGCCACCATCAACCAGACGCTCGATGCCGAACTGGCCAGCGAAATGGCCCGCTTCTTCGGCGCCGAGACCAATGTGATCACCTTCGAAGAGCAAGCTTCGAAGGACATTGATGCAGCTGCCGGCAGCGGCGAAGATTCCACCGTTGAAGTCACGCCTCGTCCGCCCGTGGTCACGATCATGGGTCATGTCGATCACGGCAAAACCACGCTGTTGGATTCGATTCGCCTGACCAGCGTGGCGGAAGGCGAAGCCGGAGGCATCACGCAGCATATTGGTGCCTACAAAGTTCGAATCACTGATAAGGATTCGCCGGCTTTCGGTCGCGAGATCGTGTTTCTCGACACGCCGGGTCACGAAGCCTTTACTCGCATGCGGTCGCGCGGCGCCAAGGCGACCGACATTGTCGTCCTCGTCGTCGCTGCCGATGACGGTGTCATGCCGCAGACCATCGAAGCTATCGATCACGCGCACGCTGCCGAAGTGCCCATCATCGTCGCGGTGAATAAGATCGATAAGCCGGATGCCCTTCCCGACCGCGTCAAGAAACAACTCGCCGATCGCGGCCTGATGCCGGAAGACTGGGGCGGCAAGACCGTGTTCGTCGACGTTTCCGCGAAGAAGAAAACCAACCTCAATCTGCTGATGGAAATGATTTGCCTGGTCGCCGATCTGGCTGAGCTCAAGGCCACTCCAGAGCGCGCTGCGACCGGTGTAGTCCTCGAAGCCAAACTCGACCGTGGCCGCGGTCCTGTGGCCACCGTGCTGGTACAGAACGGCACCTTAAGGGCCGGAGACAATTTTGTCGTGGGCAACGTCTACGGCAAAGTGCGCGCCATGTTCGACGATCGCGGTGCGGCACTCGAGTCCGCGCCGCCGTCAACCCCCGTCGAAATCCTGGGCATGGAAGGCTTGCCGCAAGCCGGAGATCAGTTCGTCGTGGTCGCCGATCGCGACAAAGCCCGCGGCATTTCCGAATACCGCGAGCAGAAAGCTCGCGAAGCCGCCCTGGCTAAGAGTTCCCGCGTATCGCTCGAAGGCCTGGCCGAACAGATCAAGACCGCTGGCACTAAGGAACTCAACATCATTCTCAAGGGCGACGTGCAGGGCTCGGTCGAAGTGCTCAGCGATCTGCTCTCGAAGCTGTCGAACGACAAAGTTCGCCTCAAGCTGCTGCGTTCGGGCGTCGGCGCCATCACCGAGACCGACGTGCTGCTGGCCTCGGCGTCGAATGCCATCATCATCGGCTTCAACGTGCGTCCCGAGCGCAAGGCGCAGGAACTCGCCGAGCAAGAAGAAGTCGACATCCGCCTGCACTCGATCATTTACGAACTGCAGGACGAGATTAAGCGTGCCATGAGCGGCTTGCTCGAGCCGACGATCAAGGAAACCTACCAGGGCCGCGCCGAGGTGCTCGAAACCTTCCGCATCCCGAAAGTGGGAACAGTCGCGGGCTGCCGCGTGATCGATGGCCTGATCAAGCGCGACTCCGAAGTCCGCCTGCTGCGCGACAATGTGGTCGTCTTCAAGGGCAAGGTCGGATCGCTGCGCCGCTTCAAAGACGACGCCAAGGAAGTTACCAATGGCATGGAGTGCGGCATCTCGATCGCCAACTACGGCGATATCAAAGCCCACGACGTGATCGAAGCGTTCGCCACCACGCGCGTTGCCGCGGAAGTGATTGCGTAAAATAGTTGCGAGTTTCGAGTTTCAAGTTTCGAGTAATCTCCTACGCGGATAGCATTCCTGATCCCCGAAACTTGAAACCTGAAATTCGAAACTGATGCCTATCGCTTTCCTCACCCTCGAACTCCACATCGAAGCTGCGCAGTCCCTCAAAGACCGGCGCCAGGTTGTGCGCAGCCTGAAAGACCGCTTGCGCACCAGCTTCAACGTCTCAGTGGCCGAACTCGATGCTGCGGAACTCTGGAATCGCGCCACCATCGGCGTGGTCAGCATCTCGCCCTCCCGCGATTATCTCGACGGCCTTATCAAAAATGTGGAGCGGGCAGCGACTCGCATCGCCAACAACCACGGCGCAGACTTAGCCGACTCATTCGTCGAGTATTTCTAGCAACGTCGATGTGGAGACCGGCATGTGGAGACAGCCGCCTTCGGCTGTCTCGCGAGAGTGGAGCTCGGTGGGACTTCGCTTTCCCTTATCCACCGTTGTATTTCGCCACGCCTCTTGCCAGACGCCACGACATCGCTCTAACGTCTTGTTAACTCCGCACTTATAACTGGCGAGCACTGTCAGTAGAGATCTCGTCGCAGGAAATCACGATTCGCGTGCGCAGCCGCACAACATTTGCATCTCATTTTCTGATATTCTCATGCGTTTTACCTGAGGTGATTCGTGGAGAAGCGTGGGCTGAAGTACCATCGCGGGCGGGTGGGCGAAGCTCTGCGCGAAGAGATTGAAACCCTGGTCGAGGGCGAACTGGCCGATCCTCGGATCGGTCTAGTCAGCGTGACTGCCGTCCATGTCGCTGACGATGGCCGCTCGGCCGAAGTCTGGGTCAACGTGGAGGGCGATGACGCGGATGCCGACCAAAGCATTGAAGGTCTGGAAGCTGCTCGCGAATATATTCGCCATGAGCTGATCGAGCGCCTGCACCTCCGTCGCGCACCGGAGTTGTTTTTCCGCCTCGACCGCGCCGAGCAGGATAAGGCGCGCGTTGAACAATTGCTGGCCCGGGCGAAAAAGCGCAGCAAGTCGCGAAAGGAATCCAGTGGACAGACGCCATAGCGACATGCTCGAGGACGTGCTGCGGCAGATCGGACAGCACGAGCGCTTCGTGCTGACCTCGCATGCCCGCCCGGACGGCGACGCCATCGGCTCCGCCCTCGCCTGCTGCCAGGTGCTGCGCGCTCTGGGCAAACATGCTGACGTCGTCCTGCACGACAGCGTGCCGCGCATCTACCGTTCGCTGCCCTTCGCCGATCAGGTCGTGCAGTCGAGTCGCGTGACCGGTACCTACGAAGCCGCCATCATCCTCGAATGCGACAGCATCCATCGCACGCGCCTCGAGGGGCTCGAAGATCGTTTCCTGATCAATATCGATCATCACGTCAGCGGGCGCCCTTTTGCCGACGTCAACTGGATCGATCCCCATGCCGTCGCCACCGCCGAGATGGTATTCCGACTGGCGCGGGAGGCGGGCGTGAAGTTTTCTCCCGAGATCGCGACCTGCCTCTATACCGCGCTGATGACCGACACCGGCTCGTTCATGTTCCAGGGCACGAATGAGAACACCTTCTCGCTTGCGCGCGAACTGGCGCTGGCCGGAGCCGATCCCGCGCACTGCGCCCGCGGAATTTATTTCGCGCACTCGGTTTCGAAAATCCGCCTGCTCGGTGAGGCGCTCCGCAATCTCCATGTCGAGGGCCACATCGGCTACGTCTGGGTCACGCAGAAGCAGATGGAGCGCTGCGGCGCCATCGAAGAAGACTGCGAAGGATTGGTGAATTACGTTCTCTCGATCGGCGGCGTCGAGGTGGCCGCATTCTTCCGCGAACTGCCCGACGGCCGTTACCGTGTCAGCCTGCGCAGTAAAGGCAAGTTGGACGTGGCCCGCGTGGCCGAAAGCTTCGGTGGCGGAGGCCACGAATGCGCCAGCGGTTGCTCCCTCGACGGGCCCCTCGCGGATGCGGTCCGCCAGGTAATCCTGCAGCTAGGCCGCGGGCCTTCCGTACAATAGCAATTGATGATTGTTGATTTTTGATTGTTGAATAAAAATCCAGCGGATCCTGAAGAGGTTTTCATTCAACAATCATCAATCATCAATCAACAATCTCTTTCATGACCGCTCGCACCCGCACAGACGCCTTGCTGCTCGCCGGCTTCTGTGCGTTTCTTTTTTTCTACGGCCTCGGACAATTCGGCTTGATCGGCGCTGACGAACCGCGCTACGCGCACGTCGCGCGCGAAATGCTCGAGCGCCACGACTGGATCACGCCCACGCTGGGCGGCCATGCCTGGCTTGAAAAGCCTCCACTCTACTACTGGCAGGCAATGCTGGCGTTTAGTCTGTTGGGCGTCACCGACGTGGCGGCGCGAATCCCGTCGGCACTCGATGCGACCCTGCTCGTCATCGCCATTTATCTCTTCTTCCGCAAGTTTCGCCGCGGCGTGGAAGTTGATGCCGCGCTCATCACGGCGTCCTGTGCGGCAATGATCGGTTACGCCCGCGCGGCCTCCACGGATATGCCGCTCGCAGCTGCATTCTCCATCGGAATGCTTGCCTGGTGGGCCTGGCGCGAGAGCGGCAAGCGAATGTATCTCGCGGCATTCTATGCCTGCATTGCACTCGGCATGCTGGCGAAGGGCCCGGTGGCCCCGGTTCTGGCCGCGCTCGTGGTCCTGTTGTTTGCCGCCACAACCCGCGACTGGCGCGCCCTCCTGAAAACACTCTGGCTGCCGGGCATCCTGCTGTTCTGCGCCATCGGCTTGCCGTGGTACTTTGCCGTCCAGTTACACAACCCGCAATTCTTTCGCGAATTCATTCTTGAGCACAACCTGGCCCGCTTCTCGACCAATCTCTACCATCATCCCGAGCCGTTTTGGTACTACCTGCCCGTGACTGCTCTCGCCTTGGTGCCGTGGATCGTCTTCATCATCGCCGCCATTGCGGAATCCGTCCGCGTCTGGTGGAGGGAACGCAAATCAGCGCCCAACGAACCCGATCTCCAATTCCAGTTTCGCGTCTTCGCGTGCTGCTGGCTGGTTGTGCCGATCGTATTCTTCTCATTCTCGCGCTCCAAGCTTCCCGGCTACATTCTTCCCGCCATTCCCGCCGGAGCCGTGTTGCTCGCGGATTACCTGCTCAGCCATCTGGAGCAGGAATCGCCAATCTCGAAATGGATGGTGCTGGCACACGCGCTGGTCGCCTCTGCCCCGATCGTTCCCGCTGTGCTGGTCGGCTTTGCCGTGACCCAGCACCGGCTCCCCTCAGGGCGCCCCATGTTCTTCGCCCTGGCAATGACATTCGTGGTTTGCGTGGCAATCGTGTTGACGCTACTCAGCCGCTTGCGGCTTCGCATGCTCCGCTTCGTCACGCTGATTCCGGTCGTGCTCGCGGTCGCAGCCGTGCTCAAACTGGGCACCACGTCCATTGATCAACGCCTCTCCGCGCGCCCGCTGGCACTGGAGCTGGCGAGCGTCGAGACGCAGCGCCTCCCGCTTGCAGTTTGTGGAGCATCACGCGAAATGGAATTCGGTTTGGCTTTTTATCGCAACCAGCCCATCGCGCGATACGAATCTGGAGAAGTTCCCGCAGGACAGCACTTGCTTGTGGCACCTACAGCGTGGATGGACAATGTCGCAAAAGCGACGGCGGGCCGGCGCGTTACCTTTCTCGGCCACTACGCTCCGCAGGGGTTGGACTACTACTGGGTCGCGGCTGCGACAGCCAGCCACTAGCCTTCGTTACTCTCCCGAAACCGCCAATTCTTCCAACTCCGGCCGTGCCGGAGCCCCCGCCAGTTCCCCCACGCCGTACTCGAATCCCTTCTCAAACGCCTTCAGATTCAACTCGCGAAACGCCGGCGGAACTGAATCCGCCACCGACTTGCGCACCGCATCCGCACTGAGCAGCTTCGTAACTGCGGTGAAGAATCCCACCATCACTGAGTTCAGCACCATGCGCTTGCCCAGTTCTTCGGCGAGTCGCGTCGCCGGAATGCTGTAGACCTTTTTGTCGCTGTTGGGATTGGAGACGCGCACCAGGTCCTCTTCCACGATGAGCAGTCCACCGGGCTTCAGTTCAGGGGCGAAGCGGTTGTAAGCTTCCTGCGACATGATCACCATGATGTCGGGCCGCGTGACATATGGATAGAGCACGGGCGAGTCCGACACCACCAACTGCGCGCTGCACGCTCCTCCCCGCGCCTCCGGACCGAAGTTCTGGGTCATGGTGGCAAAGCCGTTTTCGTAGATCGACGCCGCCTTGCCCAACACGATGGCCGAGAGGATCACTCCCTGTCCGCCGAATCCTGCAATCCGAATCTCGGTTAGCCGCATACGCACTCCATTTGTTCCGATTCCTCGATGTAGCGCTCACCCAGCACTTCCACATATTGCGCGCGCATCATCGATTGATAGTCCGGACGGTCGCGGTCCACAAACTTGCCGACCACAATCTCGCCATTGAGGGTGAGGCCTACGTCGCTGGTGGACGCTCCGTTTTTGATCTTGCTCTTCTCCTTGTAATACTTCATGGTGTCGAGGCCGTCGCCCATCTTGTTGCGCCGCTGGTAAAGCGTAGGGCATGGCGAAATGACTTCGATGAACGAGAATCCTTTCTTGTGGAATGCCTCGCTGATCGACCGCGCCAGTTGCCGCACATGGAAGGTGGTCCAGCGCGCGACATAGACCGCTCCCGCCGCCTCCACCAGATGCGGCAGGTTGAACGCCGGTTCGAACGTGCCGTAAGGATGCGTTGACGTGGTCGCGTGGCCCGGAGTCGTCGGCGCCGTCTGCCCGCCCGTCATCGCGTAAATCAGATTGTTCACGCAGATGACCTTCAGGTCGATATTGCGTCGAGCCGCGTGGATCAGGTGATTCCCGCCGATAGCCGACAGGTCGCCATCCCCCGAGTACACCACGACGTTCAGCTTGGGATTCGCCAGCTTCAATCCGGTCGCAAACGGAATCGCCCGCCCGTGCGTTGTGTGAAACGAATCCAGCTTCACGTAGCCCGCCACGCGTCCGGTGCAGCCGATTCCCGAGACCAGGGCCAGAGACTGCAGGTCAATCTTCGACTCGATCAGGGCGCGCGCAAACGAATTGACGGTCGTGCCAATGCCGCATCCCGGGCACCAGATGTGTGGCATGCGATCGCTGCGCAGAAACGGTTCTACCGGGTTTACAGTGTCGTCAGCAACATTCAGCATCGGCTTGCCTCCACGATGGCATTCAGAATTTCGTCCGGGTTATGCACCCCGCCACCGGCATGCGGTACGGCAACCGTCTTCGCTTTGCCGCCGGCAGCGCGTTCTATCTCGCGCACCATCTGTCCGAGAT
>DASTCU010000012.1:0-14190 GCA_035710825.1 Candidatus Sulfotelmatobacter sp.
GCATCGGCCGGCGATTTTGTTTTTGCCAATGCCGACAGCGTCTGGACACTTTGCCTTATTGCGGTGGAAGCGACTAAGGCTCCCGAGGCTTGCTTGAGAAATCGCCGTCGCGAACGCGAAAAGGGTTTCATAGGTTTTTGAGTCACCTAATCTACAGCAGAGATGTAATTTTGAAAACTACGGGCGTGCTGGATTGCCGAGGCGTCGCTTTTGATCAGGGATGCCGGAGAGTTGGCGAATCCAATTGCAAATTGCGTCGCGCCACTTACCGGCTTCTCCCGCCTGGAATTCGAAGCGCGACAAGATATCGCGGTAACGCTCCTGGTCAACGTGTGCTTCGAGCGTTTTCCATTGTGCGATGAAGGCCGTTGTCTGTTCCGCGCCTTCATAGTGTGAGTCGTAGGTGTGCTGGATCACCGTCTTGCCGGAATGCAAAACATAGGTATAAGGCACGTGGTGAAAAAACAGGAGGAGGTTGTCCGGGCAATCCGCGAGCGGTTCGAAGAGCTTCTGAACTTCTGGCGGATACTGCCCGATGAACCCCGTGCCAGTCGCGACGGTGCGATCCATCCCGATGCCTTGCTTATCGGCGCGATGCCATTGTCCCCAGCCATTTCCTTCGGAAGACTCGGGACCGGGATCGTAGTGATTGCCGAGAATGTTGGTGAGCGTCCCGGCGCCGAGAGGTCCCGTATAACTTTCGTATACATGCCACGAACTGAGTTGCAATTTGGTGACAGTCGCGACCACCAGCGGATCGGCGCCGAACGTCAGATGGGTCCATTCATCGACGATGGTTTCGGCGCTGAGATTCGGATTCCAGACGAGACGGCCGAAGCCGTACAAGTTGGCCATCGCCAGTGGACTGCCCAGCCAGTTCGCATCCATTCCCACGTTGGCCACCCCGACGAATCCACCGAGCGGACGATGGAAGACTCGCCCGGAAACTAGGGCCTTCACGGGCGTTGAATTTCCGTCGACTCGCATATCGAAATCAAGTGCTTCCTTCCACATCGGCACAAGAAAGCAGAGATGTTTCTGCTGTCCCGTGTATTCCTGCGTGATTTGCAGTTCAATGGCTTCATTGGTGCGGTGCAGCCCTGCAAAAAGCGGCGACACCGGCTCCCGCACCTGAAAATCAATGGGCCCGTTCTTGATCTGGACGAGGGCATTGTCATCGAAGGCGCCGTCAAGCGGATGGAAATTGTCGTAGGCAGCTTTGGCGCGATCATTTTTCAGGTCGTGCCAATCGAGGTGGTGGTTGTAGACGAACGCGCGATAAAACACGACTCCGCGGTGCGGCTTCAGCGCGCGCGCGATCACGTTGGCGGCGTCGGCGTGAGTACGCCCGTACGCGGACGGACCGCTGCGCCCCTCTGAGTCTGCTTTGACCACAAAGCCGGCGAAATCCGGAATCTGCCGGTAGATCTCGTCGACCTTCTTGCGCCACCACTCCGCCACCCGCGGATCCAGCGGGTCAAACGTGTCCAACCCGCCCATCACTTTGGGGCTACTGAGATCGACCGCTAGAGACAGCCGCACACCCCAGGGACGAAAGACGTCGGCGATCCGTCGCACTTGCGCGATGAAGCTATCTTCGAGAACGGCGGGAGCCGCGTTGACGTTATTGACGGTACAGCCATTGATACCGATCGAAGCCAGCAGGCGCGCGTACTCGCCGGCGCGGGTCAGATCGTCACGCACCTTGCCATCTGCGAAGAAGATAGACAGTCCGCCGTAGCCGCGCTCGATCCGCCCATCGAGATTGTCCCATTGGTTCACCCAGCGAATCGGCGCATAGGGCTGCTGCACTTCATCGAGATTTGAGACGCTCTCGTCGTGGGCGATTCTGCGCAAGACATCGAACGCTCCATACAGCACACCGCGCTCAGTAGAGGCCGCGATAATTAAACATTCACTGCCGCGGATGCGCGTACTCTTCAACCAATACGCGTCGGCACCCAAAGGCTCCGGAGGATTTTCTTTCGGTGCGAGCACCTGAACTTCCGCAAGTCCCCCTAAGACAATGGAATTTCCCTGCACAAATTCCGGACTCGCCGTGAACGTCCGCCCTAGCATCGGCGTGAGGCCGCGGATCAATTCCTCTTGGGCAGCCTTCAGCACGGGCGAGTGGTCAAGGACTACAACGGTGGAAGGCAACCGCTCGTACCCCTTGCTGGCCTCTGGGCTCAAAGGCGTATATCGAAGCCAGGCCTCCGCTCCGGTTTCTGCATTGACTCGCGGCGAAGACCACAGCAGCACACAGACAGCGATTAGAAAAAGACGCGACGAAGCAATGGTAAATGAGCGGGCTCGCATCACGATGCCAGGCAGAAGGCAATGATTGTATCCCCAGGCAGGCCAATGCTCTTTTCGACTTTCTCCAAGAGTTGAGCTTCCAGGTCGTCGGGGTCGGGAATCATCTCACACGCGGCAATTTCCTTGTCAGTCGCGCCGTGGTAACAGAGTTCGCAAACTCCCAACCCTTCTTCGGATCGAACCGGTGGACCGAAGACGCGGCAGGTCATCGGGCGCGATTCGTACAATTCGCACAGCCCAGTCTCCGGATCGAGCACCGGACATGGCTCATCATTGGCAAAATCTTCAAAGCGCTGGCGAGCCTCCAGGCTCTCGCCCAGGATTCCGGTCGCGGAATCTCCGGGAAAACTTTTCGACAGGCGGGCGACAGAATCACGAGCGCGTTCGCGGATTGCGGCGGCTCGCTGGGGATCGCGCGATTGCAGCTGCGCCAGTCCCCTTCGCAATCGCAAAGCATCAAGTTGATTGATGGCAAAGGCGCCGATGCAGCACTGCATGCATCCCGGACGGCACACGAGCCATTCTCCGCTCCTGCGTGTGACATCGGCCAGCGCGGCGTCAACGATCTGAATCAGCTTGTGATCCCCAGAAGATGGAAAACGAAACGCCACGAGATCAGCATACCTCAGTGACTTCTCTTTTTATCGTTGTCCTCTGGTTGGGATTTTATCTTTCCGGGATACTCATGGCTTAGCCAAACCGCCCGCTCAAGCGGCCTTGCCATGCGCCTTGGCTTGTTCAAGAAGCCGGAACAGCAGCAGCCAGCGCTTCACATTGGTGGTCATCAGGAAATTTTCTTTGACGTGCTCCCGCCCGCTTACCCCTATGCTGCGCGCGAACTCCGGATGGGTCAGCAGGTAACGGATCTGAAACGCGCATCCCTCCACCGAATGCACCAGAACTCCCGTCAGCTTATGGATGATCTGGTTGGGAATGCCGCCAACCGCGCCAGCAATCGTCGGCTTCCCTTTCCATAACGCCTCAGTGACGGTCAGACCGAAACCTTCCTTCAACGATTTCTGCACGATGATGGTGGAAGCCCGCTGGATGGCGTTGATCTCAAAGGCGCACCAGGGCGGAAGATCGAGAATGATGATGTCCGGATCGTTTCCCGCCGCGTCCTTGACCTCCTGCAGCACCACCGCCCCTTCCGGATCGTCCGTCGCTCCGCCGCCCGCGAGAACCAGTTGGCAATCCACATATTTCTTCGCCAGCTTAAATGCATGCACCACCCCCACCGGGTCCTTCAGGCGGTCGAAACGCGAGACCTGAGTGACAATCGGACGGGAGCGGTCAATGCCGAAGTCGTCGCAAACTTGCTGAATCTCGGCGTCGCTGAGTTCTTTGTTCTTCTCCGAGAGCGGATCGATGCACGGGTAAAACAGATATTGCGGAATGGGCAACTGCCGGGCAAATGACTGCGAAGAAAAAATCGCAGCGTCGTATTCCTCCACAAAGGGGCGAAGAAATTCCCACACTTTAGGATCCGGATTTGACAGATCAATGTGGCAGCGCCACACCCAGCTGGCCCGGCTTTTGGAGCGCGAGCGAATCATTCCCACCGGCTGCGGATCATGGATCACCACCATCTCTTCCTCGAACTGCATGCGCTTCCGGTTCTGTTCGTTGTACATCAGGAAAACGTCCTGCGCGGCCTTGGTCAATTCGTACGGCGTTCCGTGCAGGGCGTTGTGGAAAGCCTTGGTGATCTCGAAGAAGTCGTTGCCCCCGGTGATTACGTCCCAATGCGCGGGTACTTCGAGTTCCGAAAGCAGCGGCACCAGGCGGTTCAGCATCTCGGCGACTCCTCCGCCGACCGCGGTCGAGTTCACCATCTTGATGCTCTTGCCCCTCAGATCCTTGGCCAGAAAACGCAAGGTGTCGAGCTGGCCCTGGCCTACGATCCTGGCATACTCCTCCAGATGAGGAGGCGGCGGTGGCGCCGGCGGCGTCAAAACGCTGGCTGGTAATTTTCTGACGCCGGCTCTACGGTCGGCCGTGCGCCGCTCCGGCACCGCGATCGAGGCGGTTGCCCGTGATTGCGGCTCCTCCGTGACGGTTTGCGAGGCTGCGAGGCCGGCAGAGGTGGCGCGCTGATCTTCTGGCTTCATTGCTTATGTCCCTAGTTGATGGCCCGCGAAACGATGCGGGCGATCTGCAGCCGCACACCTTCCATGGTGTTGGTGTAAATGTCAATCTGCTCGATAGCGTCCGCGGGCTGCTTCAGGCCAACCTCTTGCTCGAGCCAGTTGGAAAAGTCGTTCGACATGCGGCGCAGCCGGAGCCGCGCCTCTATGAAGTGATGGTGAATCGAATGGATGCTCACCTGATTGATGCCGTCGAGAAAGCCCGGAAGCGTGTCGGGGGCGAACTTCGTCGGCAACACCACCAGGTCGGATGCGCAAAAGTAGAACGGCTCATTGGCAGGACGGGTGCCGGACTTGGGATGGCTTTGCAGAAACCCGTCAATAATTTCGATCATCCGTCCCCGGAGCCCTTCAATGGCTGTAAATTCCCGCACATCAACGCTGGCCAACTGTTCGGCCAATGCCGGTTCGTGGCACGCGAAGAGGCTCCAGTGCGCGAAATCGTTGGAAAATCCCTGGCGGATGAAATGATGTTCCTGCAAGGTGCGAAAGGTGTGCTGAAAAATTGAGTCCTCAGGACAGGTTTGCACCGCCGTGAGAAGCTCACGCAGGTTTCCCGCCTTCTGCCTTCCGATCCGCAGAAGATTTTCCGAGGTGTTGAAATAGAACGGCTTGTTCGGCTTACGTACCGCTGGCTTAGCAATATCAGGCATCGCAAGTCAGTAGGTAGCACTCCGTGCCAGTTGGGTTGTCTCCGTCGCCGCCAGCCAGCGTGATAAAAAATCCAAAAGCTCGTCCGGCGGCTTCAGCCACACCTGCGCCGCAGTCCGGCGCGGCTTCGTCCTCACCAGGATGCTTAAGCCTCTGGACCCCAGCGCGCGAAACGCCCTTTCGTCAGTAAGATCGTCGCCCAGATAAGCTACGGGGGCGTTGCGACTGGTTTCTTTAAGGACGGTTCGGATCGCATCGCCTTTATCCAGATCCGGCATGCGCATTTCCACCCCGCCATCGAATTCCAGCAGCTTCAGGCTCGCGCGGTCTGCAATGGGGAACCAGCCGACCAGGATCTTGCCCCGAAGTTCGTCGGCATCAGCGGGTTCCAAAGCACGCCAGTGAACTGCAATGCTACCCGGTTTAACCTCCGCCAGATGGTGTAGCCCCTGATAATCCAGCCAGCGCCGTGCGTCGCCCAGCACCTCGGCCACGTCGACCGGGATATCCGGCATCTCGCAGGAGCCGTCGGGCAGCAGGCGCTGCAATCCATGCGAACCCCAGACTTCCGGAGGGGGACTCAGGCGCAGAAACGGATCGATCTCCCGCGCATCCCTGCCGGTTACAATCACCAGGCGGGTCCGTCCGGTATCCACGATTTGCTGCAGGAGATGTGTCAGGCCCGGATATGGGAACGCCCGCTGCCGGTCCACCTCGAACGGTGCGAGAGTTCCGTCATAATCAAGTAACAATGCTGAGCGCGAAGCTTTGGCAACCGCCTCCAAAAATCCATCAACGGTCTCTTGGTGTTGCATTCCTTTTTGTTGTGACATCAGTTTCCCCGTTTTCAATTACCAGCGCGGGCGCTGCGTGCATGCCGGATACATCGTTGGCATCCAGGCGCACCTCGCAAAGTTCGCCGATTAAACTTCCTGCCCAGCGATAGACGTTGTGTTCGCGTACCACTTTTCGCATCCGCTGCATGCGCAGCTGCTTTTCGTCCGAGCGCATCTCGAGCGCACTTCGAATGGCCTCGGCCGTCTGATCGATGTCGTACGGATTGACTTGCAGAGCATCCCGCAATTCCCGGGCCGCCCCCGTGAAGCAACTGAGAATCAGCACCCCCCTTTCATCGTGCCGGGCAGCGACGAATTCCTTCGCCACCAGGTTCATGCCATCGTGCAAGGAAGTCACCAGGCAGAGGTCGGCAGCGCGGTAATACGCCTCCACCTCCTTATGGCTGTGCTGCCGGTTCAACAGAACGATCGGCTTCCACTGACCCGCCTGAAAGCGCCAGTTGATGCGGTCCGCTTCCGCCTCCACCTCAGCCTGCAAGTCGTGATAGCGCTTGATGTGGGTGCGGCTTGGTGCGCCGATCTGCACAAAGCTGAACACTCCCTCGTAGCGCGGGTACTTCTCCAGGAAACGTTCGATAGCCAGAAACCGTTCCAGGATGCCCTTGGTATAGTCGACGCGATCGACCCCGACCCCCATCAGCGCCGCCTCAACCCCCAGCGCCTTTAACAAAGTTCCGCGTTCCTCATACGCCGACTCCTGCCGTAGTTCGCTGCCCAGGTCCACCGACTCCACGCTGATCGGGAACGGCCGCACGCTGGTTCGATGATCCAGCCGTTGCACCGACGAGTGATCCCAATCGATCCGGGACTCCACGATCCGGTCCACCGTCTGCAGGAAGTTCGTGCAGTGGGACTGTATATGGAAGCCGATCAGATCGGCGCCAAGCAATCCATCCACCAACTCGCGCTGCCATGGACAGATGCCGAACGCCTCCGGATTCGGCCACGGGATGTGCCAGAAGATGGCTAGCCGAGCATCCGGTCTTTGCTGTTTGATCATCCTCGGCAGCAACGCAAAGTGATAGTCCTGCACCAGCACCACCGGATTACTGATATTTTCCATCTCCTCCAGCAATGCGTCCGCGAACTTGCGGTTGACATCGTGATAATGCTTCCAGTCGCTGGCCCGGAACAGCGGACGCGTGTGTGCGATGTGGCACAGCGGCCACAGCCCCTCGTTGGCGAAGCCGTAGTAATAGCCTTCCTCTTCCTCTTTGGACAGCCAAACGCGCCGCAGCGTGTAATGTGGATCGTCGGGCGGTACCAGTAACCTGTCGTGATTGTCCACAGCTTCGATGTCGGCATCGCCGGAACCATGCGCTACCCACGTTCCGCCGCAAGCCCGCAGTACCGGCTCGAGCGCGGTGACCAGCCCGCTGGCCGGCTGGCTGACTTCCACCGACTTCCCTCGGCGCAGGTGTATGTACGGCTCGCGGTTCGAGACTACGAACAATCGGCTATCTTCCAGGCGCGCGCGGACATGTACGGCGAGCCGGTCCGCGGTCCACATGGATTCTCCCGTGGCGCGCAACCGCGCCTCCAGTTCGGCGGCAAACCGAGCGTTATTCAAGCTCTCCGCAAAGGTCGCGACCTCGCGCGCCAGTGGCCGGAACAGCTCCAGGTCGGGCAGCTTTACCCGCGACGACATCCGTCCGGTTCGTAACGACCTCATCCACACGGCTGTTCGCGCAATCGGCCCCGCCACGCTCCAGCGCACGATCAGCAAAGTAATGGCCACGATCAGCACAACATGAGCCAGAGCGCTGAGGAAGGTCTCGCGCCAGATTCTCAAGCTCTCGGTGCGGATGTAGCCGGAATCATGAACCACCGCCAGGCCGCCGATCAGATCTTCGCCATGATGCAGGGGCAGCGCATAGATGTGGGTGTGGGCGTGTCCAATTAAGGAAAACGCACTCGTGTCATGTTCTTCCCTGAGTGCCTGCAGCACAACCGGAGGCGCACTGGCCAGAAGCGGCTGCAGATTCGTGGTCACCGCCAGTGGTTTGCCTTGCGGATCATACACAGCCAGGCCCGCTAAGTTCTCTCGATTGGCAAACTGCTGGACCGTACGCTGCAAAGTACGTGAGTCGCCACGCTCCAAATCGCGTTCCACAGTTCCGGCAAGGCTTTCGCCCAGCAACTCTGCCCGCCGTTCCAGATCACTGCGCAGTTGCCGGTTCAGCATCAACACCTGGTAATACGAGGAGCACAACGATACGAGCGTCACCCCGATGATGAGCGAAACGATAAGTCGAGCGCTGAGTAATCGCATCTAGGCGTCCTCGATTCTTGCTACTTCCCGAGAAACCAACCACGCTGGGGGTAAGCGACAGTTCTGTGCGATCTAACTGCTGAACGGGACAACTTATCTTTGGAATACTCTGCGCGCGATCTTAAAGTCGCGTTACTAGACAAGCGGCATCGACACAAGTGGCACTTCCGTCGCCGCAAACTCGATAGGACGCATACCTCCGCCTGAGTCGCTTTTGCCAGCTACATTCTGAGTCCGGAATTCAAGAAAAGGTTGCACCGAGCGTGCCAAACGCAAGCCCTTGAATTTCATGGGGGTTCCCGGCCTTCTGCCAGCGGCTGTGAATGTAAATTCTTCACTCGCCCGCTGTGGAAAAACGCGGCCGCCTGAGCTGCCCCGTCATCTCCAAGACAAGGTACTCACAGAATCCGCACCCAGTGCGATTTCCGCCGCCTTATTCGCCTGTCTCAGAGTAACCGTCTTCCCCTCACCAGAATTGGTGATGACGAGTATTTTCTGCCCATCGGGATTCTCGAATGCCACCTGTTCCACTCCCGGCAGCTTGCACGCTGATTCGAATCGCCGGGCTCCCCGCTTCACGTTTCGCGAAAAATGCGCAAATGCCCAATATTGTCCGCTGCGCGTGATCTCCTTCGTCTGCGAATGAATCGTCACCATGCCGCCGCACGAAAACGGACCGATGTTGGGCTTTCCTTTTTCGTCCAGCGCCAGGTTCCATCCCGTTATCGCCTGGCACCAGTTGCGAACCGCCTGCGTGAACGTTTTCCCCCAATTGGCCCAATCTGTCGCATAATCGGGTGCGGTGTAGTCCGGACCGCCTTCGGTCCAGTACATCTGAGCCTCAGGATGCGCCTCGTGCACCTTGCTCATCATCTCGGGCGTGCCCACGTATCCATGAAACGCAATCGCATTGCAGTATTTCCGCAACTCCGGCTCATCGAGTTCGCAGATCGCGCGCCCCCACAGGTTGTAGTTGTGGTCGAGCACCCAGATCTTGGTGGAAAGGCCATTCTGCTGCAGCAATGGCCCCAGATGTCGCGTCACAAATCCGATCTCGTACTCTTGCGGCCACGAGCAGGCCGGCATGCGCCCATCCTGATCCGTATCCACCTCGTTCTGCACCGTGACCGCCTGGATCGGCACGCCTTCGGCCGCATAGCCCTGCAAAAACTTCAGAAAATACTGAGCATAGGCGGCGAAATAGTGCTGCCACATCGATCCACCCAACATCGATCCTCCAGCCTTCATCCACCCCGGAGGACTCCACGGCGACGAGAACAGGAACAACTCCGGATTTACCTTGCGGGCTTCCCGCATCATCGGCAGCACATACGCCTGATCGTGCGCAATCGAGAACCGTTTCATCTCCGCATCAGGCGCCCCCTCGTCGTAGCTGAAGACCTCGGTCGAGTAATCGCTCGCGCCGATGCACGTCCGGCATACGTTGAGTCCCATTTCCCCAGGATGAAACAGATCATGGAAGAGGTCCCCCCGGGCCGCTGCCGACAGGCGATTGAACGTGAAGCACGCCGCATCGGTGAAAGCCGCTCCAAACCCGAGCATTTCCTGAAATTTCGTTGTGGGATCAAGCGTGATCGTGTTCTCCGCCGCGGCCATCGAACTTCGCCACGTCAGCGGTGCGGCCGTGGCATAGCGCTGGCTCCCGCCGGTCACGCGAACTGCAATTTCCCCTTCCGGCGAAGGGCTGGCAGAATTTGGGACTGCCGCTGCCAAATCAGCAGCACCAGTAGCAGCTAATCCAACCGCGGATAATTTCAGAAAAGTCCGTCTCGTCTGTTCGTTAGACACATAGTTCTCCTGGCAGGAAGTGGAACCTGTGAGTATAGTGCGAATGATCTTCAATTTCACGGGAGTTGCCATGAAGCCTCAAGGGCGCTTGATCGTACGCTGCGGAATCTTCTTGCTCGCATCTGTCTTCGCGAAGGCGCAAGCCGCCAGTACTCCGCCAAGTTCGTCCCGTTGGAACCTGGTCTGGAGCGACGAATTCAATGGACCCGAGGGCTCCGCTCCTGATCCTACCAAGTGGGTTCTGGAAACCGGCGGCGGTGGCTGGGGTAACAACGAACTCGAGTACTACACCGCTCGGCCGCAGAACGCCTCCTTGCATGACGGCAATCTCGTCATCAAGGCCCTCCAGGAAAAATATACCGGCCCAGACGGCGTGACGCGCGACTACTCCTCTGCCCGCCTGAAAACCCAAGGCAAGTACGCGCAGGACTATGGACGTTTCGAGGCGCGCATCAAGATCCCCCGCGGTCAGGGAATCTGGCCCGCATTCTGGATGCTCGGCAATGACATTGAAAAGGCGGGCTGGCCCAGCTGCGGCGAGATCGACATCATGGAGAATATTGGCAAAGAGCCTTCCACCGTTCACGGGACTATTCATGGCCCAGGGTACTCAGGCGACAAAGGGATCGGGGATCCCTACGCCCTGTCCGGCAATCAGCGCTTTGCAGACGACTTCCACATCTACGCTGTCGAGTGGGAGCCTGAGGCAATCCGCTTCTACGTCGATGATCACCTCTACAGCACTCGCACTCCCGCGGACCTGCCCAAAGGGACGAAGTGGGTTTACGACCACCCGTTCTTTTTATTGCTCAACGTGGCGGTTGGAGGCAGTTGGCCGGGCAATCCGGACGCGACTTCCACCTATCCACAAACCATGCTGGTGGATTACGTTCGCGTATACGGCTACGCGCACGCTCCGACAGCTGCTCCGGCGCAACACTAACACTCATTTCTGGTCTCGTTGGAGTAATGTGGGTTGACGTTCGCGTCCTCGGATCAAGTAAACTCTGTTCTCCCGATGTATACACCCACGGGTCCAACAAACTGCAAGGAGTTCAGGCATGAGCAAGGTTCGAGTTCTCGTCGGCACGCGCAAGGGAGCATTCATTCTTACGGCAGATGGCAAGCGCGACAAATGGGACGTCAGCGGCCCGCACTTCGCAGGCTGGGAGCTCTATCACCTCAAAGGTTCGCCTGCCGATCCCAACCGCATTTATGCCTCACAAACCAGTGGATGGTTCGGCCAGGTCATTCAGCGATCCGACGACGGCGGCAAGACCTGGCATCAGCCCGGAACGCCTCCCGGCGAAACCACGGGCCCCGACGGCATGCCCAAGGGCGAAAGCAACAAGTTCGTCTATGATGTGTCTCCCGAAACCGGCAAGCCGCTGACCACGCACCAGTTCTACGACGGCACACAACATCCGTGGGAGTTCAAGCGAGTGTGGCATCTTGAACCGGCGCTCTCCGACCCCGACACGGTTTACGCTGGGGTCGAAGATGCCGCTCTTTTCCGCTCGACCGATGGCGGAAAGAACTGGCGCGAACTTCCCGGCCTGCGCGGTCACGGCACTGGCCCCAAATGGCAACCGGGCGCCGGGGGGATGTGCCTGCACTCCATCCTTCTCGATCCCAAGGACCCGAATCGGATTTACATCGCGATCTCCGCGGCCGGCGCTTTCCGCACCGACGATGGCGGTAAAACCTGGAAGCCCATCAACAAGGGCCTCTATTCGAAATACATTCCCGACCCCAACGCGGAAATCGGCCACTGCGTGCACCACATCGCCATGAATCCCAAGCGTCCCGGCGTGCTCTTCATGCAGAAGCACTGGGACGTGATGCGCTCCGACGACGCCGGCGATCAGTGGAAGAAAATCAGCGGCAATTTGCCCACAGATTTCGGATTCGTCATCGATGTGCACTCCCACGAACCGGAAACGATCTATGTCGTCCCCATCAAGAGCGATGGCGAGCACTATGTGCACGAAGGCAGGCTGCGCGTCTACCGCAGCAAAACAGGCGGCAACGAATGGGAGGCCCTGACCAACGGTCTCCCGCAGAAAGATTGCTACGTAAACGTGCTGCGTGATGCCATGGCCGTCGATTCGCTCGACAAGTGCGGCATCTACTTCGGCACGACCGGCGGCCAGGTTTACGTCTCCCCCGATGCGGGAGATTCATGGTCTCCAATTGTGCGCGACTTGCCGTCAGTCCTGTCAGTAGAAGTGCAGACTCTGAAATAGTCAGCTGAATCAAGGGGGCGCCATCAGGGGTGCCCCACCCTTGTCCCTGCGCTTTTTGCAGGGACAGAGCGGTTTTTTTGACTTCTGCGCACCTCGGATGTTAGCGTCTCTTGCGGTTTCCTCGAGGAGAACACGATGAAAAGGGCGTTGATTGCAGTGGCCGTGTTGTTAGTGTCTGTCGCAGGTGCAGCAACAGCGCAGGAAAAGCAGGCAGCCAAGTCGAACGCAGGAGCCACTCCGCTCGAAGCGAAGGAGCGAAAACTCTGGGAAGACTTCAAGAATAAAGACAAGGCCGGACTAGCCGCATTACTGGATGACGGTTTCCGTCAGTTTGAAGAGGGGCAGAGCACGTTCGGCGATAAGAAGACCGAAGTCAACGCGGTCGATGAGTTTGAACTCGTCAGCTACACCCTCAGCGATTTCACGGTGAAATCCCTCGGCCCGAATGCTGCGCTGGTTACCTACATCGCGCAGTATGAAGGCAAGTCCGGCAGCGAAGCCAGCAAGGCAAAGAGCGTCTTCGCGGAGGTCTGGATTCGCAAAGGCAATGAATGGAAAGATCTCTACATGCAGGAAACGTACGTAAAGTAAAGGTATTGTTCAAATGGCAGTGACCATACGTGTTGAATTGCCCCAGCATCTTCGCACGCTAGCGCACGTCGGTCACGAGGTGCCCATCGAGGTTGAGGGTCCGGTCACACAGCGTTCCGTGCTGGATGCGTTGGAAGCCTGTTATCCCATGCTGAAGGGAGCCATCCGCGACCACGTCACCAAAGAGCGTCGCGCCTTTCTGCGCTTCTTTGCCTGCCAGGAAGATCTCACGCACGAATCCCCCGATGCTCTCTTGCCCGAAGCGGTCGTCTCTGGCAAAGAACCGTTCCTGGTCATCGGCGCCATCGCCGGCGGCTAGGCGCGCAATGCGGCAGGGGAACGCAGGCCGCTCTGCAGCGTGCGTGATAACATTTCCGGGTGTCTTTCAGTGACACAAGCCGCGCAGCGCAAGAGATTCAGCTTCGGATTCATCGATCCATGTCGGGGGAACAACGTATGCTTCTGGCCTTCGAGATGAGCCTCTTCGCACGCGACCTGGCCAGAGAGCGGATTCGCATCGACCATGCCGATTGGGACGAGGCGCGCATCCATCGAGAATTGCTAAGAATCGCTTTTCTACCTCATCCGCTTCCAGCGCGCTTTCGATGAGCACACCAGATGTTTTCCGCAGGATCACGGCGAACCTTGATCAAGCAGACATCGCTTACATGTTGACGGGATCTTTTGCCAGTGCACACTATGGTAGCCCGCGATCAACCCAAGACATTGACATTGTGATTGCGGCAACCGCAGCCCAGTTGCGGACATTCTTTCAAATTCTAGACAGCGATGAATATTATGCTGAATTAGACGCGGCGCTTGAGGCTCAGCAACGTGAGTCCCTATTCAACGTCATCGACCTCGCGAGTGGCTGGAAGATTGATTTAATCTTTCGGAAGTCGCGTCCTTTCAGTCAGGAGGAATTCAGCCGTCGTCAATGTGTAAGTTTCCAGGGACTCCAGCTTTTTATCGCGAGTGCCGAAGACGTGATCATTTCAAAACTCGAGTGGGCACTGCTGTCGGGATCGCGAAGACAAATCGAGGATGCAGCAGCCGTGTTGCGCGTGAAGCGTGAGGACCTTGATGCGAAGTACACGGAGAAGTGGATTTCGGCCTTAGGTCTCGAAGAGCAATGGCGCGCTGCCAAGAGTGCTGCCGGGCTTTCTTAACGCAAAAAGTCAAGTCCACTTTTGTAGGCATTTCAGCGGCTACAACGTACACGAAAGTAGACATTTTCTCCACAGGCTAACCCACTGGAAACGTTAGGCCGCTCGAAATCCAGAACGTGGATTCAACGA
>DASTCU010000013.1:0-77692 GCA_035710825.1 Candidatus Sulfotelmatobacter sp.
AATGCGCCCGATTGTTACCAGAGGCACGCGGTCGCGCAAAAACGGAGGCAGCGCAACTTGTTCCGGCTGAAACGCTTCGTTGGAAAGTTGAACACGAAACGCGACTCGAAGCCCTTTCCGTTTGGCCGCATCCAGAGTCAATGCCCACACCGGATCGAGATCGAGGCGCCCGGCACGCGACTGCACATTGCGCCAATCACACCGGATGTAAAGAACATCCACGAACGGCAAGCTCGATATTTTCTCCACGTGCTGTTCGACCGATTCCCGGCCAGCGCGCGCTGCCAGAGACGGCCCGCTCTCTTCCCAGGCATAGCCGACGAGTCCAAGTCCCGGATTTCGCAGAGGCCGTTCGGACGGCGTCGTAAACAGCACGGTTTGCCACCCCTGGTCCTGATCGATGTCGAACGGGCCCTGATCAAGGCGGTCGGTAACCGGCGGTGCGAAGCCGCAATCACAGTCCTGCAGGCGAGCAGCGGCAACGCCGCCTGGAGCGAGTGCCGGAAGCAATACCGCCGCTTTCAGAAGATCTCTGCGACGCAATTCCCTGGCTCCCTTCCCCCGTGGAATCTGGCTGGGATACAAGACGGATGGCCTCCACGATCAACATAGCCGATGCTACTTCCCAGTTTCGGACGAGGATGCAGTTGATACTCAAGGTTTGTGACGTATGACGTTGCAGAGAAGCCCGGAGGGGTTCCCACAGTCGCGACATCAGGAACGAATGCTTTCATTTGCTTTCGTTTACTTTATCATGCGTTTCAAATTCGTCCCGTTGAGACCAACGAGCGCTCTGTAGGTTCCCCGAATCGCAGCTCGATTCACCGCCGAGGTTCGCGTCATTTTTCGGATGGCCGAGTAATCCGCCTAGATGGAAGAGTGCGCAATCCACTTTCTACAAGACTGCGACCTGTCAGCACAAATCGGCACAGTCTTGAGATTGCATTCCTTCTCGTTTCCGGGCACAAACTCGGAATCGATGTATCCTCTCCAACCTGCTGCACAGGCTATAATTGCGCGGACAGATGGCGCTTATATCTGGCACCAAGCTCGGCCCTTATGAAATTCTGTCCCGCATTGGTGCGGGTGGCATGGGTGAAGTGTACCGAGCGAAGGACGCGCGGCTCGGCCGCGAGGTTGCGATCAAGGTCTTGCCCACCTATTTCTGCCGCGATCTGGACCGGCTGCGGCGGTTCGAACAGGAAGCCCGGACAGCCGGCGCGCTCAATCATCCCAACATTCTCACTGTCTACGACGTGGGCACTCATGAGGGTGCTCCCTATCTGGTGACTGAGCTACTCGAGGGCTCCACCCTGCGCGAACAGTTGAGGGGCGGCCCTCTGCCGTCTCGAAAAGGGGCCGAGTATGCGATTCAGATAGCGCAAGGGCTAGCCGCCGCCCATGACAAGGGGATTGTTCATCGCGACCTGAAACCGGAGAACATTTTCGTCTGCCGCGATGGGCGCACCAAAATCCTGGACTTTGGGCTGGCCAAGTTGACTGCGCCAGAGGCAGGAGATGCCACCGTGACCGGCCTGGAACTGAAAGACGAGACGGGCGCGGGCGTGGTGTTGGGCACGGCGGGCTATATGTCTCCCGAACAGGTGCGTGGGGAAAGGGCCGATGAACGTTCCGACATCTTTAGTTTTGGCGTGGTTCTTTATGAGATGCTCTCCGGGCAACGAGCATTCGCAGGACAAAGCGCGGCTGACCGCGCCAGCGCCATTCTGAAGGAAGACCCTCCTGACCTACGGGGCACGGGACGAAACATCTCACCAGGCTTGGAGCGCATTGTGCGCCACTGCCTGGAGAAGAATCCGACACAGCGCTTTCAGTCGGCGCGTGACCTGGCGTTCAACCTGGAAACAGTCTCGACGGAATCGGGCACCGGGACCGTGGTATCGGAGGCTATCCGGAAGAAGACGAGAGTACGTGTCGGGTGGGTGATCGCGTGTCTTGCGGTCCTGGTTGCGGCGGGCGGCAGCTGGTGGTACCGGGGAAAGCTTCGACCCACTCACAGGGACGTGACCTTCCTTCGTCTGACCGACTTCGCCGGATTGGAAGACAGTCCGGCACTCTCGCCGGACGGCAAATCGGTTGCATTCGTCAGCGACTCCAGCGGGGCACGTCAGGTCTGGATCCGTTTGCTGGCGGGCGGACCACCTCTGCAGATCACGCACGATGCCGGTGAGCACCTGGAGCCCCGGTGGTCGCAAGATTCGGCGGCGATCATTTACTACTCGCCGCCTCCAGAGGGAGACGTACAAGGCGCGCTCTGGGAGATTTCGGCCCTGGGCGGTGCGCCCCGCCGCCTCATCTCCAGCATGAGCGGCGCAGACGTAAGCCATGATGGTAGACGCCTCACGTTTTTCCGACTCAACAACAAGCAGATGGAACTCGTGGTTTCCGACCGGAATGGATCCAATGCAAGAGTAGTGCTGCAGGCACCGGTCAGTTTCAGTTATCGGCAACCACGCTGGTCGCCGGATGACGCAACCATTGCGTACCTGCACAGCCGGGAGAACTGGGCTGATGATATCTACGTCGTGTCGTCATCCGGCGGCTCGGCGCATCAGGTTACACGCGACAACACGCTGATGAGCGGACTCGCGTGGTTGGCGGACGGCTCCCGCCTGCTCTATAGTTCGGCGCGCGGGAGTACCGTACTCTACCTCCCAACGATGCACCTTTGGCTGGCGCCTCGCGCGGGCGGTGATCCGCAGCAACTGACGTTTGGCGAAGCGGGGGATGAGAATCCAGATGTTGACCACGATGGGCGGATCGTAATCAGCCGAAAACACATGCAGTTCGATATCTGGAAGTTTCCGGTGGATGGAGATCCCGCAGAGAACGTGCGGCGAGCGGTGCGCATCACCCACCAGACCGGGCAGGTCCAGACTCCGACCTTGAGTCCCGACGACCGAGAGTTGGCGTATCTGTCGGATAACGGCGGCCATGGCAATCTGTGGGTCATGGATTTGGCCAGCGGCGAGACGCACCAGATCACTTACGAGACAGGACCCAGCATCGTGATGGGAGTTCCAATCTGGTCACCAGACGGAAAGTCAATCACTTTCGCCACCAACCGCCCGTCTGAAATGGGGCGAGGTATTGGATACTGGCTCATTCATCCAGACGGAAGTGGTCTGCACCTTGCGCTCACCGAGGGCGCGTGGGCGACCTGGTCGGGAGATAGCAAGTGGCTGTACTACGCGGAGTCGTCGCCAGTGCGGGAAACCGGAAGCTTCCGAATGATGAAGGCTCCGGTGGAAGGTGGCCCGGCTGTGCTGGTGCGCTCAGACAACGCCCACGGGCCTGCCGTGGCGCCCGACGGCTCGTCGTTATACTACGTAGTGCCACTGCAGAACCTGAACGGCCTACTGGACTATGAACTCCGTGTAGCGCGGCCTGAAGACGGACCCTCGAAGCTTCTGGCGCGCATTTCCGGGGAGCGCGTGCCCATCTGGCAGGGCCTGCATCCGGTGATCTCCAGGGATGGGAAGTGGCTCGTCACGCCCTTGGATGACGGGGCAGGAACCAACATCTGGGGCGTATCCACAACTGATGGGAGACTGAAGCGAATCACGGATTTTGGCGCGAGACGAACATTCATCGCGCGCCGGGTCTCCTGGTCCTCGGATGGGAAATGGGTGTTTGCTGCCGTGGGCGAGGGCGATGCCGATATCGTGCAGATGGGCGGGCTTCTGCAGTAGGACGGTCGCGGTCCAAAGCCAAATCTGCCGACGACAAGCAAAAAGCAAATTCAACGCAATGGAGTTGCAAACAGGCCTAGTTTGGTTTTTTTCCCTTGTTTCACTCAATGTCTGGCCGACATAGCATCCGTTCAATTTAGCCCACTACTTTCCGCCTTGTCTCTTGACTCTCCACTCAAAATGCGAGAGGCTGGCGCAGCCCAGTTCCGGGCTGTGGAGGGTTTCTGGCGTCGGCGCCCTCAATTTCCTCGTTAATATCCGCGGCTGAGCAAGGGGATCGGACTGCATCGGAAACCCTTTTCAGCGCGCTGTATTCGGAGCTGCACCGTTTGGCCAAGTGCGAACTAGCGCGGCGGGGAGTTCCGGTCAGCTTGAGCGCGACCACGCTGCTGCATCAGGCCTACATCGAAATAGCCGAACGGGAGAAAGCCTGTTTCCCGGATCAGGCACGATTCATGGGGTACGCCGCGCGCGTGATGCGCGGATTGATTATCGATCATGCCCGCAACCGGGGCGCTCAGAAGCGCGGCGGGCGATTCGAGATCACCTCAATGGGCAGCGAAGTGGAGAATCTGGCCGACGTGGGCGAGTTGACGCAGCTCAGCGAGGCCTTGGATGAACTGGCGAACAGCGACGCCGGGCTCTCTGAAATTGTCGATCTGAAATTCTTCTGCGGGTTCACCTTCGCGGAGATCGCCGCCATGAAAGGAATTTCAGAACGCACCGTGCAGCGCCAATGGGAGAAAGCACGGATTTATTTGCACCGCAAGATCAGCGCGGACCTGGAGGGGTAAATCATCATGCCTACACTGACTCCAGAACGATGGCAACAAATCAGCCCCTTCCTGGATGAGGTTCTTGAAATCCCCGAAGGCGAGCGCGTGAACTGGCTGGACTCCTTTCGAGTCCAGAAACCCGAATTGGCGGACTTACTGCAAGAACTTCTAAACGAACACTGCGCACTCCAGCGGAAACACTTCCTTGAGGGCTCACCGATTCACGATACGAACCAGTCATCCTTGGCGGGACAGAAGATCGGGGCTTACACGTTGCTGTCCCCCATTGGTGAGGGTGGGATGGGAAGCGTGTGGCTGGCCGAACGCAGTGACGGGCGTTTCGAGCGGCGGGTGGCCATCAAGTTTCTGCGTTTTTCGATTGCCACTGCAGGCGGTGCGGAACGGTTCAGGCGGGAAGGCAGGATTCTCGGCCAGCTTGCGCATCCTCACATCGCGGAATTAATTGACGCCGGCGTAACGCTCCCAGGGGAACCGTACCTGGTTCTCGAATATGTGGAAGGACAGCACATGGATGAATACTGCGACCAGCGCAAGCTTGGCGTCGAGGCGCGCATCCGGCTTTTCCTCGATGTGCTGAGCGCGGTCGCCCAGGCGCATGCCAATCTGGTCGTTCATCGCGACCTCAAACCGTCCAACGTGCTGGTCAGAAACGATGTGCAGGTGAAACTACTGGATTTCGGGATCGCCAAGCTGCTCAAAGGGGAAGGCAATCCCGCCACAGCGACCATTCTGACGCAGGAAGGTGGAGGAGCGTTAACTTTCCAGTTTGCAGCACCGGAACAGGTGACTGGCGGCGCGGTGACCACGGCCACCGATGTTTATGCGCTGGGTGTGATGCTGTATCTACTGGTGACGGGAGAGCATCCTGCGGGTCGCGGGCAACTGTCTCCGGCGGATCTGGTGAAGGCGATTGTTGAGACGGAAACACCGCGAGCCTTGGACGCCGTGATGTCGCCAGAGGCGAAGATGGCCGCTGAAAAGCGGAGAACTACGCCTGAGAGGCTTCGTCGCCTACTACGCGGCGACCTGTACACCATTCTGGGCAAAGCGCTCAAGAAGAATCCTGGGGAACGCTACAGCTCGGTGACCGCGTTCGCCGACGATCTCCAGCGATTTCTGAAGCATGAGACGATCAGCGCGCGGCCTGACAGCTTCACTTACCGCATCAATCGCTTCGTCCGCCGCAACCGCCTCGCAATCGCATTTAGCTCGTTCGCTTTGTTCGCAATTATCGCTGGTATTGTGGGAACGGCAGTTCAAGCTCGCACCGCCCGTCGGCAGCGCGACTTTGCCATCGACCAACTAGCGCGCGCCGAGGGCATCAATGACCTGAATCGGTTTCTGCTTTCGGATGCAGCGCCCTCCGGCAAGCCGTTCACTGCTTTAGATCTCCTGACTCGTGCCGAACATATTGTGGAGCGGCGTAAAACCACCGACAAGACTAGCATTGAACTTCTTACTTCTATCGGCGACCAGTATGAGCAGCTGAGTGAAAATGCGAGCGCTCGCAGGGTCCTTGCTCATGCCTACGAGCTCTCGCGGAACGTCAACGACCCAAGCGTTCGATCGCGCGCCGCCTGCGCATTGGCAGTCGCGATCGCATACACTGCCGACACGGGCCGCGCTGAAGCTCTGTTCCGAGAGGGATTGGCTGAACTGGATACCGACCCTCGTTTTGCGCTGGATCGTGCATACTGCCTCCTTCGCGGTGACAATGTCGCGCGGGAACGCGGCTCATTTGCCGAAGCTGAAGCAAGAGTACAAGCCGCCCAAAAATTCTTGAGCCAATCATCTGTGCATCCCGAGTCGATGGAATTGGATAGCCTGATAGATTTGGCGGAGTCCTACCGGGTCGGTAACCGCCATATCGACGCAATCTCCACCTTCCAGATCGCGTGGGGGCTTCTGGCGCGTTCGGGCCGGGATGACACCGCAACCGCAGCCCAGCTATTGGATCTCTGGGCGCTCACCTTAGAAGGTGCTGGGCGCCCTCTGGACGCGGAACCGCTGTATCGCCACGCAATTGCAATCAGCCGTTCGGATCAGGCCAATCACGGTCTTGGGGCCTGGCTGCTCCGGGATTACGCCACAACTTTGCGCGACTTGGGGAAGTTCGAAGAGGCCGAAAATTATGCGGAGCATGCATACTCCCGCGCCCTTGAGCAGGGCGAAGTACTGATGGCCGATACGGCGCTTCTGCAACTCTTCCAGATCCACTTGCAATCCCACAATCTCAAGAAGGCGGAAGCAACAATGGCTACCCTTACGCCACGAATAGAGCGCGATTTCCCGCCGGATCACTATATAGCCGCGATCTTGGCTGCTCAAAAAGGTTTGCTAGCACGTGCTCAGGGCAACTTGGAACTCGCATTGGAACTTCTCGATCACGCCGTTTCGGTTTTGGAATCGGCATCGCGGACTGGCAACAGGGGATCCGAACAGCTACCTCGGATCTTGGTTTATCGATCGCAAGTTGAGCTAGATCTTGGCCACAACGAAGAGGCTCGCACTGACGCCCACAGGGCCCTGGAGCATTTTGCAAATAGCTTGAGCGGGGCGTTCTCCTGCGACATGGGCCGGGCTTACATGGCGTTAGGGAACGCTCTTGAAGCACAGGGTAAAGCCGATGAGGCGCGTGAGGCTTATCGCTCTGCTGTGGAACAACTAGAGAACGCCGTGGGCCCGGACCATCCTGAAGCCCGCACCGCCCGCCAGTTCGCCGGACGTGAAACCCGGTAAGTTTCTTTGGTCCTTCCTGTCGTCTTTTCCCCGCCGATTTCGATTCCATAAGTAGAGCCGCGAGAAGGTTCAACCTTTCACGGCCACGCGTGGGTGTTCAGTGCTCTGGCGAGCAATCCTCTGGAGCCAAGTGGCGCTGACAAGGAGGGTGTATGACATATCCCAGGCAACGAGGAAAGCAGGCGGTCGGATCCCAAACGCGACAGAAGCCTAAGCTGATGAGAAGCGGATTGTTTGTTATGTCCCTGTGCGGTGTGGCCATCAGCATTTTTGCGGGGACAAAGCTGCCCAACCCGCTGAACTCCAGAGATGCAACGGGTACGCTGAGCACCTACAGCACCGCCGGGGGCGTCGATCAGGCAAACCCGTTTTTTCAAAGTCTCGGAACGAACGGCCGCACTTGTGCCAGTTGCCATGTCGCCAGCGATGCCTGGAGCATTACGCCACCCGATCTTCAGGCGCGCTTCAACTCCAGCCAAGGACTAGATCCAGTATTTGCCCAGGTAGACGGCGCCAATTGTCCCAGCGACGATGTTTCGACATTGGCGGCTCGCCAGGCGGCATATAGCGAACTGCTGAATAAAGGCTTGATCCGTATCTCGCTGCCGGTGCTAGGTACTGCGGCTTTTAGCATCACCCAGATTCAGGACCCGTATAACTGCCCCGAAACCACCGCCAGTCAGCCAGCGCTGTACCGCAGGCCCTTGCCGGCTACAAATCTGGATTTCCTCAGTGCGGTCATGTTTGACGGGCGGGAGACAATAAAAAACTCCTCCGGCACGATCGACCTGAACGCCAGCCTGACGCAGCAGGCCACCGACGCCACCCTTGGGCATGCCCAAGCCGCGGCGCCACCAACCTCACAGCAAGTCGCGCAGATTGTTGCCTTTGAGACCGCCCTGTACACCGCTCAAGCCAATGATGTAAATGCGGGCAACCTCAGCACTCAAGGAGGGCACGGCGGACCATTCAGCCTTTCGACCCAGCCGTTCTATCTTGGAATCAACGATTCTCTCGGCGGCGACCCAACCGGCGCCCAGTTTAATCCGAATGTTTTTACCCTCTACAACAAATGGGCGAATCTCAACAGTCAGCCGAATCGGCAGGCCGTGGCGCGCGGCCAGGCCCTGTTTAACACGTTCCCAATTGTCATCACCGGCGTCGGCGGCTTGAACGACGCTCTCGGTCAACCCTCCATTAACGGCACTTGCACTACCTGTCATGACAGCCCGAACGTTGGCAACCACTCCTTCTCCGTGCCGCTGAATATTGGCACCACCGCCTATCCTGCAGTTTCAGCGCTGGACATTTCTGGTCTACCGGTGTACACGGTGCAGTGCACCGATGGAACCCCTCCGGTCCAGGTCACGGATATTGGGCGCGCCATGATATCCGGGCAATGCGCCGATATAGGAAAGGTCAAAGGCCCTATTCTGCGCGGCTTGGCGGGACGCGCCCCCTACTTCCACAATGGCGCAGCAGCCACCCTCAACAATGCCGTGGAGTTTTATAACGAGCGCTTCAATCTGAATCTGACAGACCAGCAGAAATCGGACTTGGTGGCGTTCTTACAGACGCTTTGAATGCGGTGGCGCGCCATCTAGGTTGTCTCGTTGGCGAGTAAGGCTGCTATCTTGCGAGACATCGGAACGCTTCACTGCCTCGCTCAAGCTGTTCGAATCGCTAATACCTCGGTTCGAGCCATCACGGGCAAGAATTCCCCATTCGCTTGTGATGGCTCACCGAACATTTATGAGATGCGTGATGCGTTCTAGTCATAACGAGCGGCACGAACACCTTACTCTTGACTCTTAATAGCAGCGATTAGTCAACTAAAAACGGCCCAACTTTATGCGTACAACCTCAGGCTTGTCGTGGAAACAGAGGCCGCGGTCGGTTTTCGTCACCATTCCACAACCTCTGCGCTTTCCATTCGCCATTCTCATATACACCTTGTTCGGCAGTAATGATCTCGCTTCGAATCCAAGGTAATTTACCAGGCAGGTGAAGGCTGACACTCGCGTCGACGCCGGTGATGAGAAATTCATTGGGACCTAACTGTGCGATAAGCGCCGCTGCATGGGCATCCTTCGTCCCGGGGGCTCTTCGTCCATCGGGCTGGGGAAAGCCGAATGCGACAGTCGCCTGCCATTGTCCAAAATCCAATTCCTGCGCAGTCTGTCCAGGTTCCTCGACTGCGGTTTTGAGTTTGCCCTCAACTTGCAACTGAGCGACCTCCCGGCTCATCGGAGCGATGAGTCCAAAATTTCGACCGTGTGCTGTCCACGCCTCGTCGCCGAGAATATTCCAGCCCGATTGATCCACGCCGAAAGGCGAAAATCCGAGCGCTCCTTCGCCGAGGGCGTAGAAAAAGAATTTCGCGAAGCTGTCGCTGCGACCGGTTTCTGGGATCCAGAGCGGGTTGTCAGGCCGATCATAGGCGCGCATTGTCTCTCGGTAAAACGGAGAGTCGTCGGCATAAATGTCCGGTCCAATCATGTCGATCGATGGGGCCATAGCTCGCCACAATCCGACCAACTTCTGCACCGCACCTCCGCTGGGATATCCGATGCCAGGCAAATCTATCTGACGCTGAGGAAGTTCCGCCACGGGGTAATCGAGCCACACGTTGATATAACAACGAATCTGGAACTCAGCTTTCCCTGCGGCTGCGATTTCATTGATGTACTTTGCCTGATAATAGAACTGAAACATTTCGTCCGCTTCACCGCCGAACACTTGGCTCCACGTACCGGGCTGCTTGTGTACCGCAACGAGCAGGTCTTCCGGAACGCGACCGGCAAATTCGCGATTCGCGTCCGCTGAGTTGTCCCGCACGCTGCCGACGTTGCCGGACTCGTTTTCGACCTGGATGAGCAGAACCGGATGCCGGTCGTTGTCAATCTGTTTCAGGTGTCGCATCAGCGCGACGAAAGCGGTCTTATCCGCATCCAGAGTATTGCGAGAAATCGGTGACAGTACATCAATGGGTTCCCCGTCGGGTCGAATGACTCGCGGAAAACGTTTCGTGTCCCTCTTTAGCCACCCGAAGTCTTCGCGGACTTGGTCTGTACGTTCTCGATGTACTTGTCGATGGCTGCGTCCAGCATCAACTGACCAGTGGGGTGGACAGGTTTCGCCGGCCGGGGTGCAGGAAGATCGAGGTTGCGCGAAATCACGGTACCCACATCGGGCTTCTGCTTGCAGTAATCCGTAATCAGTTCCGTCAGCTTCTTGAGAGACGCGGCCTGCGCTTCCTTATAGGACTTCACGTCCAGCTGCTGCCACTTCCGCTTTCCCTGTTCGGTGTAACGAAGGCAGAAAGTGGTGTTGGGTGAATAGGCCGCACGGGGCGACGCGGGTTTGTATTGGCGAGAGCCGCTTTCGCGGGTGCAGATGGCGACTTTCATTGGCATTAGCTCCGTGAGCTAATACCGTCGTGAGCGGGATTTCCTGAATATCGCGGTAACCGGGTGCGGTAGCCGCCAGGAAATCTGCTCTAAGTCCTTCAGAATAAATATGGCGGAGAGAGTGGGATTCGAACCCACGTTAGAGTTTCCCCTAAACACGCTTTCCAAGCGTGCGCCTTCAGCCACTCGGCCATCTCTCCTGCATAAGTCGGATAGAAGGACCACTCTTCAAGAAACGCTGGAATCGACCGCAAGCGCAGCTATTCTAAGCGGCTTTCCAGCTTCTCAATTCTATGGGTGAAGTCCACGAAACCGCAACTTGAAAGGGATAGAAACCAGGAGATATAAGCCTCAGAAGATGGAAACGCGTTGGGAAATTTCAGGAGAGCTTTTCTGGAGAATCCACAGCGGGTGGCACGTTCGAAGCTGCGCTTGATGGAACGGAAGATGCTGTCGCTCCTGCCGCAGCTGCATTCGCGACGCCTTTCGCGGCATTGCCATTGACTCCTGGAGCCGGCAGCGGCGGGACTTTCGTATTGTCCACCACGTGATGGTTCAAGCAGTAGAGCGCCAGTTCGAGCCGGTCTGCCACTCCCAGTTTGTCGTACACTTTGCGCAAATAGTTTTTCACGACCTGTTCCGTCGTGCCCACGCGCAACGCGATTTCTTTATTCTTCATCCCCTGTGTCACGCACGAAACAATCAGCGTCTCTTTCGGAGTCAGTTGCACTTTGGGCCGCGATCCCGCCGGACGGTTGCTCTGGTTGCGGTACGCTTCCATGACCCAGTGAATGCCCTGGCTATCCAGCCATGGCTCTCCGGCAGAAACTTTGCGAAGACAATCCACCAGCAACTCAGGCTCGACTTCGCGCGACACAACGCCATGCACTCCGCGGCGGAACAATTCCAATGTCAGCTCTTCGTCGGCTCCGGGGGTGACCACCACGACCCGCAGCTTCGGACTCTGCCGCATCAATTCGACCACCGATTCCACCGGATTCTGTGTCAGCGCCGATTCAAAAATGAGGATGTCCGCGGAAAATTTCGCCACCGCCGCCTGCGTTTGGGCCAGTGTCTCGGCCTGGCCTACAACGCGAATGTCGTCTTCGAGCGCGAAAACTTTGCGCAAGCCGGCGCGGAAGATGGCCTGCGTATCGGCCACAATAACCCGCACGAACTGGCCGTTGCCGCCATCGCCTGCTTCGAAATTTTCTACGCCAACCGGAATGGTAGCCATTCAGTTCCTTGCTCTAGTCGCGCTCGATCTGGTACTCGTCAATCACTACGCCTACGCCGCGCCGGCCCCCATCTTCGAAGCTGCGAACGACGCGGCCCCGGCAATCGATCTGCACATCACGCCGGGCGCCCACCACATCGGCGGGCAATAAAATTGTGAAGTCGACCATCGAGCCCACGGGCACATCGCGATCCATCGCGAACAAGACGCCATTCGCGGAGATGTTTTCCGTCTCCGCCGAATACGCCGTGCCCTCAGTTTTTACGGAGGCTGACAGGTGCAGCGGAAACCGCGGCGCGCTTTGCAAGTCCTGATAGCGTCCAGTGCTGATCTGCGCCTCGGTCATGGGTGCCTTCCCTTGCCCTGCCACTCTCGATGAACCTTCCTTCCGTAAGCTCGCTTCTGCTTCCCGGATTTCTGCTCGACTCAATGGCAGCGTACACCGGGGAACCACGCAAACAAAGTTACCGAAGTCATGGAACAAGCGGGTCTAACTGCTTATGTTTGAATGGATTACGAGAGATTGCAAAGGTCAATTGTAAGCCGGAAACAGCCGGATTCAACCCACAATTCAGGGTCAAATCGGGCAGGATTTCCGGCAATCCTCGGTGATAAAACGAGGTCAAAAACAGATAGCAACTGAGAATATTTGGAGAGAATTGAAAGCTGGATACTGAGAGTACTGAGTACCGAGTACTAGCTCAGAACTTCGTGACTTCGGTGAAGTTGAACTCCCTCACCTTCATGGCGGGGACAACCATATCAAACGATTCTTCCCCGCACGAGCGCAGCGGGACGCTCATCGCCTCCACGTTCGACAGCATGTGGATCAGGCTCTCGTTGAAGCGGAAATTGCGCACGCCGCCCTGCACGCGTCCGTTTTCCACATAAAATGTTCCGTCGCGCGTCATACCGGTGAGCATCTTCTCAAACGGCTCCACCTCGCGTATGTACCATAGCCTGGTCACCAGCACTCCCCCCTGGGTCGAAGCGATCATCTGTTCTACCGTCTGCGGATCGCCCGCCGCCGCAAAGACGATATTCAGCGGCATCTCCCCCGTTTCATTCGGCAGCGAGAAACCATGGCCTGTAGCCGCAATTGGGCCCACGCTGTCTCGGTACTCGGAGCGCTTCATTCTTTCCGCGGTCGCCCGTGCGTATACCACGCGTTTCACCACGCCGTTCTCCACTAGTCCCACTCGTTGCCGCAGCATGCCTTCTCCGTCAAAGGGAGATCCGGCCTGCAATGGATGCGCCACGTCGTCCCAGATGGTAATGTTGTCGCCAAACAATTTTTGGCCGATTCGCCCCGTCAAGAACGACCGCTGGTCGAGGATGGCCATCCCCGAATAATCCCAAAACATGAATCCCACAACGTCGAGCACCGCCGCAGGCTCCAGAATCACCGTGTACTTCCCTGCTGGAAGCTCCCGTGGATGCGCCGAGTCCACTGCTTTCTTGGCCGCGATGTCCGCCAGCCGCAACGGATCGAGATGCGCCACGTCCGGCGAACTCGCTTTTTGCCAGCCCGATGAATCCGCCGCCAGCATGGTGATCGAAACTTCGGCCGAAGTCTGCGTATGCCAGTTACTCAAACCACGCGAGTTGAAAATCCCTTCGAACGACTCGCCGCTGGAAAACATTCCCGCTGTCGTGAGCTTGTGCCTGTCGGCCACGCCTACAATTTTTTTCACGCCTTCCGCGCGAATCTCCGGAGTGATGGCGGCAGTCTGAGCAAAGTGCCGCGAGGGAACGGCAACTATGGCGCGGGAACCCGCGCTGCACGCAGCCTCCCGTGAATCCGGCATCGGCAACAGATCCGGATCCGGATGCTGCACCTTGGCCAGATTCTCCGCAGCCTTCACCACCTGCCTCAAGCTCTCATCATCAAACTTGTTCGTGGAAGCTCGCGCCGTTTGGTCACCAAAAGCTGTGCGCACCGAGACCGCGTGGTTCTCCTCCGCTACGTTCTGATGAATGGTGTTATTGGCAAAGCGCGTCAGCGCAAAGCGCCCGCCCGAAAAGAGAACTTCCACTTCGTCCGCGGAAGAGATCTTCTTGATGCGATCAAAAATGTCGCCAGCTTGTTCTTTCGTCAGCATTCAGATTTCGCAGTTCTCCGAGCCTCTGTGACTCCGTGGTGAACTAGCTTCCTTTGAAAGCGCTCCCCACCTTAATCCCGCGGAAACGGGCCGGCGCCGCACCGTGACCCGTGCCCATCACCTGCTGCGGCTGTCCCTTCCCGCAGTTGGGCGTTCCCCACAAAGTCCACTCGTCGCGCGAGCAAACCGCGTCCAGCGAATTCCAGAATTCAGTCGTGATTCCCGAATACGACGGATTCTTCACCATCCGCAGGCGTTTTCCATTCTTGATCTCCCACCCAATCTCGCAGCCGAACTGAAAGTTGTAACGCTTGTCGTCGATCGACCACGATCGGTTCGTCTGCATCAGCACGCCGCGATCGGTCGATGCAATCAACTGTTCCAGGCTCAACGGCTTTTCTCCCGGCAGCAGGCTGATGTTGGTCATGCGGATCATGGGCAGCCGGTTCCATCCTTCCGCGCGCATTGTTCCGCCAGAGCGATTTTCCCCGATGGTGTGGGCGGTCTCGCGCGAGCTCAAATATCCTGTAAATAAGCCGTTCGAAATAATTGGCGTGCACTGCGCCGCCACACCTTCATCGTCGAATCCAAACGTGCCCAGCCCAGGGCCGTGTTCCTGCCGCGCGTCCGCCACCACATTTACCAGATCGCTGCCATACCGCAGCGTGCGCAGCTTATCGAGCGTAAGAAATGACGTCCCGGCAAAATTCGCCTCCATCCCCAGCACGCGATCCAATTCAATCGGATGCCCTACCGATTCATGGATCTGCAGTCCCAACTGCGAGCTGTCGAGAATGATGTCGAACGTGCCTTCCGGGCACTGATCGGCATGGTGCAGCGCGACTGCCTCTTCGGCGATCCGCCGCGCATTCTCCACCAGTTTCAACTCCTCGATCAGTTCATACCCTTTGTTCTGCCACTGCCCACCAAACGAATTGGGATACGAGCGCTTCTGAATCTCATTTCCTGCAAACGCGTATGCCGCATATCCCGCGCCGGTCGAGACCTTGGTCTGGTGAATCTCGGCGCCCTCCGATGAGGTAAACCACTGCTCGTCGCGATTGAAATTCAGATTTGCCTCTGCGAGCGTGACGCCCGCGACCGCCCGCAGTTCCGCATCAATCTTCAAGAGCAGTTCGATATTTTGTTCGATCGAAACCGTGAACGGATCAATCCGGTATGGCGTTGTCCACTCGGCAACCACAGGTTTTTCCGGTGCCACGCGCACGCTCTCGCGTTTAACTCGCGCCGAGGCCCGTGCAATCGCAACCGCCTCCGCCCCAGTCGCCTCCACCGCGCCGCGTCCCAATTCCGCCGAAGCAGCGAACCCCCAGGCTCCATCGGCAATCACACGCACGTTCATGCCCACCGACTCGGCATCCGACGCACTTCCCACCTTGCCATTTTTGGTGCTCAAGGCCCGGCTGCGCTGTGCCATCACTCGAACATCGGCATAACTCGCGCCCCGTGTCGAGGCGGTATTCAAAGCCCAATTGGCAATATGTTTCATCCCAGGAATTTCAATCTAACACAGCCCACGCCCCTCTACGGCCGGGCGATCTCTGTCGTTTAACACACACTACCCTGTGATTGTTGTCACGGTACCGCCGCCACTCTCGCCGTCCAATAAGGCTGACCGGACTTGTTAGCGGATTGCCCACCGCTGCCCGGTCCAAGGAGCACTTCGTTTATGAGCCTTTCTAATACCCACGCTGTCGAACTTGACAGCGATCTCCCGAACAACAAGTCCGGCGCAGACAATCAGGCCCTTAAAAAAGCCGATCTGGCTGGCCCCGGCATTGGCGACTATTTAGAACTCGAAAAAATCCTTCCTCCAGACTACACCTCCCTTCTCACTCGCAGTGAAACCCAGATAGCAATTTTTAAAATCAAGCGGTACATCGAAGACAATCTATGCAAGGAACTCAGCCTCATGATGGTCGAGGTCCCGCTCATTGTGGACGTGGAAAGCGGGGTAAATGACATGCTGGACCGCGACGGCTCCCGCACCCCTATCCAATTCCACATCTCGAACGATCGGGGCAAGAATCCCATCGACGCCCAGGTCGTGCAAGCCGCCACAAAATGGAAACGAGTGGCCCTGAAGGAGTTCGACTGCCGCCCCGGCGAAGGCATCTGCACCGACATGCGGGCTGTACGCAAGGATTATTTCCTCGATCATGACCACTCCGCTTATGTCGATCAGTGGGATTGGGAGCGCGTTATCATCAGCGAGCAGCGCAACCTGGATTTCCTGAAGTCGATTGTCAGGAAGATCTGGAAAGTCTTGGTCGGCGCAGAGAAGTACGCCCAGGAATTGTTCCCCGAACTGCGCAATCCGCGCTATCCCAATCTTCCCGAGGAGCTCACGTTCTTGCACGCCGAGGAACTACTCGCCATGTATCCCGATCTTCCTCGCAAGCGCCGCGAGACCGTCATTCTGCAAAAGTATCCGGCTTTGTTCATCATTGGGATTGGCTGGCCGCTCAAAGACGGCTATCCGCACGAGATGCGCGCCGCCGACTATGACGACTGGGTCACCGACACCAGCGCCCAGACGCATAGCAGCACGCACGGCCTGAACGGAGACATCCTGGTCTGGAACCACGTCACCCAGCGCCGTCACGAACTCAGTTCCATGGGCATCCGTGTGAACGCGGAAACCCTCCGCAAGCAACTTGAGATATCCAACCTGCTCGACAACCTGAAGTTTCCCTATCACCAGGGAATTGTGAATGGCGAGCTTCCGCTCTCGATCGGCGGTGGCATCGGCCAATCCCGCACGCTGATGCTCCTTCTCCGCAAAGCGCATTTAGGGGAAGTGAGCGTAACGGTCTGGCCCAAAGTATTAAAAGAAATGTGCACGAAGAAGAACATCTTCGTGCTGGAATAATTCCTGCGCCATCATAAGTGGGTGCCCCATTTCTCGCGCGTTCTTGGCGCGAGAAGTGGGGCTTTGTTTGACTTGGGCAGGTCGGCGCTTGCCGCGCCATTTTCCGTGGAAGAGCGGCCCTTCAGGGCCGCGTCTGACCTGCTTACCTATCGGCTTCAGCCCCTGTAGCCGCGGACGCGAATCCCTACGGCGTCACATGCGCCTCCTCGAGCGCCTTCTTCACCGCCAACAATTCCTTCAATACGCCCCTCAGTTTGGTCGACTCCAACGCATTCGCCCCATCTGACTTCGCTTCCTTTGGATTGTCGTGGACTTCCATGAACACTCCATCCACTCCCGCCGCCACAGCCGCCCGCGCCAGCACCGGAATAAACTCTGGCTGTCCCCCACTGACGGCCGGGCCTCCGTCAGCCGCTTGCGACGACGGCAACTGCACCGAATGCGTCGCGTCAAAAACCACCGGCGCAATCTTGCGCATGATCGCCAGCGACCGCATATCGACCACCAGATTGTTGTACCCGAAACTCGATCCCCGCTCGGTCAGAAATACTTGAGAATTGCCCGCATCACGGCACTTCTCTACCGCATGCCGCATATCCCAGGGTGCGACGAACTGCCCTTTCTTGATATTCACCGCACGTCCGCTCAGCGCCGCCGCCACAACCAGATCGGTTTGGCGGGAAAGAAACGCGGGAATCTGGATCACATCTACCACTTCGGCCACTTTTCCCACGTCCGCCGTCTCATGCACGTCGGTCAGCACCGGCAGGTGCAGTTCGTCTTTAATCTTCTTGAGAATCCGCAGCCCTTCCTTCAACCCCGGCCCGCGAAAGCTGCGAACCGACGTCCGGTTCGCCTTGTCGTAACTAGCTTTAAAGATAAAAGGAAATTCGAGCGATCGCGCCACGCCCTTGATGATCTCCGCCATCCGGATGGCATGCTCTTCACTCTCAATGACGCACGGTCCAGCGATCAGAAAAAGATCGCCCGACCCAACGTGAATGTCGCCGACTTGGAACGACGTGATCATGCCAAGAAACATTACGCCACGGATACCTCCGGATTTCCACGGATAAAAAACAGCAACCATCCTTGTAGATCCGTGAAAATCCGTGGCTTACAGTCAGACTCTCGCTCGCTCCGGCCGATGGAACATCTCCACTTCCGCCGTTTCTTTTTCCGAGCGCCGCCTCTGCCCGTATTCGTATGAAGCGCCAATAAACGTGCGGAATAACGGATGCGGCTCCAGCGGCTTCGACTTGAATTCCGGATGAAACTGGCACCCGATAAAATGCGGATGATCCGGCAACTCCACCATCTCCACGTAAGTCCCGTCCGGCGTCGATCCTGAAATACGCAGCCCCGCCGCGGTCATTGGCTCTTCGTACTCGCGATTGAACTCGTAGCGATGCCGGTGGCGCTCGCTGATCTCCGCCTTCTCATAGATCCGGTACGCCAGCGTGTTCGGCTCAATCTTGCATGTCCACGCGCCTAAACGCATGGTTCCGCCCAGTTCTTCCACGCCGCGCAACTCGCGCAATTTGTAGATCACGCGATGCGGTGTCGCTGGATCGAACTCGCTCGAATTCGCTTCCGCCAGCCCCACTACATTGCGCGCAAACTCAATGCACGCCGTCTGCATTCCTAAACAAATTCCGAAGTACGGAACTTTCTTCTCCCGCGCGTACCGGATTGCGCGCAGCATCCCCTCGATGCCGCGCTTGCCAAACCCGCCGGGCACCAGGAGTCCGTCGTAACCTTCGAGTTGTGCTTCATAACTCTCGTCGCCAGTCTCCAACCCTTCCGCTTCAATCCAGTTCAGTTGCAGCTTCAGGTTGTGTGCCAGCGCCCCATGCACCAGCGCCTCTTTCAGCGACTTGTACGAGTCTTCATACTCCACATACTTGCCGACAATCCCGATGGTGACCGTATCCTTCGGGTTGTACACGCGGTGGACAATGTCTTCCCACTTCGACAGATCGCGATCTTTCGCCTCCATCCGCAAATGCTTGAGCACCAGCGTGTCCACACCTTCATTGGCGAACACCAGCGGCACTTCATAGACCGAAGCCACATCCTTGGCCGTGACCACCGCCTCTTCCTCGACATTGCAAAACAGCGCAATCTTCGACTTCAGATCTTTCGCCAGGAAACGGTCGGTGCGGCACAAAAGAATGTCCGGCTGAATTCCGATGCTCAGCAGTTCTTTGACAGAGTGCTGCGTCGGCTTGGTCTTCAACTCCTGCGCCGCCGCAATAAAGGGCACCAGCGTCACATGCACGAACAGAGTATGGTCGCGTCCCAACTCCTGCCGCATCTGCCGGATGGCTTCCATAAACGGCAGCGACTCGATATCGCCTACCGTCCCGCCAATCTCGACGATCGCAACATCCACATCCTGCGCGACCTTCTTCATCGCGGCCTTGATTTCGTTGGTGACGTGCGGAATCACCTGCACCGTTTTGCCCAGATAGTCCCCGCGCCGCTCCTTGGCGATGATCTGCTCGTATAGCCGCCCAGTCGTCCAGTTGTTGTCGCGAGAAAGTTTGGCGTGCGTGAAGCGCTCGTAGTGCCCGAGATCCAGGTCGGTCTCAGCTCCATCGTCGGTCACAAAAACCTCGCCGTGCTGAAAAGGCGACATGGTTCCCGGATCGACATTCAAGTAGGGATCAAACTTCATCAGATTGACCTTGATCCCCCGGCTCTCCAGCAGGCAGCCGATCGAAGCCGCGGCCAATCCTTTTCCGAGTGAAGACACAACTCCGCCGGTCACAAAGATGTACTTCGCTGGCATCTCTTCCTCGCTTTAAATTGTTTTTGAAAAATGGTGCAGGTGGGGTGCACGATCAATTATGGCAGAAAATGCCTGTGGAAGAAACGGGAGAATTCCTCAGCCCGTGATAAATTTGCGGCGTGCGTCAGCTCCTCATTATCGTCGTGGACCTTCTAGTCGTTGCGGCAGCGTCCGCTCAAACCACGGTTTCCTTTCCCACCGACGACGGAGGCCTAGTGTATGCCGATGTTTACGGAGAAAGTGACCGAGCTGTCGTACTTGCCCACGGCGGCCAGTTCAACAAGGAGGGCTGGAAAAAGCAGGCGGAAGCGATCGAGGCAGCAAAATTTCGAGTGTTGGCACTCGACTTCCGCGGCTACGGAAAATCCAAAGGTCCAGGGCGACTCCGACCCGATGGATGCTCCCCTTTATCACGATGTCCTGGCCGCCGTCCGTTATCTGCGGAAGACCGGCGCGAAACGCGTATCGGTCGTCGGGGCCAGCATGGGAGGCTGGGCCGCCGGTGATGCATCCATCGCTTCGCAGCCGGGTGAGATCGATCGCCTGGTATTTCTGGGCGCGGCTCCGAGCGGCCCAGCCGACAAGCTCAAGTCCCCCGCTCTTTTTATCGTGGCGCGCGACGATGCCAGCGAGGATGGACCACGCCTCCCCGGGAGGCGCGAACAATACGCGAATGCTCCCGAGCCAAAAGAGTTGATCATTCTTGAGGGCTCGGCACACGCTCAGTTTCTATTCCAAACCGATCAAGCCGACCGCGTGATGCGCGAAATCCTCCGCTTTCTCGATGCAAAATAGTCTTCCGTCCGGCGCGTTGACTATCTGCGTCCACTCAGCGAGAATACTTAAGGCCGTCCGCAACGGACAGATTGTAGTTTCCCCCAAAACAGTGGGCCTGTGGCGCAGCTGGGAGCGCGCTTCCATGGCATGGAAGAGGTCGTCGGTTCGATCCCGACCAGGTCCACCAATCTCATTCCGGCGGCTTCCGTTATCATTCAGCGTATGCGCTCCTAACCTACGCGCGACTAAAACTTCGCAGATTCCTTGCGCAGTTGTCGTGGCTCAATTTGACACAGGATCCACCCTACTGGAGTTGAACGTCATGTAAAGCTTGCGATCATCCTCGTGGGTTACCCGGAACCCCATGCGTTCGTACAGCCTTCGAGCAGGATTGATTTTCACAACGTTCAGGCGCACTGTGCGGTTAAGTTGTGTGGCCTCCCCAATCAAGCGCTTCATTACCTCTGTGCCGATACCTTTCCGCTGAAATGGGCGGTCCACAAACATCTGTGCGATAAAAAGCTCATCAGCTTGCATGACTGTCTGCAACCAGCCAACATCCACATCGTCAAACACTATGATGCGGGCCTGGGTCCGGCACCACTGCTGCTGAAAACTGACCTCTTGTGCGGTTTGATCCAAATGCAACTCCTCGATGATCCACTTCATTTCGGCGAAGTAGAGACGTCTGCAATACTCGAAATCCTGCTGGAGAGCTGGGCGGAGTGCCAACGGCATGCATCCATTGTTCAGCATGGACGGCGCCTCTTCAAGGGTGCGCCGGCGTGCTAAGCGCTGCGTCCTTTACCTGTAATCCCTACCGGCATTACGAGTACAAAAAGTCAAGAGACAGTCCTCTAATTCTTGTAATGCGGTTTATTTCTTAATAGGGTTTAGATGGCATATGAAGAGGTCGTCGGTTCGATCACGACCGATGATTTTGCCTCAAGGTTGACTGCCCACGACCCTGCGATTCACGTTCCAACCTTCAATCTCGACGTTTGGGACTCCGCCCTTCCCGTCAACATGATAAGAGGCCGTCACCTTTCGCGTCTCCCCAGGCAGCAAAACCAGATAATTGTCCTGCCACAGCACCGGTAAGATCTCATCGTCCGTCTCCCCTTCCCGGCTGACCCGGTGGTTGTAGGCTCGGTTCACTTTCAATCGCACCCCAAAAGCCAGGGTGGACTCCGGATTGTGCAGCGTAACTGTGGTCGAGCCCTCTTCGCCGTTGGCCTTGTATTCTGCGGACGCATCCAGGTCCACTCGCGCCAGCTTGTTCAGTTCCGTATAGTCGGCAAAATCCTTCGTCGGAGTCCACGTGGAAATGTCGTATTGCCCGCTCGCGTCCAACTCCTGCCGCGACCAGTCGAGCGTCTCCTCGCGCGTCGAGAGCCAGTAGAAGTTTCGGCTTTCCGTTTGCCCTGCCATTTCCAACGTGAGGCTTACAAAGTAGGTCGGACTCAGCCCCGAGATTGAAGGCAACGTGAACACCCGAGTGCTGCTGTCGGCTGCTACGCTGACCTCCGCGTCCTTCGCAAACTTCTCTTTCATGTCCAGGTTGTAAACCTTGGCCGTCACCTTCAAGTTCGTGAAAGGCCGGTAATAGGAATTCACCACGACAATTGAGTGGTCATCATACGAATACTGCACATGCATGGACTCGCACGCCTTCTTCACCCCGAAATACGATCCCCCGGGACGCAGATACCAGTCGTACATGTGCCAGATCATCCCTGGCCATGCGTTGTTCAACATCCATTGAATGATCCCCGTGGATGTGTACTTGTTCCGCCCGTAAGCCTCCATCATGGCGCGATGCGCCTCGTAGGCTTGCACCTGCGCTTTCATGGCGAACTCCTCCACCGAGTTCGCCTCGCCGTATCGCTTGTTCAGCGCCTCGGTGAACACATTCAGCGTATGCGACATTCCCCCGCCGTGATATTGCCAAACCGAATCAATCGGCCACAAATGATCCGGCGGCAACATGCGCCGCAAGCTTTCGATCGGAGGAATTGCCGGCCCCGGACTCGTTTCCGTGTTGAACCCGAATGCGCCCCCGTGCCGCGTATCTACATACCAGAACACCGGCGGCACATATTCATAAGGCCCAGTCATCTTCACGCCGCTCGGTCCGACCGTCGTCGTCCGCCCCGCCGCCGATGAGATCGAGGGATTCGGCCAATCCAGATCCTGCAAGATTCCGAGATACATTTTCTCGACCCTGGGCGGAGGCGCGAAATCGCTCCCGTACAACCACGCAATCACCGACGGATGCCGCTCCAGTCGCCGGATTTGATCGCGCATCGATTCCCCGGCCACCAATTCGTTTCCTTTATCCCACTCCGGCCAGTTCTCCCACTGATCGCAGCAGCACCACCCGGGCAGCACCAGAATCCCCATCTGGTCGGCCAGATCGAAAAAGTGATCGTTCTCGATTTTCCCTTCCATACGCACCGCATTGAGGTTCAGGTCGCGGACATAATTCAGTTCCGCTTGCTGTTTTTCCGGCGATGACCGCAGCATCAAGTCAAAGCTGTACCCGGCTCCGCGAATCAGGATGTTCTTGCCATTGATCTGGAAGACCCGGTGACCCTTCTCGTCAATCGCCGATGTCACCTGCCGGATGCCGAACTGAATGTGCGACGAATCCGAGACCTGCCCTTTCACCTCCACGCTTAGATCCAAGGGATACAAATCCTGTTTCCCCACCTGCGCAGGCCACCAGAGGCGCGGGTTCGCCATTTTCAGCTGCGGAAACTTCTCCGGCGTGAAGCGCACGACCTGCGTTTCCTTTGGCCCCAGTCGCACGCTTTGCTCCAACGCAATGTCTTCGATTCGCCCCTTCACCGCGCCTTCCACAGGTTGATCGGTCGCATTGGTCACTTCCGCCCGCACGGTCAGAGTGGCCTGATCGGCCGCCGGCAGGTTGAGTTTGCTCATGACCGTTGGATATCGTAAAGAGATTGGCCCGGTGGCACTGATCCGCACCTCGCGCCATATCCCCATCTCTTTATCGGGAGGCATCGGCGCCCAGTCCACCAGTGTGATCGCCAGATCGTGCGGTTGCGGCGGAAATACTTCCACCGCTAGCGCGTTACTCTCGCCGGGCTTGGCTACCGGCGACACGTCAAATCGAAATACGCGCCAGGTCCCTTCGAACTTATCAGCGGACGCGATCTGCACTCCATTCATCCAGACATTCGCCCGATAGTTGATCCCGTCAAACCCCAGCCAGGTCGTCCTTCCCTTGTAATCCGAAGGAAGATTGAATTCTGTGCGATACCACCACGACTGCCGGAACGGGCTAGAGGGCGGCATCATGATGTTCGAAAAATCTTCAAAGATCGGATACGTCGTGCCCGGAAGGGACCGCAAATTCATCCCGGTATAAGGATCCGCGTAGACCTTGTCCTCGACCAGCGCGCTCAGAACCGTCGACGGCAGCTTTGCCGGATACCAACCCTGCGTGGAATAGCCCACGCTAGAAATGGCTGCTCCCTCCGCGTGCGCTTCGGCTGAAGACTGAATGAACCAGTTCTCGCGAAGCAGCAAGCTCTCAGGATTGTTTGATTGGGCAGCCGCCCCCGTCGCGACAGCGCACACCCAACTGATCAGTACTCCATGCACTGCCAGCCCCAAGAGCCTACCCATGGGCCACGCTCCTCCGTTTCTTCCGCGCGAACCAGAAATAAACCGGCACGCCCAAAAGAATCACGACTAGTCCGCCGATCGAATCTCTCAGGTTGCTGGTGAACGTGTAATAAAGCAGGACCGCCGCCGTAGCAATGAACAGTGCCGGAACAAATGGATAGCCGATGGTTCGATAAGGCCGGTTCACGTCAGGCTCCCTCCGCCGAAACACAAAAATCGTGCTGGCCGCCACCACATAAAAAAGCCACTCCGCAAATATTGCCAGCGAAAACAATTCCCGGAACGCCCCGCCCACCAACTCCAACACTACCGCCACCGCTCCCTGAATCACCAGCGCCAGCGCCGGCGTGTGAAACTTCGGATGCACCTCGCCCAGCGCCTTGAACAGATATCCATCCCGCGCCACGGCAAATGGAACACGCCCCCCGCTCATGACCGTGCCATTCAACCCAGCGAGCATCGAGACGATCATGCCGATCGAGACCAGCGAAACTCCCAGCCGTCCCAGCGCCGCCTCGCTCGCCGCCGATGCCGGAACCGCCGCCTGTGCGATCGCCGTCGCCGGAAGCGCTCGCTGGATGCCCGCATTCATCCCCATGTACAGCACCGCCACCAGCCCCACCCCGACGATGAGGGCGACCGGAATCGTTTTCTCCGGACGCTGAATCTCTTCGCTCACCATATTCAAATCATTCCAGCCATCGTAGGCCCATAGCGCAGCTACCAGCGCGGCCATGAACCCGGCCATTCCGCCCTTCGCTCCGGCAAAGCTCGTGCCAAAGTTGCTCCACGATCCGGAGGCCGATGTCAGTGCGATGGCAGCAATCCCGACGATCATGAAAACTTTGAGCACCGTGAACACGAATTGAAAATTCCCCGCCTTCCGCACCCCCACATAGTTCAGCCCGGTAATCAGCACATTGGCGCTGATCGCCGCCAGGTGCCCGTAATTAATGACGAGCACGCGCGTCGCGGTCACGTGCCAGGCAACAAGAGTGTGCGGCAGGAAGCTGAACGCCGAAAACGTCCCCAACACTCGCACCAGCCCTGAAGTGACGCTCGCTATCGAAGCCGGCTTGGCAATCAGAAACCATGTCCAGCCGTAAAGAAATCCCGGCAGGGGGCCGTAAGCATCCCGCACGTACACATATTCACCCCCCGAAAAGGGCCGAACCGCTCCCAGTTCGGCATAGGTTAGCGCCCCGAAAAAAGAGAGCAGGCCGCCTACGATCCACGCCAGGTAGACCAATCCGGCCGAACCAACGGCCTGCATCATCTCCGCGGGCACCAGAAAAATTCCGCTGCCGATAATCGTCCCCGCCACAATGGAAGTGGCATGCCAGACGTTCAGCCCGCGCACCAGCTCCGGCGCGTGTTTTTCCTTTGCCCTAGCGACGTCCGTGCGCTCTGTGGGGGCTTCTGCTGACATGAATTGTTCCCCGACGTATCGACTTACCTGCTCTTTGCCTACGGCCGGATCTCAATCGGCGTCCCGTCCGTCACCGCTATCCAGATCTCGTCCATCTCTTCGTTCGTCACCGCGATGCATCCATCGGTCCAATCCTTCAACCGGTGCGAGGCGCCCACCCAACCGTAGCCGTTCGGCAGCCCATGCACGAATACGTCCCCGTCGGGTGAAACGCCCTTCTGCCGGCCCACCGCGCGATCTTTCGCGCTCGGATACGAAATGTGAATGGACCTATAGAACTGGCTATGCGCGTTGCGTGAATCGAGCGCGTACTCTCCCTCCGGAGTCTTGTGATCGCCCTGCCGCGTCTTCGGCCCCACCGGATCTCCGCCCAGCGCAACCTTGTAGCTCTTGATCACTTTCCCCTGGCTCAGCAATTGCAACGTCCGCTCCCTCTTGAGCACAACCACGCGATCTGCATGCAACGGCTTCTCGGCCGCCCCCGCCAACGCGGCCGCATACAGCAACCACGCCATCAAGCCAGTAAGAACCCGGATACGCATCGACCCGGATTATACTTTGCGCTATCGCACAAAATGCTACGCTGATAATGTGCGGCTCCCAATCCTCTCATTTTTCATTGTTCTGCTGCTCGCCGCGATCCAGGCGTTCGCAGCCCCCTGGATCGTTCGGTCCCAGCCGCCCCGCCTGGTCAACGGTGCACCCGTTTTATTTCAGGTGAAGCCCTCAATCAAACTCACATCCCTCTCCGCCACCTGGCTCGGACACCAACTCACCTTCAGCTACAACGCCGCCACAAAGACCTGGTTCACTCTGGCCGGCGTCACCTTCGAAACCAATCCCGGCAAGTACACGCTCGACTTGACGGGTGAAAGAGCGGCCGGCAAGACTCCCCTGAATTTCAAGCGCACGTTTCTGGTCGCCCGTGCTCAATATCCCAAAATCAAAGTCGAGCTCGCGGTAGAAAAAAAATTCACCGAGCCCAATCCGGAGCAGCAAGCTCAGATCGCCGAAGGGGTCAAAGTCAAGGAGGACTACCTCAATCGCGTCACGCCCGACCGCGAATGGGATGGCAACTTCGCCGCGCCCGTCGATGCCGCCACCTCCGACGTCTACGGCTCACAGCGCATCTTCAACGGCGTGGCTCAGCGCCCTCACTGGGGACTCGACTACCGTGTCCATACCGGCACACCGGTCGCGGCCATGAACTCCGGCACAGTCCTGCTTGCGCGCTTCTTATATTTCGAGGGAAATTGCGTGGTGATCGACCACGGCCAGGGCTTGCTGACTCTCTATTTCCATCTCTCCGAATTAAAAGTGAAAGAAGGAGACAGCGTCCAACGCGGCCAACAAATCGGTCTCAGCGGCGGCACCGGACGCGCCACCGGCCCCCACCTCCACGTCGCCGTCCGCTGGCAAGGCACCTATCTCGACCCGGCGCGTCTGTTGCAGCTACCTCTGCCGTAGCGCGTAGAGTATTTGTGTTGTCTGAATGTGGACTCTGCGTTCTCCGCGGATTTTCTCCGCGAACTCTGCGGTTAAAAGCTTCGTCGACGCCATTCGCCCACGCCGGATCCTAAGCCTACGCCGCTCCGCCCGACACCCGGCTCCGCGCCCGCAACAAGTCGTTCAACTCTTCCTTCAATCCCAAATTCCGAACCAGCCGGTGCAAGTAATTCGCATGCACTCCCAGAATCCCCGCCGCCTCCACGTAATTCCCCCGCGTCTGCTCCACCGCATCGAGAATCAACTGCCTCTTCACTTCCTTCACGTGTGCGTGATACCGGCCCTCGTGCGCATCCTCGGCAGATGCTTGCTCCAGCAACGACTCCGGCAAATCCTCCAGCAGCACCATCTCTGAAGAACCCATCACCAGCGCCCGTTCCACGGCGTTCTCCAACTCGCGCACATTTCCCGGCCACTCGTAATTCACCAGCGCCGCCATCGCTTCCCGCGAAACCGGCTTCGGCTTCACCTTGCAGCGCTTCGCATTCTTCTGCACAAAATGCCGCGTCAGCATCGGAATATCTTCGCGCCGCTCCCGCAACGGAGGCATAGTCAGCCTCATCACCGCCAGCCGGTAATACAGATCCTGACGAAACTCTCCCTTACGCACCGCTTCCGCCAAATCGCGATTCGTCGCCGCAATCAGCCGCACGTCAATCTTGATGGGATGCGTCCCACCCACGCGTTCAAACTCGCGCTCTTGCAACACCCGCAGTAGCTTCACCTGCAGCCCGAGCGCCAACTCGCCAATCTCGTCCAGAAAAACCACGCCGCCATCCGCAACCTCAAGCCGCCCTTTCTTCAGTGACGCCGCTCCAGTAAACGCGCCGCGCTCGTGCCCAAACAAATCGCTCTCCAACAAGGTCTCCGGAATCGCCGCACAGTTGATCGCCACAAATGATTTGCCGCTTCGATGGCTATTGCGGTGCAGCGCCCTCGCCGCTAGTTCTTTGCCCGTCCCGCTCTCCCCTTCGATCAATACCGTGGCCTCCGTCGGTGCCACGCGCGCAATAAACTGAAACACCTCCTTCATCCGCGTGCCTTCGCCTACCAGGCTTTGTTCCTGCCGGACCTCGGTCGTGAGCCGCTGGTTCTCCTGCTCCAGCCACTGCACGCGCCGCGCATTATCCAGCGCCACCGCCGAAATTCCGGCCACGGCCGCCATCAATTGCAGATGATCTTCATTGAACCGGTTCACCGCGCTGGTGCTGTCCAGATAAATGCAGCCAATCATGCGCTGAAACACGCTCAGCGGCACACATACCAGCGACCGCACATCCGAAGCCGCCAGGCTCTCCACCTCGCGCAGTTTGCCGCCGGCCACATCCACTCCCAGAATCGCGACATTTTCCTTCATCACCTTCCGCGCGATTGTGCGGCTCACCCGCACTAACTGATGCCCCGCGTGCCGCGTCCGCGCGTAAACACAGCTAAAATCCTGATCAGCGCCATCGACCAGCAGGATCGCCCCCCGTCCCGCCGGCACGACTTCAAAAATCAAATCCAGCAATTGCGCCTGCAACTCCTCCAGATCACGGATCGCATTCACGACCCGGCTGATCTTCAGCAGCCCGCTGAGATTCCGTGCCACCTGCGCCGAGGCTGGCAGCTCCTGTAGCAGCCGATCCGGCTGCAGATACAGCACGTCTTTGGGATAAATAATTTTGGTTTCCGCCGCAGGCTGGTCATCGAACTCCACTCGGCTCGCGGGCGCCGCTCGATCTTCGTCTTCGATCAAAAATAAGAATATAGAATCGCCGGTCGCAATCTCGTCGCCATGATGCAGCCACTGCTCTTTCACCGGCAGCCCGTTCACCAGGGTGCCATTGCGGCTGTCCAGATCCTTGATCTGAAACCGTCCATCTTCTTCCCGCCGCAGCGTGCAGTGTTTTCGGGAAACCGACGGGTCGGCAAGGGCCACAGCATTCGCCGGATCGCGGCCCACAGTGGCTTCTCCGTCAGGCAACGGAATGGTCGAATCTTTCGAGGGTCCCGCGATCACCAGTAGTCTAGGCCGCAAATCGGTCTCCCAAGGTCTGCCACTCCGTGCTGCATCTTTTACCACACCCGCGCTCTAAGTGCATGCCTACTGCGCACAATTTCCGATATCCGAACGGATAGACGGACTATCTGATCGGATAGCCCTAGCCCGTACGTTGAAATTCGGCTCAGCCAGGGATCTTTGCGCTAAGTAGCCGCAGTTCAGAGGCTTGCGACTTACCCCAACTCGACCGTTGGATGCCCTGCGAAATGGCATCCCGCATGCACTATACGAAAATGCGAGTGTCCGGCAAAAGCGATGGGGGAAGCGCTTTCAAGCAGTTCTAGCCGGACATCGCCAAGTCAGGGGCTCGGGGGACCCCCTCATCGGGCCCTTGGCTTTTTGTGTTCATATTGTTGGCTCAAACGTTGTGAGCTTTTCGAATTACTCAATTTCCCAATTACCCAATTTCCCGATTACTCAATCCCCGGCCGCGACCTGTCCCGCCGTCACTGTCTCGGGAAGCACCGCAATCCCATCCCGATAACTCACCGTGCGGCCCGAGATCGCCGGCACTCTCTCCCCGGGCACAAGAATGCCGACCACATTCAATGGATCCGCCGCCGACAGTGTGATCGTCTCCCCGCTCAAGGGCAAGCCTCGCATGGCCCGCACCGATTCGACCGCGACCGGCAGGGCAAACTGCTCGCCGAGGAAGCCGTCCACAAATCGCCCGCCGCGAATCTCTCCTCGATCCTCCAGCCGTCGGAATCCCATCAGCAACTCGCGCCAGGAAGGCAGGTTCGACTCCCTCGCCAGCAAATCGCGAATCACAATTCCATACCGCCGCAGCAGCATCCAGCAGGCTGACTCCACCGCCCGCGGCCGCTCTGCTGCTACGTCCGCATGTAACACCGCCCACCTGCCCGCACTGTGCCGCGGACGCGTGCTTCTTCCGATACCCTGCCCCGCTCTCCTCTTCGGATCAATCAGCGCCCGCAAGTTATCGAACCCATCCGCCGTGACCAACCCCGCCGCCACCAGTTCCCACAGCGCAGTTTCAATCTCGGCTTTCAACTTCCCGGTCCCGCGCACGATGTCGGCAAAAAACGAAGCTCCACGCTGCCGCAGAAAATCCAGCACCTGTTGCGCTCCCTGACTCAGTCCGCGCCCATCAGTCTCACTCGGGCGCCCTACTTCTCCCTGCTTTTGGGAGAAGTGGGGATTTCCCCGCAGCGACATCCAATCCGCTTCTTCTCTCATAAAGAAAGTAATCGGAGCCACGCTGGTCGGAATCACCCGCCGTTGTCGTGGAGCGTTCGATCCGTCAGATGCCGTTCCACCGGAATCCAGCGTCGCCGGATGCGGCGACAATCTTCCCCATCCCACCGCCCCCGTCAGGCAAAGCTGATCCAGCCATTTGGGATCGTAGTCGGCAATCCTCCGCGCCAGCACCTGCCGCTCCCACGCGTTCGCGGGAATTTCAAATCCCTGCAACTGCTGCAGCACTTCCAGCGTGCCCCGCTCCCCGAGCACCTGCGATCCCGGAGCCACATGCTGCCACCGCATCAGCCACCGCAGAAACGCCGCCGCCGTGACGGGTTCAATCTGCTTCCGCAGCATCCCCACCGTCAGCCGGTGAATCCGCGCCAACAATCTCCGCTCGCACCACTCGATCTCAGGCTCATGTGGCACGGCCTCATGTGGCGCGGCCTCATGTGGCGCGGCCTCATGTGGCGGGGACTCATGTGGCGCGGGCGCCCCCGCCCGCGTGCCGGCAGCACCGCTAAAGCGTCCGCGCAGCACAGTCCCGCTAGCCTCCATCCGCAATAAAGCTTTGTCGATCTCGGAAGCAGGTAGTCCAAGAGTCTTGCCCAAAGCCGAAGCGGTAGTCGGCCCGATATGCGACATCCATCCCGTCACCAGAGTGAGCAAAGCCTCATCGCGAGAAACAGTCCCATTCTCGACGTTAGCCAGGCGCCGCTCAAAAGCAGCCGAAGGAAACAACGCCGCGAAGCTCCGCGCCCGTTCCGCCGCAACCCAGTAGCGCCGGCGTCCCGCCGGCTGTCCGGAGGGCGTCTCGCCCTCCACCCCGACCGCAATACCAGCCCGTCCCTGGCTCACCAAACTCTCGAAATACAGCTTCCACCGTCCCATACTCCCGTTAATTGGCGTAGTCGCTGACACGTCGGCACTGAATGCTGACTGCCGACTGCTGAGTGCCGATTGCTCCGGCATCGCCACCAGCGTATGCAGCACATCATGCAATTCATCCGCATCCCTTACATCCGGCCAAGCCTCTTCCCGCACCTGCGCAATGGCACCAGCATCCAGCTTCCCCACTTCCTCCAGCACCGACTCCGGCAGCACGCGCCGCATCTCCACCGCGCGCGCCCGCCGCTCCTCCAGTGGCGCGTCATCCAGATACGCATACGGATTCGCATTCAGAATCTCGTGCGAGAACTGCGACGGCACCGGCGTGTCCACCGCAATAGTACGGATCGCACCGGAAGCCATCCCGCGCAGCAGCGACTTCAGTCCCTCAACATCCATCGCCTCAGTGAGCACATCCTTCATGACCTCGCCCACCAGCGGGTGATCCGGAATCTTCCGCTCGCCCTCAATGTTCTCGAAGCACGCCGCTGCATCAGGAAACACCGAAGCCAGCAGGTCATCCGACCGCATGCGCTGAATCTGCGCCGGCACCTTCTTGCCATTCTGAAATCGCAGCAGCGCCAGCGCCCGGTTCGCATCCCAGCGCCAGCGCGTGCCAAACACCGGAGCATCCAGCGCCGCCTGCTCCAGGATCGGCTGCACGGTCTCCGCCTGCAGAAAATTGAAAACGTCGCTCAGTGGGAAACTATGCTGCTCCGCCAGCGCGATGTTCAGCCCGTTATCGGTCGCCGCCGCCTGCAACTCAAAGTTGAACCCAACGCAAAACCGTTTGCGCAGCGACAGGCCCCACGCCTTGTTGATCCTTCCGCCGAATGGCGAATGGATGATCAACTGCATTCCTCCGCCCTCATCGAAGAACCGCTCGGCAATCACCGTCGCCTGCGTCGGCACCGCGCCCAACACCGCGCGGCCCTGCAGAATGTATTCAATCGCCTGCTCCGCGCCGGAATCGTCGAGCCCGCATTCTTCTTTGAGCCATGTCACCGCCTCCGCAACGTCCGGCTGTGTCGCCGAAAATCCCACCGGCGATGTCCGCGGCAGCATTTCGCTGATCTTCTGCCGCAATTCGCCCACATGCGCCGACAAGTCCTCCGTCCGCGCCGGAGCCTCTCCCCGCCAGAACGGCACACTCGGCGGCGCCCCATGCGCGTCGTGCACCAGCATCCGCCCCGAATTCGTCTCGATCCGATGGATGATCCACGACGTATTTCCCAGCAGCATGATGTCGCCGCGATTGCTCTCCACTGCAAAATCTTCATCGACCGTTCCGACCATAGCTCCATCAGGCTCCGCGACAACTGTGTAAAGCGAATTGTCGGGAATCGCTCCGCCGCTTGTGATCGCCGCCAGCCGCGCCCCGCGCCGCGCCCGCAGCCTGCCATTCACCCGATCCCGATGCAGATACGCCCCATACCGCCCGCGCCGCGCTGCAATCCCCTCAGAAAGCATTTCGAGAATGGAATCGAATCTAGCGCGTTCAAGCTCTCGATACGGATAAGCGCGTCGTACCAAGTCAAAGAGCTCGTCCTCTCCCCATCCCGAATCCGTACCGTGATCAGCAGCGCCCACGCCAACCATAGCGCCGGCGTCCTCGCCGGCTGTCGCGGGGCCATCCTGGCCCCGCCCCGTCCCTCGAAATGACGCCGCCAAGCTCAGCCCCGAACCCTGCCCCGCCGCGCAAGTCGCTACAATCTGCTGCGCCAGGACATCCAGCGGCGCGTCCGGAATGATCAGCCGGTCCAAATCTCCGAGCCGGATCGCTCGTACCAGCGCCGCACACTCCATCAAATCGTCTCGAGTCGTAGCGACGAACCGTCCTTTCGGAACCGCCCCGCGCCAGTGCCCCGACCGCCCCACACGCTGCAGCGCCACCGCAATGGCCCGCGGAGAATTGATCTGCACCACCAGATCCACGGTGCCCACATCAATTCCCAACTCCAGCGAGGCCGTCGCCACCAGCACCCGCACCTGCCCTTCTTTCAGCTTCTTCTCGGCCGTCAGCCGCAGCTTCCGCGACAAGCTCCCGTGATGCGCAGCGACGTTCTCCTCGCCCATGCGCTCGCCCAACTGATGAGCCAGCCGCTCTGCCATCCGCCGCGTATTCACAAACACCAGCGTCGACCGGTGCTGCCTCACCAACTCCACAAGGCGGTCATAGATTGCATCCCACATCTCATTCGACGCAACCGGCCCCAGCGGCATCGGGGGCACTTCCACTGCGAGATCCAGTTTCCGCTTGTGCCCGATGTTGACGATCACCGGATTCGGCCGTCCGCTCCCCGTCAAGAAATGCGCCACTTCCTCAATCGGCTTCTGCGTCGCCGACAAACCAATCCGCACCGGCGCTCGATGCGTCAGCGCCTGCAATCGCTCCAGCGACAGCGTCAGATGCGCTCCGCGCTTGTCATCCGCGACCGCGTGAATCTCATCCACAATCACGGTTTCGACATCGCGCAAAATCGCCCGGCTCTTATCCGCCGTCAGCAAAATGTAGAGCGACTCCGGCGTAGTCACCAGAATGTGCGGAGGCCGCTTCAACATCGCTCGGCGCTCCGGTATCAGCGTGTCGCCGGTGCGTACCGCGGTGCGAATCTCCGGCATCAACAGCCCGCGCTCTCCCGCCAGCGCGAGGATTTCGCCCAGCGGAATCTCCAGATTTTTTTGGATGTCGTTGCCCAGCGCCTTCAGCGGCGAAATATAGAGGACTTCCGTCCGATCCGATAGATCCCCCGCCAGCGCCTTGCGCACCAGCCGATCAATGCAAGCCAGAAACGCCGCTAGAGTCTTGCCGGACCCCGTAGGCGCCGAAATGAGAGTCGTGCGCCCTGCCAGAATGTGCGGCCACCCCTGCTCCTGAGGCTCCGTCGGAGTCCCAAACTTCCCCACAAACCACTCCGCGACCAGCGGGTGCGCCCACGCTAAAGACGAAGGAAAGGACTGCATCTGACCATTCTAGCCCGGAGCTGGATTTTCGCCAACTCTTCGCCCATGAAATCCCGGAACATACCGTTTCTGCGCACCGCTGGTGGTAAACTTCCGCTTCATTTCCTTCACCTCAGGAGAACGCCTTGCACTCGCTTCGTTCATTGTCCTCGTTTCTGCTTTTCTTCACACTTCTAGGCACCGCCCAATCCGGCCCCGAAGTGCACGCACCTTCCGGATCCGCACCGCTTCTCGGCTACACCAGCAAGACATCGCCCGATGAGCAGTCGCTCGAGAAGAAGTTTCAAGATGCCATCGTCGCCGCCAATATTCAGGAGAACATGAGACGTCTCTCCGCGCGCCCGCACAACGTCGGATCTCCCTACGACAAAGACAACGCCGAGTGGATGCTCGCCCGCTTCAAAGAGTGGGGATTCGACGCCAGGATCGAAACCTTCGACGTTCTCTTCCCCACTCCCAAAGAGCGCGTCGTCGAACTCGTCGCTCCCACAAAATTCCGCGCCAAGCTTCAGGAGCCGCCTCTCGCCATCGATCCCACGTCCAATCAGACTGCCGAACAACTGCCCACTTACAACGCATACTCCATCGACGGCGACGTAACCGCCCCGCTCGTCTATGTGAATTACGGCAACCGCGAAGATTACGAAGAGCTCGACCGCATGGGAATTTCAGTCAAAGGCGCGATCGTGATTTCCCGCTACGGCTCCGGATGGCGCGGCATCAAGCCCAAGGTCGCCGCCGAGCACGGCGCCATCGGATGCATCATCTACTCTGACCCGCGCGGCGACGGCTTCTTCCACGGCGACGACTATCCCACCGGTGGTTGGCGTCCCCGCGACGGCGTGCAGCGCGGCAGCGTGATGGACACCGATTATCCCGGCGATCCGCTCACTCCCGGTGTTGGCGCGGTGCCCGGCGCAAAGCGTCTCGACATTAAAGAAGCCAAGACCATCACCAAGATTCCCGTCCTCCCCATTTCTTACGCCGACGCCCAACCCCTGCTCGCGGCCCTGCGCGGCGAAGTCGCGCCCGACTCCTGGAGAGGCGGCCTCCCCATCACCTACCACTTCGGCCCCGGCCCCGCGCGCGTCCATCTCAAAGTCGCTTCCAATTGGGACACCAAGCCTCTCTACGACGTCATCGCCACGCTGAAAGGCTCCGAACCCGACCAGTGGGTCGTTCGTGGCAACCATCACGATGCCTGGGTCAACGGCGCGGAGGATCCCATCTCCGGCATGTCTCCCGAACTCGAAGAAGCCCGCGTTCTCGGCGAATTGCACAAACAGGGCTGGACTCCCAAGCGCAGCATCATCTATTGCGCGTGGGACGGCGAAGAACCCGGCCTCCTCGGCTCCGTCGAATGGGTGGAAACCCACATCGACGACCTCAAGAAGCACGCCGCCGTCTACCTCAACTCCGACAGCAGCGCGCGCGGTTATCTTTTCGCCGGAGGCACTCAGGATCTGCAAGCCGTCGTCGCAGCCGTGGCTCATGACATCAACGATCCGGAAAAACACATCTCCGTCTTTGAGCGCGCTCATCTCCGCTCTATCACGCGCGCCAAAGATGCCGAGGAACGCGGCAAAGCCCGTAAGCGTGGCGATCTTGTTGTAACCGAGCTCGGCGACGGCTCCGACTACACCGCGTTCCAGGACTTCGCTGGCATCTCATCCCTCGATGTCGGATTCGGCGGCGAGGACGAAGGCACCCAGTACCACTCCATCTACGACGACTTCTACTGGTACACCCACTTTGCCGACCCCGACTTCACCTACGAGCGCGCGCTCGCGCAGACTGCGGGAACTTTGGTTCTCCGCATCGCCGACGCGGACCTGCTCCCGTTCGACTACACGCCGCAGGCCGAGGCCATTGCGAAGTACGAATCCGACCTGGAAAAACTGCTGAAAGATAAGCAAGAAGAAATCACTGAGCGCAATCAGGAAATCCAGGAGGGAGCTCTTACCGCTACCGCCGACCCGCACAAAACTTTCGTGCCGCCTCTCGTCGAAACCGTTCCGCCCTTCATGAACTTCGCTCCCATGAAGAATTCGATTGAAGGTCTGAAGAAGGCCGCAGAACGTTACTCCAAGGCTCTCACGAAATTCCGCGCCGCGGCCGATGGCGCGATCTCACCCTCTTCCCTGCAGACCGTCAACGGCGACCTGCTTGGCATCGCGCGCCTCTTCCTCAACGAAAAGGGATTGCCCGAACGCCCCTGGTTCAAGAACCAGATCTACGCCCCCGGCGCTTACACCGGGTACGGCGCCAAACCCGTCGCCGCCGTCCGCGAATATATGGACGAGAAGAAATGGAAAGAAGCCGACGCTCAGATTCCCTTGGTCGCCGAAGTAATCGACCACATCTCCGCCGGCATCAACAAAGCCGCGGAAGACCTCGAGTCAGCGGTTCCCGCACAGCACTGAGGCGAAGTGGTTCCGTGTGAGGATATCCGCCCTCGGAGGCCCGTACCACCCTCTTACTCCTTTTTCATACGATCACCGGCGTATCGGGCCCTGCTGCTAAAATTCCCCCGATGCCCAAGAAACTTTCCGCCCAAGCCCGCGCCCGCAAAATTAAACTTCTGCTCTTCGACGTCGACGGCGTCCTCACCGACGGCAAGCTCTTCATCTTCCCCGCTCCCTCAGGCACACCGCAAAGTGTTCTGGAACAATCGGCCAAACATGGCAGCGAGGGCGGATTCGGCTTTCAGAGCCAGTCCATGATCGAAGCCAAAGGCTTCCACGCCCACGACGGCGCCTCGATCTCTCTCGCCCGTCTCGCCGGCATCAAGACCGGACTCATCACTAAGCGCATCTCCGAAACCGTCGCCCTCCGCGCCCGTGACCTCAAGCTCGAATACGTCCGCCAAGGCATTCAAGACAAGCGCACCGCCTTTGAAGAGATTGTGAAGGAAGATGGAATCCAGTTAGAAGAAGCGGCCTTCGTCGGCGACGATGTAATCGATCTGCCAGCCATGCGTGCCGGAGGCCTCGCCATCGCCGTGAAAAACGCCCGCGCCGAAGTAAAGAAAGAAGCCCACTACATCACGCCCCACGCCGGCGGCGAAGGCGCACTCCGCGATGCCGTCGAATTCATCCTGAAAGCCCAGGGAAAGTGGAAAAAGATAGTCGAAGCCTACATCGGCGCCCGCAGCCCCACAGTCCAGTAACAATCCGGGCGCTAGCCAGTACGGTTTTGGGTTACCTCGAAGCTCATAGCTCGTAGCTCTCAGCTCAAAAGAAAAAACCCACCGGATGCTTGCTTGGGGCGTGCTCGGGTCAGCATCCGATGGGCTACCGTTTCTCCTTACTCACCCTGTTGTTTTCAGGAGTATGTAGAGGAATTAAACACCCGAACGCCCCCGAGTTCCGTCTATTTTTGTAAAGCTTTGTAAAAACGATCTCATCCCCCAGTCTAACTACCTAACATCAAACGATTAGTGCCAGTTACTAGATCGTCTGTCCGGCAGAGCAGCACTCAAGTGCGCAGCCAGCATCAAGGTGTTTCCTTATTTCGACTGAGAAGCTGCGTCCCTAGTGACTTACAGACGAGACAGTCCGAACACACAGAACTCCTCTGTGTCCCCTGTGGTGAAGATTGTTTTGTGACTATTCCGGCAGCGTCGCAGGTTTCGACGCCATCAGTTCCGTAAAGCGTTTATCCTTCCGCAACCCGGCAAACTCCGCGTCCTTGTACACGTTCTTGAAATCCTTGTACCCCTCTTCCATCGCCTTTCTCAAGTACTGCAGCGAACGATCCGAGAAACCCATCTTCGCGTACAGCTTCGCGACCGTGTAATCGTAGCGCGCGCGGTCTCCGGGGCTGGGCAACTGCGCCTGCACTCCCGCGTGCGACGTGTGTTCAAACACGTCCGGATCGAGCTGCATGGCGCGCTGGTAGGACAGCACAGCCGGCTCGAATTCTTTTTTCGAAAACAGCGCCGCGCCCATATTGCTGTAGAACGATGCCGACGTATCGTCCAGCGCGATTGCGCGCCGGTACTGCTTCACCGCCGCTCCATACTTTTTGTCTTCGTAATACACCACACCCAGATTGTTATAAGCACTGGCAAATTTGCGGTCGGCTTTGATCGATTGTTCAAATGCCTTCTTCGCCTCGCGGTTACGCTGCATCATCAAATTAGTGATTCCGATTTTGTTCAGCACGGCCGCCGAGTGCGAATTCTTGTTCAGCGCCGCACGATAGTAGTCCATCGCATCCAGGTACAGTTTCTCGGCGCGCAACTCGTCCGCTTTCGCCTCCAGGTCGGCGGGCGTAGCGTCCGGCGACGGCGGATCGATAATCCGCAACAGCGGAGGCTTGATTTGAACTTGTTCGGAATGCGTGCTCTGCGCCCACACGCCAGTTGAAATGACACACAGGAATACAACGGAAACCGCGGCAGGAACTACAACTCTCGGGTAACTCACAGGGCCACCCCCAGTAATTACGCCTATTTTGGCACAGTTTAAGCCGCCCGGCGAAGATTTCATTCTCGGGTCTGGCCAACGTAGCGCCGGCGTCAGGCCGGCTGTCGCGGAGTCGTCTCGCCTCCGCCCCATTCAAACTCAAGAACTATCGAGTCTTAGCCCGAAACCCGAGTTCCAAAAGGATGTGAAGTGTGGAGCCTGAAGTCCGAGGCCTGAGGTCTAATGCCTGAGGTCCAAGGTCATGCCCCGGAAGCCGAAAGCCGAAGCCCCTTCTAATGCGGCGGCGTCTGCCCGCCATCTGCCGGCTTCGTCGCCGGCGTCGAACTCTTATCGTCCTTAAAAATTCCCGCCAGCTTCCCGAAGAATCCCTTCTTCTTCTTCCCGTCCTCGGCGGCATTCGGATCCTGCCCGTTCACCACCTGCGCCTGCGGCATCACCGGCTTGTTACCGAAGAACCGGGAAAGGATCCCCTTCATCCCAGCCTCGGCCTCGCAGGTATCGCTGGGCTCGGTTCCGGCTACAAACGCGGAGACATAATCGTCGGTACAACTTGGCGTCGCCAGCCGGTTGGTCGCTTTGTCCAATTGCACATCCACCACGCCTGACGGCTGGGAAAAACTCTTCATGTTCGAATACTGCGGAAGCGCCGCCGCCTTCTTCATGAACTCCGTCCAAATCGGCGCTGCCGTTTGCGCTCCGCTCAGCCGCAAGTCACTGTAATCGTCGTATCCCACCCACACGATGCACAACAGATTCGTGGTATATCCCGCGAACCACCCGTCATGCGAACTGCCCGTCTTTCCCGCGGCAGGAGCCTGGAATCCTCGCCCTCGCACCGCCGAAAAACCCAGCCCATTGTTGATGACGCCTTCCATCATGTTCGTCATCACATAGGCGACTCGCGGATCCAATACCTGCCTCTGATCCGTGCTGTAGTTCGCGATCACGTCGCCTTTTCCGTTTCGCACCGAACGCAGCAGAATCGGCGACAGCCGCACGCCATTATTGGCAAATACGGTGTACGCTCCCGACATGTCCAAGGGCGAAGCGTCATACGATCCCAGCGCCATAGCTGGCGTCGCCTTCACCGCCGTGATTCCTGCCGCCTTTGCCAGTTCTGCGACCTTCTCGTAGCCCACTTCTTCCGCCACTTTCACCGTCGCATTGTTCAGCGACATGGCCAGCGCATACCGCAGCGTCACATCCCCGTGATATTCCTCTTTGTAGTTGCGTGGTTCGTAAATTTGATCGCCATACGCGAAGCTCGAAGGCTCATCGGTCACGGTTGACGCCGGAGTCAGCACTGCCGGCGATCCGTCCAGCGCCGTGTTCACCGCCGTCGCGTACACAAACGGCTTGAAGATCGATCCCGTCGGCCGTTTCGACACCGCATGATTCAGCTGGCTCCAGCCATAGTCGCGCCCGCCCACCAGCGCCAGTACCGCGCCCGTATGCGGATCCATCACCACCATTGCTACCTGCGCCTGCGGACCCGGCAGGACCTTCGTCTCGTACTTCTTCCCCACCTTCACCTTCTTGGTCCGCAGCTTCTTGACTTGCTCATCCACCAGCTTGACCCCGGCTTCCACCGACTGCGCTGCCGCCTTCTGCAAATCCGGATCCAGCGTCGTATAAATGCGGTACGAACTATCGTTCAGCTCATTCTCACTGTATTTGCTGATCAGCGAGTCGCGCACCATGTCGACAAAGTAGGGCGCATCGCTCGCCTCCACGTTCGGAGGGGCCAATTTCAGCGGCGCGGCTTTTGCCTTGTCCGCCTGCTCGCGCGTGATCGCGTGGGTATCGACCATCGACTCCAACACCAGGTTCCGCCGATCCATCGCGCGCTCCGGATGGCGATACGGCGACAAATAACTCGGACGCTGGATCAGTCCCGCCAGCAGCGCCGCTTCCGGCAGCGTGATGTCCTTCAGATCCTTGTTGAAATATGCCTTCGACGCCTCCGCGAAACCGCTGATCGCGAACGATCCTCTCTGTCCCAAGTCCACCCAGTTCGCATAGAACTCGAAAATCTGCTGCTTCGAGAACTTCTGCTCCAGTTCCTCCGCAATCAGCATTTCCGTTAATTTGCGCTTGATCGATTTTTCCGGGGTGAGAAAGAATCCGCGCGCGAGCTGCTGTGTAATCGTGGAACCGCCCTGCGCCCTCCTCTGGCGCAGCACATCTTCCCAAAGGGCTTCCAACGTCCGGCCGAAATTCACTCCGCTGTGCTCGAAAAAGCGCCGGTCCTCGATCGCCAGCACGGCCTGCACCATGGTTGGAGGAATGTCGTTGTATTTCACCACCTCCCGTTTCGATCGCTGCTCCGCGTCGAACAGTGCCGTCACCAGTTGCGGTTCCAGTTCATACGCCGACAACTCGGTGCCCCGGCTCGATATGCCGTCCACCTGCCCGTCATGGATGCTGATCCGCGCCGGCTCCGGGCTGTGATACGACTCCTCTCCCGGAGTAATCTCGATTCCATCCTTCACCAGGTGGAACGTCCCCATCTTCGATTCGCTGTCCTTCTCCGAATACCCCGCTCGCCGCAGTTCCGCCGCGATCTCTTTGGGCTCAATCTTCTCGCCATCTCTCACCGTCTGCGGCAGCGCATAAATCTTTGCCGCATTCGCAAACACCGGGGTCCGGAACCTCTTCTCGATGATCCGGTCGTATTTGATATAGAAATAGGAAAAGACCACCGCAAACGACACCGCCAGCAGCAGAAATGCCACTAGCGCGGCCCGCAGCACCGGATCCCGCGGCAGGCCGCGGATTCCTCTTCCTTCTCCGTTTTCCCTTGGAATCCTGATTTTGATGGTCACTGTCTCGACTCTATGCCGATTCTATTCAGACGATCCGGCCAGCCAAAAGGTTTGATGCCGCCGGAGGCTGCCCCTCTCTGGTCTCGCGCTCTCGGCGAGACAGGGTGGAGTATTTGACTCCCCATGCTGCAATTCCTGCTTTTGTCCACACCACGGCTCCAACAACTCCGGCGACGAAATGACGGGGCGTGTCTCTTATTGTACCGCTCGGCTGGCAAACGAAAAGAGACCCGCAGTACATGCGGGTCTCCAAGCTGTCAACAACTCGCAACCCCGGTCTACGGCTCGTCTGTCACCGCGAAGATGAAACTCGGTGCCCCGGCGTACCCGAAGTTAGTGCCCAAGGCTCCATTGCTCGAACTGAAACTGAGCGGGGTCGTTCCGGTGATCGTGCTGTTGGGCTCCTGCCCGATCAAGAATAAGTATGTCCCCGTCTGATCGAACGCGCCCACCTGTCCCAGCAGGTTCGGAAATGGCGAAACCGTCGGCAGTTCAGCCAGCGCCCCTGTCGTCGCGTCCAGCGTGAATCCCTCCATCGGCGCAATGATCGTCCCGGTTTGCGAAGTGGTTTCGTTGAAGGTGTATACGAAGTCTCCGCTGGGACTTGTCACCACAAACATCGGCGCGTACGTGGTCATGAATGGTGAATTGGCTACTTCGGTGAGGGCTCCCACAGTGCCGGACTGCGCAATACTGAATACATGCACACTGTTGTCCGTCGCGCCGCTAGCTCCTGTAATTCCCACCAGATACTTCCCCGTACTCTCCCCCACTACCTGGATCATGCCGAAATTGAACGTCGCCGACGCCAATGAGCCACCCACCGGACTCAGTGAGCCCGCTGTCTGATCATACGCATACGCGATCACGCCTGATCCATCCGCGACATACAGAAACTTTCCCGTTCCGTCCGTCGTCATGCTCACCGGTGTGATTCCGCCGGTCGAAAATGGCGATTGCGAATTCGCCCCCAGGCTACCGTCAGCATTCACGATGAATGTCGAAATTCCGGACGAATCGCCCACAAACACAAATCGTCCCTTCGGATCGGCCACGATCGACGTCCCGCCGCTTACCGTGTACGGACTATTCAGCAACGAGGTCAACGCTCCGCTACCCGAATTGATGGAGTACCCAAATAGCAGCCCGCCGGTGAACGGCATGTAAAGATACTTCTTGTTCACAATCACCATGCCGCTGCCCGCCCCTGTCGCCCCAGTGAATGTCGGCGACGCGAAACTCGAAATGGGCGCGAACGTCCCCGAATTCGATACGTTCACTCCTTCCGCCGCCATCTGTCCCGGGAATCCCCCCTGGGTCGCGTTGTTATCCATGAAATAAATGAACGCGGTCTGCGAGGTTCCATTGTTATTCCCCTGCGAAATTCCTCCGCCCGACGGTGTACACGAGGACGCACCAAACGTGGTGCTGCAGACATAATGGTTGCACCCTGCCAGCCACATAGTGCCCACCAGTACCACCGCTACCCATAGCGCTCGAACCTTCATCGTCATGAACCGCCTCCACCCTCAATCTCTCGCGTTTGTTACCGGATCGAAATGCGTCCCTTAGGATTTCGCTGGACGCTCCTGGTCTCTTTCGAATGCAGGTGTGACTCCCAGATGGAAGAAACTCCACCTCTTTCGCGATGTTAAGACGCACGTAACCTTGAGGCAACGTTACGAATGTCACAGTCCATGACGACCGATTAACCTTGCATGTCGGAAGTAAAAAACGAGAAGAAAGCGAGAAGTCTCGATTGACAAGCCAGGAAGTCAAATTTGAAGAGGAGAGAAGTCAGAACTCACTCTTAAATTCAGAGCGGCAGAAGGATTTTCCTTCTGCATTCTAACTTCTCACTTCTTAATTGAAATGAGTCCCGGGGATCTAGAACCCTTTATTCCCGCTGGAAGGAGTGAAGTGCAAAGTAAACGAATATCCCGGCAGTTCCACCGGCACGCTGTAATCGGCCGCCACATAAGCCGCCGGCGATCCCGGCGTCCCGATCCGCTGCACCGTGACCTGTTCCGGCGTCAGCGTGATCTGGTGATCCTGCGCCTTTTTGATCACGGCGTCGATCATCGCTTGGTCGGTCTGATGCGGGTTTGATCCCGCATACATCGCAATATCTTTCAGATCGTCCTGAAAAGAATAATTGCTCAGTTCCGGCGGAACGATTTGCCAGGCCGCATAAATCGCTCCTACAATCGCCAGAATCCCGATCATTGCTTTAAGCGTTCCCATGTCCACTATCCGCTCGTTCCGGGATAGGGAATTTTCTTTATCCCGCCGGGACGAGCAACTCCTGAAGATGTTCTATAACCGCGGTGATCCTAACATCGCGTACTTCGCGAGTCGACCGAATTACCACTTCCACGGTACCTTCGGTAACTTTCTTTCCCACCGTGACCCGAAACGGGATTCCCACCAGGTCCGCGTCCTTGAATTTCACCCCTGGCCGCTCGTCCCGGTCGTCCAGAATCACGTCCAAACCCACTGTTTCCAGCCGCTTTGCGATGTCTTCCGCCGCCCCCTTCACCGTCTCATCTTTCACGTTCACCGGCGCCACCACCACCTGAAACGGTGCGATTGACGCCGGCAGCCAGAACCCGTTCTCATCATTCCCCTGCTCGATCGCGGCCGTCAGAATTCGTTCGATTCCAATCCCGTAGCAGCCCATGATCGGCATCACTTCTTTGCCGTTCTTGTCGAGCACACGCAGTCCCATCGACTCCGAATACCGGTACCCCAGCTTGAAGATGTGCCCGACCTCCACCGCGGTATCAATCCGCAGCGGCTTGCCGCAATTCGGACATCCCTCGCCCGCCGTCACCGCCCGCAAATCCACATATGCCGTTGGATGAAAATCCTTCCCCGGCGTCAGATTCTTCAGGTGATAGTCCTCTTTATTCGCACCCGCAATCAGGTTCGTGCGCCCCTCCAGCGCCTTGTCCACCAGCAACACTGGCTTATCGGAATCTTTTTTGAAATCTTTCGCCCACTCAATTCCCATCGGTCCCAGGTATCCAGCCGGAGAATTAAATAGAGCACGAATCTCCGGCTCTTCCATGGCCCGCGTCGCCGATGCCACTGCCCCATTGACCTTCGCCTCGTTCAGTTGATGGTCCCCACGCATCAGCACCACAATCGCCCGCGACTTCTTTTTCCCCGCCTTATCCGTCGGATCCGCCATCAGCGCCAGCGTCTTAATCTTGTTCTTCGGCGACACCCCCAGAAACTTCGCCACATCCTCAATCGTCTTCTGCCCCGGCGTGTGCACCGGCAGCGGCTTCCCATCGCCCTCCGCCGCAAGATCTCCCCACGCCTCCAGCTTCGAGGTCGCCTTCTCCATGTTCGCCGCGTAGTCGCACCCATCGCAGCTCACAATCTGGTCCTCTCCCGCCGGAGTCCGCACCATGAACTCGTGCGATTCCTTCCCGCCCATCGCCCCCGAGTCCGCCTCCACCACCATGTATTTGAGCCCGCAGCGGTTAAAAATATTGCAGTACGCTTGGTAATGCTTCTTGTAAGAAACATCCAGCCCCGCCGCGTCGATATCGAACGAGTACGAATCCTTCATCATGAACTGTCTTACCCGCAGCAACCCCGACCTCGGCCGCGGCTCGTCCCGAAACTTGGGCGCTATCTGGTACCAGATCTGCGGCAGCTGCTTGTAACTTCGCAAGTCCTTCAGCGCAATCGACGTCATGACCTCCTCTTCGGTCATGCCCAGGACCATCTCCGTGCCCTTGCGGTCCTTCAGCCGAAACAGGTTCTCGCCCATGATGGATGCGCGCCCCGAGGCCTCCCAAAGCTCCCGCGGATGGAGTGCCGGCAAGTAAAATTCCTGCCCGATCCGGTCCATCTCCTGGCGCACGATCCCCATGATTTTGTTAAACGAGCGGTTCCCTAAAAACAGATACGAATAGATCCCCGCCGCCAGCTGCCGGATATACCCCGCCCGCACCAAGAATTTATGAGACGCCACCTCCGCGTCCGCCGGCGCCTCGCGCAATGTAGGAATAAACAGCTCTGACCAGCGATGCATAATTGAGTACCGAGTCCCGAGTAGCGAGCGCCAAGACAACGGCACTCGCAGATTCCGTGGAGGAATTGGTTATTGTAAATGATTGCGGAGAAGCAAGGGCTGCATTGAGTATCAGCGAGGCCATGTGGGGACAGCCGCCCTCGGCTGTCCATCGAGCGAAGCTCGGCTCCGCTGGCTGACCTTGGTAGTTTCAGGTTTTGCGCTGCCGAAGCCCACTCACGATTCTGACTCGGTACTGGGTACGAGGTACTCGGTACTAGGTACTAGGTACTAGGTACTAAGCCGTCAGCTTCTTCAATATCTCTTTCCCCAACTTCTGCGCCTCCCCAAAAAACTTCTGATACTCCACGAACAGCCGGTTCAATTCCAGCGATTTATCGGCGGTCAGTTTCTTGCGCAGAATCATATCCCGCACATGCACAGGATTGGGCAGCGTCGCATCCTCATTCAATTCTTCCAGCGCCGTATTCGGATCGTAGTGATACATAGAAAATCCTTAATTGGGTAATTTTGTTATTGAGGAATTGAGTAATTGAACATCGGAGTTGTCCGCTGAACTGGTTTTCGAATTACTCAATTACCAAATTACCCAATTACACAATTCCTACATCAGTTCCGTTGTCCACAGATCGTGCAGATGCACGATCCCCTCCAGCCGTCCAGCCGCATCCACCACCATCAGTGACGTGATCTTCTTCTCTTCCATCAAAGCTAAAGCCGAGGCCGCAAACTCGTCCTTCCCAATCGTCTTCGGCTCTCTGCTCATCGCCTCCACTGCCGTCAATTCCATCACATCCTTCCCGCGTTTCTCCAGCAGTCGCCGCAAATCTCCGTCGCTGATGATCCCCACCAGCCTTTCGCCCTCCACGACCGCCGTCACTCCCAACTTCTTCCGCGACATCTCGTAGATCACATCCGGCATTCGCGTCGAAGGATCCACGCACGGCAGCGCCTCTCCCGTATGCATCAGGGACTCCACCCGCGCCAGCCGCTTCCCCAACTTCCCCCCGGGATGCAAATTGGCAAAATCTTCTTCCTTAAATCCGCGCCGCTCGCTCAACGTGACCGCCAGTGCGTCCCCCAAAGCAAGCATGGTGGTAGTGGAAGCAGTAGGCGCCAGCCCGAGCGAACAAGCCTCCTGCGCAATCGAGCAATCTAAAGCCACATCCGCCGCCGCCGCCAGAGTTGAAATGGGTGCCCCTCCCTTGTCTCGCGCTTTTGGCGAGACAGGGTGGGGGTTTTGACTCTGATTCTCCCCGGTGGCTGCCCCAAACTTTCCCCTTTTCGAAGCCTCGGAACTCTCGCAAATCTCATCGCCAGTCATCGTAATCAGCGGCACCTGCAATCGCTTGATGGTCGCCAGCAACGCCAGAATCTCCTCCGTCTCTCCGCTCGCCGACAGCGCCAGCACCACATCTCCGCGCACCACCATCCCCAGATCCCCGTGCAGCGCCTCCACCGGATGCAGATACAGCGCCGGGCTCCCGGTCGAACTCAGCGTCGCCGCAATCTTGCGCGCGATCAGCCCGCTCTTCCCCATCCCCGTCACCACCACGCGCCCCGCGCAGCAAAACATCAGATCCACCGCCCGCTGAAACGCCGCCGCCATCGAACCGCCAATCCGATCCGCCAGCGACCGCAGCGCCTCCGCCTCAATCCGCACCACTTTCTCGCCCGTATGTTTCATCTGTTCAGGAATAACGAAGGATGTTAGCACGCAACCAATACCGCAGAGGACGCGGAGGATGGAGAGTCCTTAATTCCTCCGCGTCCTCCGTGTCCTCTGTGGTTTTCATTTGTGTTTGGGCATTGACGTCAGAAATGATCCTCTCCCGCCACCGTTCCCGCCTGTCCCTGCGCCCGCCCCCTGACTCCCGCCAGCCCCCGCGCCTGGACCACCCGATCCCACGGCCCCGCCTGCCAGTTATCCCGCGTCTTCTCCGCGCGCTTCCACACCGGCAACGTCAGCATCAAATTTCTTCCCGTCGCGTGCACATACGCCTCATACATCGCCCGCAGTTTCACCAGCTTCTCCCGCCCATACTCATCGCTCCGCAGCCGCAGCCCTGCCGCCGCAAGCGCAGCCCGTAAGGCCTCGAACTCCGCCTCCGGGAGCCGGTCTCCGGCCAGTGGATCGTGTCTCGCATTCACCACCTGCGCCAGATCCACCGCCGCATGCCGCGCCATCGCAAACGTCAACTTCGCCTGCCCGGGATGCACTCCGTCAATCCCGGTCAACACCAGCGATGTCACATCCAGCATCGTCGTCAGCGCCGCCAGCCACGACTGGTTCGAGTGTTGCGAGCGAAAGAACGTTAGCGCCGGATACGAAATCTGCGACTCCAGCAACTCCGCCGCCCATCGCTCCCACTCGCGCAGCACTTCATCGAGGACTCTCTGATCCATCCCCGGATCCTCCGTCCTGCCTGCCAACCGCACCAGCAACTCCGCCGCCGACGGCGGCGATCCCGCCCGCGCATCCAGCATCGAAATCTGAATCTCTCTCCGCGAAAACGATGAGTACACCACGGGCAGATATCCGATCACAACACCGAGAAACCCGAACCCCATTCCCGCCTCGAGTACCGAAAGCGCCCGCGCCGCGCCCGAGGTCGGCACAATGTCGCCATATCCCAGCGTGAAAAACGTCTCCCCGCTGTGATAAATGATCCGCCCAAAGGTCAGCGGCTCCTGATTCAGCTGCTCGTGCCCGCCAATCCCGTACTGAATCAGCGCGAATCCGAAAATCAGCCCTGCCGCCCAGAAGATCAGCAGCAGGATCAATGACAGCGGCCCGAAATATCCCAGAAAATTCTGCTGCCGCGAAGCCGTCTTGATTCGCCGTGCAATTCCCCGCCACGGAATCCATATCCGCCGGTAGAAATAAGCCGTCAACTTGAAATGCCGCAGCACCCGCCGCGGCAATACCACCGTCTCGAACGCGTCCAGCAACACCACCCAGATGATGGCCAGCCCACCCACCACCGCGACAATGTTTCCATGAAAATTCATGCTGATTTTGAAACGAGATGCCGAATGAGATGCGTCAGGAAGGTTACCAGATTCGCCGCCCACAAACCTTGGAAGGAAACAAGTGAGTACTAAGTACTGAGTACTAAGTACTGAGTACTAAGTACTGAGTACTGAGCACTGGGTACTGAGTACTGGATACAGGGTCTGATTACCGGGATGGAGACCCGTCACTGCGGCTTGGTCGGATTCTGTGGCTGCTGCCCCGACCCCGCCGCCTTCGACGCGTCCGTAGTCCCGGGTTTCTTCGCCGGAGCCTTTTTCTTGGCCGGCTTCTTCGCCGGCTCGGTATCATCCACCACGATCTTCTTCGGAGGCTCTGCCGGAATCATTGCCTGCGCCGTCTTCAAATCCGCGCGTAACCGCGCAATTTCGGCTTCCTTCGCCGACGACAGATTCTCAATCCGTTGCGCCAGCTGCTTTCGCGTCCCCTCGAATGTACTCAGATCATTCGACAGCGCCTGCAGGTCGTCCTTCGGCCCGAACGCTCCCGCTCCCTCCGCCACGCTGCTCAATACGTCATACAGAGCGTCGAGATTTCGATACAGCTTGAACGTCGTCGGCAAATCCTCGGGAGCCGATCGCAATTGCGTAATGATCTCCGGCAGCGCTCCCTGCAGATTCCGCGCAATCGAATCCACGTTTCCCAGTTCCTGTTTCTTATACGCTCCGTCCGCCTTCCACCGCTCGATCCGCAACTTCACCAGATCCGCCTGCGTATTCTTCGACGCCTCCTCCAGTTGCGAAAGCATGGCATTCAACTGCGTCACCGACGCATACGAAACCGGCGCGCCTTGCCCGCCATTCGGCGACACGGTCGCAGCCGGGCCCGATTGCCCTAGCGCCACCGCCATGGACGTGAAGAGAAAAAAGCCGGAAGAGAACAGGAAATTGCGTTTCATATTCGGTCGTTCGCGTACGCCCAATCAGAATACTACAAGGCCCCGCTCCACCGTTCATCAGGTGAATCCCCCAGACACTCATCCTCGTCCCGACCGCACCCGGGGCACCGCAATTGCTTCCGAACCAGGCCGCGCCGTAACCGTAGCGCGGTGTCTCGGCGGCTCTCCGGCGGGCGTCCGCGCCCGCCGCGCGGATATTACAACCTCCGCCGGCAGGTTCCCTGCTTCGAACTAGCGTCATCCCGATTCGACTCCACCCCGAAAGCAGACGATAATTAAGTAGCGAACCTATGCGACCGCATCCCTACTTCGGCCTCGCACTCTTCGCCCTCCTGCTCTCACTTCCACTTGCGGCGCAAGACAAAGCCCCGGTGCGCCGTCTCATCCTGAAAGACGGCTCTTACCAACTGGTCACCAAATACGAGGTCAAAGGAAACCGCGTCCGCTACTACAGCTCCGAGCGCGAAGAATGGGAAGAACTCCCCGACTCGCTTGTCGACTGGACCGCCACCAACAAATACGAGAACGAGCGCGCCGCCTCCGCCTCGTCCCCCGAAGCCGTCCAACTCGACAAGGAACTCGAGCACGAATCCGAAAAAGCAGAAGCCGCCCTCCCGCTCGTCGCCCCCGGCCTGCGTCTTCCCGAAGACACCGGTGTCTTTCTGCTCGACAACTTTCAAGGCGAGCCGCAAATTCTTGAAATCCAGCAGTCCGCCGGCGACATCAACCGCAACACCAAAACCAACATCTTCCGCGGCGCCGTCAATCCCATCGCCGGACTCAAAGTCACCATCGAACTCGAAGGAGCCCACGCCAAGATTCAGGCCCATGTCGAAGTCCCCTCGCTCTACATCAAGCCCGAAGACAATCAAACCGATCAGTCCGCGCAATCAGCAACCCGAGTAGATTCCACTCGCGCCAAGACCTCGCAGCCCCAGCAGCCGCAGCAACCGCAACAGCCCGAGGGTCCCATGGTGCCCTTCGACCGCTTCCGCATCGTCAAAGTTGAAGTCAAAGGCGGCAAGCGCATTGTCGGTGACGTCAAGCGCCAGGTCACCGGCAAGGTCAGCCAGGAACAGCATTGGGTCAAGACCACCATCACCAACGTCACCGGCGGATGGCTCAAACTCACTCCCGCCGAAAGCCTCGCTCCCGGCGAATACGCGCTAGTAGAAATGATGGGAAAAGAAGGAATGAATCTTTATCTCTGGGACTTCGGCGTGAATCCCAAAGCCCCCGCCAACCCCAACCCCTGGAAGCCGGACGCTCATACTCCGGCTCCTCAGCCCGACGTCCACCCACGCTGATCTCCGCCGAATCGCCGCCCTAAGCCCCCGCTCTTACAACCGTCGACGCCGTCTCGTGCGCCGTCTCATCCCGCCGGGCAAGCACGTGGAACCTTCCGCTCTCATACTGGAAACTCGTCTCCACAAATCCCGCTCGCCGCAACGCGATTCGCATCCCACGCTCCGTCTGACAGCTCTCATACAGATTCTTCACCGACCTCACCTTGCCCGAATAGTGCAGCACCATCCCGTTCAGCAATACGAAGACACGAAATAAACTCTGCTTCGGCTTCGGAAACGATTGGCGGATTTCCCTCCACGTAAACCCTGGTGGATGCAGCGTAGCCCGCAGCCACCCACCTGCCACCAGCACGCGATGGATTTCCCTCAGCGCTTCCGGAATGTTCATGTAGGGCAAGGACAACCAGCACAGCGCTCCATCCACACTCGCATTCGCTAGCGGAATTTTCTCTCCTCGCCCGCACACGTACTGCCAGCCGCGATCCCCATATTTCCTTCGCGCCTCCTGTAAGCGCTGCAGCATCACGTCCATTCCCACCACCTGCCAGTTTTCCGCCGACACTCCCAGCTTTCGCCACGAATCGCCCGTTCCACATCCCAGATCCAGTACTCTTTCCATAGTGTGGAAAATAAGCTTAGCCCACCTCCCTATAGTGAGCAAGGAAGCCCACATCGAAAACGCCCCCCCCTAGAAAGATGTGCTGGTTTGAAAACTGAACTTTGAGAAATGCAAGAATCAAGAACTGAGATCTACCCGTGACGTCTCCGGTCTGAAGTCCGAGGACTGAGGCATGAAGTAGGAGATCCGAAGCCCCGGCGTTCACAAACGCGAAACTACTCTTCTTTCAGCATCCCCCTCTGCGCCACCCCGATATTATCCCGCGTCGAATTCTTCACCATATACATCATCCCGTCGGCCTGCCGGATCACGTCATGCGCCGTGCGCGCGTCATGCGGATACGTCGCCACTCCAATCGACGCCCGCACATTCAAATTCAATCCTTCTTCTTTGCAGAAGCAACTCGCCCGCAAGCCGTCGCGCAAACGTCTCGCCACCACCAGCGCCTGATCCTTGCCGGTCTGCGGCAGCAGCACCACAAACTCATCCCCACCGTAGCGGAACGCGAAGTCAATCAACCGCAACTGCGCTTTCACCAGATATCCAATCTCCGCCAGCAGCTTGCTCCCGATCAGATGCCCGTGCGTATCGTTCACGCTTTTGAAATGATCCAGATCGATGAACAAAACGCTGAATTCGTAGCCGAATCGCGACGACCGGTACACTTCCGTCTCCAGCGTCTTATAAAGATGGCGCGCGTTGTATAGGCCGGTGCAATCGTCGGTGATCGTCAGTTCCTGAATCTTCTCGACCCAGCGCGCGTTCTCGATCGCAATCGCCGCGTAGTCGCACAGCGATTGCAGGAAGAACAACTCCGCTTCCTTGAACCGCTCCATGTCGACGTTCACCAGTTGGATCACGCCCAGCACCCGCAACTTCGAGCGCAGCGGAATGCAGATCACCGAGCGCGTCTCCCACTTGGTCGCATCGTCCACCCGGCTGGCAAAAAAAGGATCCGTCCGCACATCCGGCACTACCCTCGCCTCGCCGTGTTTCGCGACCCATCCGGCTATTCCCTCGCCCACCTTTAGCCGGACATTCTTCAGCGCCTCCGCCTTGTCGCCCACCGCGATCGCAAAATATAGTTCGTCATGCCCTTCATCCACCATCAGCAGCGACCACGTATCCGGACGGAAATATTCCGCCATCTTTTCCATGATCGTTTGCAGAATGGAATCAAGGTCGAGCGACGACGTCAGCGCCTTCGCCACGTCGTGAAAAATCATCAATTCCTGGCTCTGGCGAGTCAATTGAGTGCCGGCCTCAGGCATGGATATCCCGTTGTCCCTCACTGGATGGGTGGCGTTGAAAAAATTATATGCGGCCCTTTCAGTCACCCGCAATGAACGTTGGTAACCCGTACCCCCAAAGCCAACGCACTCAGCGCCTTGCAAGACCATGGTCACGACCCTGTGGCCACGTTGGTTTGCCGTTCTCAGCGTCCTCGGCGAGCAGTTCTCAGCGTCCTCAGCGGTTACGCTTCTATAATTTCCCCATGAACCGCACCCGAACGCTGCTAGTCCTGATGGTTTTGATCTTCCTCGCATCCGGCAACGCGCAAACTCCCGACCCCCACTCCGTCCCCGTCATCGACGGCGGCCTTGGCCCCTGCACCGCCGATTTCACCATCAACGACTCCGCCGCCAAGCCGGTCTACGCCGCCAAAATCAACGTCCACATCGCCTACGGATTCGCCAGCGTCCGCAAGCTCGATCTCGAGGTCAGCACCAATGCCGACGGCAAAGCCCGCTTCACCGGCCTCCCCAACCGCGTCAAGCGCGGACTCTTCTTCGAAGCCACCGAATCCGACCGCACCGCCAGCGCCTTCGATGACCCCTCCGCCACCTGCCAGGCACAATTCACCCTGGTCTTGCGCAAATCCACCGAACAAAAACCGTAGCGCCGCCGTCTCGGCGGCTGTCGCGCGGGCGTCTCGCCCGCGCACCCGTGGTGCTCCCGCGCTCCTAACTCTTTCGCAGGAGATTCTTATATTTGGATCGGTCAGTAATCACTGGTTACTTCCACCCGACACTCTTGGCTGTGGCAACCTCGCACCTCTTGTCCTATGATTGTTTCCGGAATCTTCTTCCACCAACCCAATGGGCCAGTTCGGAAACAAATTCCGCCAGGCGCGCGAGAAAAAAAATCTCTCGCTCGATGACGTCTCCAACGTAACCAAGATCAGCTCCCGCATGCTCAAGGCCATCGAAGAGGAACACTTCGATCAGCTTCCCGGCGGCGTCTTCAATAAAGGATTCGTTCGCGCCTACGCCAAGCATCTCGGCCTCAACGACGAAGAAGCCGTCGCCGACTACCTTGTCTGCCTGCGCGAAGCGCAGATCGATGCCCACGAAGTCTGGGATCCTGTTCGCCCCGAACTTTCCCGCGCCGCCGCCCCCAACCAGCTCCGCGTCGCCGATTCCCGCAAGCCCCCCGCGAAAACCCAGCCTCCGGTGCAAGTCGAGGAACTCCCCGAGCTGCAACTTCCCCGCGTGCAAGATATTCGCCCGGCGCCAAAAAAATTCGCCGGCAAACGCGAAAGTGGAATTCCCTGGTCGATCGTCGTAGTCGCCGCCGTAGTCATCGTGCTGGCGACATTTCTGTGGATCCGCCATTCCCGCCCGACTCGCGCCGCCGCACCCTCGGCCGCTCCCCTAACAGTTTCCAACACCGCGGGCCTCGCACCATCTGCAACGCCGTCCGCCGTCAGCACCACTTCCGCCTCCGTGGCTTCGCAGCAGCCCATAGCTCCCGCCCCAGAGCAGCCGTCCTCGAAGCCCGCTCCCAAACCAGCTCAGAGTTCCCCCGCCTCGCAAAATTCAGGCGTTGCAACCAAAGACACCTCTGACGTCACCATTCGCTCCTTCGCCCCCAGCAACACCAAGCCCGCCGCAAAACCAGCGCTCACGCTGGTCATTCGGGCCACTGAAACTTCCTGGATCTCCGTCCAGGCCGATGGCCAACTCGTCAGCCAGGAAACTCTCATCGCGCCCGCCGCCACTTCCTTCCACGCCACTCGTGAACTCGTCGTCAGAGTCGGCAACGCCGCCGGCGTAAGTTTCCTCTGGAACGGCGAAGAGCTCCCAGCCCAGGGCGCCGAATCCGAAGCCAAAACCTTCGTCTTCGACGCACAAGGGATGCGAGCTCCTGCGTCCGATCAAACTCCGCACTAATTCCCGTCAGCCGTCACGACTGCGAAACGCACGTCACTTCTCACTAGCCGCTTCTTACCTGTCTGAGGTTCTCGCTCTGAAGTGCTGTTCAATCAGAGACCGTTGTCTTGAAGAATATGGGATCGATGTTGGCGAACGGCCGTCCGAATGGGACGCCGTTTCCCGAGAACACACCGTAGAACGTATTTCCTACTGCCTTCAGTTGCTGGTAGTCACCCAGAACCCGCTGCCTCGTGTTGCCGTTGTCTGCGGTTGTCGATAGGAACTTTTCTAACCGGTTGTACGTGAAACTATTTCCGTGATCATTGCTGATCGCAAGAAAAACACTGAACTGGGGTAGCTTCGTCGTTGAGTCGATGCCATCAAAGTTCGTGTACAGCACGCCGATCGTTCCCAGGCTGTTGTTGGCTATGGCCACCGAGGGTAGCGCCGTCTCAGCCTGTCCCACAACGTAATGGGAATCGACCCACTTGAGTCCCCCCGAACCGTTGGCAGTCAAATGCCCGATGCTCAGGCGATCGATCCCGGTCGAGGTATCCTTGTTGCCGTAAACCACGTAAACGTCGCCATTGTTTGGGTCCACGGCGAGATGGTCGATGCCGCCCAGAAGTGCATTCACCGTGCCGAATTTTGGCCTGGGCTGGGTGCTTTGTGTTTCCGCCAGGAACAATCCCCCCGAGTGGCCGTTTAAGCTCCAGGTCTTACCTCCGTCGGTGGAGCGGTTCAGGTAATAATCGACCGTTTTGGTAGTGCTGCTGGAAGTGCAGTTTGACGCGGTGCTCGGGCACACCTGCCACAGCGCGTACATGGCGAGGCTGTTGACGTCTTTTGCGATGCGCAGCCCTGCATCCACCACGCCACTAGAGGTGCCCACCAGGCTGTCGGTAGTGAAGTCGGGCGGGTTATCGGGAGCCACCGCAACCCGCATGTCGTGTGCCCCGCCCTCCAGGTTGACGTAGGCGACGTACACATTGCTCCGCGTCGTATCCACCGGGTCCTTATTCACCAGCAGCCACGGTTGATCGGGGCCGCCGATGCCGAACTGATTTGTGGTTTGGGTGACGCCCCCTTCAACGAGCCATGTCCAGTCTGATTCAATGGTCGGGTCCCATGTATTGCTGGTATACACATCTCTGCCAGCAGTGTCGTTATGGAGAAAGGTGGCGCTCAGCCGCCCGGAGAGACCGTCGTCAAGCGTCTGGTCGCAAGGACAGTTCTCCGCCAGTCCCGGAGGGTTGGGGATTTTGTTCTCCAAGGTCCAAGTGCCCCCTCCATCGCTGGAGTACCAGATCGGGGCGGTCGCTCCCCAGTTGCCGCTGAAGGCCAGGATAGAGATCTCGTTGGTGTTCGCAGGGTTGATTGCAATGCTGGGTTCGCTGTTAGCGGTGGTGTTGGTGTTTTTCAGGTTCGAGTTGGTATTACTCACCACGACGTCGACAACTGAAATCGACATCGGTGTTGGCACGAGAGCCGGTGTGCCGCCCGGGTAAAGGTCCCCGGGCACTGCCGGCCGCGCGGTCTCAGTCAGGTCGGGGGGATAGTCGCTAACTTGGTCCTTGTCTTGGGCTGTCGCCATAGAAGCACCAAGACTTGCTAGCAGCAAAGCCAGTGTGGCCTTAATCGTTCTACGCATAAAGCCTCCATCTGCCGAAGCGGATGCTATGAAAATCTCGACCTGCTGGTCGATTTTTCTTTTGCGTTCCTTCTCGAAGAGTCTGGAACGGGGCTGCCAAATGCAACGTTCTCTGCAATGACCGCCCCGCGGCCTGCAAAATCTCACTTCTTTCCGTACCCTTTCACCCTGCCGACCCCGGTGCAAAAGTCGTAACCGGTTGTGGCGCTGTGCGTCGCGCAGTTGCCAGTTGTGATGTCCTTGTAGTCGGCTGTATTGTTCCGGTTGTTGTAGACCTCCGTGAGTTCGGCATTGCTGTCGATGTTGAACTGCCCTGCCCGATTCACAATGCCAGCGAGCGTGGGTGCCGCGACGCTGGTTCCGTAGACCTCCAGCCACGAGTTGTAACAGCTGGAGTTATAGACCCAGACGGGAGAATTTGAGCTGGAGTCCGACGCCAAATCCGGCGTGCCTCGCGCACTGCCCACAATTGTTGATACCGGGTTTTGAAAACTCGGACGCGCCTCGAACACGCTCTTGCCTCCGCCACATCCCGTTCCGCATGTGGTCGTGGCCACCTGCTTCGTGTAGTTTCCTGAGCTGTCGCGATCGATTTGCGTGCCTCCGGCCGATACCACATATGGTGATGCGCTCGGATAGCTCACCCCCGAACTGTCGCCGGATGACGCGAAGTAAACGGTATTAGGGTTGAGCATAAACACGTCCTCGAGGCCTTCCAGCGACCATTCACTGCTCCCCCAACTCATAGAAACTTCGCCTTTGCCCCCGCTGTGGGTGGCAATGTACGCGTTCGCCGCCACGACAGCCGCGAACAGATCGGCGTCCGAGTTCGATGCCGCCTCCATCAACACGATGTGCGCTTTCGGCGCCATGGCATGGGCCCATTGCACATCCAGAGCTTCTTCCAACTCCCATCCCGACGCGCAGCCATTGGCCGGCTTCGTGCCGCTGGCATACTGTTTCGTGAAGTTCGCTGCTGGCAGACCCCATTGTGTCGAAAACGTCTTGAGATCGGCACCGGCGCTGGGGTCGTCATAAGCATCCACCACGACGATCGTTTCACTGCCGCCTGTCGGCAAGGTCGTCGCCGTTGCCACCGGACACCCAGCCACCGACGCAACCAGACCATAGATACAGGCAATCGATCCCGGCGTTTCTACCGTGAGTCCAGGCGGCGGTGTCTCCGGCGTGGCATTTGGGTCGGGAGCGTACATGAAATAGTGGGTATGCATCCGCAGCCCAGCATCGCCAGGTCTCTCGATGCTGGACTCCGGAATCAGAATGTTGCTTTGACCTTGTGCGACCGTCAGGCTTGCAGCCGTGACGATCGCGATCAGCAGAATCGCTCTTCGCATTGCACCCTCCAGTCAATTTTGTGTGGCTTGTTTTCGAACTCGATCACAGAACCGGACGCATCCTGCCCGAAACCCTCCTCAGAAGTCTTTAGAAACTCCTCAGAAATTTCTCAGGCGTCTCATCTGTAACCAACAAGACGGAGTTCTATGAGTTCGCTGCACTACCGAAAAGAAGCTTTCGGAGCCCGACCACCAGCCGCTTTACTCCGACTAAGGCCGCGGAGGCGCCCTTCCGGCCCCTCCAGCCAACGAATACGTGAGGAATGAAATGATTGGATAAGCCAGGGCTCTCGGCGGGATCGCTGCAGCCCCGGCAGTCCGCTTCAGATCGACTTCAGCACCGACTCCAGGCAGACCAGCGCGGTCTCCTGCTCTTCGGAAACGTGCCACTTTGCAGACTTGGTCGAACCGGCGCCGTCCACCGGCATTCCTGCCATCGCCCGTGCATCCGGCACGCCCACCATATCTACTTCCTGCGCGCAAAGCGGACACCACCCCCGGTACACCCGCGCTCGGCGTACGATCAGAACCTCGTTTGTCTCGACCGTGATTTCCGTTCTTTTGTAGACTCCCATCGCGTTCCCAAACGACTTCCCGGCCAGACCGAATCGTGATAAATTGCTGCTCGCGTGGGGCGTGACTTCTGTGCGCCCGTTCGGATCGGAAAACGCATCCTCCCCCAGGTTCTCTTCAGAAGTCTTTAGAGAATTCTCAGAAATTTCTTAGGCACGTTATGGCGAACCAAGGAAGGCAGTTATACGAGTTCGGCCCTTTTCGGTTGGATCCCGAAAAGCGCCTCCTCCTGCGCAATGACGAACCGGTTCCTTTGCAACTGAAGGCCTTCGATACTCTGCTCGTTCTCGTTCGTCACAGCCAGCAGGTTGTTCTCAAAGATGAGTTGATGAAGGCCGTCTGGCCCGACACCTTCGTCGAGGAGTCCAACCTCGCGCAGAATATTTTTGTCCTGCGGAAAACGCTCGCCGCCAATAGCGGAGTCCCGGATAGCCACCGCTTCATCGCCACCATCCCCGGCCGGGGATATCGTTTTGCGGAAAACGTTCGTTTAGTCTCCGATCATGACGCTCTCGTCGTGCAGCGCCGCGCCCGCACTCACGTTCTCATCGAAGAAAAAGTTGCGGAGCCAGTCGCGAATGCTATCGCCGTCTCCCCCAGGCCCGCATCACGCTCCCATCCCGCCCGCTTAGCCATTGCCTCTGCTCTCCTGGTAGCCCTGCTGCCGGTCGCATTCTTCTTTCGTCCCGCCGCTTCCCCGCCTCGGGTCACCGGGATTCACCAGATTACCCACATGGGCACGCTCGTCTACAACACTCACCTCATTACTGATGGGCCGCGCATTTACTTTCGCTTCTGGCACGGGACAGATCGCAACCTCGCCTCCATCTCCACCGAGGGCGGAGAAGTTTCATCCGTCGAGATGCCTTTTGGTGCAATGGATATCGACGACATTTCTCCCAATGGCTCTGAGTTTCTGGTGGGCGATCTCGCAGATTTCGCTAAAGTAAACAACTCTTCTGACTTCTATCGCAGTGTCTGGCGCGTGCCTGTTCCGACTGGGTCTCCTCGCCCCACCGGTTTACACACCAATGAGGCCGCATGGTCCCCCGATGGCCAAACTCTCGCCTACGCCATCGGACCCGTTTTGTTCCAATCAAATCTCGACGGAACACACGCTGCCCGGATCGCCCCCCTCCCTGACGACCCCTTCTACCTGCGTTTTGCCCCCGATGGCCGGCATATTCGCTTCTCCGCCAGCGACAAGGCGCCAGGGTTCTACCTCTGGGATGCCGATCTCTCTACTCACTCCATCCGCAAGCTCATTCCCAATCTTCCCTCCGCGGCACGCCCCTGGACCGGCGGCTGGACTCCCGACGGCAAGTACTTTTTCTACACCGCCCTCAGCGAGGGCACTCGCAACATTTATGCACTCCGCGAGAAATCCGGGATTCTTTCCTCTTCCACTCCCTCTCCCGTCCAGCTCACCAACGGCCCTTTCACCTTCTACCTTCCCCTGCCGAGCAAGGACGGAAAGCGCCTCTTCGTGGTCGGCGAACAACTTCGCGGATCACTTCTCCGCTACGACAATGCCACTCGGCAGTTTGTTCCCTATACTCCTTCCCCTGCGTCCGATCAGCTGTCTTTCTCTCCCGATGGCCAGTGGGTGGCCTACATCGAGTTCCCCGAGAGCACTCTGGTCCGCAGTCGCCTCGATGGTTCCGAGCGCCTCCAACTCACCTATGCTCCCATGCGCGCCTTTAATCCCCAGTGGTCCCCCGACGGTAGCCAGATCGCCTTTCACGCTGTTTCCGACTTGGGAACCTATAGCAAAATCTATCTCGTCTCCACCAAAGGCGGCGTACCTACCCTTGCCACACCTTCCTCTGAAGATCGTCAGATCTATCCCTCTTGGACCTCCGACGGGAACTCCATTCTGTTCTCCAACTCCGATCCCTCCCTGACTCACCTCGATCTCCGCCTTCTCAATCTGACGACCATGAAGGTTTCCATCCTTTCCGGAACAGACGGGTTCACCTACGCCCAAATCTCTCCCGACGGCCGCAACATCATCGCGATAGAGAGAACCACTCGCGATCTCATCCTCTATAACGTGGCTACGCATGCCACCAAAGCCTTGGCCGACACCGCTGACTACCCTCGCTGGTCTCGCGATGGCAGGTTTGTATACTTCAACGATATGTATTTCAGTGCAAAAGGACGAAGCGGCGGAGTCCGCCGTTGGAACGCCTCCACTGGCGCTGTCGAACTCCTCCTTAAATATCCCGACTTCCTCCTTTGCGGAGCCTACGGAGTGACTTTCAGCCTCGCCCCGGATGGCTCCATCCTCCTGGTTAAAGACATTAGCAACCGCGATCTCTACGCCCTCGACCTTGACCTCCCATAACCCAATGCGTAGCGCCGGCGTCCCACCGTCTGTCGCGCGAACATCCGGTTTTCGTAGCGCCGGCGTCTCGCCGGCTGTCGCGCGGGCGTCACGCCCGCGCACCGTGCGCCTCCTCGGCCTTCAACCTTCCAAACCTTTCCTCCAATCCCCCGTCCGAACTTCCGGAGAAATTCCATGAGCACCACACTCGCTGCTCCTTCCAACGTCTCCACTCCCGCCTCCGCCTCCCGCATCGCCTCGATCGATTTGATTCGCGGCGCGGTGATGATCCTGATGGCCATCGATCACGTGCGTGTCTACTCCGGTCTCCCCGCCGGTGGCCCTACGCCCGGAATTTTCTTCACCCGCTGGATCACCCATTTCTGCGCTCCCGCCTTCATCTTCCTGGCCGGGACCAGTGTCCTCTTCTATGCCCGCAAGCACACCGGCGTCTCCCGCTTCCTGCTCATCCGCGGCCTCTGGCTCATCTTTCTCGAACTGACAATCCTGCGGCTCGCCTGGACTTTCAATCTCGATTTCGCCCACTACGAAATGGCTGGCATCCTCTGGGTGATTGGCTGGTCCATGATCCTGATGGCAGGCTTGGTGAAATTACCGCTCCCCGTCACCGCAGCCATCGGCGTGATCGTGATCTTTGCGCACAATCTGATGGACTCTCATCTCTTCCAGTTGGCATCCAGTCTCAATGACTCAAAATTTTCCGGCCTGTGGAAGATCCTTTATTTCAGCTTCTACGCTGGACCAATTCAATTCTCTCCGAACGGCCCCAACCTCGTCGTGCTCTATTCCATCATCCCTTGGATTGGCGTGATGGCCACTGGCTACGCATTCGGCAAAATCCTCGCCATGGAACCGGCCCGGCGCACCCGAATTTGCCTGGCGATTGGTTTAGGGGCGATCGCGCTTTTCTTAGTGCTCCGTGGCTTCAACCTCTATGGCGATCCCATGCCCTGGCACGCCGCGACTCAAGGACGCAACGGCAGGCCCCCCATGCCCGCATTATTTTCATTTCTGAACTGCACAAAATACCCCGCCTCGCTCAATTACTTGTTGATGACGCTCGGCCCCATCATCGCGCTGATGCCCCTGCTCGAAAATGCACGCGGCACTCTCGCCCGCCCCATCGCCCTGTTCGGACGTGTCCCTTTCTTTTTCTATGTGCTTCACATCCCCTTGATTCACGCCCTCGCACTGCCGGTCTCCAAGATCCGTCTCGGTGTGGTCAGTCCGTGGCTCTTCACCAATCACCCCATGGGCAATCCCCCACCACCCGACGGATACACGTGGAGCCTTCCTCTTCTTTATCTCGTGTGGGGAATAACAATCGTGCTTCTTTACTTCGCCTGCCGCTGGTTCGCAGATGTGAAATCTAGAAGACCTGACTGGTGGCTCAAATACCTCTAATTGCTAAGAACAGGCCTCTCCACGAAGCTTCGTCTCCGCGTTCTCGGCGGCCTCTCTCCGCGTTCTCGGCGGCCTCTCTCCGCGTTCTCAGCGGCCTTTCTCCGCGTTCTCTGCGGTTCAAGCTTTCGCCCAAATCCGCCTCCTGTTCCATTTTCGTAACAAAATTCCAAAACTTCCTCCGCTCACCTGAATCTGTGCCACTGTTTCGCACAGACCTGTGGGCCAATAATCTTGTCGCAGCGTTTTGTCCCGACTCCCCCCGGCACAATGCTCGTTCTCAGCTGTGAGGTTCCACCTTGAACGGCACGCCGACCTTCGATGTTTCCTACCTTGTCGCTCCCGCCATTATTCTCTTCGTCTTCATCTCCCTCGCCGCCACCGGAAAACTGTCCCGACTTTCCCGGTCCCGCACGCGCATCTTCATCTTCAGTCTGGGCGCACTGTTGTCCGTTCTCTCGGTGGCCATTGTGGCCCCGAACTTCCTCATTGCATTCCGATGGTTCGATCCTGTGGCCACCGGCGTGACCTGGCTCCTGCTCTACGAAATTTGCCGTCCTCTCCTCCAGCGCTTCGCGCAGCGGCCGATCGTCTCTTTCCTCGTCTCCGCCATGCTCGTCAGCATGCTTAAGCTCCCGATCGAGATGATCCCGTATTTCGTCTACTACGCTATCACTCAACCGGGCTTAATCGATTCTGACCGTCTGCCAGATGTTATCTTCGGTGCACTCTTTCCCTCTCCATCCTCTTACTTCGTCAATTTCATTAACAGCATCGCACTCATCATCGTCATTTTTTGTTTGCGGCGCGGAACTTTTCTCGTTTCATTGACCCGTAAGCTGGAATTTTGGCAGACCGATGCCTTTGGGAGCGCAGGAGGAGCCGATATGGAAATGGCTAGCTCGAAATCTCACACCACGCGTTTGCTCTGTGCCAGCGCCTTTCTTGCCGGATCTCCTTTCCGCGAGATGGTTCTTAATTTTCTCGACGATCTCAACCGCGCCGCCGCACCCGAACTGGGCATGGATCTTATGCTCGTCGCCAAGGTCTGCCAGTACGCCCGCAATCGCGACCGCCGATATACCTGGCTCTACTTCGCTTGCGCCGCCCTCGCTCTGATCGCGGCTCTTGTTGACCCCGTGATCGGAGCAGCCGTCCTCGTCCTCTCCGGCTCTCTCGTCTTCTTTCGCAAAAAGTGGCAGGAGGACTTTCGCTTCGTTCGCTTGTTCAAGAGAGATGTTTTCAATCCCGAAGCCACCGAACGCCAGTTCTCCGCCAGCCTAAAACATGAAACCAGTCTCACTCTTCCCGCCGACGACCAGAACCTCGTCATCTACCAGGGCTTCTCGCCCTTTGTCGGCGCCGGCATGAATCTCGGGGGATGGTCTTTTGTGGTCAATGCCGCCAAGGGAAAAGAAGAAAATGGTTCTGAACTGGAACCCGTGAAGTTCGAAATCTCAGAACTTTATGACGAGATCGATCACTGCATCGATGTGCTGGAGCTCACCGGATTGACCCACCAGGATATGTATTTTGTGAATGGCAGCGACATCCGCGACGATCACAATATTCTTCCCGAAAGCCACGGCCATCCCGTCCAGAAAATTTCCGCCGACCGTTGCAACACCTATCGCAACACCAACGACCGCCACATTCGTCACTATCAATGGATCAAAGTCATGGACTGGGGCAACCAACTCTGCACCTCCTATTTCCTGCGCTGTTCCCTGCGCGGCCCCAATCTTTTCGTCGAAATCAATCGCTACCTGCTCACTCCCCTGGCCGACAAATACCGCAAGGTCGACGCCACCGGCGATCGTAACTGGCAGTATGGATTGGGTATTGCGCTCCTCTCTCTCCTCGCCGGCCCGGTTATGGCCGCGGCGTCGCCCCTCATTATTTTCGGTCGCATGAATGAGTACATCGAAGAACTCTTCAACAAGAAGGAAAAAGTCCGCCGCAAGCAGATTGATGAAAATCCCTTGTTCAACTACGGCACCGGCCAGAGCCTGCGCGAATCCGTCAGCAGCGGCCAGTTCATGCATTATTTCCAGAAACTTGACGGCGTCTTCTATTCCAAAGTCCTCGAACGCGAAATCCTCAACTCCATCGTCGACTTCCTCGATGCCCACGACATCGACACCTCCGAACTCAAAGAGCGTCAGTCCACCATCCTCAACAGCGGCATCATCGTGCAGGGCGGCGACGTCAAGGCCGAAAGCCTCGCCGTCGGCTCCGGCGCTCAGGCCGTGCACGTCACCAAATCCGAAACCCCGCGTAAGCCCCGACTCGGCCGCCCGGCCAAGGAGGTCGCATGAGCCCGCGTCGCTCGACCTCAACCAACGAAGGCATCCAGGCAGATACCGTCACGGCCGACGTGCTCGCCGTCGGCCGCGGCGCAAAAGCTGTCAAGACCGTCCACGGGAATGCCGACTCCGAAAAACTCCTCGCAGCCATCCGATCCCTCCGCTCCCAACTCGACAATCTTCCCTTGACCAAGTCGCAGCGCGACGATCTTGACCAGCATGCTCAAACCCTCGAGCACGTCGCATCCTCCAAACCCGCCAACTCTCCCGAGGCCCAATCTGCCTTCGCCAAATTCCTCGAGAAACTCAAAGATGTCGGAGTCGTGGTGAAAGAAACCGCCGAACTCGTTGCCCCCATCACGACCATTGCCGGCCTCGTCCATCTCTCTTTTGCCGTCTTGGGCCTATGACAGACAGGTTTGGAGTTTTGACTTTCGCCGAACGCCCTGCAGCTCCCCGCCCAAGCTGAAATTCCCTCCATCCACCACCGAATTCCGGCTACTCAATTCAGTCCTAAGCCTTTAACCTGAAACCCATTGCGCACCCTACCTCGCTCTGATAGCCTCATTCGAGGACTTCTAGGTCGTAGCGCCGGCATCTTGCCGGCTGTCGCGAGGGCGTCTCGCCCTCGCAGCGTGGATCTCCACAGGTTCCGCCCGATGTAAAGTCCCACGTTTTGCAGCGCCACGTGCTCACGCGAAGCAGCTTCGCAGAAAAAGCACGTGCTCATAAGGAGAATTACAAACTTGCCATCCAAGAATCGTTACCTGTTCACCTCGGAATCCGTCACCGAAGGCCATCCCGATAAGATCGCCGACCAGATTTCCGACGCCATTCTCGACGCCTGCCTCGCCGAAGACTCGACCAGCCGCGTCGCCTGCGAAACTCTGACCGCCACCGGCCTCGTCGTCATCGCCGGAGAAATCACCACCAAGGCCTACGTCGACTTCCAGACCGTCGTCCGCGGCACCGTCGGCGCCATCGGTTACGACAACGCCATCTACGGCTTCGACTGCAACACCTGCGCTGTCATCTCCAGCATCAACAAGCAGTCCGGCGACATCGCCATGGGCGTCGACACTGGCGGCGCGGGCGACCAGGGCATGATGTTCGGCTATGCCGTCAACGAGAATGAGGAACTGATGCCCACTCCCATCTCCCTGGCCCACAAGCTGACCCAGCGCCTCTCGCAGGTTCGCAAAAACGGAACGCTTCCCTTCCTTCGCCCCGACGGCAAATCCCAAGTCACTGTCGAATACGATGCCAACGGAAAAGTTCTCCGCGTCGACGCCGTCGTCATCTCCACCCAGCACGCCGAGACCGTCACCAACGACGAACTGCGCTCGAGCATTCTCAGGCACGTGATTCAGGCCGTCATCCCGGCGCATCTGCTCGACGAAGACACCAAGTACCACATCAATCCCACGGGACGCTTCGTCATCGGCGGCCCCATGGGCGACACCGGACTCACCGGACGCAAGATCATCGTCGACACCTACGGCGGCATGGGACGTCACGGCGGCGGCGCCTTCAGCGGCAAAGATCCGACCAAGGTCGATCGCTCCGCAGCCTACATGGCGCGCCACATCGCCAAGAACGTAGTTGCCGGCGGGCTCGCCGGGCGCTGCGAAGTCCAGCTCGCCTACGCCATCGGCGTGGCTGATCCAGTCAGTGTGCTGGTCGAGACTTTTGGCACCGAGAAAGTCGATCCGGCCATTATCCCGGACCTCATCCGCTCCCACTTCAAGCTGACGCCGCGCGGCATCATCGATGCGCTCAACCTGCGCCGTCCCATCTATAAGAAGACCGCAGCCTACGGCCACTTCGGCCGCAGCGATTCCGACTTCACCTGGGAGGCGACCGACAAAGCCGCCAAACTCGCCAGCGATGCCGGCCTGCGGGAACCAGTAGCGGTCCGCAAATAGTTTTTCTCCGCGATCTCTGCGGCATTTCTCAGCGATCTCTGCGGTTTAGGGTTTGGTTGCAAGACTTTAGCCGCAGAGAACGCCGCGGAATCCGGCACTGAGGTGCCATTCCGGGTCCAGTCCTAAAGGCGCATAATCAAATCGGAAATTCGGCATGCTTCTCTGTTCCCGAAACTCCAGGATTCTGCGAAAATAGCTCGTGGATCTTTTCATTTCCAGGTAATCAAAATCTAATTTTTCCGCCGCTTCCAGCGCGCCACACAGCTTAAAGAGGGAAACGAATGTCAACCGCAGCCGTGAATTGTGATATCAAGAACGTCGAACTGGCCGATTTAGGCAAGAAGCGCATCGAGTGGGCGAACCAGTCCATGAAGGTGCTGCAGATCATCCGCAAGGAATTCATCAAGAACCAGCCCCTGACCGGCATCCGCGTCTCTGCCTGCCTCCACGTCACGGCCGAGACCGCGAACCTGGCTATCTGCCTGCGCGACGGCGGCGCCGAAGTCGTCCTCTGCGCCTCCAACCCGCTCTCCACCCAGGATGACGTCGCCGCCAGCCTGGTCCGCGACCACAACATTCCCGTCTTCGCCATCAAGGGCGAGGACAACGACACCTACTACAACCACATCCTCGCCGCCATCGATCACAAGCCCCACATTACGATGGACGACGGCGCCGACCTGGTCACCATCCTTCACACCAAGCGCACTGACGTGCTCGAAGGCGTCATCGGCGGCACCGAAGAGACCACCACCGGCGTCATCCGCCTGCGCGCCATGGCCAAAGAAGGCGTGCTCAAATTCCCCATCGTCGCCGTCAACGACGCCGACACCAAGCACCTGTTCGATAATCGCTACGGCACCGGACAATCCACCATCGACGGCATCATTCGCGCCACCAATTTCCTGCTCGCCGGATCGAAGTTCGTCGTCGCCGGCTACGGATGGTGTGGCCGCGGCCTCGCCTCCCGCGCCCGCGGCTGCGGCGCCGAAGTCATCATCACCGAAGTCGATCCCACCAAGGCCCTCGAGGCCGTGATGGACGGCTTCCGCGTCATGAGCATGACCGAAGCCGCCAAGCTCGGCGACGTCTTCTGCACCGTCACTGGCAACAAGAGCGTCCTCACCAAGGAACATTTCGCCCTGATGAAAGACGGAGCGATCATCTCCAACTCCGGTCACTTCAACGTCGAGATCGACATCCCAGCGCTCGAAAACATGAGTTCTTCGAAGCGCACCACGCGCAACTTCGTCGACGAGTACTCGCTCAAAGATGGACGCAAGATCAACCTCCTCGGCGAAGGCCGCCTCATCAACCTCGCCGCCGCCGAAGGCCACCCCGCCAGCGTCATGGACATGAGCTTCGCCGACCAGGCCCTCTCGGTCGAATACATGGTGAAGAACTCCAAAAAGCTCGAGAAAACCGTCTACAAAGTTCCCGACGAACTCGACAAGCGCGTCGCCAAGCTGAAGCTCGAATCCATGGGCATCAAGATCGATCGCCTCACGCCCGAGCAGGAAGAATACCTGGCCGGCTGGAGCGAAGGAACGTAAGTGTGGAAGAGCGGCGCTTCAGCGCCGCGTGAAAATAAGTAAAAAAACCGGGTGCCCCATTTCTCGCGCGTTCTTGGCGCGAGAAGTGGGGCCTTTGTTTTCGTATGTAGAGACAAACGCCTCGGCTAACTGGATAGTGGAGGGGACGACCTGCCCCCCCGGCGGCCCGAACCTTTTGCGCCACTTCGTTCATGGAACAGGCTTGGTTACAATTTGCGCTGAACTCGGGCTCATTCCTAACGTGCCTGCGAGCCTCATTTCATTTCACAGAAAGCGCTCCGTCGATTTTTTCAGGCTATTGTACCGCTCACTCCGCCGCAAAATCACAACTGAGCCCGCCCAGACAACATCAGGCTGGGGACACACCCGGAAGGACGTATATGAAGCAGCTGACATCGCCGTGGTTGAAGTCTCTGATCGGCACATTCTGCCTTGCGACCGCGCTTCATTCCTCCGCCCAAACCGTGAAAACTCTCGCGGTTTTCGACTACGCCAATGGAGCATGGCCGAATGCAGCGCTGGTCCAGGGAACGGATGGCAACCTGTATGGAATGACACAGATTAACGTCTTCAGAATGACGCCGTCGGGACAAATAACCGGCCTCTACACCTTTTGCTCAACGCCCGATTGTAGGATTCTCCAAACAACCATGTCGCCTCTGGTGCGAGGCAGGGACGGCAACCTGTATGGAAGCACTGATTATGGCGAGGGCCTCAAGGGCGGTACTCTCTTTAAGATCACTCCCGCAGGAACCTACGTCCTGCTAAATTTCCCCTTCGGTTCAACCCCAAACGGATTACTCCAAGGGGTGGACGGCAATCTGTATGGGACAACGAAATATAGCAGTTCGCTGTCTGGCACGGTCTTCAAAATCACACTCTCCGGCGTATTGACCACGATGTACACGTTCTGCGCGCAGACGAATTGTGCGGATGGCTTATTACCAATCGGCGGGCTGGTGCAGGCCAGCGATGGAAACTTCTACGGAACCACTTATGAGGGTGGCGCCTTCTCTGAAGGTACTGTCTTCAAGATCACGCCAACCGGCACCTTCACTACCCTCTACACATTTTGCACCCAGGCTTGCTTGGACGGAGCACATCCGATGGCTGGTCTCGTCCAGGGTAATGATGGATATCTCTACGGCACGACCTCTGAAGGCGGCACAGCTGGCAATGGCACAATTTTCAAGATCACTCTCGACGGTCTGCTCACTACTCTTTACAGCTTCTGCGTGCAAACCTGTAGCGATGGATTGCACCCGACAGCTGCCCTCGTGCAGGGGAGCGACGGAAATTTCTACGGCACCACAAACGGCGACGTGTACTGTCTGGGCGGTTCACCCAATTGCGGCACGTTGTTCCAAATAACTCCGTCTGGTGCATTCACCCTGCTGCACACATTTTGTTCGGTAACCCTTTGTGCCGACGGCCGCGCCCCAGATGCACCTCTGCTACAGGCGACCAACGGAACTTTCTACGGATCAGACCAGTTGGGTGGTTCCTCTGCCTATTCTCAATGCCAGATACAGAGCTGCGGCACCATGTTCGGTCTTTCCATGGGACTCAGACCATTCGTCGAACCCACCCCAGCCTTCGGTCAGCCTGGCACACAAATCAGAATCTTGGGAACCAACCTGACCGGGACCACCAGCGTGACCTTCAATGGCGCTCCGGCGATTTTCACTGTCGTCTCGAAAAAACAAATCAAGGCCGTTGTTCCAAGCAGCGCGACCAGCGGTTGGGTGCAGGTTACAACGCCCGCTGGCACGCTTTCCAGCAACGCGATCTTCACCGTAACCCCGTAGTGCAACCGAGGCTTTCAACCTGATTCCGCAGGCTGCCCGTCTTTCGCGGTATTCGACTGCACCGACTACCGCCCGCGGACCGATGGGGCTTTTGCGCCGCACGCCCCGGCTAAGCTACCTTCGCGTTCGCGAGTACTTTCTGCTTCCATTGCAGCGCGACGTTGGGTGCTGCGGTCATGACGACCTTGACGTCTTTCAGTTCCAGAGTTTCCACACTGACCGCGTCCTGCAGTTTGCTGGCCTGAATGAGCGACGAAATAATCGCTGCCAGCATCGCGTTGTCCACCCGCTCCAGAATCGTCTTCAGGCGCGCCTCATTCACAGCACGCCCTAGTTTCAAATCCAATGTTACCTTGGGGGTGACACCGAGTTCGACTTCCATCTCGCCAACCTCATATCCTGCGTCCGGCAGCAGGTTCAAGATCAGGTTGAGATCGCTCAACAGCTGCACTGTCTTTTGGGTCCCCAAGTCTGCAATCGCATTAGTCGCCTGCTTCACCTTGTTTAGCGCATCAAAGCCCATATGTCCTCCTTGGCCAGCATCGTCCTTCAGTACGGAAGGACAAGGCAAATTTGCCCGACGCTACTCTTGCCGCCTGGTTCGGTCAAGTAACACGTTCACTTGGTCCCGACACCTCAGTTACCAAAGTCGGGGGCGCACCCTGACCTTCCGACTTTTAGTTAAAAATCAACTTAGGGTTATGGTGGGAGCTACATGGGTGCCCAGAGGCCGACTGGCCCCTATCTTCAAAAGATATAAGGCAGATCAACATGCAAAACGGAGATACTCCCATCACCCTCCGGCGTAGTTCGAGGGTGCCCACCGCCGTTCAAATCTTAGTGACCAGCCTCGACGGAACACACTTCTCTGAAGTATGTGAAACCTTGGTGGTCAACGCCCATGGTTGCGCCATACACACGCCGGTGAAGCTTGATCCTGGCGTTCCTCTGCACTTCCACAGCAGGGACGGACGCGAGACCACCGCGTACGTCGTGAGTTGCCAGCCCCTCGGCCCCGATCATCGCAGTTGGACTCTCGGAGCCAGGCTTGACCGGCCCGATAATTTCTGGGGCCTGAAGGCTTGTCCTAAAGATTGGAGCCTTTGGATGCTTCCAGCCACCCCTGTGGCGCCGAAGCATCCCCAGATTCTCAAGACCACAAATGTACCTGCCCCCTCCCAGTTGCCGCGAGTGCTGGAGTCGTCGGCACCGGCACTTGACCGTGCGGCGCAAGCAGAAGTGATCGTGCGGAAGATGATCGCAGAATTAGTGCGCCCGCTCCAGGCAGACATTACGGCGGTTAAGGAAAAGCTGGCGCAACGGGAAAGCAATCCCAGCCGCTTTGAAGTGTCCCTCTCCAGCATTCCTCCCGAGCTCGAACAGCAACTGGAGTTACGTCTGCGCCAGAATCTCGGCCCCAGAATCGTGGACGAAGCCCGCCAGCAGTCCGCCCACTTGCTGGCATCGGCGAAGGCCACAGTGGACCGGCAAACCACCGAAGCTTGCGAATTGTTTGTACGCCGCGCGGCTGAGGAATTGAAGGTCGTCGAAAAACGGGCACAGGAAATTTCGGCGCATATCTCGGAAGACGCGGGCCAGCACTTGCGCCGCGGCTTGCAAGAGTTCCACCAGCAATTACTGCAGGGAGGCAATTCCCTCAAGCACCTCAGCGAAGAGCTTCTCGAGTTCCTCCGGCAAAACCTGGATGCCGAATTCGATGCCCGCCGCGCGGACATCGAAAACGTGCGGGCGGCGCTTGCCTCAGAATCATCGCGTTTGCACGAAGAGGTCGAGTATCTCGACACTCGCATCGCCAAGCTGGACGAATCTGTACGCTGCCTGGAGGCAGGCCTGGACCATCGACTGAGCCGCATGTCGAGCGAGACCGTGAGAGATACGCGCAGCCAATTCGAGAGCGCGGCGCACGAGATTTTCGACGAATTGAACACGCGCAGCGTCCAAGCCCTCGGGGACCAACTGCAGGAGGCAGCCGCAAACATGGCGACTGTGCAGAATGGGATCCTGGCCTCGGTTTCTGAGTCGCTGCAAGTCCAGGCGGCGAACGCGTTGCAGGCTTTCGAGCATTCCATGGAAGAATTGACGAGACTTTCCGTCGAACGCTGCCGCCATAGGTTGGAAGAAGGCTTGAATGCTGTGGCCAGAAGTCTCAACGAGCAATTCCAGGCGCCGGGCCAACCCCAACAACGATAGAAGCAGACAGCAGGGCAAACACAGAAACACGAGTGCGTGACCGGCGCGCGCTCATCGGCCGACCTAGGGGTTCTACAGTATCGCCGTGAGTGCGGGCATCGGATAATTTCTTGGGCGGATGTCTGCAGTTCGATGGGGAATGACGGATCCCGCGAGGCGGGAGGGAGGAAGCGAATGGGTGTCACCAAGGGTGTGGGCCCGATCACAAGATTATTCATGTCGTTGGCGGCAGCGATGGGAATTTTGTTGTTCATGGCTGGGCCGCGCGCGCAGGCTGAGAGCGTGGAGCGCTGCCAGCGGCGCATTGCGCACCGGGATCATGAACTGCACGAAGCCATTCAGCGCCACGGCCGCCACAGCCGCCAGGCCGAGCACGAGCGCCGCGAATTGCACGAGGCGCGCGAACGGTGCTGGCGCGAACATCATCGCTGGTGGGATGAGCACGAGCGCCGCTGGCGTGAAGAGCACGACTGGGACGACCGCGATCACGACCGGGACTGAGAAGCATTTTGAAATTTGGTAATTGAGTAATTTTGTAATTGGGTAATTGGAAAACCCTGTCCTCCTTCTTCTCCAGCTAGCCACAGCTTGCGCTGTGGGCTGTGTCTTTCGCTCCTTCGGAGCTTGGCCGTCATGCGCTTGGGCGGGCATTGGCCTTGCGCTGCTTCGCTTCTGGCTTCTTCAATCCTTGTGGCGGCTTTTTCTTCAGGGCATCGACGGGAGGCGTGTGACGCGACGCGGCTGGCGCCGGCGTGCGGACGAATGCGTCCGCCGCTACGTGGGCGGTGCCGTTTGCTAGGACTTGGGCTGTGGGCGCGGTGGGAGTTGGGGTCGCTGGCGCGACATGCGGCGCGACGGTTTGCGCGGCGCGCTCTTCGGCGGCACGGGCTTCAGCGGCACGCTGTTCGGCGGCGCGGCGGGCTAGTTCTTTGCCGCCGGATTCCCAGCGCTCCCAGAAGGTTGGGTCAGGGCCGATGGGCTTTTCGTGAGTGGCGGCCACGGCGGGGAGATCGAATTCGGTGTCAGGACAAGCGGCCGCTACGCGGCCGGGCCCGCCGGGGGCGGCTGTCCCCACATGGTCCTGGGCGGGTTCGGCGTAGTCGGGGACTTCGCGGACCTTCTCGCTTTGGAAGAGGTTGAAGTGGACGCGGTGGGCGTTTTTGACCGCGATGTGCAAGGCGCGGAGGATCAGCGACGCGCGTTTCAGGTCGATGGTGTTGCGCATCAGGGCGTTGATGACTTCCATCAGCGCGACCTGGATGGACTCTTCGTCCTCGATGAGAGCGACGGGATGGAGACGGGCCTGCGGGGGCGTGCGGACGCCGCGATGCATGCGCTGGTGGAAGTAGCAGAACTGCTCTCCGCGAAGCGAGGGGGAGCCGCAGCGGATTCCGCTGACCTTGATGTGAGTGCAGGAGCGAGACGATTTTTGTTGGGCTTTTTGTTGAGCAACGGCCATATTCACCTTCTCTAAAATTTTTGAATAGTTTTTGCGTAAAATCTTGGCGGCATTGGAGTTAGGGGCGCGGTCGATCAAGACGTCGGCGTAAAATCTTGGAAACGCAGGGTTTACAAGCAAAATCTTGCGAACAAAGGACTTAAAGTCGCGAGGAAAGGTAGGAGAGTTGGGATCGGGGGATTCGGGCTCGGGGGAGGTGGGGTCCCATTCGAGGATGGGATTGGATTTCGAGCTGGGACTGTCGGGCATGGTCCCAGAGTTTCACTTTGGGATTGAATGAGTAAAGGTCACATGTCACAGGAAGAAAATAATTCTGTGGATAAAATTTGGCTCACATTCTGCTGAGGGTGTTGGAGTTGCTTGATCGGAACAGGCAGGATGGGCGAAGAACTGGAAAAGCGCTTTCTGTTACGGGGGCTTCTGGGTGGGTCTGCCTGTGGAAGGCTGTGGAAAAGTTGGGGGGGGGGTAATTAGGACCTGCCGGTTAGTTGCAGTTCCTTCCTGACGCTAAGGCTCTTTAGTTTGTGGTCGCAGAACCGTTAGGAATTCCGCACCCTTCGAGAATCGCGAGGTGTAGGTAGCGTCCCGCTCTAAGTCCTCGATGAGCGCTGCCGCCTGTTTTCGTCAGTTGACAAGAACCTGCGAATCAGCGAAGCGCGGTTTGTTCCGCCGCTTGGGCCTGTTGAGCAGTGATAGAGCCGTTCCTGAGCATTCCCTGAATTACCAAATCTCTGCGCTCTTTCGCTCGGTCGGGATGGCGTTCAGGCGAGTAGATACTCGGAGCCTTTATCAGTCCGGCGATCAGCGCCGCTTGCGGAACATCCAACTCGGAAGCAGCCTTCCCGTAATAGTGCAAGGACGCACTCTCGACCCCCATGAGATCATTCCCGAAATATGCTCGGTTTAGATAAATCGTCAACAGTTGATCGGGCGTAAACCTTCGCCGAATCTGGACCGATGCTTTGTACTCCAGCAGGTGTCGTTTCAACATCCTTGCTTGAGAATTACAAAATAGGTCGAATGAGATTTGGCGTGCCAACACCTCGTCGTTATTACCTTCCGCTGCGCGAGCAGCATTCTGGAGGTTCTTGCCCACCAACGTGGTTGGAATAACATGTACTGGACTACCGAAACATAGGGAAGACACGGTCGTAGGCGAGTCCGGGGCAAACTTAGCCACTTCCGCAAAACTCGGAAGGTCACCGGAATAGAAGAAGAACCAGCACAGGCAGACAGTGAGCATAACCACAGCAGAGGCCGCCAGCACCAGCAATGCTTTCAGAACGATTCTCACAGTCGGGCAAACATCCTTGAACTTGGCAGTGTAGGCCTGTCATCACTGGAAGCCAACTGTTGCAAAATCGCCATAGCACTCATCATGCCGCAAAAAGGCGAATGGAAGGCGCAAACTTATGCAAACGCCTGATTTCGTCAGTTGTGGTGCTGACCCGCTTCCCTTTGCCGCATAATTGTGGGATGAAGACTCAAGTTGCAGTCGGGGAAACAGACGATCCCGGATTCATCGCAGTACTGAACTCTCTGGTGCAAGGGCTGATTTCCAATCGTGCACCCGAAGAACTCTGGATCATTCAGATCGACAACTGGTTCGATCACAAGTGGCTGAGGTTTTCGGGCATGGGTGGAGTTGCTTCGCCGTTCCTCGTCGGCGGACTCGTCACGCCATTTGACTCAGTGAAGGTTGAGTTCTATCAAGACAAACTCACCTTTCCGCCGTTCACTCCGAATAGAGTGCTGGGCCAGTGGTCTTACATCCGAATCGGCGATGACTACAGAGAAGCGCCGTTCCCCGACCTGCCGCATAGCTCAAAGCGACAACGCAGCCCGATGAACCTTCAGAGGCGCATTCAGGACTTGAATCGCTCCGCATGTTTCGTGTGGTACAGCGCCAATACTGTTGCGAACGGCAGGGGAAGCGTAATGGTTTACAACATTGGGGTGAACGGACTTGAGTGCTGGTTCGCCGCATTCAATCGGCGGGAGGGATGGAAGGTGCAACAGACAAAGGGTGTGAGCCGAGACGATGTTGAGCAGTTGGTGGAAATGCGCTCATCGTAACTGTTGTTAAATCGCGATCTCTAACAATGTCGGCCCTGTCAAGCACGTTTTGGCGTAGACCTCTGCATGCACTCGAGGAGGAGCGCCATTTCGCTCTTGTAGATGGTTTGCGCATTTCCAACCCGGGCTCGCTTTGAATCGTTCGGGTCAGGACCTCGGTCCGACCCAGCCATCTCTTCGATCACTCACTGCGATCAAGATTCGCTTCTTCGAACTCCCTTACTTACTGGGAGCGGGATGCCCAATCATTACGTCGGTGATCAACTGCTCACCATCGGGATTTCCGGGCTTTCCCGCGTACGAACCGAGCTTTGGCACATGACCGTAGTCGCAGCCCTGGCGCCACATCCAGTACAGATGCACGGCCAACTTTCGTGCCATCGCTACCTTGGCAATCTTCCGCCCACGCCGCATGGCGAGGTGGAAGAACTTAGTGCGCCATTCCGGGTGACTGCGCACCGTGACCTGCGCTGCTTCTACCAGCAGAAACCGCAGCAGCACGTTGCCTTGTTTGCTGATGTGTCCCAGCCGGCGCCGATCGCCGCTGGACTTTTCTTCGGGAACTAATCCGAGATAACTGGCGATCTGCTTGCCGCAGTGAAAGCGTTGCGGAGTTCCAATCACCAGTTCGAACGCCAGCGCCGTCAGCGGACCCACTCCCGGATGCGTCATCAACTGTCGCGTCACCGGGCGCTTCTCCACTTCTTCTTCCAACGCTCGCGTTAGTTCCTGAATCTTTGGCGTCAGTTGGTCGAGCAAGTCGAGCAGGTCCTGACGTCGCCGCGTGGCCCAGGGAGCCAATACGATCGACTCCAGTTCCTTGCGGCCTGCCGCTCGCCACAACGCCTTCTTCCGTCGCAGGCCTTCGTTCAGCGCCACCACATGCAGCTGATTCATTACCCGCGTCCGCATCTGCACCAACCGGTGCCGATGCCACAGCAGTTGCCGCAGATCGCGATTGGCGGCGTCCGGCACCCAGATCCGCGGAAAGCGGTTCTCGAGCATCAACCGCAACAACAGCTGCGCATCCTGACGATCGGTTTTCTGCTTGCGCACTCGCCTGGTTTGAATCTCGGCCGGATCTCCGATCCACAACTCAAAGCCGAGTTCGTGCAGCAAACGCTCGAACCAGCGCGAGTGCCCGCTGGATTCCATCCCTACTCGCGCAGATAGATTTCGCTGCTTCAGTACCCGGTAGAATGCCTCGGCCTCCTCGCGATGCGCCAAGCGGTATTCGCTCAACTCACCCGTATCGGTATCGACGCAAGCAATTTGTTGGAAGCTCGGATGATAATCACACCCTATAATCAGCATGTTCGGCTCCTTTCCTCCGAGCCCTTTGGTTGGTTTGCACCTCCAAAGTCTACTCGGGGCCTGGGAGCCGACATTGTTTATGGAATCATTACACTCAGAACCCCAGGGTAGGCATGTTGAGCGTTATCACCTGTTTACAGCAGGCAACTGGAACGTGACGCATAATTGCTAGGTGATCATTCGTCGCAATACTGTCGAATCCGTCTGCTTCGTTGTGTCGCTTACTTCCTGTCTTTCGGCACTGCTCGCATGGCTATTTGGCATCGTACGACCGAAAGGATTCGGTGCGCTACCAGCCGCCCTTTGGGTCGGTCTGATACTAGTCGCACTGATGTGTTCCGGGATCATTGGATTCCTGGAGTTCAGTCATTGAGGATCAAAGAGTGTAATCGCCTTGATTTCGACAGTCCAAGATTTGAAGCACGTATCTTCAGCGAAAACACGCTCTCGTTGGGTGTCTCATAAAAGCGGAGGTATTGCATGCGGCGACTCGCGTTTGTTTTCTCAGCCGTTCTGGCTCTTGCGGTGCCATATACGACGACGGCTTCCGACAAGGCCAAACCGGTAAAGTCCACTAACGCATTAAGCGCGGACGAAATAGCAGTCTACAAAGCAGTCCTCCGAACGTACAGTGGCGACAAAGGCGCAATTTTGAACGTTTCTGACAGGACGTTCCCTCTTGATCCCAGCGTCCCAACGACTGGCTTCGATCAACCGGAGTGCTTGAATGGCGTTCAATTGGATAACCTGCCGACGGTGTTGCATTCCTATCACGAGTTGCCCCCGGAGGTTCTGCCTTCTAAAGCGATGACCCTTGTTGATCCTAGAGCGCAGGCGGGAATTGTTCGCTCGTACGACCCCAGCAATACGATGCGGAAGGGAAAGCCTGCAAAGGACGCCGTAGAAGCCGCTTACGCTAATGGTCTGCTTTCAATGTCCGAGATCGCGTTCGATAAGGAACATCACTTTGCCGCTGCGAGATATAGCTTTTGGTGTGGATCACTGTGCGGTCACGGTTCGACGTTGGTATTCGAGAAGGTCAACGGTGAATGGCGGAAGGTTCGGAATTGCGGAGGTTGGGTTTCCTGATTGATGAAACATCGCGGTTACACTCATCCTATGAGAGAGGATGTCAAGCAAAAACACTTCCCCAACTCTCCTTGAGACCTCGATCGATCGGTGCGTGCTTCCAGGTCCCTTCTTCTTCGTGGAGAGGATTTTGGTTTTAACGCTTGGCGCCTCACAGA
>DASTCU010000014.1:0-60975 GCA_035710825.1 Candidatus Sulfotelmatobacter sp.
TCCCGCCCGGTCTTGTTCGACCCCTCGCCGTGACGTCCGCGATCGGCCTTGTGTTCGGGATTAAAGCGGAAATGTACAAGCGTATTGTGACGCTCGCTCGATTCCATAACGACGTCGCCGCCCTTGCCGCCGTCTCCGCCAGAAGGCCCGCCGCGCGGAACAAACTTCTCCCGCCGGAACGCCATGCAGCCGTTCCCGCCGTCGCCGGCTTTGACCTTGATTTTTGCCTCGTCGATAAACATGGATACCTGAAATCCATAACCACTAAGGTCATCACGAAGTAAAGCTTCAGATCCGCCAGGAATTCCTTCGTGCGACTTCGTGTCCTTTGTGGTTACGCTTTAAAACAAAAGGCCTCGACCCGAAGGCGAGGCCTGTGCTTGGACAATCCATTCGCGGACGTGGGCGCCCGCGCCACACAAGTGCTACTTCGCTTCGACGGGCTCAACCATCACGAACTTGCCCATGGATCCCTTGTCCGTGAACTTGATGCGCCCGGTGATCTTGGCAAAGAGAGTATCGTCTTTGCCGCGGCCAACGTTCAGCCCAGGCTTCACGCGGGTCCCACGCTGCCGGACGATAATCGTTCCACCGGACACAACCTGTCCGCCGAATGCCTTAAATCCAAGCCGCTGCGAATTCGAATCGCGGCCGTTTCGTGATGTGCCCTGTCCTTTTTTATGTGCCATATATCCTCGTAGCGCCGGCTTCCAGCCGGCTGTGGCGGGGGCGTCCCGCCCCCGCACCCTGCAGTTATTTCTTCTTCGAAGTTTTTTTCGCGGCCTTCTTCGGCGCCGCCTTTTTCTTCGCTGCCTTCGTCTTCTTGGCTTTCGGCTCAGCCTCGTGCTCTTCCGCGGCCGCCTTCACCTTCTTCGGCTTGGCTTCCTTCTTCGGCAGATCGGGAGCTTTGAAGCTCTGCCCGCCAAAGGCGATCTCGGAGATGCGCACGGCCGTGAAGTCCTGCCGGTGCCCGCGCAGCTTCTTGTACTGCTTCTTGCGCTTGTAATGGAAGACCAGGATCTTCGCGCCGCGGCCTTCTTCAACGACCTGGCCGACCACGCGCGCGCCCGACCCATTGTCGATCTGGCCTTCTTCGCCCGAAACGGCGAGCACGGGAAACTCCACCAGGCCATCGGTGCCGGTGCCCGTCTTCTCCACTCGAATCACATCGCCGGGCGCCACCCGGTACTGCTTCCCACCGGCGCGGATAACCGCGTACATACGTCCTCCGTGAAATGTCGTCTGAAATCCAGCCCGTACGCGAACTCTCGAAAGCAGGTTGCGACGAAACCCAGGGCGCACACGGGCGCTCCGAAGGGGCCTGCTGATTTCCTATGCTTGCTGTGTTTTCCGCCACGGCGCCTCAGCGCTCCAGGCAGGCCTCCCCAGAACGGGTCGGCGAGTACAGGCAAACTCAGTTATTTTATCGTGCGCTGTGGAAATCGGTCAAACCCCGCCACCGATCAGCAGGGATTTTCACGGATAAATACGGAATCCTTCGGGTTGATCCTTGCGAATCCGTGGCCGGGGTTTGCGGTTCCCACCCTCGTGTGCGAGAATCTCGCCGAATCTTGGAGGAAACCTCAATGCTGAAGCGTCTGCTTACCGTTTCGCTGTGCCTGCTAGCTCTTAGTCTAGCCGGCTTCGCGCAAACCAAGAAGTCATCCATGAAGAAATCCTCTGCCGGACCCGCTCCCGACAAAGCCTACCTGCAGAAGATCTGGGACGGCTGGGCCACTCTCGATCCTGCTAACACGGCGAAGTTCTATGCCCAGGGTCCGCACGTCTTCTTCGATATCGCGCCGCTCAAATACAACAGCTGGGACGAATACGAGAAGGGAGTGAAAGGCGTCCTTGCCGGTTACAAGAGCGCGAAGTTCACGGTTAACGATGACGCCGAACTGCATTCCCATGGAGATCTGGTCTGGGGGACCGCGACCATTAAAGAGGAGATGACCGACAAGGCGGGAAAGGTCAACATGGGAAATTTCCGCTGGACGGTGATTTTTGAAAACGAAGACGGCAAGTGGATGATCGTCCACGAGCACGTCTCCGCTCCGTTGGGTTAAGACAATGCCACAGATCAGCGCGGATTTTCACGGATCGAAGAACGTAGATTGCGATTCGTGAAAATCCGTGGCCAATCTGTCGGCGATTACGCGCCGCCTTCAGGGGAGTGCAGAACCCGGAAGATGTTGCCGCCATTCGACCATATCAGCAGGAGCGCATCTTGCCCCTTCGGGACACTGGAGAGGGCTTGCTGCACATCGCTCGCGCTCTGGACCTTGTGACGGTTCACCTCAAGGATGATGTCTCCCTGCTGCAGTCCGGCAACGTCAGCCGAGCTTCCCGGTTGCACCTGCTCGATTAGCGCGCCATGAACGTCGTGCGGGACCTGCAATTGCTCGCGCACGTCAGGCGAGAGATTGCCAAGGCTGATGCCCCAACGCATCTTGCCCTGCCCTTGGCTGGCAGTCCCGTTGCCTTCGGCAGCTTTGGCTCCCAGTTCGTCGAGCGTAACCGGCACGTTCTCGGTTTTGCCGTTGCGCAGCACGGTGAGTTCCACTTTCGTTCCGGGCTGCTTCTGTCCGACGATTACCTGGAGTTCTCCGGCGTCGTTGACTTTCTGGCCGTCGATTGCGGTGATCACGTCACCGGTCTGCAGGCCGGCTTTCGCGCCCGGCGAATCGGGTTCGACTTGCGTGACCACTCCGCCCATTGCGGTCGAATCACCGAAGAACTTCGCGTTTTCGGGCGTGACATCAGAGATGCCGATGCCGATGCGGCCGTGGCGAACTTTGCCATCGCGGATCAGCGTGTCCACCGTGGGCTTCACGATCTGAGTCGGAATGGCAAATCCCATCCCAGAGAAAGTTCCCGAAGGAGAAACCAGGAAAGTGTTGATACCGACGACTTCACCGCGTGCGCTCACCAGCGGCCCACCGGAGTTGCCCGGGTTGATCGCGGCGTCAGTCTGGATGAACTCGCCTGGCTTGGAGCGATTGGTGGGATCGGGATTGGCGCGGTTGAGGGCGCTCACGATGCCACGCGTGACGGTGAAGCGGAATCCGTAAGGATTGCCGAATGCCAGCACGGTCTGTCCGACTTTCACCTGCGTCGAGTCACCCCACGGCACGCTGGCCATATTGTTTTCGTCTACCTTGAGCACCGCGAGATCGGTCAGCGGGTCGGCGCCGATCAGCTTGGCTTTCAGCACACGGCGATCGTGGGTGGTCACGCGGATGTCCACCGCGCCATCAATCACGTGATTGTTGGTGACGATGTATCCGTTAGGCGAGATCACCACTCCGCTGCCCATGCCGTGCTCGATCTGGGGCTCGCGCTGGCCACGCATGTGCGGCACGAACTGCGGACCAAAGAACTGTCCGAAAGGTCCCTGCTGGCCGAAGAACTGCTGCATCTGATCTTGCATCTGCTGGTTGGCCTCATCCGGCTTCACTCGGGAAGTGACGGTGACGTTGACGACGGCCGGGGTTACGCGGGCGGCGAGAGTCTCCATCGCTTTGTCGAGAGAAAGCAGAGCGCCAACACTGTTGTCGTCGAGCGGACTTGCCGCGGGAGTCGCCATCGCTGCGCTTGCGGCAGCGGGCTTGATGCATTCATAGGTTGCGAACGAGGCCGCCAGTGCCACTGCCAATACGGGCACTGCCAGACGCCGCGTCCACTGCTTTGTGCGGTCGTTCATCCATTTTGCTGGGTTCATTTGTGTCATCCTTTTCGAAATTCGATTTACAACTAATTCCTTAGTTAAAAACCACGAACTGGGAACTCGACCTTTCAATACCTGCTCCTTATGTCTTGTTCGGAGATTTACTGTCGGGATCGACGGCCGGGTGCAGAACCGTCAGCCGCCACATCTGGATCCGATAAACCTGCTGGCCCGATGCAGAGCTTCCAGATTCAATCACGACAAAAACAGTTTCGGCGGCCGGCGCGGACTTGGTCGTCGAGCTGGCAAGGTGGACCATGTTGTTCCCGGCCGTCTTAGCTCTCGCCGAATGCACGCTGGCGGGCACCACAGGAAATCTGATCTGGGAAGCGCTGACTTTTGTATTCAACTTCGCCTGCACCGCGGGCGCCGGTGGAACCGCCGTGCCCGACGCGTTTACTGCCGGCACAACGAGCGGGCCGTTTCCGGCGACGGTCATCGGATGATCCGAAATTGAATCGTGGAACGCGATCAGCCGGGGCGCGCGCGAGATTCCCAGAGCGCAGATCAGCGCGAATCCAGCAACGAGGGAAGCGGCCGGTTTCCAGCTTCGCGTATCCGAGGCCCGACGATGGCCATCAAGAATCTGCGCGATCCGCAGCGAGGTCTGGCGAATTCTGCCCAAGGCGGCCTGGGCCAGCGCAACACTACGGCGAACAAAACTCTTCTCGGCTAATCGCGTGAGGCATTCGGCATAGGCGCGAGGGCTTGCGGTCTCGAGGAGGACAGCGTCATCGCAAGCCATCTCGCGCTCCAAAGCAATTCGCTTCTCCATCCACCACACCGCCGGATGGAAGAAGAAAACAGCGCGTACCAATTGCTGTGCAAGGTTGGTCCAGTCATCCCAGCGGCGCAAGTGAGCCAGCTCGTGAACGAGTATCTGATTCAATTCCGCCGCCGAAAGCTCCTGCATGATCCAGCGAGGAATCACAACCGCCGGCCTCAACAGGCCGAGCGCGGTAGGCACGCGCACCGTATCGGAGGTGCAGAGCGTGAACCTGCGGTACTGGCTGTGACGGCGGAGCGTCTCCTGCAAGAGCGGATCAAGCTGTCGAGTATCGACCGGATCGCAATTCTGGCGCAGAGTGTGCAGGTGCCACACGGCCCGAACCAGACGGAGAAGGGACCAGCCGGCAATCAAGGCCCACGGGACGAACAGATAGATGGCCCAGGATTCCGAAACCGTGATAGCCGCCTGACTGGTGCCCGAAATACCGCTCGGGCGCGACAGGGCGACAAAAGGCAAGAGCGCGATCGCCATCAAAGCCGAGAAGCTGATGGCGAATCTGGCGCCGGCATGGTACCGCCGGGCAGCGCGCAGAACCAGAGCGGCGAATAGCGCAACGAAAGTACCTTCGATCAACGAATCAACGGCCCTCAGGGCTATTACCTCGGAGACAGCGTGGAGCGCAGGAGTCATCTGGCTATTTGCTCCTTTCCAGCAGCGCTCGCAGGCGGGCCAATTCCTCTGGGTCGATAGTTTTATCTTCGAGGATGTTCAGTACGAGAAGTTCGTGCGAGTTGCCGAAGAAACGGCTGACCAGATGGCCGATCTCGAAGCGGGTTGCGTCTTTGCGATCCACCTTGGGGATATAAACGTGGGCGCGATTATCCTTATCTTTGCGGTGAGTCACGTATCCCTTGGTCTCGAGAATCCGGATGATGGTCAGGACCGAGTTGTAAGCCACGGCCGGAGGAGTGGGGATGGCCGCCAGAACCTCATGCACAGTCGCCGAACCTTTGTCCCAAAGGACATTCATGATGCGGAGTTCGGCTTCGGTCAGGGTCAGAGACTTACTACGCGCCAACGATGCCTCCCAGTTGCTGCTCAATAGATAAGACGTTCGAGGGTCCAAAAAGTCAACTAATTTGTTAGTTGCAAAAAGCAGGGTGCGAGATGCCCGAGCAGGCCCGCCGTCAACCTATTGAATTGCAAGAGGTAAGGGCGATTGGTCCCGGTTCAGCCACCGTCTGATGAGAAGGTCCCAAGATCCAAAAGTTAAGGCCGGACCATGCGGAGCTATAGTCCGGCCTTGTTAGCGGAAGTGAATCCCGCAAGCTCAGAGCGATTTAAGCAGCGAGGGCGTCGGACTCCCTCGCTACAGCCGCCGGGACGGCGGGGCTACTACTCCGCGCTCATTCGTAGGTGAAGTTCAGCTTGTCGACATAGACGGTGTACGGCGTCTGCTTGTTGTTGCCATCCATCTGGTAGTTGGCCGTAATTCCATACCAACCCACTGCAGAGAATGGGGCATAGGTCCAGTTCAACGTGTGGGTCGTGCCATTGAGCGTGATTGACTGGTAATTGAGCTGATTGTTGGAGGTGCGCTGGACAACGATTGTGAGGTGATTCCAGGCATTCTCCAGGGGATTGCAGGCGATTCCCGTGGGAACCCATTTGGCATGGACGTTATCCCAGATGTCCCATTCATTGCCGCCAGCAACGCGGCACTCATGGCCCCATGTGAATCCCATGTTGTTAAAGAATTGATTGACGTCAAATTCAAGGGCCTGCGCGGCTCCGAGGTTACTGCCGTAGAAATAGACGTCGTAGGTGAATGTATGCAGCGTGGGCACGAGCGTGTGACTCGTGTCGGGCAGTCCTTGCGACGACAAGTCACCGATCAAGTGGTTGTACCAAAGGACGTCGGTATAAGCCTCGGTGCCTCCGATGTTCCACTGCGTAGCGTTTCCCGAAAGCGAAGGATTGCTGATGTGCTGGTACATCGCCCATGTGGTTTGGGGCCCGCTCGCGGTGCATGTTGTGCAGTCACCATAATTCGGAGGTTGCTGGGCAGCAGGCGTCCATCCCGAGCTGGCTTGAAGATTGGACAAAGTTTTCCCGGAGCCACTCACCGTGATGGTGACCGGAGTAGTTGCGGCTCCGCCGCAGTGATCCCATTCCTCGACAGTCGTGTTGTAGGTTCCGGGGCTCAGAGAGAGGCTCGTGTTGAGACTTGCGCCATTCACGGTATAAGCAAGTTGATAAGGAGCGGTGTAGATGCCCATGGAGGCGACACCCTTGGAACAGGTGGTGGTCGCAGTGGCAACAAAGTTCACCGGAGAGCCCACCGTGCTGTTGCCGGAGGGAGAAGTGACGAAGACACCGGTGCTGTTCTTGACGGTGACTTTAACGGTCGTGGTGGAAGCTCCGCCGCAATAGTCCCACTCTTCGACGACCATGCTGTAGGTGCCAGCGTTGAGAGTGATGTTGGTGTTGAGACTCGAACCTCCCACCGTATAAACCAGCCAGTTGGCGGAAGGATAAATCCCCATCGAAGCTACGCCTTTGGAGCACGAAGTGGAGGCAGATGCCTTTACATTGAAGGTCGAACTGACGGTGCTACCGTTATAAGGAGTGGTGACCGTGACGCCGGCGAACGCGGACGCCGCAAAAAAGACGAAAACGGCCATTGAGATGAAGCGGTGCTTCGCCATTTTGATTTCTCTCCGATTGGTTTTCTGGCGTTTAGAGCCGTTACGCACCCACCAAGGGATCCACTGACGGGCGGGGACACCCCTTGGGGGATCGTGCTGGGACCGCTGGGCACCCGGAGTCGATTCGTCGGGCGTGAGCGGAGAAATGTGAGCGGAGTGGTTTCACTCTATACAGCGTTTACTGGAGAGTCAAATGGAAATCCATGTAGATGAGCGAGGGAGGGTACTCAGAAGGGCTAAGACCGGGAAACAGTTTCAAGTTTCAAGTTTCGAGTTTCAAAGTCCGGAGGGAGGTGGATTTTACGCCGCTTTTGGCTGCTTAAACTGCTGGATGCGTCTGGAGAGCAGTTTCTTCGCTCGCTCGAGTTCTGCGCGGCGGCTTGCACTGAGTCCGTCTCCGGCCCGGTTGATGAAGTAGGTCAGCATCCGCATACCGGACCCGGGGCCTTTAGGGGAAACACGCCGCGATGCCAGCGTGCGCGCGATAGTCGCGGCGTCCTTCGTGAATAAGCCCGCGGGTGGGTGCGTGGAATCAGTCTTGACTTTGGCCACCCAGCGTTTCTTTTTCGTTGGTTTCTTCGCGGCGGGCATAACGACGTGTTCCTGGAGTTCTCACTGGTGCTTGAAATACTGCACCGCTTTTTCGTGAGCCTGGGCGGCATGCCGGGTAGAGAAGGTTCCGAGATTGCGGCGTCTTCCGGTTTTGGCATTTTTCTTACGCGAGTACAAACGATATTGGCCGGACTTGAGCTTCCGAATCATTGGAACCCTCCCCACGAGTGTGAATTCATTACCGACTCCTTGCCTTACGAGTGCGGCTTGCTTTCACAGCGGCATTGTGACGAGAGGCGGAGCCGCGCTTGCGAGCCGAGCTTTGGGCCTGTCGGGACAACGCGCGATGCGAAGCCGCGCTGCGGCCTTCTTTTTTCAGCGCCGCGCTGGTGGCGCGAGAGCGCGTTCTTGAGGGCTTGCGACGGGAATGGCTTTGTCCCTTGCGATAGTCGCGTTCTGCTTTTTCAGTCGTGCTGGCAGACGCTTTACCTCGGCTGGGCGGCTGCAGTTTTACGCCGGCCCGGCGGGCTTTGGAAAGACCAATCGCGATCGCCTGCTGGGGCGAGGCCGCGCCATGCTTTCCTTCCCGTACGTGGTGCATCTCCTCACGCACGAATTCTCCCGCCTGGGTGCTGGGGGACTTGCCTTCACGAGCATCTTCACGAGCACGTTCTAAGGTTTCTTTTTCGGGCATGATGGACCTCCTTACCCAAAGGCTAATCTGCTGTTCGCAGCCCATGCATCGAAGATTTTCTGTAAAACTATGTGCCATTCCCTGTAGCGCGAACGCAGTGGGAAATCGAACTCAGTTTGCCAGGAGATTCACTTCATCCAGCCAGACCGTGTAGGGTTGCTGCTCCCAGTTGCCGTCCATCTGGAAGGCGATATCAATTTCTTCCTGGAACCAGTTTGGCTGCGCGGTGTAGTAGGTGTCGACGTTGTAGCTCTGATCGGCAACTTTAAGGCTGATGTAGTGCACCTGGTTTCCCACCCGTTCGAAGCTCCATATGAGATGGATCCAGGTTTGCGACGGAAAGTGATTGCACGGAATGGAAGTGGCTCGCCAAACACCATTGAGAGGATCCCAGATATCCCAGTGATGAGTGTCGTTGAAGTCACACTGCGTTCCCCAGGTCCAGCGTGTGCCACCGAAGGCCTGATTGACGTCAAACTCGAGGGACTGTGGCGCATCGCCATTGTCAATGTAGAACCAGAGGTCGTATGTGAAGTGAGTGGGGGTAGCACCACCACCGAGTGGAATCCAATAGAGCTCATTGGAATAAGCATGATTGCCCCCGAGAGTAAACTTTGCAGCCGATCCATCTAACGAGGGCGCGGGCTGATCTAATGTGAGAGTGGATTGGGCAGTTCCCAAGCCGGCCGCACAGGTGGCGGAAACTATAACGGCTGAACAGGAAACCCAGCTCGACATGTCTTGGATATTGAGAGCGCCCGGCTCCTGGCCGACCACATTCAACTGCATCGAGGTGGTGGCCACGTAACCAGCGGTGTCTTCCGCGACAACTTCAACGGTATGTTGTCCGTTTGCCATCCAGATCATTTGATTAATGTTGGCATTGGGCGTGTAAAGCACGGCGAGGCCGTCCACATATAAGCGCACGGTGTAGATCGGATCGGGAGGCGTGGCAGTGGCAAGGATCGGAACCGGCGAAGTGACGCTCGCGCCATTCGCCGGACTGCTGATGGTAAGGGGAAAGCCGCAGAGGGCGGCCGGTGGAGGCTCTGTGGCAGGCGGTACAACGGCGGTATTCGCCGGGGGAGTGGGCGTAATGGGACAGTTGGCGACGTTTTTCGGCAAACCCTGACATCCAGCCCAAACCGAGATAAGCATTCCGAGCGCGAACAAGCACGTCACGAGAATGTAGCTTCTCGCTTTGCCAAAGGACTTCTTCCCCCCCATGTCTACTCTCCGATGCCAGGTTGATGATGTAGACGACGAGCATCCGAGAGCGGTCAGGAGCGTAGTCACTACGTATAGTTCACGTTTATGCCCCGGAAAGAGAGCCCTTTCTCCTCCCGAGGCAACTTCTCAGTAAGCCGTTAAGTTCACCTTATCGAGCCAAACGTTGTAGGGATCGCCATTTGCGTCCAGATCCATCTGAAATGCATTGTCAATTTCTTCCAGGGTCCAATTCTGTTGATTGGGATAGAAAGTATCGACGGTATAAGTCTGATCGCCAACTTGCAGACTGATGTAATGCACCTGGTTTCCGACTCGCTCGACGGTCCAAACCAGATGAATCCACGTATTCGCCTGGAAGGCTTTACAGGGAATAGTCGTTGGTTCCCAGCCGGTGTTGGGAGCATCGTTCCATATGTCCCAAACGCCATCGGCCTTGAGGTTGCACTCCGATCCCCAAACCCAGCGCTGCCCGCCGAAAGTTTGATTCAGGTCAAACTCCAGAGCCTGCGGAGCGTTGGGATTATCAATGTAGAAATACAGGTCGTAAACGAAATGACTAACATTGTTGCCGCCTGCCACTGGATTGAAATAAAGCATGTTGCAATAGTGCGGACAATCCGGGGAAGAGGGGCCCATGCTGAATTGAGCTGAGCTTCCGTCCATTGCGGGCGAAGAGATGTTTTGAGTCAAGACGGAGTTGGGCGTTCCGCCACCGGCTGCGCAGATCTGACCAGCACGTCCGGAGCCTGGAGGAAATAGCCCGCCGCAAGATTGCCAGCCCGGCATGTTCTGAATTCCGCTAATGACTGTCTGACCGTTGGTGGAAGGCGCCTGCCCAGTGACGTTCACTTGCACGGGCGTGGCTGAAATGTAGCCCTGGTCATCCTCGGCCATCACCGTGACAGTATGTGCGCCGTTCGCCAAAAAGATTTGGGTATTGATCGAATTATCGAAGGTGAAATATACGGCGAGATTGTCAACGTACACTCGCATGAAGAAGATGGGATTCTTCGGAGTCGCCGTGGCGGCCACGTTGAGGGGCGAAGTCACCGTGGAACTCGCGCTGGGGCTGGAGACACTCAGAGGGAAATCGTTAGAACCATTCTTCCACGGTGCAGTGGTTTGGTCCTCGGCTGGCGGCGCAGGAAACTGGCTGGAGGCCGGATTGGAAATGGGCCACGTGATCTGTTCCGGTGGAATGGAAGGAAAGTTCGGCTGCGGAGCTGCCGGGGTTGACGGAGTCGTACTGGATTTTGAAGAACCGGTTCCGCACGCGATGGAGGCCGACATGCCGACGACGATCAATATCAAAATAAGGGTTTGAGAAATGGAACGATCAGGGCGGGCGCAGAATACACTCATAGTCCTTCAGACCTCAGTCGGATAGGGCCGCGGCTACGAGCGGAGGGAGGGAAGCCAGGCTAGTTGCAACAAATGGTTCAGCTTACGGCTGACGATTTACTTTAAATAGATGTGTGCGCGGCGAACAATACTGCCCCTACCTTAAGCCTGCTGAGGCAATTCCTGACCACAATGATTGCAACAAGTTACAGCCGATTTACATTGTTAAGTGTAAGTCATCGACCGGGTAGCCCTAACTGTTCGATGTGCATGAGAAGGTCGGCGGGATCGGAGTAGACGCGGAATGCTCCGGCACGCTCCAACTCTTCCTCCCCATATCCGCCCGAAAGCAGGCCAACCCCGAGCGCACTCTTGCGCCCGGCAGCCAGCAAGTCCCAAGCGCTGTCGCCGACCACAATACAGTCGTTGATCGGAACCCCTAAGCGCTGCGCTGCCAACATAAAGATGTCGGGTGAAGGTTTGGCCTTTTCGACGTCGTCTCCAGTGACAATTTCCGTGCCTCGAGGAATTTGCAATTGCCGCAGGAGCACGGTTGTCTGCTCGCGGCCGCCAGTGGTGGCAATGGCGATCTGAACGCAGTGCCGCGAGAGGTGCTTGAGCAACTCATTCGCGCCTGGCAGGGGCTCAAGGGCGCGGATTTGTCGACGAAAGATACGGTCGTGTTTGCGTTCCAGTTGCTCGACGTCGATTCCCTTTGGATGCCGGGCGATCTCTCGTAACAATTCGCGAACGAAGGATTTTCCGCTCATGCCGATGCGGCGGTGGATTTTCCAGGTGGGAATCACGATTCCGGCACCGCGCAAGGCCTCGGCCCAGGCATTCACGTGCTGGTAATTGCTGTCGATGAGCGTTCCATCAAGATCGAATAGAACGGCAGGCAGCGGGACACGTGCGCCTGATGTAGGAGCGGTCGGTTTTTTGCGCTGGGGAACTCTTTCTGGATGCTGCATGCCGGACTCGGCTCCCCGTAACCCACAGAATGATTCTAGGGTGCTTGTGTTGCGTCAAAGGTTGCGAATCGCGTGATGTACAGCAGTTTCACGCAGTTGCCAACCGCAAGGCCATAGAAGACATCTGAACACATGCGTAAAGCATGCTGGCACTCCGGAACGCCCTCGGACTTTTCGATCTAGTACGGAATCTATAAGGGAAAAGGAGTCGAAAGGATGCGGATAGCTCAAGTGGCGCCACTTTATGAGAGCGTCCCCCCTGCCTTTTATGGCGGAACAGAGCGAGTTGTTTCCTGGCTGACGGAGAGGCTTGTCGCACTCGGACACGATGTGACCTTATTTGCCAGCGGGGACTCGGTGACGAATGCACGACTGGTACCCTGCTGCAAGAAAGCGCTGCGCACGGATGCCGACTGTATCGATCCCCTGGCACATCACATGCTGATGATCGAAGAGGTCTTCAGCCGAGCGCAAGATTTCGACTTTATTCACTTTCATGTGGACTACTTGCATTTCATTCGCAGCCGGCATGAACCGGTTCCTTGCGTCACGACGCTTCACGGGCGGCTCGACATTCCGGACCTGGTTCCCCTTTACCGAGAGTTCCGGGACCTTCCATTGATCTCCATTTCGGATTCGCAGCGAAAACCTCTACCCTGGGTCAACTGGGTGGGAACGGTGCACCATGGCTTGCCGGCGGATTTGCTGACGTTCAATGAGTCCGGGGGAAACTATCTGGCGTTCCTGGGACGGGTATCGCCGGAAAAGGGCCTGGATCATGCGATTGAGATCGCCATTCGCGCGGAGATGCCGCTGAAAATTGCGGCCAAGATCGATCGAGCCGACCGGGACTACTATGAAGAAGTCATCAAACCGCTTTTGGATCATCCCCTGGTCGAGTTTGTCGGCGAGATTGGAAGTGCGGACAAGGCCGAATTCCTCGGCAAGGCAGCCGCTCTGCTGTTTCCGATTGAATGGTCCGAACCCTTCGGGCTGGTGATGATTGAAGCGATGGCTTGCGGCACGCCCGTGATTGCCTATCCTAATGGATCTGTCCCCGAGGTCATTCTGGACGGAGTGAACGGTTTTCTAGTGAGCAATGTCGAACAAGCCCTTGAAGCGGTGAAGCGGTTGGGCGACTTCGACCGGAGTTCGTGCCGGCAGTATTTCGAGTTAAACTTCACTGACGAGCAAATGACCAGGAATTATCTGAGCATCTATCAGAAGCTGGTTCATCCAAAGTCGGCCTCAATCACGGTCGAAGAGGGAGTCTTGAATTGGATGGAAGTGGAATCGCACACGCCCAGTACTACATAGCGACCACCGCGTCCCGGGCCGACGATCGGGCTCGGGTCCTGAAATACGGCAGAATGTTTTTTGTGTTTGACCGGTTGGGGGATGTGCAAACGTCCGGACTGGCGGAAGAAGGCCTGTTCTATGACGGGATGCGGCACCTCTCCGAACTGTCGCTGCACTTGTGGAATGCTCGGCCCCTGCTGTTGAGTTCCACCGTAGCCACCAACAATTTTCTGTTCACTGCGGACCTGGCGAATCTCGACGTATCGCGCGAGGGGACCCTCGCCATCCATCGAGGAGTTCTGCATCTGGTGCGCTCTCGGTTCTTGTGGCGTGATTCGTTTTTCGAGAAGCTTTTGTTCGTCAATCATGGACTGGAGGATCTGGAGATTCCAGTTCACCTGGGATTCGATGCGGATTTCGCCGATGTGTTTGAAGTGCGCGGCACCGTCCGCGAACGCAGAGGCCGCAGGCTCGATACACAAGTTGACGGGAATTCAGTAACGCTGGTCTATGAGGGATTGGACCGGGTCGTACGCGAGACCGCGATCCGCACCGACATGGTGCCCGCCCACACGTCGGGAGCGGGGCTTGAATTTGAAATCAGCCTCCGGCCCAAGCAGCGCCTGACGCTGCAATTGGAAATCGCGTGCAACCGTGAAGCCTCGCGCAAGTTTACCGGCTACAGCGACGCCCTTTCATCGGCACGCTTCGAGCTGGCGGGAATCACCAAGTCCTTTCCACAGATCACGAGTTCGAACTCGCGATTCAGCGACTGGATCGCCAGGTCCATGTCGGACCTGGAGATGATGATCGCGGGGAATCCGGAGCGCAACTATCCTTATGCCGGGGTCCCGTGGTTCAGCACCGTGTTCGGACGCGATGGGATCATCACCGCGTTGCAGACCATGTGGCTGAATCCGGAAATCGGGAAGGGCGTGCTGGAGTTTCTGGCAGCATCGCAGGCCGACTGCGTGGATGCAGTTGCGGATTCCGAGCCAGGAAAGATTCTGCACGAGATGCGACAAAGCGAAATGGCGGCGCTCGGGGAAGTGCCGTTTGGCCGTTACTACGGAAGCGTGGACGCTACTCCTCTGTTTGTAGTCCTCGCGGGGGCTTATTTCGATCGCACGGGGGACCGACCTTTCCTGAAGCGCTTGTGGCCGCACATTGAGCGGGCGCTGAAATGGATTGACGAATATGGCGATGTGGATGGCGATGGCTTCGTGGAGTACAGCCGGCATTCGGGCAAAGGCCTGGTGCAGCAGGGCTGGAAGGATTCCAACGATTCGGTTTTTCACGCCGACGGCAAAATCGCCGAGCCCCCGATTGCGCTTTGCGAAGTGCAAGGATATGTCTATGCGGCAAAGCTAGCCGCCGCCAGACTGACCCGCGTTTTGGGGAATGTGGATCATTGCTGCGAACTGGAGGTGCAGGCGGAATCTCTGAGGACGCATTTCGAGGAGAAATTCTGGTGCAACGAGTTAGGTACGTACGCCCTGGCTCTCGATGGGCGGAAGAATGCGTGCCGAGTGCGCACCTCCAATGCCGGACATGCACTCTTCACCGGAATTGCATCTCCGGAAAGAGCCCGCGTAGTAACCGATACGTTGATGAGTCCGGACTCTTTCACGGGCTGGGGCATTCGCACGGTGGCCACCAACGAGGCTCGCTACAATCCTTTGTCATATCACAACGGGTCGGTGTGGCCCCACGACAACTCGATCGTGGCCAATGGAATGGCGAAGTTTGGCCACAAGAAAACGGCAGGGCAGATACTGATCGCAATGCTGGATCTGAGCGGCGAAGTGGAATTGCACCGGTTGCCGGAACTATTTTGCGGGCTCAAGAGACGGCCCACCGAGGGACCGACGCTCTACCCGGTGGCTTGTTCGCCGCAGGCATGGGCCGCCGCGGCGCCATTCTTAATTCTGGAAGGGTGCCTGGGTATCTGCGTGAGGGCCGAACTTCGCCGGGTCGTCTTCGATCACCCGTTTCTTCCGGAAGGAATCTCGCAACTCTCGATTCGCAATCTTCGCTGCGGCAAAGCAACGGCAGACCTGCTGCTGGAGCGTAGAGGGGATTCCGTCCTGGTGCACTGCGAAAGCAAGCAGGACGATGTGGAGATCATGACCATTACTTCGTGATTCCACGTGGTTTTAAAACTTGGTGTGGTATCGACCATCCACTGAGACGCCTCCGAGTTGATCGCGTTGCAAGCTGACCGACCAACGCTTGTTGATCTGGTATTCCCCCTGAACGATTTCGCTTCCCGGCTGAGATACATCGGTGGAAAACGAAAACAGCAGATTCTTGGTCACGCGCTGCTGAAGCGCAATTCGCGCGGAAGGATTCTGGTTGTTGCCGCCGAGCGAGGGATCAATCTGCAGACTGGAAATTCCGGCGAGCTTTTGTACCCCGCTGCTGAGTTGCCCGGCCACTTGCGAGGCGATCATGGAGTCGGTGCTCTGGCTGCTAGCGGCCTGCTCCTGGGTAGTTTTGCCGCGAGCAATCAGATTGATAACGTCGGCTGTCGCCAAGGGGGGGTCGGAAACATACTCAGTGGTGAGTTTGTCGAGCGGGCCGCGGAGTGTGAGGGTCAAATTGTATTGCTCGACCCTGGTGGTCGCTGAGACGTTAAGTACGGGGTGAGTTTGGTTTGGATCGTCGAAGGTAATCACGCCGCGTTGCAGTTGATAGCGCAGATTACGATAGAACAATTCGCCAGAAGTCAGCGTGGTTCGTCCGGTAATCACGGGATTTCCTGCGGTACCACCCACTTGCAGGGCTGCCTGGCCCGCAATGCTGACCTGTGAACTCACTGCATTCAGACTGCTCAGGGTCTGCACGTTGACGGCGAGCTTCACGGTATCGGCAAATCCGGGCTCAGATGGCGTATTGGTAGTGCTGAACTGATCGGCGAAGCTTGAGAGATCGAAATCAGGCGTGAACGACAGGCTGTCCACGATCACGCGTCCGCTCAAGAATGAATCCTGAGTGGTGCCGGTGAAGGCCAGATTGGTGTCGAGCACAGACCTGAGGCCTTCGGGATAACGCAGGCGCACAGACTGGCCTTGCACGGCAAGATTGAATTGGATGCTGGGCTTGTAGGCAATCGATCCACTCAGCGAAACCGGGCCGCCGCCCACCTGGGCCGTCATCTTTGAGACTTGCAGACGATCGTTGGCAAGGATCATTGTGCCGTTAAGTTTCTCCACGCCAATCGGAGAGTCCGCGGTGACTACAGCGACATTTTTGAAATCGAGCTGGCCCTGGATGGCGGAGCCAGAGGAATGAATGTCTAGCGCGAGAACGCCGCCGCTTCGCACGTCGGGAGAGATGATTTGCAGAATGCGGACGTCAATTGAGCCCTGGGCGGTGAGCGTGGGAGAGCCGCCCTTCGCCAGAGGGATGCGACCTTCGGCACGCAGTGAAGTTCCAGTTCCCTTAATTTCTACGGGCTGGAGGGTTACGACCGACTGCGCGTAATCGAGCCGAATTGGTTGTGCAATGCCGAGTTCCAGCGTCTGGTATTTAGCTTCGAGAACAGGAACAGACAAATGCGCCTCAAGCTTGGATTTATCTTTCAGCGGCCCCTTCAGAGTTGCGTGCAGCTCAGTCTGGCCTTGGAAGCCCTGAGGAACGCTGGGGGCGTAGGTTGCCATCAGCGGAGCAAGCGGGATGGTGTTTGTGTCGATGGAAGCAACTGTCTCGTAATCGCCGCTGAGGGCAACGGTCCCTCGGGCGCGTATGGAAGCCTGCGATACGTTGGTATCAAGATTCAGGTTTGCGCGATGTTCAGCGACTCGAATCTCTGCCTTGAATCCCGAAATTGTATTCTGTCGCATCTGCAATTGCGGCAGTTGCACAGTGGCGAGCAGTTGTGGATCATCCAGCGTGCCGGCGCCGTTCACGGAGGCATTGATCGTGCCATTGACATCGAGATTCTTCTCCTGGACGTTTCGCAGTTTTTGCAGCACGACCGCGGGCGCATTGAGCTGCACCTTGTACGCTTTGGTCTTTGGTGTGTAGGAGAGATTAGCGTCGATTGCCCCGGCGGGAGCTGCCACATTCAGAGCTGAAACGACTGTACCGTTTTGCGCCTGGAATTTTGCAGTGAGAGTCTGGATCGGTTCGCCGTAGGCACGGGCATTGGCGATCTGCATGGAGCCTGACCCGACCGGCTCCAGTTGCGATCCCGAGAGGTTCACATTTGCAGAAAGGTCGCCCGAGATCGGGTAATTTTGTTTCGCGAGTTTCTGGAGGTCTGACAAGCGTAGTTGCCGGGCGTCGAGGTGAGCCTTCACTGGATTGGCGGGCTCGTATGACCAGTTTTTCAAGCCGATGCTGCCAGTGAGAGTCACCTGCCCCCGTTGAGAGCTGCTGAGCGACACATTGTCGACGGTAACTCCGGACGGGTTTGCGTGCATCGTGACTTTCGCGGTGTTCCACTGGCTGCCTTCGACCTGCAGATTTTGAGCATTCAACTGAGCGGTGACGGCGGGCTTTTTCATGGAGCCTTGCACCGAAGCGTTGAGCGTGGCCGAGCCGGAGACAGCGGGAGGCGCGGCCTGCGCCGAGCGGAAAGAAGTTGCGAGCGCCGCCAACTGGTGCAGGTCGTTGGCCACGACTTGCAACTGCAGGGTGGAATGATCGCTGATGGATCCTTGAGCAGTTATGCTCGCCGAAGGCAGGCGGAAGGCCGTGTCATGAAGGTCAATCGTTTGCCGCGGACCGTCATAGGCGACGTGCAGCGCTCCACTCACCGGAACTTCTTTTGCGGAGGGATTCGATCGGCTGCTGGCCGCGGCTTGCAAAAATAAGTCGGCGTGCGCGCGAAGATTGTTGATAGAGCCTTTCCATGCAGCATCGGCTTTTCCACGGAGGGTTCCTGAAAGAGCAGCGGCCTGGTTCGCTTGTGGGCCCAAGGCATGCTGAAGTGCCTTCAGAGAAATGTTGCCGAGCGAGGCGTGAACGCTGGACTCGGGAGTCGCGTCCAGGTGCTTCATGTCGGCGGTGGCAACGATGCGGCCTCCCATCGAGTCGAGGCTGAGGTTCGTCAGCTGGAGATTGCCGCCGCCCAAACGGTATGTGCCCTGAAGTTTTCGAACTTCGATGCGCCTGCCGGATGCTGCTGCTGTAAGAAGGTCACTAGCCACTTGACCGTCCAAGGAGACATTTCGCAGCAGCGGTTGGTTCTCAACCGCCTGGTAGCGCAGTTTCCCGTTCAATGCCACATCGCCGGCAGGTGCTGCAGAGGGAGACATCGCAGCGAAGTCCTGAGTGTGGATTCGGATGCGATAGTCGCCATCGGCCACCGGACTTGAGTAGTTCGACACTTGTGCGTGCAGGAGTAATTCCGACGATCCAATTTTCATCGACATGGAGCTCAGTTGGAAACGGTCGGCGGTAGCGCTGAACGTCAGGTTCAGGTTGTGGGGAAGCGGAGCGTACTGCGCGTATTTCAGATGTCCATTGTCATAGGAAAGATTGCCGTCGTAGCGTTTTGCCAAAGACGCGAAATGAATGTCGGTCTGAAGATCGAACAGATCGGCTTGGAGCGGACTCTTGCGATCGTTGTAATTGACCTCGCCATTCGTAAGTTGCACATGCCCAACCGCAAGGTCGAATACGCTGGTGTGGCTGCTGCTTTGGCTCGGCGGGGCAGTGGGAAGGTTGTTCTTCCCTTCACGATTGACCTGCACATGCACGACAGGGCGCTCGATAAGAAGCTCGTGCAATTCAACTTTGTGATGCAGTGCAGAGAGGATCTTCAAGGTGACAGTTAACTTGTCGGCATGGAGCAGCGGGGGCTGACCAGGACCTTCTGTGCCGCGCACCGTGATGTTGTAAAGATGAGCCGTCAGGGCGGAAAGCTTGAAATCCAGCCCCCCGATCTCGGTTTTGCCGCCGGTCGCCTGATCGGCTTCTTCCACGATCTTGTGAACTGCGAACTGCTGGAAGCTGCTGCTTCTGATATAAAAATATCCCGCGGCGATCGCCAGGATGAAGAAGATTGCGATGCCCGCCAATGTCCAGCCGATTTTTCGTTTAACGCTCATGATGATTCCTAGAAAGCCTGCCCCACGGTGATGTAGTACTGCAGCGGATTGATCCCGGGCACGGGATTCAGATTGCGCCCGATATCGAAGCGGACGGGGCCGATAGGCGTCGCGTAGCGAAGTCCAACGCCCACCGTATTGGTGTAATTGTTGATGAAATTGGGCAGATTAATGGCGCTGTATACGTTGCCGCCGTCGTAGAACACCACGCCTCCCAAGGCCTTCGTAATGTGCAGCGGGAAGCGCAGTTCTGAATTCAAGATAAACAACTGGCGGCCGCCAACCGGTACTGTGACGTTCACGCATCCAGATTGGTTTTGCAGCACATTACAAAATGGAACCAGGCGCTGGGGTCCCGCCTCGTCGATAGGAAAGCTGCGCAACGAGGTCCCGCCGCCTGAAAAGAACAACTGGCTGGTGGGGACGAAGCTGCCGGCAAAGGGCGTAGCGACTCCGATGCGAACGCTGTTGGCGAAGACCATCGAACGGACGGGCTTGTAGAAGGCGTATTGGGCGAACAGTTTGGCGAAATTCGCGCTCGATCCGAATGCCGTCGGGGTGATTCCCAGGTTGATGGTCGAATACATCCCGCGATGCGCGTCGAGCGGCTTATCGCGCGTATCGCGAATGAGCGAGGCCGATGCAGTTGAGAGGCGAACACTCCGGTCCTGATTGAGGACGAGGTCGGGCACAAGAATGTGCGAGAGGTTAGTCTTGTTGAAGTCGTAGCGGAATTGGACACGGGTGTTGGTCTTGGTGCTGATGACTCTCTCGAGTTGGAAAGAAACATCGCCCAGACTGGAAGTGAAGAGCGGATTTTCGCTGTTGCGCTCCACCGAGACGCTAGTTAAGGACTGCCATTGCGATCCGATAAAATGCGGCTGCCCGTAGGTGGTGAGAGCTCTCTGATCGAGGCGCGACAGTAACAACGACGCGCTGGCCGTCTCAGCAAGTCCGCGCATATTGCGGCGATTGAATTCAATCAGACCCCGCGGACTCGCAAAAGTAGATTGGCTGGGGGCGATCTGATAGCCGTTCAAGCCGATTGCTCCCCCACCTCCGGGGAGGGCCACCGTGCCAGTCGGAATGTTTCCCCCGCGGTGCGAGACTTCGAAACCGAAACCATAGGTAATTTCGTTGCGCTTGGCCTCGTGTACCTTCACAAGCGCCATTTCGTCAGACTGAACTGTGATTGGTTTTCGCGGGCCCACGCTGGACCAGTCGAAGATGTTCAAGTCGTATATACGGCTTTCAGCTTCCAGCATCTGCGCGCGGCGCATAGGGGTCTCGGCTGGAATCTTTGCGGTTTTGGCGATGAGCGGGAGACGTGTGTCCTTCTGGCCGAGATACACGATGTCACTCACACGCACGAGCTGGTTCTCGGTAATCGCGTAGGTGACATAGACGCGATTGGAATCGCCGAGTACGTGGTCAACTGTAGTTTTCACTTCGATGTTGAGATAGCCGCGATTGAGGTAGGTGGCCTCAATGCGATTGCGGTCGTCCGCCAGTTTGCGCGGGGAGAAAGGCACCCCGCTGCGAAGCTGAAATCCTTGAGGAGCCGTGAGCTGAGCGAAGGGGACATGGCCGTTGCCAGAGACCTCAATGTCGTCGACCAATGTCTGCGCGCCCTCCTGGATGTCGAAGGCAACATCGATTTTTGGCTCGCGGTCGACGGTCCGGGGAGTTACTTTCACATCCTCGTAGCCGCGATCGTGATAGAGCGCCTCAATGTTTTTAGCGCTCTGCTTCAAAAGCTTTTGGCTGACGCTGCCGTGAGTCCAGATGTGCGACTTCTTAACGGTGATTTGTTGCAGCAGATCTTCGCTTGAGATGGCATAGTTTCCGTGGAAGAGAATCCGGTCGACTTTGTGCTTCCGGCCTCGGTCAATGTGATACACGATGAGAATGCGATCCGGCCCTTTCTCAAACTGAGTGGTCACCTTGGCATCAAAGAACCCTTTTTTCTGAAAGTAGTCGGTCAGGTTTTGTTGGCCCTCCTCCACCAGATCCCGATCGATGGTGCCTTCGGAATAAATGGGGATGAGCTTCTTCATTTGCCGGCCAGCCAGAAAAGGAATGCGCGTAAGCCGGGCGCCGACCGTGCGGATGGTAACGACAGGCCCAACCTCGACTTTGAATGAAACAGCGACGCGATTCGTCTGGGGATTGTATTCGGGGGGATTCTCACTCACGGTGCTCGCCAAACGCTGCTGCTTGGCGAGAGTCTTCCTGATCAGCGCGTTTGCAGCATTGAGGCGCGAAGGATTATAAGATTTGCCCGCTTTGAGAAGACCGCCGGAGAGCCGCGCCCGCAGAGATTTGACCGAGTGCAGCAAGCGTGCGCTTTCCGGCTGGTCAGGGCCTTCAATGCGCACCGACGAAATGCGGGCTTGCTTGCCCATGACGACCGCGAATGTGACGTTGACGAGCTGGTGCTCATCGTCGATCTTAGATTCGGCGTGAACCGTCGATTGGAAATACCCATTTCTGTGCAGAAAGTCTCTGAGTTCGTTTTCCGCGATCGGAATGCGTGAGGGGTCGTAGGGGTCTTCGTCCGGAAGGTCGACGACTTGCAGCAGCCGGGTGTAAGTAAACTGCTTTATCGCGCCAGGGAACTCAACGACACCGAGATAATATGCCGGCTCCAGCAGAAAGTTGATCCGCAATCCAGAGATCTCGGGCTCAACGTCGACTCGAACTTCGGGAAAGTGTCCGGCTTGCTGCAGGGCCTGAGAGCTTTCTTTGATTTTCTGGTGGGAATATGGCGTCCCCGCCTTCTGGGTAACCAGCGGAACAAGCGAGCTTAGATCGCGATGTGGATTTGCGATCAGCGAGACGGCGCTCACATTTTGACCCTCATAAGCGGCCTGAGGAGCGCGTGGGGCAAGCTGTGCGAATGTCAGCGCGGAACAGAGCAAACAAAAGCAGAAGACCGACAAGCGCATAGGGGGTATCCAATTCGCTCCGAGCAAGCGAAAGTTTTGCCGGTCCCAAATGGAGCGGCAACTCAAGCCAAACTGTTGTCACGCGGCAGGTTTGATGCCCTTCAATCCATGGCAGTTGTCGGCAAGCGCGAGGGATCATTCCACGGATGCGAAGTATCCAGTTCTGGCATGCGCTTGCAGGAATGTGAAATGTCGGGGCAATTTCAGTTTCACTCTGATTTTGCGCCACTTCCCGTCGCGCGATGGCCCTTGCGGCCGGTACGCCAGGACGTACTGGGTCCGCAATTCGACCCCAATGTGTCGAGCCACGGAGGGCATTTCGTTGACATTGCCCAGGGTGAAGGCTTGCCCGCCGGTGGGCTCCGCGAGTTCCGTCAACAGGGACGGGCCGCGAGCTTCTTCCAGCGTAGGAACGTAGCGATCGAAGGTTCCGATGGAATAGATCATCACATCGGATTCTCTGGCCAGGGATTTGATCTCCTTTTCCCCATGACGGCTATGGTTGTCGCCTCCATCGGAGATGATCAACAAGGCCTTTTTTCCATAGCGGGCACTTTTCATTTTCGCGAGGCCCATATGAAGGGCGTCGAGCAAGGAGGTGCGCCCCTTGGGCCGCGTGAATAGGAGTTCCTTCTTGATCTCGTCGGCGGACGTTGTGAAGTCGACAGCCAAGCTTGGTGCGTCGGCAAATGAGATCAGGAAGAATTCATCTTCCGGATTGGCGGCATCGCAGAACTGGTTCACGGCATCGCGCACCCGATCTAGTTTGTCGCCCATGCTGCCGCTGGTATCGAGGATGATTCCAACCGATATGGGAACGTCTTCACTGGAGAAATTTCGAATTGTCTGCGGTGTCTTGTCTTCAAACACCTCAAAGTTATCCTGGCTGAGACCGGTTACGAAGCGTTGCATGGGATCGGTCACGCTGACAGGAACCAGCACCAGTTTCACGTCGGTCTTGATGACGTGGAGCATGGAATCATTGATGGGTTGCACTGAGCTGGTCGCAACAGCCGCAGTGGCAGACCTGGACGCGACGTGTACGTCATTCACGCTGGTCTGCGCTGAAAGCGAGGTGATCAGAATGGCTGTGAAGACTAATGAGAACAGCAAGAAGGCAATCGACTTCGAAACCGCAATCACTTCCCGGGGCGCCGGCATCCCTCACCGCCTGGCGGCAGGCCAGGCTTGCGCCTTGCCTTGCACTCGCCAGTATCTTTTTAGGACGATATTGGCGGTTTGAACTATCGTCTCGAAGCTGTAGACGTCTGGGAGATATCCTGCACGCTATGCTTACAACGATTCCCGTACTTTGGTCGAGTCGTCGTGCAGTTCGCAAAAAGCGCGGTCAGAATCGGAGCTTGCCCTTGCACGGCGAAATTGCATCTATTTTGCTGAAGGTAAGTGACTTTAGATAAGCAGCTTAGGAATGATATGAGTCGACGCCCCTCCAACGGCAAAGTTCGTTACGCAGTGGTAGGCCTGGGTCACATTTCACAGGTAGCTGTGCTGCCGGCATTCAAGAGCGCACGTAATTCCCAACTCTTCGCATTAGTGTCCGGCGACCAGAAAAAATTGAAGGCTCTAGGCAAGAAGTACGGGCTTGAACATCTGTATTCGTATGACGATTACGGACGAGCTTTGTCCAACGTGGATGCCGTTTACCTGGCGGTTCCAAATCATCTTCATCGGGAATATGCAGTGCGGGCCGCTGCGGCCGGCGTGCATGTTCTCTGTGAAAAGCCCATGGCGGTGACCGCGGAAGACTGCCACGCAATGATTCACGGCGCCCGGCAAAATCGCACCAAGCTGATGATTGCGTATCGTCTGCATTTTGAAGCCGGGAACCTGCGAGCGATTGCATTGGCCAATAGCGGAAAACTCGGCGACTTGCGCGTGTTCACCTCGGAGTTTTCGCAGGATGTAAACGAAGGCAACGTTCGGGTAAGGGAAAGTGCTTCGCGCGGAGGCGGGCCGCTCTACGACATGGGTGTGTATTGCATCAATGCCGCGCGCTACTTGTTTCGTTCCGAACCGGTCGAGGTCTCGGCGGTGGCTGCCAGCAAGCCGGAGAGCCGGTTTTCCCGCGCGGAAGAAATGGTTTCGGCCGTCATGCGTTTTCCGCATGACAGGCTTGCGACGTTCACCTGTAGTTTCGGAGCTGCCGATGTGAGCCGGTATACGTTGCTAGGAACGAAAGGCCTGTTGCGGGCCGACCCAGCGTACGAATACGCGCAAAGCATCAAGCTTGAGCTCACAATCGGTAATAAATCGAGAAAGATGAACTTCCCCAAACGCGACCAATTCGCCGCGGAGCTGGTTTACTTTTCAGATTGTGTCCTGAAGGACAAAGAGCCTGAACCGTCAGGGCTGGAAGGATTAGCCGACGTCCGGATCGTGGAGGCGCTTTACGAGTCGATTCGGATGAAGAGGACAGTCCAACTCGCGCTTCCGCAGGTGAAGAAGGGGCCTATGCCACACCAGGAAATCCATCGCCCTGCCCATGGAAAACCGGGGATTATTCGCGCCCATCCGCCATCTCGAGACGCGGCATAGCGTGGTTGCCACGATTGCGTCTTGTAGGCAAGAAAAAGCCCAGCAAGTGCTGGGCTGATCCGACGGAAGTTGCGCGCGCGAAGACCAAATTGGTTAGTGAGACATCCCGCCGCTGCCGGATTGGCAGGTCTTGGAAACGTGTTTCACGGAAGAAACCTGAAGTGATTTCTCCGAGCTCGTGCTTCCCGCCGTGCTGCTCGCCGCTCCGCTGCTGGGGGACGAGGCTGCGGAATTTGCCGTGCCCGTAATCTTCACTTGGTGGCCTACGTGCTCGCTCAGCTTCGCGGTATCGCCAGTGAGCTGGTAGGTTGTGCCATCCTTGGCAGCAAGAGTGTAGCTTCCGCTGGAGCCGCTCAAACAGCCTTCAACCGTAGTTTCGCCACCGGCCGAAGTTTGAGACGACGTCTGAGCTGAGCTGTCTGAACTGCTCGTACTCGGGCTGCTTTGACTTGGACTTGTTCCCTGCGCGACGGCCCAGGAGACGCCGAGCAGCAGAACGGAGAGAAACAGAAATACTTGTCGCATTTGCAACCTCCAATTGAGCTTGGTTGTCGGATTTCCTTAGCTCGCGAATTGGGCATCAAGCCAATTACGGAGAGCCATCGATTCGACATAAAAATTGTCCTGTGTTCTACGCAAGTGAGAAATACAGCGATTCCCCGAGAGAAGGCTACAATTTCCCCCCGATTCCCGAACAGATGGCGAGAAGGGAAGATCTACAGTTTGGGAAACGATGGTGCCGCGCCCGCGTTAGTCCATCATGCAGCGTCGCTTCCATGTTTTCGAGGCGGCACGTCATGCGGGCGGCCGTACTCTTCATGGGTATGGGTGGGGCGTCCTGGATGGTCTGCAGCATCTTCCGCGCCTTCCACGGCGGCTGCTTCGAGAGCCTGATCAGTGTCCGCAAGATCTTCCACCGAATCTTCCGTCGCGTCAGGAGTGTTCGAGAGCCCCAGCGAGCTTGCGGTTTGACCCGCGCTTCCGGTCCCTACCTGACTTGGATCGTTGCCGAGCTCGTCGAGCTGCGCCTCAAGGTCGCCTTTGCGCTCGGGTGCGCGCTCATCGTTGGAGTCCTTGCTGTGGTCTCTCATAAAAATTAGCCTCTCCGCCTTTTTAGCGAGAGTTACAGCGCGAGGACATGCAAGTCGATCCGGTGTTCGCTGTATTCGAGGGGCCGAAGGCTAGAGCCGGCGACCATCCAGTTTGCGACATGGAGCTTGGAGCTATCGCGGGTGACCGTGCAGAATACTTTCAAAAACATAAGTTCCGGAGCCAATCTCCACCGAGACTGCATTGCCATGCTGATGCGCATTCTTCATGTCATCTCTGTTTGCGAGCGTCTTGCCGCCTTCGCTGACGCCCTGCAGCGTTGATTCAGGCAGAAGCACGGTCGCTGTCGTGTTCGGAGGAACCTCGACCGTCAAATTCATTTTTCCTGCCGCAATATTCCAGCCCGCGGCGACTCTTCCGTACATGCTCTGGACCGATGCTTTCGCGAACGTGAGTCCACCGCCCGGCCGTGGCTTGAAAACAATGTGCTGGTAAGCCGGTTGCTTCTCGTCAAGGCTAATTCCAGCGACCACGCGATACATCCACTCTCCGATCGCGCCGTAAGCGTAGTGATTGAAGGAATTCATCGACGGAGATTGGAACGTGCCATCGGGCTTGATGCCGTCCCATCTTTCCCAGATAGTGGTCGCTCCTTTCGTCACGGGATACAGCCAGGAAGGGTACTCGGTGCGGTTGAGCAGCATGTACGCTTCGTCAAGATAGCCGTAATCGCTCAATGCCTTCGAGAGAACCGGAGTGCCGAGAAATCCGGTGGTTAAATGCTCAAACTTTCTGACATCGGCAGCAAGCCGGGCAGCTGCGTCCGCACGCATGGACTCGGGAAGCAGATCAAATTCCAAAGCGAGCGCGTAGGCGGTCTGGGTGTTGGGCGACAGTCTTCCATTCGCGGTCGCAAATTCTTTCAGGAACGCAGTTTTGATTTTTTCTTCCAGGGCGGTGAATTGCTCTGCATCTTCTTTTTTCGCTAACACCTCGGCACTTTTCGCCAGCAGGGCCATAGAGCGGGCGAAGTATGCCGTCTGAATGAAATCCTTATCCGTGGTGGCGCCGGGATAATCTGAATCGGTAGTTGCAAATGCCAGCCAATCGCCAAAGCTGAATCCGTTGCTCCAGATGTACCGATCGCCCGCCTGCCGCCGCATATACTCCACCCATGCCTTCATGCTGGGATACTGCTCTTCCAGAATCCTCTTATCGCCGAAAGCCTGATAAACGGTCCAGGGCACTACCACGGCTACATCCGCCCAACCAGCGGATGCGGCTGCGCCTTTGCGCGTCTGATGGGACAGCACATTTGGGATTACAAACGGGACAGCGCCGTCGTCCTCCTGATCGAGAGCCACATCTTTCAGCCACTTCGTATAAAAAGCTGCGGTGTCGTGGTTGAAAGATGCAGTGGGCGCGAACGCTTGCGCGTCGCCAGTCCACCCCAGGCGTTCGTCCCGTTGCGGGCAGTCGGTAGGAACGTCGAGAAAATTCCCTTTCTGGCCCCAGATGATGTTGTGCTCGAGCTGGTTGAGGAGCGAACTGGAACTTTCGAAGGTGCCAGTGCGCGCCATTGCCGAATGTACGACAATGCCGGTGAAGTCGTCGAGCGTGACTTCTCCCGGCCAGCCGCTAACGGCGACGTAGCGAAAACCCTGAAACGTGAAGTGCGGTTGATAGATTTCAGTTCCTTGGCCGTTCGACGTGTAGCGAATCGTTTGTTTTGCGGAGCGCAGATTGTCGGTGTAGAAGTTTCCTTCTTTGTCGAGCACTTCGGCATGACGAAGCGTGACGGTAGTTCCTGCAGGAGCTTTGAGCCGGAAGCGGATCCAGCCCACCATGTTTTGCCCCATGTCAAGAACGGTGTCACCGGCGGGTGTTTTAAGAACCTTCACCGGCTTAATTTGTTCGATGTCTTTCACGGGCGGCCCGGCGGGCGCAACCAGCTTTACTCTGGGCGTGGGCAGGACAGTCACGCCCTGCCAGTTCGAGTCGTTGAAATTAGGCTCGGTCCATCCTGGGGGCTGCAGTCTGGCATCGTAAGTCTCTCCGTCGTAGATGTCGGACATCAGGATCGCTCCGGTGTTCGCCTTCCACGTTCCGTCGGTGCCGAGGACTTCTTGCGTTCCATCCGTGTAAGTCGCGACCAACTGGGCCAAAAGAGCGAGTTTCGATCCGTAACTATCCTTCTTGTTCTCCCAGGTCATGCGGCCTCGGAACCAGCCGTCTCCGAGAGTGGCGGCGAGACAGTTTGCTCCCTGGTTCAAGAGATCCGTCACATCGTAGGTCTGGTATTGATAGCGGAAATCATACGCGGTCCAGCCCGGAGTGAAGAACTGATCACCAACTCTCTTGCCGTTCAACTGCATTTCGTAGAGACCCATGGCTGTGGCATAGAGACGGGCGCGCACTACCTTCTTGTTCAGCCGAAACTCCTTTCGCAGTAGCGGCGCGGGATTTGACTTGGCTTCATCTTCAGCAAGATTGGGCGTAATCCACTTCTCTTTCCAGGAGTCTGGTTGGAGCAGGCCCATTTCCCAATGTGCCGGACTGCTCCAGGCAGAGAGATGTCCGTGATTGTCGGCCACGCGAACCTGCCAGTAATAAACACGCGCGGCCTCAAGCGGCGGGCCCGCGTATTCGACTTGAATGGATGCGTCGGACTTCTGCACGCCGCTGTCCCATTGCGCCTTACCTCTTTCCAAAGCGGCCTCAGAGAGTGCCACACGCACTTCATAGCTGGTCTGCAAAACTCCTTTTTCACTGCTCTGCAGTTGCCAGCTCAAGCGCGGCTTGGGCACATCGATGCCAAGCGGGTCCACTTTGTATTCGCATCGCAGGTTCGTCAGCGCAAGCGTGGTCTGCGCCAAGGCGTTCGCTCCGAAAAGGCTGAGCTCGATCGCCAGCGCAGCGGCAAACCCCATAACTTTCGGAATTTGGAACATCGTTTGTCCCCCGAGCAATTGGCTTTCCTGATCGCAAATTTGAGGAACACAAATCTAGCATCATTTAGGGGCGGTGGCAGCCGTCATGGCGAAGACTCAGTCTCTGGAATCTGGCGCGTGAAGGCTTAGCTAAAAAGCGAGGATGGTCAGATCGAATGGTCAGGCTGGCTGTATACCCACCGGGTAGTGTAATATCGCACATGAAATGCCTTGTGTTACGCAAAGGCATAGCTCGCACGATACTCGCCCAAGGTATCGAGCGGCCCTGCAACAGAGGCTTGGTAAAGTGCCTGCAAGGTTCTGATCCCAAGGCGCGGAGAGGTGGCAGAGTGGCCGAATGCGGCGGTTTGCTAAACCGTTGTACGGGCTAACACCTGTACCGAGGGTTCGAATCCCTCCCTCTCCGCCATGCTATTCAAGGCAAAGGGTTTGTAGAAGAACTACAAAAATTGCACTGATTTTCCCAACTTTCCGGGTATTAGAGGGAAAGGAAGAAAATCAGGATGCGCCACAAAGCAAGACCCAAGCTGTACCTCAAGTTTCGCCAACCAGACGGCAAGCAGTCCCCCTACTGCCCCGCTGTCTTCGACAAGAAGTCCCGCATATTCAACTTCTGGTGCCGCGTAAAGGGCACGCCCGAATTCCACCCCGAAGGCTACTATTACCAGCGCGTCAAGCGTAACGGCAAGTGGGTGTGGGAATCTCTGGGCACGGACCCCTCGACCGCATGGAACAAATCCTTAGCTCAAGCCAAAGTCCGCAAACCAGAATTCGTACCCGGCATCCCCGGAGTTCCGGATCGTAAACCGGAGCCGACACCCGCAGCCACGCCGTCTGGATACCGAGTCGATGACGAGGTCAGGGTCTACCTGACCAACGTCGCGAAGTTGGCTCCAAAAACCTACCGAGCCTACAAGCGGTCCCTCGAACTGTTCCAAGAGTCGTGCAAGAAAATCTTCATTCATCAGTTATCAAAACAGGATTTGCAGAAGTTCAATACCGATTTGATGGAGCAGGGCAACGAGGATCGCACCCGGCACAACCGAGTCCAGCACGTGGTGACCTTCTTGAAGAACAAAGAGGGCCGTCGTCCCGGACCGCCGATCACCGACGTGAGCATCACGGTCAAGTACGTCGAAAGCGAAGCAGAGGCATACACCCGTCAGGAGCTTGAAGACCTGTTCCGTGTGTCCGACGAGGATGAACGGTTCCTGTGGAGGTTCCTGCTCGGCTCTGGCTGTCGCGAAAGTGAATGTGCCGTTGCTGAGACCACAGACGTGAATCACGACCTGAAGGCCATCCGGGTAGATGAGAAGCCGTACTTCGGCTTCAAACCCAAAGACTGTGAAAAGCGGTGGGTGCCGATCTCAGATGCCCTTATCGGCGAAATTGACGCCCGGATGAAGTCCGGCTCGTGCACGCTTCTGTTCGGCATCGACGGTCGCCCGGATGGTCACCTTCTGCGCATACTTAAGCAGGTCGCCTTTGACGGTGGACTGAACTGCGGCAAATGCAAAGGAACCGTGAACGGGAAGGAAGTCTCCTGCGCCGAGGCCCCGGTTTGCGGGAGATGGATTTTGCACCACTTCCGCAAGAACTTCGCCACAGACCGTCATAACGGTGGAGCATCAGCCCGGAAGATTCAGAAGTGGCTCGGCCACAGCAGTCTTGAAACGACGTTAAAGTATTTAGCCCTCGGCGATGACACCACGGACGAGGTAAGAACCATCGTGAACGGCGTCCACACCGGACTGTAGCAGCGAAGGCTACGCCTGAGTCGCTGACGATGGGTGTGTTTGGCGCGAATTTCATCGCTTGTGCAAGGTTCCGTCTAGAGCATTGCTATGGTGAGGGGTCCCTTACGGTAACGAAGGAATTTTGCACACCAAAACACACCTTCCACGAAGAAGCAGACGGGCAAGATCAGTAAAACGAGTGTGTTACGGGAGCGCAGATTTATGTGTCTCTCCCTGACGGCCGATCATCCATATCGGTTGCGTTCAACCCATAGATAGACGCTTTTGTGCTCCGAACGGGTGTGCGGCAGGTGTGCCTCTATTTAGCGGGCATTCACTCACGGCGAAGGCTTCGAGCGGGCACAAGAGTCGCCGCAAAGACCAAGGCTTCGCGATTCATGGGCAGGCTGAGGCTGCGCACTACCTTGTTGCTATCCAGGCCAAAAGAATAGGCAAACAGATAAAAATTTCGACTGTCTTTTGAACCGTCCGCACTGATCCGGTAGGGCATAGTCACAGCCACAGATTCACCAGTGAAATTCTGGGGTGAAGCCCAGTCGCTCAAGCTTTGTGTGAACGTCGAGGAGGTGCCATCGGCATAAGTGACCGCGAAGGTCTGCAACTCCTGTTCCCCGTCGACACCGACGGCAAGGATTTTCAAACTGTCGAACTTTCCTTGCGGGAGCGTCACGATCTTGCCTGTGACCGCGTCTGGAGCGTTGGCCGGGCCAACTTCAAACACAACGCCGCCTCCGACCTGCTCCCGACCCAACAATTGCGCTGAAAGCGCAAAGCCGCCGCCATCCAGGCTCGACGACGGTGCAAAGGTCGCACCGTCGTCATAGATGCCAGCCACGTTGTACACCGATGCCAGATCGACTGGCACAGTGCCCGTGATGACGGGGGTCACTGAAGCTGTCGCTGCGATGCTGCGGGATAAATTTCCTGCAGTCCCGGTGATGGTGAACGAAGCAGTGGTTGGATTTGTAGACCGGTCTGCCGTTAGCGTGAGCGTGCTTGATCCTGCCGTACTGGCCGGAGCGAATGAGGCAGTCACGCCTGCGGGCAGCCCCGATGCGCTCAACGTGACGTTTCCGGTAAAGCTGCCCCGGGGCATTATGATGACGTGGCTCGTGGCGCTGCGTCCCTGGGGCACCGAAACGATCGATGAAGAAGTTGAGAGTGCGAAATCGCTCGGACCGGCGCCGGGTGAAGGAAGCACATCGTACAGTGGTTGAGCCGGCTGCACTGCAGGATTCTCGTTCGCTACAGAGATCGCCAGGATGCGGATGCGATCGTTGTCGGGAAGTTTGACGATTCTTGTGCCCGGCGGCAGATCGATCCCATAGCCAAAAACATACGAATAGGAGTACGCGACGTTCTGGCCCGCTGCATTGTGATGGTGGCTGGAGTACCAAGCCAAATCCGCCCGCTTGATGTAGGCGGGCTTGAGACCCACCATATCGCCGTAATCGTCATGCGATGTATCCTTCGAAGTCCACAACCGATCGTCCCACTGCCCGATAAAGCCGCCCCATTCCTGGATGTTCAGCTGCACTTTCCGATTGGCAATCTCAAACGTTGCGTTCTGATCGCCATCGGCTGACGACGCCAACAGAAACATGCGGTTGTAGGCTCCCTCAGGCAGTTTGATGGTCTGGCCTTTCGCCAGTATCGCGTTGGGTGTGCCGGTCTTTGCCGCTGCTAGCCGAAATTGCACATCGTTGAACAGTATCTGGCTTGGCAACATCTCTGCTGGCAGCGAATTGCCCTTCCCGTCAAAGCCGCGTTCGGAATGATCGCCGTCATTGCTCGCGGTCGCGAGGTCGTACTGCAAGGGAACCGATGTGGAGTGGATGGCTGCCACCTTGATCGAGGAAGGAGCTAACCGAGCCGCGAACGTACGCGGCTGATATGCGGTGAATGAAGTGATCAAGTTACCGGTGCTCACCTTGGCCGGACCTACGGGCTGCTCTTGTCCGTTCACCTCACGTGCAGCGGTGATGGGCGCCGCGAAAGAGATCCGGACATTCGATTGAGGCTTGCCCTCCAGTTCCACCAATCGGACGATGACTTCGTCGCTTTGTTCTGCTTTCTTTACTGCCAGGACCCGTACGCGTGAGTTGCTGACGGTCAGGAGCGACATCTTCCTGCCTAGCGCGCCCGGGTGTTTTGAGGTTGCGAAAGCAATCAGCGGCGCGTTCAATCGCTGTGCCTGCCAGTCGGTTTCTGCATCGCGCCAGCCCCGGGAATGACCAGCGATGCCGTACAGGAATTCATGATGCCCAATATCCTGCGTCCCCTGGTCGGCGTAGCCGCCTGCGGTGCCGGGGGTACGAAGCAGGGTGAGCCGGATGGTGTTGTCAGTGGGCTTATCGGATCCATTCTTGCAGTCCGTCAGAATGGTGGCGCCGAACTCGCCGCTTATGTCAGTCAAATCGATCCATTGATGCGACGGAACCTCAAACTTGCGTGGCTCTGCTGTGGGGCGTTCGATCGCGCCGATGTCCCAGTTGTAAGTGGCCACGTGATTTGAGGCGGTTAATGGGAAAGTAGCTTTGAGATTCGATTCACGCGTGTTCCAGTCGATCACGTTGCCGAACTCGACGCGCTTTCCTGCGTCGCCCGCCGAAAGGCTGATCGTCTGCACAAACCGCGAGCCGACCGCTTCCCGGGAGACTTCCAATGTCACGCGGACTGGACCACTTTCAACGATTCGGACCCGTGCCGGGCCGGAGACGAATGCCTTGGGTGCCGCTTGCTCCTGGTCCCAATCCATATTCCACGCCGGCCACTGCCGCGGATTGTCGTAGGAGATTGCAAGACGCGCGGGTGCCGAGAGCAGCTCACGTCCGATCTCTTTGTCGAAGATGCTGGAAACGTCGCCATCGGAATTCAGCTTGACTCGGTAGTCCTTATTCTCGAGCTCGTTTTTCGTCACGCGTAGGGGCGATGTGGAAGCTCCAGCAATCGCAGCTCCTGGCTGCACGTCATAAACGGCATAGCCCACCGATGGAACATTGGCGAGAAAGATCACCTTCCCGTCCGAAATTTGTGCCGGCACATCTTTTCCGTCTGGCCCAGTCGCGTGCACTGCCTTAGGCATGCCGCCAGGAAAGGCCACAGCTGCGGTGACGACGTCTTGGCGTGCAACGTTAAGCTGATTGAAGACGACCAACGGCACTCCTTTGACCTCAGTGTTGAGCCCTGCAGCGACGCCTTCCGTTGCGTTACTCAATACGCCGGAGAACTGGTTCATGGCGATCACGTCGTCATTCCAGGCAAACTCGTAGGACTTGGGTGTGGCAGTCCCGGCGGCGATGTCATGGAAATGTCCACCCATGACGAGCGTCCATGCATCATTCAACCTCTCGAATGGATAAGGCCGTGCACCCAGCCATTCGGCCATAATCGATGCCTTCTCGGCCGCGTCGGCCAGCAATTCTTCCTTCCGGAGCCACCGCTTCTGGTAGGCCTGTGAGGTCAGTGAACCCGCCGAGTGATTTGTGAGCTCCATCTCCCCGGTGTAGCGGGGCAAGCCAGCCATTTCATCCGGCGTAATGTCGAGGAACATCTGGTCGGCCGCTGCGGAAATCACATGCACCGGCCCGTCGCCCACTTTCATCGGTGGCCACTCGGGGTGCTGCTCACCGAAGTATCCGCCAACAGGGGGAAGCCCGACGCTTCCCTTGGTCACGATGGCTTCCAGGCGTTTCACCGAGTCTTCATCGGGCGTTCCGCCGATGTCTCCCGTGCCGTAATAGTGGTAGTCGGTGAACAAGCCACTGACTTTGCCATTCTGGGTAACGCGAGTAGCCCAGTCGTCCTGATGGCGCGAAAACTCATGGTCCCGCTGTGCCCGAACGAGGGCGTTCTGCTCCCGCCGCAGGCTGTAATACTCCCCAACCTCGTCTTGATCGAGCGGTTGATGATTCTGCTCAACCTGCTGCAGCTTTCGTTGCAACTCCCCGATCTTCTTCTGTAAATCATCAAGGGCTCGATTAGGCGGTTCCGGCGGCAGCGGCTTAGTGAGATCGGTGTCGATTCCTCCGCTATAGCTGCCTGGATTCAGGCCGGCAAGAACTGACTCGCCGTCGGGTCCAACCCATACACCAACATTGAACGGAGTTCCCTCCGGCGTCTTCTCCGTGGATTCTTGCCCTCCTCCGGGAGCGGAAGACCCCCAAACCAGTTTTTGCGTGGAAAAGCCCTTCACTCCCGAGTGGGCAAGAATCGTGGGCAGCGAAGCTGGAAATCCAAAGCAATCCGGGAGCATGTATTCCGCACTGGCTTTGCCAAATTCGTTGCGGAACCATTTGTTGCCGTAGAGAATTTGTCGGATGATGGCCTCGGCGCTCGGTGCATTGACATCGCCTTCCTCCATCGACGAGCCGGCCGGAAACCATTTCCCCTCATTCACATAGTTTTTCAGTTTCGCGAAATCAGCGGGGAAATACTCCTTCATCAGACGATAGCGGTTGGCGCCGCTGAAGTTGAAAACGTAGTGGGGATACTTCTCGAACAGTTTGAAATTGTCCTCCATGGTTTTCCGGAGGTATTCGTCGATGACTTGGGGGTACTCCCATCGCCACTCGGTGTCGAGGTGCGCATAACCGACGACGTAGAGCGTCGGCTGCTTTCTGAGGTCAGGCTTCCCACCCTCTTGCGCGCCGGCTGGAGAGAACGCAGTGAACATCATGATCAGGCAGGCCAGCGGAACGGCTACCCAAGCGTTGCGCGATCCTCGCATAGCTTTCTCCCAATGTCCGATGTGAATTCAGTGAGGGGAGGAGCAAGGTTATCCCATCCCAGAACTGCACTGGACTTTCGATTCATTTCATCAAGCTATTCGTCAGCCGGCGGTCCAGCCGCCCACATCATTGATCGTCCATAACGATATTCTTCTAAGATTCTCGCTGGTACGCAAAGGCCGTCGGCGACGATCACCCGCCTCAATGTTTTCGTGCGCGAAGGGCCTTGAAGCTCGGTTGGCCAGTATGGAAGGAGCGCGCGTCAAAAGAAATAGTAGACATTTAACATTGATTGCACTAACGTAACGTTCCGTGCGCCTCGATGCCACGCAACCGAGCCCGCGATTGTCCGCGGGTGCGAGATTGATTGTGCATGAACTCGAGGAGTATCTGCGACAGACGCGAGTTCGCCGTATACATTTTGGCGACGGGACCACGGCCCCGCCGCCACTCGCCTATGTGACAAATTTCCCCCGTCTTTCGCTCCCTCTTGCGGGATGTCACACCATGGAGGTGGCTCATGGCGGACGCACGAAAACGATCAAGCCCATCCGCGGACATACCGTTTTCGTGCCTGACCATGCGTGGAACAAACCTGACTGGACGGGGCACGTGGATGTTTTGACCTTTCTCTTTGGAGTGAAGCAGATCGGTATCAGTCTGGTGCGGCATAAGGGTGGTTCTCAGGTGCCGCCCACAGCGGTCAAAGCCAGCGTTCAGGGCGGCTACGACGTACCGACCCACAGTATTCTGGCGGCTCTTATGGTTCTGGCCGCTGACCACTCCAACGGACCGCTGGCGCGTCTTTTGACTGAGTGCTTGCTGCACGCCTGCCTGCGGCTCCTGAAGTCGCCTCAGAAACAGCACCCCCGCAAGGCGATTCGCACGTACGAATCCATCTGTCTGTACTTGCAAGAGAACTTCCACAGTCCTCTCACGAGGGAAAGTGTCGCGCGGCATTTTGGCCTGGCTCCGAACCACGTCTCCCGCCTCTTCCGCAGGGAGGGGTTCATGCGTTTCAATGACTACCTCAATCTGGTTCGGGTGAACCGGGCGAAGTTCATGCTGCAGAACTACAGCGTGACCCTGAAGGAAATTGCCGCCAGCTGTGGCTACAGCGATCCCGCATACTTCTGTCGGGTCTTCAAAAAGGCCTGCAAGGTCACGCCCACCGAGTATCGCTCCAACAATACGATCCAGATTTCGCCGCGTCCCACTCTAAAACCCTTATTTGCATAAATGTTATTTAAGTACAACAAACGTTCTATCTCTCCTGTTTGCAGACTTGGACGGATCACACATACTTACTTACTAAAATCCGCAGTTGATGCGCCTCGGAAATGCGGGATGGCACGTCTCTGCACCGATGTGGGGCTGGGGTAACAGGCAGTGGAGTATGCAAGCCGGAATCGCGCTGCGATCCTGGGTATTCGGCTTCTGAAAGGCTGATCAGTAGAGTGTGTGCCGCAAGACAGCGCGCTTCTCGACCGTATCTTCTGTGGCAGGCGGACCCAGATGCTTGAATCGCTACAAAAGTTGAGACAGCACCTCTTGACGGGGGTTTCGTACGCAATCCCATTCATCGCTTGCGGGGGCATCCTCATTGCTGTGGCGATCACCGGGGCAATCGCGACCGGGCAGATGACCGCAGCCGGACCCGACTTCTCGAACTCACCGCGGTTAAAACTCATTCTTGATATCGGAACCGCTGCATTTGCGCTGATGCTCCCCGTGCTGGCTGGATATATCTCGTATTCGATTGCGGGCAAGCCGGGGCTTGTTCCTGGCTTTCTTGGTGGTTATCTATCGGGCCAGGTGAAAGCTGGTTTCTTGGGAGCGATTCTGATCGGCCTGATCGCTGGCTACCTCGTCGATGCGCTCAAGAAGGTGCCGGTTTCGAAGTACCTTCGTCCCATCATGCCGATTCTGGTGATTCCCATCTTTTCCGGAGTAATCATCGGGGTGTTGATGATCAAGGTCCTGGGCGTACCTATCGCGCTCTTCATGGAGCATGCCAATCACGGATTGCAGTCTATGGGCACGGGGAACAATGTGCTGCTGGCGCTGATCTTAGGGGCCATGATCGCTTTTGATATGGGCGGTCCGGTGAACAAGACTGCGTTTTTCTTTGGGGCTGCAATGATCAGCCAGGGCAATTATCAGGTTATGGGAGCGTGCGCCGCAGCCATATGCACTCCGCCACTGGGGATGGGGCTGGCAACGCTCCTGCGTAAGAGCCTTTGGAGTCTGGAGGAACGGGAAGCGGGGCTCGCTGCCATCGCGATGGGAATGATCGGCATCACCGAGGGGGCGATTCCCTTCGCCGCGGCGGATCCCATTCGGGTTATCCCAAGCATTATCGTTGGATCTGCGCTGGCGGCAGCGATTGCCATGGTCGGACGGGTAGGGGACCACGCTCCCCACGGCGGTCCGATCGTGCTGCCAGTCGTCGACCAAAGGGCAGTCTATCTTGCGGCCATCGCGGCCGGAACCGCACTCACAGCCGTCTTGATCATCCTGCTGAAATTGAGAGGCAATCGTGTGGAAGGAACAAAGGAGGGGGCTCCATGAAGATCGTCGCAGTCACCGCCTGCCCGACGGGCATCGCTCATACCTATATGGCCGCCGCCCGCCTGGAGAAGATCGCAAAAAACTTCGGCCACGAGATCAAAGTGGAGACCCAGGGTGCGATGGGGATTGAAAACAAGCTGACGGATGGCGACATCCGTCAGGCCCACATTGCTATTTTTGCCGTCGATATCGAGATCGAAGGACGCGAGCGATTTAACGGCGTGAAAGTCATGCAGGTACCGCTCCAGGAGGCGCTTAAGAATCCAGAGAATATCTTTCACAAGATTCAACACTGAAGATGACACCGAAGTCGAATCCCGCATTGCAGTTCGCATTTATCTGTCCGCTGACCAGCGGACTGCATGCCCGTCCGGCCAGCCACTTCGCCGAGGTGGCGAATCAGTTCGCCGCCGAATGTACGTTAACGAATCAACGCAATGGCCTGGTGGGCAATGGCAAGAGCGTGCTCGGCATCATTGCGGCCGACATCCGTCAATCAGATCCCTGCTTGGTATTCCTGAGTGGACCCGATGCACAGGCTGCGCACACCGCCCTGCGCCGCTTTGTGGATGTCACTCTTGCAAAGTGTGACGTTCCTTTAGCCGACACTTCTGTTTCGAGCCGCAGCAATTCGATTCCCAGATTATTGCAAGCGGCGAACGTGAGCTGCATTTCGGGGATTCCCGTCGGACATGGCATTGCGCAAGGCAAAGTGGTCGTGCTCCGGACCATGGCGCTTTCTAGAACTGTGAATTCAGCGGTCGCCGGCGACCCACAGCAGGAATTGGAGCGCATCAAAGAGGCTGTCTCTGCCGTCCGTCACCGTATCGGCGAGAGACTCAAATACGCCATTACTCCCATTGGCGCCGCTGTGCTCCAGGCGGAGCTGGCAATGGCCAGTGATGTATTCCTGTTGGAAAAACTCACAGAACAAGTCCTGGGAGGCAAGTCCGCCGCGCAGGCCGTGATCGAAACTGGCGGATTCTTCACCGATCTTCTGGGGCATTCCGAAAATGACTATATCCGGCAGCGTTCCATCGACATCGAGGAAATCTGCACACAATTGCTGGAGGAGGTGTGCGGGGCAAGCCCTACGCCAACTGTCGAACTCAGAGAACCCTCGGTGCTGGTGGCCGAGACAATAGGTCCGCAGCAATTGTTGGAACTCAATCGCCGCTGCTTGCAGGCACTGGTGCTGGAGCATTCTGGAGTTACATCGCACGGCGCAATCCTGGCGCGCTCCCTCGGCATTCCTACGCTCGCGGGCGTCCGAAATGCTCGCCTGGTGCTGACGGCCGGCCACGAGGTTGTGGTCGACGCGACCCGCGGTTTTGTGGTTCCCATCGTCGCGCCTGTGGTTCAGCGGTTCTACGATCGCGAGCGCAAGACCTTGGAACGGCGAAAAAACGCGCGGTACCGCAGCGCCGAAAAATCGGTGAGGACTGCAGATGGTAAGACGTTTGAGATCGCGGCGAACGCTTCCTCCGGCGAGGAACTAGGCTTAGCCTTTGCCGACGGCGCCGACGGTATTGGATTGTTCCGTACGGAGATGATCTTTTTGGGACGGGAAAAAGCACCGTCGGAAGAAGAGCAGTTCGCGATTTACTCGGAAGCGGCACGCCTCGCGGGCGGGAAACCTGTTATTTTTCGCACCTTTGACATCGGTGGCGATAAGAAGGTTCCGTACCTTGCGCTTCCGCACGAAGAGAATCCCTTCCTCGGGTGCCGCGGTGCGCGCCTGTATGCGGATCATAGCGACCTGCTGCAATCTCAACTGCGAGCGATCCTTCGCGCATCGGCGGAGGGCCCGGTCCAGATCATGGCGCCGATGATCACTTCCGTGGAAGAAATCGTGCAGTTCAAGGCCGCAATAGCCCAAGCGAAGCAACATTTGGCGCAGAACGGCGTCGAATTCCAGGGCGATATCAAGACTGGAATCATGGTCGAGGTGCCCTCCGTTGCCTTTATTCTGGACCAGCTTTGCGCAGAGGTAGATTTTTTCAGCATCGGCACAAATGACTTGAGCCAATATTTCTTCGCCGCGGATCGCGGGAATTCGAAACTGGCTGCACTTTTCAGTGTCCGCCATCCCGGGTTCCTTCAGTTTCTGTCGCAGATAGTGCGGAAGATCCATAAACATCAGAGGTGGGTTGGAATGTGCGGAGAGATGGCGGCGGACCGGCGCAATCTTCCCCTTCTGATCGGTCTTGGACTCGACGAAATCAGCGTGCCAGCCTCCGAAGTGAACGATATCAAACAGGCCATCTCGCGGTTTCAGTCTGCAGCCTGTGTCCGCTTGCTTGATCGAGCCCTCGCCTGCGGAACGACGATCGACGTCGATAATCTGCTGGCTACGCAGCAACTCCAGCCGGAGCCTTTGATCAGCGCGGATCTCGTGTTGTTGGAGAGTACGAGCCAGAGCAAGGAAGAGGTCATTCAAGAGATGGTCGACGCGTTCTACATCTCTAACCGGACCCAGGATCGCCAGCTGCTAGAGGAGGCACTGTGGGCTCGCGAAGCTGTGTATTCTACTGGCCTTGGCTATGGTTTTGCTACTCCCCACTGTAAGACCGGGGCAATCAGTGCCGATTCCATCAGCGTCTTAAGGCTGAACGATCCGGTGCACTGGGGCTCGGTCGACGGAGAGCAGGTAAAGATGGTGGTCCTGTTAGCGCTGCGCGATTCGGAGGTTGCCAACACTCACATGCAAGTCTTCTCTTCGCTGGCGCGGAAGTTGATCAATGAAGACTTCCGTCAGCATCTGCTGAGTGTAAGGAACGCGAACGAGGTGACGACGTATCTGTCAGAGCAACTCGGGTTTCCCCTGGGCACGACGAACGAGGCTCAGACCGCGACGAAACGGAGTTCGCCTCCGATGCACGGGCTCATTCGAGATAGGTAAAATTCGTTCTGGCGGAAATGCAGCTGCTGCTACGGTGTGTGTAGTTGGGACATCGGGATCGTGATCTTTCGATTTGTTAAGAAAGCAACTCCTGCGCCCAAAACTTGCTGTTTGACAGAGAACATGGCAGTAGCGAACTCCAGCCCAAAAACCGCAGGACCCTGAGGCGCAAACGAACTATTTAATGCACCTGATTACCCTCCGGGGAGGACGATTGCTTATTCCGGAGCATCGTGCAGCGCTCAAATTCAGTCTGCGCCTTTGCCGTCATTTTCTCCTGCTGGTAAACCTGACCAAGCAGGCATCGCAGAGAAGCATTTTGTGGCGAGAGTTGGACCGCCTTCTCCAACTGCTCTTGCGCTTCGGGCAGACGGTGCAGAACCGAATACGCTTTGCCTAATTCTTCGTGCGGCAAAGATAACTGCGGGAAGGCCGTGACCGCTTGAAGAAGATACGGGACAGCTTTCTCTGGCTGGTTCTGATGCAGATACAGTCTTGCGAGAGCGACGAACGGGGCAGGGGATTTGAGTTGATGCTGCGACTCCCAGGCGATCGCGTTTTGATAAGCTTGAATCGCTTCGTCGCTTTGATTCAGGCCCTCGTATGACAGCCCCACGTTGTATTCCGCAACGACATTTTCTGGATCGAGTTTCAAACAGTGTTCGAAGGCTTCGATTGCGCTGGCATACTTGGTCTCGCTGTATCTCGTCCGGCCCAGGTAATACCACGCTTGTGCGTCCTGCGAGTTCAATTTGGTCGACGCGGTGAGCCATTTCTCAGCCGAGGGCTCGTCCTTTAGCAGAAGATAGTTGAGCGCAACAATCTTCAAATCGAAGGCGCTAGGGGAACGGTATCGCGCACCTGCGGAAAGTTCGACGAGCGACTCCCGCGCTTTCGTGTCGCGCATCTCGCCTAACGAAGCGCTCACCGTATCGTCATACTGAAAGTTCTCGCCTTCCTTCTCCTCTTCTCCGACGTACTTTTCGCGTACCTCGTCAAATAGAATGTAGCCGAGCAGGTAATGCCCTTCAGCGGAATCTGCATGCTGAAGGAGGAATTGCCGCGTGACCTTTTCTGCCTGGGTGACGAGCCCCTTTTGCAAGAGGGATTTCGCTTCCGCTAGCGTCACGTCAAGCGGCACAGTTTCGGCGTGGTTAGCCGCCTTCCCCTCAGGAGCGGAGGACGAGCCACAGGGCATTTGGCTCTCCGAACACTGGCTTTGATTCGAGGGAGCGGTTCCAGCTTGCGCCACCACAACGGGAGCGAGCACACACACCATGGCAAAAATGAGAACCGCGAAATGCGCGCTGCAGTACTCGCTTGCTGCGGCCTGGCGCAGGTTCTGCGGGATATCGCACGACGAGTCAGTACGCCTAACAGGACCTTGGTCCCGATGCCGGCTCGCCGACACGACGAACCGCGCTTTCATCCCAGCAGACACACGCATTGCTTCGAATTATAAGACTCCAATGCGTTCAAGGGCACGTGGGAACGCTTGCCCTCAGGGGTGATACTTCGCTCTCGAGGGGTGAATTCTGCGAGTCATCACAGCGCAGGGCCAGACTGATCCACCATGTCCCGAGGCTTGAATGCCACGCGCACCGTTGAGTCCGCAATTTTGCAGGAAAATTGCACTTCGGTCTCGTCGGCAGAGATTGTGGGAGCTCCCGAAGAGGTAGTTTTGGAAAAGAAAAAGATGGCATCCTGGACCAATCCCATCGAATTCTTTTCATAGACGACATGAGTGGGCGAAATCTTGTCTTTGCCCTTTTTCATTTGAAGAAATGCGTTGTCCTGGAAAAACTTTTCGTCGCGCTGTTGGAAGGGGGTCATGTCCTGCATGCGCACGATAATTTGGTACTCGTCCTGAGGCTGACTGGCATATTGGTCAACGTCCACTTTTTCGCCGTGCAGAACGGCCTGGCGAGCCGTGGCAGCGCGCATCACGCGCGACGATTGCCAGTAAACCTGCACGTTCATTTGTTCCATGTCCTCGCCGCCATCAACCGGAGCAGTCGTTGAACTCGCAGCCGGAGTTTGTCTGATGCCGCCGCTCTGTTTTTGCGGTGCAATGCTCCTTTCGGGACCGGGACGCCACGAGCGTCGTATCAGCGTTACCCGCACCCATGGTGAATCGCTGAGGATAGCTTGCAACTCCTTTTCGTTCCATTGCTGGTATGGTTTGGCGTTCCAGGGTTTATCGCCAGCCCACAGCAGAGTGCCCCCCACAAGCACGGCTAAGAGCAAGCCAAGTGGTTTGGAGAGGCCCTTCGAAATGAAAAAAAAGGTCGTCTTCGCGTTCATCTCGCCCTGCACAAAGCAGAGCCGGGACCCGAAGGCCCCGGCGTTCGAATTTGGTTGCAGGATACCCCCCCGAAATCTAGTCTCGTTGGAACCGAATACTAGAAGTCTAGAAGAATATCCTAAACTGAGCCTGCCCCCTTCTGGGCGTGTTCCCCTGGCAATTTGCTCCATTGAAACCCGCTAAGCCAAAAGTGGAGGTGTTAACAGTTCCGTACTGGGTCTGGTTCAAAACATTTCCATCAAAACACTGAATTCCCGCGCCATTGGCAGGGCTGTTATTCAATGAGAAACGATTCAGCACGTTGAAGAATTGGATCGTCAAGTCGCCGCTGAACCGCTCGCCGAAGTAGAACTTCTTACCGAGCGAGATATCCTCATCAAAATATGGCGGCGCCGACAGGCCACCAACGGTGGGTCTCATGTTTCCAATGGTCCAGTCTCCCGGTGGAGCGAACGCCGAGGTATCGATCACGGGCAACCCTTTGTAGTAGTTGTTCCAGTTGATGTGGAAGTTGTGGGACACAAGGTTCGGCCGATTACCTACAAAGATGTTGCCTATTAGGGGGTCGCAGTCGAACTGGTCGTAGCAGGCGCTGAAACGTAACGGAACTCCACTCTCATAGTAGTTGGTCATTGTAATCTTCCAGCCGCCGAGCAAGTTCTTTCCCAATAAACCAGGGCGGTTCAAAAACTTCTTTCCGGGGCCGATAGGCAGTTCATAAACACCAGCCAGGGTGAGCACATGCTTCTGATTATTAGCGCCTTCGGACCACTCCTGGTTAGGGTTACTCGGATCGATGCCTCTAAAATTAAACGTCGAGAAACCGCTGTCGGTGTTTGTTAAGTACTTCGACAGGGTGTAAGACACAAGATAGGTTAGACCCGCTCCCGTGCGCTTTTGCAGGCTGACCTGGAGCGCGTTGTATTTATCCGCACCTGAAGTGTCAAAGTTGTTCGTCACAAAAGGCATGTGTGGATAAGGAAGCTCAGCCTGGAAAAGTGAAATGGAATCGCCACTGCCGCCAGCCCCAGGGGTCTGTTCCTGGCAGAAATTAGTATAGGGGGCATATAACGGGCCGGGAGCGCTCCCGCAGCCGCCCGCGACCAGACCGAACGTTCCCTGGGATTGCATAAATGCCTGGGCAGCCGGTGAGTTCCATGGCAGTCCAAGGACGCAGTCGCTCGTGGCCGGCGGGCTCACGCTAGGATTTTGCGGACAAACGGATTTTACGAAGCTGTAGTTAAGCGATTGCTTCGCAGACTGGAGTGTAGCCGGCAAGTGGAGATCATGCGTGTGCACGAAGTGAACCGAAAGGAACGCGTTCCAAGGCAGTTCGCGCTGGACACCAATGATAAATTGCTCATCGTAGGCTTGGCGGACCGTCTTGGGCAGCTCGTGAACCTGGGCATATCCAAGAATCGATGTGCCATTGAAAAATGTCGGACTGAACCCAACCGATGGCAAGCCTGGCAGCGGATTTGTGTCCCATTGACCCAAGCCGGGGATTTGCGTGCCGGGCGGCGAGCCGATCGAAACAACGCCATTCAGGTTGTTCCCGTAATTTACCGCGACCTTGTTCACTCCGTATTCAAAGGAACCGGTATCCAGCCAGTACCACGAGGCGCCGCCGAGCACCACAGTCTTGTGGTTTAACTGATAGGTAAATCCTGCGCGGGGGCTGAAATGGTGCCAGTTCATGGTTTGCTGGCTCCACCCGGCACACCCCGAGCACGTCCCCAACTCCGCCATCGCCCCGAGCAGAGGCTGGTTGTTTTTTGGATTGATCTCAGTGGGGTTAGGCGCATTGGGATCGAAGTATGTGAGCTGATTGGTGTGAAAATCATTCTTGAAAGGAAATGCCAAGTCCCAGCGAACGCCCCAGTTCACCTTAAGATTGGGTCTCAGCTGAATGTCATCCTGGAAGTACGGGGCAACGTAGATGTTGCTCAGGTTGGTATTACCTGCGCCACCTCTTCCGCCCACACTAGCATCGCCGAGCAGGAAGCTCGCGAAGCCATTTCCACTGGTGGAGCCGGCGTTATCACCGGGTTGTGCCGTTATATTGGATGCGAAGTTGATGATTCCCGCGCAACCCGGCTGGCCGCCGGACCCGCCACATTCGAAATCATCCTGGTGCGTCGTCCGAATGTCCATACCTGCATTCATGGTGTGCCGGCCCTTTATGTAGAGCAGGTTAGCCATGTACGAGTACCCTTTTTTATGATTAATCGTCGACGATAGGCCGTTTCCCGGTCCCCAGCTTTGCGGCTCCCACGCGCCGCCACTAAAACCAATACTCGGAAAAACGTTGGGCTGTCCCGAGAGACCCGATGGTAAAGCCCCAGGAAACTGTCCTGTGAGCAGATGCGTGGGCAGGAAGTCATTGCCCTGGAAAACATACATAAACCCGCCGGTTATCACCAATCTGGAATTGAGGTCGTTCGAGTAGGTGACATTAACCCCTCGCCCCAGGATCGTGTTGATGAATGCGTTACTTAAGGGGTTAGACACCCAGTCGGAGTTCGACGGCGACGGGAACTTCTGCCGCCAATAAAGGCCATGAATGGCTTGCTTGGCGGTTAAGTTATGGTCGACATTGATGCTGTAGTCTGTCTGCAGGTTTAGTGGAACGCTGGTGGGGAGGAAATTGTTAATTACATTAGAATTGGTCGGTGCGGGAAGCGGGAACTGTTTCAGTACGCCTGCCGAAACCTGACTGAAACAGCTCGTCGGAATTTGGTTCCCAGGCCACTGGCTTCCCGGGGACACACCGGCTGGCAAGGAGCAACCCGCAGGCATAAGCGATGGGTCGGTGGCCCAAGCCGTGGGGACGTAAATCGGTATAGGAAGGCCACTCTGCGGGTTGACCAAACCGCTGAAATCCCCTGCGAGTTCCGCTGGCGTTGGCAGCGTGATCGGGCTTTGCGCGATGGACTTTCTGTACCTGTCATAGGCGAAATACCAGAAGGTCTTGTTTCGCCCGTTGTAGACCTTTGGTATGAATACTGGCCCGCCGAGAGAAAAACCCCAGTTGGTTTCGATATCCTGGTTGGGCTTGTCAATCTTTCCAGCGTTGTTTGGATTGGTATCAAAATAAGCGCCCGGCGCACCAAAATAGTTGTCATCCCTATAAAGGAAAAAGGCGTTCCCATGAAATGCGTTGGTTCCGGATCTCGAGTGATACTGCTCTACGCCTTGCCCTAGACCGTACTGCGCGGAGAACGTACCCGTCAGTACATCCGCGTCCTTGATCGCATCGTACGGTGGCTGATTCCAAAATGTGAAGCCTGCGGTTTCCGAAAAAGCCTCGGGTACACCGTTAAACATGACTTCCGTCTGCTGGTCTACACCCCCATTGATCCGATGGCTAAATCCGTTGCCGGTAACACCAGGTACGAGAAAGATGAAATTATCGATCTGGCGATTACTCCCGCTAACCAACTGCGGCAGGTCTTGCGCGAGCACCTCCGGCAGCGTTGTGCCAATCTCCGGCTGCTCCGTCTGCAATTCAACCGAAGGAGCGTTTACCTCAACTGTTTCCGATACGGTGCCCGGCTGCAAGGTGGCGTTGGCAGTCGATGTGGCACCCCCGACCACGACGACGTTGTTGGTAACGGACATCCTAAACCCGCTCTTCTCCACCTTAACGACGTACGTGCCGGGTATAACATCGATAATCAGGTAGGTTCCTGCGGAGGTGGTGGTGGTGGCCCGGGACACGTTGGTGTCCACGTTCGTGACGGTCACTTTCGCTTCCGGAACAACCGCCCCCGCTTGGTCTGTCACCTCGCCGTTAATCCTGCTGACCGCCTGGCCATACAAATGGAGCGGCATTAATAGCAACAAAAAAACCGCCGCTATCAGGCCCGACACCCACCCTCTCCGCGCCTCGCCCGCAGCAGCGTGAACAAGACCTGTCACATTGTTCATTTGGGAACCCTCAGGCTTATTTCGTTGCAAACGGTCTGGACAGACACGCTTTGTCTTCATCTCCGGCTCCTTGAACAATTGAACTTTAGGGATGTAAGCCACCGCTCCGAATGGATGGCCAGTACCGCTGCCAACAGTCGACGCCAATTGCATAGTGCTCTCCTGGCATGTCCCCCAGAAACCGGCGCAAGCTTTCGCCCTCCGAAAACAGAGATCGATCACGCTACATGGCGCCGTAACAAAAGGACTCTGGTCAAGCTCCGAATTGAGCGATCAAATGGATCAAATGTGTGAGACCCCACCCTCGATCAATTTGTCGGGAAGTATGGCCCCACTGATCGGAAATTGAAATAGTAGTTGTTTAACATTACTTGTACTAACGTAACCTTCTCTCGTTCGAGCACCTGGGACAAATGCACGCAGAAATAAAGTGTCCTGCCGGAGAACTGCGAAACACGCGAGAAGAACGTTTTTGCAGTGCTGTACTACGTTTGACACGTTCTCATGAAGTGGCCGTAACCAGGCAGATTCGTGCATTCGCCGAAGAAACGTTACCGGAGTGCAAGAAACGTTTCATCTCTCCTGTTTTTAGGCGAAGCAGAATCCCACATACTACGAGCACATTGTCTTGCTGCGGCGATGATCACGTTTCTTGCGAAATAGGTTTGGGGGTTCCCAATACTTGCCCAGCATCGGGTACGTACGAGAATTGTCATCGTACAAGAGATGGGACGGATCTATGAAAATTGTCGCTGTTACCGCCTGCCCAACTGGAATCGCTCATACATATATGGCCGCGGCACGTCTTGAGAAGATAGCCAAGAGTCAGGGACACGAGATCAAAGTGGAAACACAGGGCGCGATCGGGATCGAGAACAAGCTCACGGAAAACGACATTCGCCAGGCGGAGATCGCCATCTTCGCTGTTGACGTTCAAGTCGAGGAGCGTGAACGATTCAACGGCATAAAAGTCATCCAAGTGCCCTTGAAAGAAGCCATCAACGACCCAGAGAGCATCTTTTCCAAGCTCCCGAATTGAATTTTTGTGTCAAGTCAGGTAGTTCTGGTGGCACTGAACACGCTTGAGTCGCACTCTTCGAAAACCGCGAAGCGGGTCAATGGCAGGGAACCCAACTAAACGGGGAGTGGGGCAGCCTCTCCTACCGTTTTCCTGGGCGGAAGAGACCGACGAACAACAAGCGATGTTCCCAGGAGAAGCGATGCTATATCATTTGTTGCTTCTGTATGCGCTCGTTATGGCACCCTCAATTCCTCCGCTATTTCACGCCAGGTAGACGGCGAACCGAAACTGATGCCCAACTGCGGTTGCGCGACCGCTGCTCCGTGTTTCTCATGCTCGCGTCCCTGGCAGCGACGCCCTTTGCGATCGGTGACGGCCGCCCATTACAGGTTCGATCTGAAGGCTCGATTTATCAACCGCCACCGAACACAAAGGTGGTACCTGGAAAATTCCGGGATATAACTTCTGAAGTGGGCATCGATTTTCACTATCTCTCTTCTCATACAACGAAGAAATACCTCATCGAAACTATGGGAACGGGCGTTGCGCTTTTCGACTTTGATAATGACGGACGCCTGGATATTTTTTTCGTGAACGGGGCACCGTTGACCGATCCCACGCCCAGAACAGCTATTCCTCAAAAGAGCGGCCCTCAATACTGGAATCGTTTGTACCGCCAGAAACCTAATGGCACATTCGAAGACGTTACCCAAAAAGCAGGTCTTCAAGGGGTCGGATACGGAATGGGCGTTGCCGTCGGAGATTACGATAACGATGGATTCGAAGATCTGTACCTGACCGCCTACGGAGGTAATCGGCTTTACCATAACAACGGCGACGGCACGTTCACAGATGTTACCGAAAAGGCGGGTGTAGCTGGCGAAGGATGGTCCACAAGTGCTGCTTGGGTTGATCTCGACAATGATGGTCTGCTGGATTTAGTCGTTCTCCGCTACCTGGACTGGGATTTCAGGGATGTCTGGTGCGGCACACATCAGGAAGGTTATCGTTCCTACTGCACGCCTGACATTTTCAAGCCCATTGCGCCACTGGTTTATCACAATGAAGGAAACGGGCGCTTTGTGGAAGTTTCGCAGAAGATCGGCATATCGAAACCCGGGCGCGGATTAGGGATCGGCATTGCAGATTACGATCGCGACGGGCATATTGATGTTTTTGTCGCCAACGATTCCATGGTGGAATACCTTTATCACAATAAGGGCAATGGTTCGTTTGAAGAGGTCGCTTTGCCCGCGGGTGTTGCCGTCGATGGAGACGGCAATACCTATGCGGGTATGGGTGTGGATTTCGCGGACTATGATAATGACGGCCTTCCGGACTTGATCGTCACCGACTTGGGAAATCAAAGATACGCACTGTATAAGAACAATGGCGACGGCAGCTTTACCTATGAGAGTTTTTCGTCCGGACTCGGCACGATTACGCAACGCCTCTCTGGTTGGGGCGTTCGTTTCATGGACTACGATAACGACGGGTGGAAAGATCTTATGGTCGCGCAGGGGCACGACTTGGACAACGTGGAGCTGACCACGCCCAGTCTTCGCTATCGCGAGCCGATGCTTCTGGTCCGAAACATGGGCAGGGACTTCGTAGATGTTTCCTCGCAGTCAGGCAGCGTCTTTCAGGTTCCCTGGCTCGCGCGTGGGCTGGCCATCGGAGACATCGATAATGACGGCCGGCTGGACGCGGTGGTTACGACGAACGATGGCCTGGCTCACGTCCTTCACAATGAGGCTCAGACAGCGAATCACTGGCTCGGCCTGAAACTCGTGGGGCACAAGAGCAATCGCGACGCGATCGGTGCAGAAGTGAAGGTTAAGACGCAGCACGGGTCTCAGCTTGCCATCGTTTCGACCGCGGGCAGTTATCTTTCCTCAGGAGACAAGCGCCTCCACTTCGGCCTCGGCGCAGATGAAGTCGTCGAAATGGTCGAGATCCGCTGGCCCAGTGGCATTATTCAAACACTGAAGAACGTCCATGGTGACCGCATGATGCTGATCGATGAACCTGCGGCGAATGAATCGCCAGATTCCAGTAAGAATATGATGCGCCAATGAAAGAGATACAAAAAGCGTCCGCGGGCATGCTGCAATGGCTTTTCGCGCGCCGCTGGGCTGCGGCAGGCAAGCGCGCAGGACTACGGAGTCCCGCGGGTCTAGATCGCCGCTCCCTGATGTTTTCGTTGCTGTCTGTCCTGGCTGCGCCAATTCTTGACAGAAAGTTTTCGCTAAACCTTCAGCACCCGCAACCGAAGCCGGCCAAACCGTCCGGAGTCATAACTGGCGGAGAGTATGCGGCTGTGTATGACGAGCATCATCGCCCAATCACCGCGGGTGGGTTTGTGGACGGGGCGGAGGCTGTCTACGAGGATTACACCCGACAATCCGGGCTCACCGCTTTCAAACATCGCTGCGGGACGTTGCAGAAGGGCACGATCATCGAAGTTGACGGCTCTGGCGTCGGCCTGATCGACTACGATAACGACGGCTGGTTGGATGTCTATATGCTGAACGGCTCCACATTTGCCGCGCTGAAGGGAACTGAGCCCGCGCCCAGGGCCATGTTGTTCCACAACAATCGTGACGGTACCTTCACTGACGTGACCGAAAAAGCCGGGGTCGCCAACGAGCGCTGGGGCTTCGGCGTAGCCGTCGCAGACTTCGATAACGATGGCTGGCCTGATATCTACGTCTCGAACTTTGGCAAGAATCGCCTCTATCGCAATAATCACGATGGTACATTCAGCGACATCGCTGAACAGGCAGGCGTAGCGGTAGGAGGCTGGTCCACAGGCGCTACTTGGGGCGATTACGACCGCGATGGTCGTCTGGATTTGTTTGTGCCGGGTTATGTCCAGTTTGATCCCGATCATCCAGCGCTTGCGGGGAAAAATGGAGTGCCACCCAGTTCTTGCGAATTTCGAGGTCTGAATGTTTTTTGCGGCCCGCTCGGCTTAGTTGGTGAAAAGGACCATCTGTTTCATAACAACGGCGATGGCACGTTTACAGACGTGAGTGCGAAGGCGGGTGTTTCCGATTCGAATGGAGCGTACGGATGGTCTTCCGTTTTCGTGGATGTAGACGACGACGGGTGGCTCGATTTGCTGGTAGCAAATGATTCTGTCCCAAATTTCCTTTATCGGAACAATCATGATGGCACATTCAAGGATGACAGCTACATGTCCGGCCTGGCCTTGAACGCCGACGGTCGCGCCCAAGCCTGCATGGGAATTGCCATCGGCGACTACAATCGCGATGGCAGGGTCGATTTTCACCTCACCACATTCTCCAGCGATTACAAACCCCTATACCGAAACGAAGGCAGTGGGGAATTCAGCGACGTTACGGCACAAGCTGGCCTCCTGCAGCCGACCATTCCTTTTCTGGGTTGGGGCACCGGGTTTCTAGATTTCGACAACGATGGCTTGCTGGACATCTTTTCTGTAAACGGCCACGTATACGTTCAGGCCGACGGAGCTAATTGGGGAACTACATGGGCGCAGAGGCCGCTGCTCTTTCGCAACGTGGATGGGCAGCACTTCCAGGAGGTCCCTCCCGCGACAGGGTCGGGACTCGCGGTTGTTATTCCCGCGCGTGGTGCCGCCTTCGGCGACCTCTTCAACACCGGCAAAATCGATGTCGTGATCAACAACATCGATCGCGAGCCAACTTTACTGCGGAATGTTCTGAAAAACGCCAACCACTGGATCACTCTGAAGTTAGTGGGGGGGCCTAAGAGCCCGCGCGACGGGATGGGCGCGAAGGTTTTCGTCACCGCTGGTGGAGTTCGTCAGCGTGTGGACATCGTTAGCGGAGGAAGCTATTGCTCCAGTTCAGACCCTCGGGCCCACTTTGGACTCGGATCATCGAATAAGATTGACAACCTCGAGATCCATTGGCCCAGCGGCTTGATCGAACAATTGCCGCCGCCAAAAGTAGACTGTATCGTTACTCTGACCGAAGGGAAGGGGCACTGATCGCACAGCGTACAAACGTTTGACCGCGATGGAAACAAGCGTTGCAGAGCCATATAATGTCCCCGCACTGAAGTGTTCCTCTTAGGCAAACAGCGATGCATGGGCCATTCCGCGAAGGAGGCTTCTTTCTCCCGCAGCGGTTCCTTCCCTCGCCTCGTTTTGATTGTTGCTGCTTTCCTTTTAGCTGCCGGACGCGCGACAGCTCAATCGCCGTCTTCGCTGCCATCAATTCCGCCGCCAGCTTCGAACAATGGTGAAACTGTATCTCGCCCGACGGGCTTGTCCAAATCGCCAGACCTGAAGCTGGCAAAAGCAGAATCGCTGTTGGAAAAGGGACAACTCAACGACGCCGAAATCATCGTGCGCCAGGACTTGAAGATAGCCCCGGATTCGGCTGCTGCCCATTTTATGCTTGGTTATATCCTGTACCGACAGATTCAAGCACAGGCGAAGCAAGTCGATCCCAACCCAAATGCGATCTATGCAGCTCCCAAAAAATCTCTCGTTGAGCTGAGTGAAAAAAACGCAAAAGAATCCTTGGCCGAATTTACAGCGGGGGCCCGTTACCGTACGCCCAGCGCGTTTGATTTGAAGATTGTCGCCATCGATTACATTTTGCTCGGTGATTCCATCGATGCGGATAAGTGGCTGACGCGATCCCTCCAATTAAATCCGACCGATTCCGATGGTTGGTACCAGCTGGGGCGTACAAAGTACAACGAGAATCGGTTCACTGAAGCGATCGACGCATTCAAGAAATGCCTGGCGATCGATGCAACAAACATCAAAGCAGAGGAGAACCTGGGATTGTCGTATGCGGGACTGGGCGACGACCTGCATGCTGCTAAAGCGTATCAAACTGCAATCGATTGGCAGACCACTTCTGTCACCAAAGATGTCGAAACCTATCTTGCCTTCGGTACCCTGCTATTAGACGAAAACCGCCCCAAGGATGCGATTCCATTACTAATCCAGGCCACCGAGATTGCGCCGTCGGTGTTCCAAGGTCACGAATTGTTGGGCAAGGCCTACCTTCAGACCCAAGAGCTACTGAAAGCGCAGACGGAATTGGAAGAGGCGGTCAATCTCTCACCCGACACCGCTCGCTTGCATTACATTCTCGGCCAAGTCTACCGAAAAGAGGGGCTTATGGCGAAAGCAAAAGCGGAATTCGATCGCTGCGCGGCTCTGCAGGGAGCAGGTCCGTCGGACCCCCGTGAGATGTAGAGAATTGACGGCTGGTGTAATACCGGCATGCGAGGGTGAAGTCGTTGTCAAGGGTGTGGCGTGTCGGGTATTTTCGATTTCTGTTTCATGATCTCTTCGGCGTGCTCTGCTTCCGCCGCGCGCACATTCTGTTCCAGCTTCCCGAAAGTCGCCATTTCAGCGTTGGCATCCGCTGTTCTTCCCAGACCGCGGTAGGCCTGCGCCAGCATAAAGTGGAGGCGCGGCTCGTTGGGATCGCCTGTGATCGCCGTTTTCAAATCCGGCACTGCATCTTCATACCGATTCAGGCGGATAAGTGCGGTGGCCCGGTCCGGCACGGCCTCTTTCAGAGAGGGGCAAATCTGCAGTGCCTGATTGATATCGTCGAGCGCCTCTTCAGGACGCAGGTGCTGTTCGAGCAGAATATCGCCGAGCTTCCATCGCGCGTTGCAGTTTCCGGGGTCATTAATGAGTTCCGCTTGAAACTGCTCCGTCGCGTCCGCCCAGTCGTCAAGCTGCCAATACGCGTCGCCGAGTTTGTAGTGTGTACCACTCTGCTGTGGAGCGAGATCAACCGCTTTTTTGTATTCCACCAGCGCCCCATCGAAATTCTTCATGCTGGCCATGATGTCACCGCGTATTTCGTGCGACAACACAGAATTAGGATCGATGGCGTCAACCTTCGCGAGAGCTGCTTCGGAAAGTTGCATGTAGACTTTCCCCAGCGTGTACCAGACCTCCTGGTTTTTTGGGTCGCGTTTCGTCAGCTCCTGTAAGTGCGTCGCCGCGGCACCGAAGTCCTCAAGCTTGATCAGGTCTTTGGCAAGATAAAGTTCTGCGTTGTCATCTTTTGGATTCGCCCGAACCGCTGCCTCCAACGGCTGGCGCGCCTCTCTATAATCGCCCGTCTCGTAATAAGCGATGCCCAGAAGAACGCTCGCGGAATACATGGAACGATCTACTTTCAGGCCTTGCTTCAGGATAACAATGGCTTTGGTGTATTGGTGCTGTCGGAGATAGAGTGCGCCGAGATTGTTGTACGCAGGCCCGAGGTGTGGCGCAACCTCCAGAATCGATTGGTACTTTGAAATTGCGCCGGCTATGTCGCCGCTTTGCTCGGCCGATTTGGCTCGCGCGTAGAGCTGCATCACGCGAGGATCGTTTGCCTCCGGTTCCGATTGTGAGTGCGCTGCCAGCACTGGAAAGAGCAAAATCGAGCTGGCAAGAAAGCAGCTGCGGACCCCTTTGGGGAAGCGCCTTGAATTTGGAGCAGCGAAGAGACTCCACGGCATGGCTCGTTCGATTTTACTCTGCGTCTTACTCTTTTCAAGCACCCTAGCTTAGCTATTGCTTCAAGATCACTTCGATCAAATCGCCAAGCTGCTGAGCGGTGAATTGATTTCCTTCGATATTGGCCACCAGCCGCCCCTTTCGATCGAGAACCACGGTGTGCAAGGAGTGTAGCAACTCGGCCTCGTCCGGCCAGGAGTTGACTCCAAACAAGGCACACAGATTCTTTACGACAGGGGGCGCTCCGGTCAGAAAGTGCCAGTTTCTGTCGGCGTGCCAGGTACGGGCATAGTTGGCCAATGTTTCTGGTTGATCGTGGATGGGATCAAAGCTGAGGCTGAGCAGTATCAGATCGTGTCCCATCTTCTTTTGGAAGCGCCTCTGCACATTCCCCAAGTTGTTTGATAGCCGGAAACAATATTCGGGAAGCGTGCAATGGGTGTAGAAAAAGTTCAGGACTAATACCTTGCCAGGAAACCCCGCCACATCAATTCGCCGTCGGTTCTGGTCCGTCAACATGGCGCTCGGCACCCGTTCCCCGACCCTCAACGTTTTTGGGTCAGAGGCACTTGCCTCAAGCTCCTGTACCATCGTCAAGCGGCGGGCGGCGAGGGATTGCTGCTCAAGATTGTTGAATTCGCGAATTGTGATGCCTTCCGCGTAGCGCAGTGTTCCCTCGTCCAGAATTGCAAAATCGACCAGTTGCCCTGGTGCAAGCCTGGCAAGGAAAGGATCTTCCTTTACCGAGAATTTTGCCTTGCCGGCAGGCATGTAACCCGGAATGCCTTCGCAAGACAAAAGAATGGTTTTCTGACGTAAATCAACCTTTAGCACCATTCCCGCGGCCGCATGCTTCTCCCCAGCCCACACCGAAAAAGTGGAAGTGAGCAGAAGCGAAATGAGAACAACGAATTTCATACCTCGTTACCGTAGAGGAGATGAAGCGACCGGGTTTAGTTTACCTGCGAAACCTCGTTTCGCGCCGAACTCAAATCGCTTTGGCGTTAAGACTTTGTACTCCTTAGCAAACTCGCTGACCTGAATAAACTGATTTGGGCGCACATCCTGAAAACGTTGCACGGTTTTCGTTACGGGCCAAGAGATTTCCAGGCTGAGAAGCCGTGCCGATTTGCCCAAGCCGATGTGCTGCGCGAGCGGGGAGGCGCCAAAAGACCCGCCGCTATTTACGGTGCGAAAGATCGTGCGCGCTCTTTGATCGTTATTTTCAACCGTCAGCTTGATCTGTGCGCCTATGGCGCCACGATTGCTTTTTACTCCAATCAGCTTGATATCGATCCAGTCATTGCCGTTTCCGGGATTTGCGAAGAGCCGAAACGCGTGTGCATCCCCGGGGGTGGCTCCTCCCATGGACGCCAATATGTCTTCGTGTCCAGCATTGCGCAGATCGGCGAACGCAGTGCCGTGCCCCTTGTGCAGGTCCGCGATCCCGGCCGACGAGCTGATGTCCGTAAAAGACTCGCCTTGTTGGTTTCGAAGCAGCACTTTGGGGAGCAAAAAGCCGTACTCCGGTCCCCCGGTTCCGAGATAGATGTCCAGGAAGCCATCGTCATCCACGTCACCGAAATTGGCCCCCATAGGCGCGTACACCTTGTCCAGATGCACTTTTGCCGTCACGTCTTGAAACGTTCCGTCTTTCATGTTCTTGAATAACTTCAGCGTCTTGGCGCTGTACGGAAGTCCGAGATAGCTTCGCAGCGATTCATCGGGAGAGAAAAAGAAGCTATTGACCAGCAGGTCCGGCCAGCCATCATTGTCGTAATCGAAGAACCAGCTGGCGAAGCTCTGGGAGTCGGCTAACTGGACGCCGGCTTTCTGCGCCACCTCTGTAAATGTCCGGTCATGATTGTTGTGATATAGACAGTTTGCGCCGTAAAGGTTGGAAACGTAGAAATCAACGTAGCCATCGTTATCATAATCCGCCGCGACGACCCCTTTGCTGAAGGCAATCTTGTCCACGCCTGAGGCGTGGGAGATGTCTTCGAAGGTGCCATCGCCGCGATTGCGGAAAAGCTGCGCCGGCCCATTCTCATTTCCTACGAAAAGATCGACGAATCCGTCATTGTCAATATCTGCCCATACTGCCGCTTGGGTTCGAGTCGCCTGTGCTAAGCCGGCTGTCGCAGTGACGTCGGTGAAGGTTCCGTCGCAATTGTTCCGTAGCAGCGACTTGCGAACCGGAAACTCCCATGCGCCGCGCAGCACCAGGAAATCCATGCAGCCGTCATTGTTGTAATCGGCCTGAATCATGTTAAGACCGCCGAGTTGATCCAAGAGCCCTGCCTGAGCGGCGCGGTCGGTGAATGTGCCGTCCCCGTTGTTGTGGAAGTAGTGCAGCGGTTCGCAGACGTTGTAGCTCGAGATGATCACATCCAGTAGGCCATCATTATCAAAGTCATCAACGATGACCCCATTGGCCATCGAGACAACATCAATTCCGGCGCTGCTGGCCACATCGGTAAACATTCCGGCCTTTTCCTTTGACGCGAACGCACTCGCCGGAATGAGGTATTTCTCGGGAACACCTGCCGGATATTTCCCCATCGTCATATATGCGAGGTTCAGCAGCCATTTCGTCTGGACATCGTCGGGCTTCTGGGAAAGATAGTTCAGGAAATGTTCCACGGCTTTCCCGGAATCCGCGACATTGTTGTACTTCATTCCGGGGCGAGGAGGGAAGACGCATTTATCGGCGGGATGGCGGTAAACGTCATTGTCCATCTCAGATTTGTGCAGATATGCGACGCCGAGCACTGCCTCCAACTGAGCGACTCCTGCGGGCACCGACGTCACAGCGATTTTGTACGCCGCCTCCCATTCCGCCACTGCTTCGTCCATTTTGCCTTGGTACGCTTCGATTTGGGCCAATGCGTAGCGAGCTTGGATCAGATCGACAGGATTGTCTAGGGTCGAGCCGACCGGCTCCGGAGAATGTGTCCTGGTCTTGATGCGATCTTCCAGAAGCGACAGCGATTTTTGGCGAATCTCGCAGATCGCCTTCAAGTTCTGTTCCCATCCCGACGGCTTCGGATACTTTTGAAAGGCCAAGTCTGCAAGGACCTGTCCGGCAACATCGACGGGATACTTGATGCTGCTTTTTCCGGAAAGCGGGAGATCCCGGTTCGCGCCCATGCCTTGGCCTACCGTGCCCTCGCTCGCAGGAAGGACTTTGAGAATGGCGTATCCACCCGGGACCTTGACAATGTTCGTGATTTGGTCGGGTCCAACCCCGTGGAGAGCCTCACGCAGTTCAGGGCGCAAGGTGGCCAGATCCACTTTTCCCAGATAGCCGAAATCCTCGGCGCTTGGATCAATGGACTTGTTCTTGGCAATGGTTCCAAATTCTTTGCCGCTCTTCAGCTCTTCCAGGATTTGTTTTGCCTCATTCTCGGTGTTAACCACGATGACGCGAAGCAAAACTTCGTCTCGCCCGCTCGATTGCGCGCTCGCGATCGTGGATGAATTGATCGACAGGAACAGAATTGGCACGATCGCGAGCATTAGCCATCGCCCGTGAGAATCCGAGATAGTGTTTTGGGCTGCCTGGCTCTCCATGGCAGAATCCGATGCTTGGAATTGTAACCAAATGAAGCTCGCCGACCCATGTTTCCATGTTCGTCGGTTAGCTCAGCCCAATCTGATTCATGCGTCTGACGATTCGCTGGAACAATGGCTTGTTACTGCGTTAGCCAAGCAGGGCTACTCGTTGATGCGAAGGAACAGCACAGCGCAGTAGCGCCAGCGAGCCCAGTCGTCGAGCGTAGTCGTGATCTTCCTGACATAGTCCAGCGCCTCTGTATTGCTGGCATCAAGGGCTGGGTGTCGTAGTCTTTGATGATATTTCCGTCCTTCTTGTAACGCAGATACCACTCGGGATGCTCCTGCACAGCTCCGGCATTGGCGTTCGGGACAAGCCAGATACCGGTACGCAAACCATGCGACCTCATGTAGCTGGTCAGGCACTGCTGGCCGTGCGGGAACGTCCGGCGATCCCAGTTCTCAATCCGGTAATGCTGGCCCGTTTCGTCGCGGCATAGCCGTCGTCGAGTTGCACGTACCGAAAACCAAGAACCATGGCATCAGTACTGTTTCCGAAGCAGGAATTCTCACCTGCCGAACCAGATCTCCCACTCGACCTTGCCCGACTGCCCGGGAAAGCTCACCGTTACTGCGTTGCCGGTTTGCGTGGAAGCGACCGCTAAAGGTTTGCCGCCGATGGCGGCTGCGGCGCGGAGGAAGCGGTCGCCGCGCGGGACATAAACCATCAGCGCGTAGCGTTCGCCAGCGATCGTCTCGGAAACACCGCTGAGGCGGCGCGATGCGGAATCCCACTGATAGCGCTCCAGTGAAAAAGCACCGGTGATGTGGCGCGAAATTCCGACAAGTTGCGGGTGGTCAGTTAACCGATGAATCAGCAGCACGCGGGTGTCATGCGGTTCCAGCGCGACATCGATTTTGTTCCGGAACACGCCGAGCAGTTTCTGGTTCCAAAAATCGAAAACCACATAGGGATCGGTATCGCTGAGCCCGAGCTTTTCGGCAAGCCAGATCGTGCGCGACGCGGGTTGGCCGCGCCAATTGGTGAAAGCTGCGACATCGTAGACGCCGGCGGGGGCGTTCACTTTGAGGTCCAGCATCTCGGGATAGTGATGGATATAGGTATCAGGCGTGGTGTGCTTGAAGGTATCCCAGTCCATATCGCTGCCGCGGCTGAAAAGATCTACGGGCAAAATGGGCATGGTGGGGAGCGTCTTGTGGAGTAGTTCCAGGCGCTCCGGAGGGACCTCGGGCATTACGCTGGCCAAGGGATACACCACCCCCGTGAGCGACACCCAAGACACGACGGTGCGCGCTTCTGCGTCGGTGGTTCCGACGCCCGTGACCGGGTTCTCGCGCTCACGTATGGTATCGAGGACGACGCGCGGTCGTTTCTGCGCAGCCTCCTCGACACTCATGTGCGGACCGACCTCCATACCTTCACCCGGCATTACGTACACCGCCAGGTGATTCAGGAAAGCACTGCCGGTTATGGAGCTGAATAGAGGAAACATGCCTTCCCAATTTGCATAGAGATCTTGCCCGGTGAAATAGGAGTTGAAAAAGCCGATGCCATTGAGCGGGGTGCTGGCCGGGCAGCCTTCGATGAACCGATTCGGACCGATCGTTTCGCGAATCATATTCAGGCGCGCGCGATAGTTGACGAGCGGATCGACATTCGGATCGTGCAGCTTGCTGCGGTCGACTCCCGGGATGTAAAGCGGCAATGCAAACTCGCCGTCGAACTTGTAGTAGTCGAAGCCCCAGTCGTCGAGCGTAGTCATGATCTTCCTGACATTGTCCAGCGCCTCCGGATTGGTGGCATCAAGAGCTGGGGTGTTGTAATCTTTGACGATATTTCCGTCCTTCTTGTAACGCAGATACCACTCGGGATGCTGCTGGACAGCTCCGGCATAGGCATTCGGAACAAGCCAGATACCGGCACGCAAACCCTTCGACTTAATGTAGCTGGTCAGCCACTGCGGGCCGTGAGGAAATTTTTTGCGATCCCAGTTCTCAATCCAGTAATGCTGGCCCGTTTCACCACGGTCGTAGCCGTCGTCGAGTTGCACGTACTGAAAACCATAAGGCTTCAGGTTTTCCGCGAGCCAATCCGCATTGCGGACGATGTCTGCTTCGGTCACGGCCTCGTAATAACTCGTCCAACTGGACCAAACCATAGGGGCGCTAGGGAAGTACGTGTCGTTGAACGGGATGTAGAAGGGGAATCCCAGGGTCTTGGTAAAGTAATCCGGATAGAGCCGGACGAGCGCACTATCTTCGACCGGGATAGTGACCTCGACTTCGTCCGCATCAGCGGCGTTGCGCAGCATGCGCGTGTTTTGCGGAAAATCAATGGCGATTCCGGTGGAGCGATCGAACAGGCTGTGAAGCAGCGGGTTCGAAACCTCTCCCAGACTGAAATACATGACCTCCGGATTGTGGCGCGGAAGAAACGAAGGGACGCCGGGGACCTCGGCGCCGTATGTCCCCTTTACTTCGCTGTTACCAAACCACATCACCGGCGTCCCCTCCCGATCGAGAAGGCGCGCCGGGATGCGAGTGAGCGGAGCTGGCGCCGTGGCGGTCAGCTCGGCATCGTATGACGTGCTTGAGATGGTGAGCGTCTCGGGTCCAAGCTCGATGCGCCAGGCCATCATCGGCCGGGAGGAGCGGATCAGGAGTTGATTCTGACCGCTGCTTTCGGCGGCCCACCCGGTCACCGCTTCGCTGCCCCGACGCGCGAGCCGTACGTTGCGGAGCACCGGGCCCAGGCGCTCGTGCGCAACGGTCAGGGTGGATTGGGCGGTATCAGCAGTCACGGTCCATCCATAGCCGCTGACGGTGACCTGTTGCTGAGCGTGCATCTGAGCAGCCAGCAGTAGCGCAGTA
>DASTCU010000015.1:0-1096 GCA_035710825.1 Candidatus Sulfotelmatobacter sp.
CAACAAGTGCGTAGGCTGCAACAACTGCATCGTGGCCTGCCAGTCGGAAAATAACATCGCAGTTGTTGGCAAAGAGCAAACTCTGCTCGGCCGCCACATGCACTGGATTCGCGTCGACGCCTACTACCAGGGCGACCGCGACAACCCGCGCGCATTCTTCCAGCCCGTGCCCTGCATGCAGTGCGAGAACGCACCCTGCGAAGTCGTCTGTCCCGTGGGCGCAACGGTCCATTCGACCGAGGGCCTCAACGACATGACCTACAACCGCTGCGTGGGCACGCGCTATTGCTCCAACAACTGTCCTTATAAAGTCCGGCGCTTCAACTTCCTGCTTTTCCAGGATTGGGATACGGAGCAATACAAGATGATGCGCAATCCCGACGTCAGCGTGCGCAGCCGCGGCGTCATGGAAAAGTGCACCTACTGCGTGCAGCGCATCAACGAGCGTCGCATCGATACCGAGACGCAGTCGGTTCGCGACGCCAAAGAAATTCGTATCGGAGACGAATTGCAGACCGCATGCCAGCAATCCTGTCCTGCGGAAGCGATCGTCTTCGGCAACATCAACGACCCGAACAGCAAAGTTTCGAAATTAAAGCAGCAGGCCCGCAACTACAGCCTGCTAGGAGAGCTGAACACCAGGCCCCGCACCACGTATTTGGCGGAAGTCAGAAATCCAAACCCGGAGCTGCAGTCGTAGAAACGGCTCCCGGCTCTCGCTATTCGGCTTCCGGAAGCTGGATCGCGGAAGCCGAAAGCCGATAAAAGCCCCTGAGGGATGCACCAAAGACCGATGGAAGAGCAAGCAAAAATGACGGCCGACGCGCAACGTGCCCCGGTTCTTGCACCGGGCCACACCTTCGGCACCATCACGGAAAAAATCAGCGCCATCGTGCTGACTCGCCCAGCCTCCAACGGCTGGTTCGTCGGCTTCGGCATCTGCTTCATGCTGACTATGATGATGCTGTTCGCCATCGGATACCTCTTCGTCAAAGGCATCGGCATCTGGGGCGTTACCATCCCCATCGGATGGGGCTTCGCCATCGTCAACTTTGTGTGGTGGATCGGTATCGGCCATGCCGGTACCCTGATCTCC
>DASTCU010000016.1:0-45261 GCA_035710825.1 Candidatus Sulfotelmatobacter sp.
CCCCTGGCGCGGACGGTTACAGCAATAACCGCCTCGATAGCATCGCCATTACCCGCCCCACTGATCGGTTCTTTCTTCGCCTGGATCACAACCTCTCCAACAGCCAGCGCTTTAACCTCAGCATCAGCCGGACGCACATGACCAACAACATTCCGGCCCCGTGGCTGCATGCTGCGCGTTCTTACACCTACGACCATGATGTGACCGGCAGCTTGCAGTACAACTGGGTCGCATCTCCGACCTCAATCCTGGATGTGCACCTCGGATTTGGCGTCGCGAAGCTTTACAGCGATGGCGTATCGGGCGACGGCTCCCAATCGGATCCAAACATCGACACGACGACGTGGGGTTTCGATCCTCTCATCATCAGTAATCCTTCGCGGTCGACAAACCACATCGCGCCCGTTCTGAATATTGCTTCGGTCGGCGCCATCGGTTCGGCGGCATTCTCTAACGCTGGTGGTTCGCAGTTTGACACCTTCATCAATCAGACGGAGAACGGTACTGTCGCGTACACCAAGGTGTTCGGGAGACACACCATCAAGGTCGGCTACGAACAATACTTTTATCGGTTCAGTGAGATAGGCGGCGATCACACGGGCGTAGCTTGGATCAACAACGGCGGCGGCTCGCAGCAGAATTGGCAGGATCCCAGTGATGTGAAAACGGGGTTCCCCTTAGCTGAGTTGATGATGGGATCGTCTAGGGTGTTCCAGTGGGGCAACTGGCAGATCACCCCTTATGGCTTCAATGAAGCCGCATATGCCATGGACGACTGGAAAGTGAACCGCAAGTTGACGGTGCAGATGGGCTTGCGTTGGGATCATGACGGTGCGCGATCGCCCAGGGATTTTGGTCAATCTACTCCACTGACCTATCTCATCAACCAAAAGAACGTACTCAATCCAATTTCGACTTGGAATTGGGGTCAAGTCACGTCCACAGCGGGATTGTCAGGTTTGGCTTCTTTACCCCAACCGGGTTGGTTGACGCAAGGCACAACCGGCCAGGTGGTTTTACTCGATACTCCACCATATAAGCAGAAGAATCTGTACAACACAGATTGGAAAAATTTCCAGCCACGGCTTGGAATCGCTTACGCCTTCGACGACAAGACGGTGGTTCACGCCAGCGCCGGCATCATCGATCAAGGGCTGAGTGGCCTCTCTACCGACTGGTTCAGTTTCTACTACAACACGATTACCATGAACCAGATTTCCAGCCTCGACGGCCAACACTGGGTCAGTGAATTAGGGCCGGACCACGGTTTGGGAACTTTCCCGTTACAGCCTTCGGGAGCGAACCTCGGCTACTACCCACGTATCACCACGAATGCGCAATACAGCAACATCACGTTTGGCCAGGCGGCCAATCCGACGCAGGGTGGGGCGGCGACCCTCAATCACTTCCAATCTCCCACTGATTACACGTGGGACGTTAGCGTCCAGCGTCAAGTAGGAAGAAATTGGACAGCCACAGCGGACTACACGGGCGTGAGGGGCATTCACCTGCTCATGCCGCTTTGGGGATGGAGCCTGAACAACGTCCCAACCGAGTACTATTCGCTGGGAACGCAGTATGAGGCGTCCAATCCCGGATCGAACGTATTTCAGGTGCAGGTGCCCAACCCCTTCTACGGTCTCTCGCAAACCTTCTCCAGCGAACCGACTCTGCCGCTCAGTCAAATGCTCGGGCTATCTCCGCAATACGCCGCCACGACCCCTGGGCAGGCAACGTGGGGACGGTCGTTCTCCAACTTCCTGAATCTGCAGATTCAAAGCCGCGGCTATCACGGTTTGACGCTGCTGGCGTCGTATAGCATTCGCAAGACTCTGACCAATACCTGGGGTAAAGATATTCAGCATGGCGGTCCGGCAGGAAGTGGATTTCTGCAGAATCCCCACAATCTCATGGAGGCCTACGGGGTTGCGGGCTATGAAGTGCCGCAAACTGTACTGCTCAACTATTCCTATGAACTGCCCTTCGGACATGGCCGGCAGTTCGTGAGCCACGGTGGGGGCTTAGGGTACAAGATTCTCGACGAGGTCATTGGTGGGTGGAACGTCGCAGGCGTAACGACCTGGAATCCGAAGGGAACTCCGCTGCTGGTACCGCAGGTTCCCGGAGGCCTTACCGCCCCGGGGGCGGCGATTCGTTATTCTCTTGCCCCAGGGGTGAAAGTGAAAACCTCCAGCAACTATTCGGCTTCCCTTGTGGATCCGAATCAAGGAACGTTCTTCAGTTGCGAAGCCACCCTTCCCGCTTGCACTCCCGCAAGGGTGCTCAATCAAGCCGCGTTCGAAAAAACGCCCGACTTTACCCTGGCTAATTCTCCATTCATCTTCCCCAACGTGCGTAATCCCGGGGCGTTCTACACGGACGCGACGCTGCTAAAAAAATTTCCAATCGCTGCGGAAGGGGCAACTTATTTCGAGCTGCGCCTGGAAGCCCAAAACATCTTCAACCATGCCAACTTCAACAACATTGACAACAACCCCAACGACGCCACTTTTGGAGGCGTGATGGGCAAGTCGGGACAACGCATCATGCAGATCGGTGCTCGCCTCTTCTTCTAAGCCAACGCGGAGCCGAATCTTCGATACAATCCGGCTCCGCACTCCTTCTGGAGTCTCCCTCATGATGCGTGCAACTCGTGTCGGATTTCTCGTTCTGCTGTGCTGGGGCGTAAGTTCCATCGGACTCGCGCAGACCGCCGCCGAGCTTCAGACATCCGATACAGAAGTTTCACTCCAGGCATCACCCGCCGCCCCGCAGTTGCTTAGTTTGAGCATCCCTGGACAGGCTAAGTGGGAAAACCGAGCATCGGAAACGTTGATCGACTCCGTCGAGAGTGCCGGTAAGCACACTCCTGTGCATTGGACCTTCAACGGTGGCACCAGCCAGATCAGCGACCGGCGCGTTGCTTTTGTCTACGACTCCGCTTCGCCGCACCTGCGCCTGACCTGGGAGTGGCGGGCCCCCCAGGCGTACGGTCCGCTGGAACATCAGATCCGAATCGAAAATCTCGACAGCAAAGAACTCTGGATCCCGATGCAAGACAGCCTGGCCTTTGATTGGCAGATCGATCCGCAAGAATCCCTTCAGCAACTCTTCGTCGAAAAGGGTGCAAACAGCCCGTCGGCGGTCGGAACGCACGAAGTGTCGTTGGAAAATGGCTACCACTGGACGGGCACGTCCAGCACCTATGGAGATCTTAGTGATCGCGACCCTCGCGAGATTATTCCCTGGACGCTGGTCGAGCGAAAAGACGCAAGCGGATGGTACGCGGGCATCGAGTTCAGCGGCCGGACGCGCATCGCTCTCACGCGCGAGAAAGAATCGCTGAAAGCCGCGCTCGGGCTGAACCCGGAGCCAAGTCCATTTCGTACTCGACTGGAGCCCGGCGGAGTCTTCGAGTCGCCGGTCGTTTTCTTCGGCGGATTTCGCGACGGGCCCGATGGGGCGGGGAACATTTTGCGGCGCTGGGTGCGCGCTGTTCTCGGCAATCCGGAAACCTGGAAAAATCCCAGCTATCCGCTGGTCGTCAACAACAGCTGGGGCGGCGGTATGACAGTCAACGAGGAAATCGCACGGCGCATGATTCGGGATGCCGCCGATCTAGGAGTGGACATGTTTCACGTGGATGCCGGCTGGTTTCGCGGCGTAGGCGACTGGTATCCCAATCCGCAGAAATTTCCCCACGGCCTGGCCATGATCGCCGACGATGCGCACCAGCACGGACTGAAATTCGGTCTCTGGGTCGACTGGACGCAAGCCGGACTGTCCACCGAACCCGGCGCCCTGAATGCGCGCGATCCGAAAGTTCGCGACTGGATGGTCAGCGATATCCCTGCCGACTGGAAGCCGGAGGATTTCAAAGGACAAACGATTGATCTCGGAGTGCCCGAAGCGAAGGAGTGGGCGCAGCATGAAGTGGAACGCATCGTCACCGACTACCACCTCGACATGCTGGAGCACGACGGCTATCTCGTGGCCCATGGATGCGATCGCAGCGATCACCCGCACGCCGCTCCCGATCCGCTGAACAAGTGCATCTACGAGTCATGGGGTTCGTACTGGGTGGATAGCACCAACTCCACCGACGTTAGCTATCACGCGGTGCGAGCGTATTACGACATCTACTCCAAGCTGCGTAAGGAGCATCCGGGCCTGTTGCTGGAAGTCTGTAACGACGGCGGACGAATGGTCGACTTCGGCACGGCGGCTCACGGCGATTACTTCTCGATCACCGATACCTACGAGCCCACTTCCAACCGGCGCGCTTTTTACGACACCAGCCACGTCCTGCCGGCCGCGATGCTGGAAAGTTATGTGGAGAAATGGCCGACGCCGCGTCTTGAGAATTTCCGCTTCATGCTGCGCAGCGGCATGATGGGATGGTTCACCATCATGATCGACACCAATTCCTGGTCAGCCGAGCAGCACGCCGAAGCCAAGAAAGAGATCGAGCTGTACAAGAAAGAACTACGCCCGTTGATTCGCGACGCCAACCTGTATCATGTCTCACCGCGTCCAGATGGAGTTCATTGGGATGGCATTGAATACTTTGATGCGGAGCGCAAGCGCGGCGTAGTCTATGCGTTTCGTGGAACGGTCGAAGGCGAGCAGAGCCATTCGTTCCGGTTACAGGGGCTCGAACCGTCGGCCCGCTATCGCCTGATGTTCCACGATCACACCGCGACCGATCGGACCGTTACGGGTGAGCAACTCACGCGAGATGGGCTGCCGGTCACGCTCAACTCGCCCAACAGCTCTGAATTGATTTTCCTTGAAGCAACCGCGAAGTAGGCACGGCAGAAGAAGAGTTAAGAGAATGACGACCCCGAACCCATCGCAATGCCCGGGCCGCCTTGCCGGCCGCGTCGCATTGATAAGCGGCGGTGCTCAGGGGATTGGGCGCGCCATTGCCGCTCTGTTCCAGATAGAGGGCGCCTGTGTCTTTGTTCTCGACTGCGATTCAGCTGCCGGAAACCAGACAGCCGCTGAACTCTCGGAGCAAGATTCTTCCCGGCCCGTAAAATATCTTGCCGCGGATCTACGTGAGCCTGCAGAGATTCGAGATGCGGTGCGCGCGCTGCAGAAAGTTCATCCGCGAGTGGACGTTCTCGTTAACAATGCGGGCTTGGAGCGAGAGAAGCCTCTCGAGAAATTGACCGTCGCGGATTGGGATCTGGTGCTGAACGTGAACCTCCGGGGGGCTTTCCTGCTCTCCCAAGCCATCGCTCCTCTGTTCCCAGCGTCCGGAGGAGCGATTGTGAACATCAGTTCCATCCACGCCAGCCATGCGTTCCCGGATTCGATCCCTTACGCTTGTTCCAAAGCCGGGATGGTCGCCCTGACCAGGAACCTGGCTCTGGAACTTGCCAGCCGCCACATCCGGGTCAACTGCATTTGTCCCGGATACATCGACACACGCTTATGGGAACAGTATCTGCGCAACTCTGAGAATCCTAAAGCCGTGGCCGAACAGACGACGGCACTCCATCCTGTCGGCCGCCGAGGGATACCCAACGATGTCAGCGAAGCCGCGCTCTTCCTTGCGTCGGATAGTTCCGCCTTCATCACCGGAACCGATTTGATTGTCGACGGCGGCCTCACCATCCGGGCGCACTGTTGACGACAAATATCCAATGATTGGATCAATAAAACAGTGCCCTCCTTCGTTTTAGTGATGAACATCGCCATATCGCTGTAATACAATCGCACCCCATCTGGGGTGCACTGTGAAAAAAAGTACCGTTCTGAGCGGAGATCTTAAGCGGGAATTCCAAAAAGATCTCGAGCTCTTTAAGCATTTCCTTCTTCTTCTGAACAACACCAGCCCGATTCGCAATGTGGAACTCATGTGGCATGAGGAAGCCGAGGAACTGGATCCGCGCAAACTGAAGTTCAAAAGCCGGGTGGGAACCGAGGATGCTCTGGTCCAACTGCAACCTGCGGGAGCGCCGGAGGGAAACCGCCTTTCTCCCAGCACTCTTTTCTGCGATCTGGTTCACGGATTCGGCGCCCATGAAGAAGAGACTTGCGCTCGTTCCGATGTTCCCGCCAAGCAGAGATGCCGCGCGACGGGTTGCACTCAGGTCTACGGCTGCCACGTCGGACTGACCGACATTGCGGTGCCGGTGATTTGCGACGGCCAGTACTTGGGCACATTATTCTCCGGACAGGTATTAACCAGTCCACCCACCGCCCAGGGCTTCCGCTTCGTTAAGGAGACCTTGGCCGGGCAAAATCACATCAACTTCACGGCCCTTGAAGACGCGTATTACCGAGTCCCGATAGTCACGCAGGCACAGGTGGCTGAGACCGTGCGCATCCTGGAACTCTTCGCGCGATACCTGTCGAATTCCTGGAAACGATTGCAACTCATCAGCGAGTCCCAGAGAAAACAAGATCGGGAACTCAGCTTGGATCGCAAGGAACTGGCTTCGATTTTGTTGTCTGGGGAAATCGGCGATTACGAGGAACTCACTCAACTCACCCGGCGTGCCGGCCTGCATCGGATTCCTGACCGAGTCATGGTTCTGCAGATTGAACATCTGCCTGCGGCGCCTCAGGACGACCCCGCTCCCACTTTGAATCGTCTGTCGCATGTAGTGGAGGACTTCTGCCAGAGCCTCCCCAACGCGCTCGCCATGGTGGTGCGTCCGGGAGAAGTTTGCATTTTCACCAGCCAGGAGGTGCGCAATCGCAGCCACCAGCGCCTCTCGCTGCAGGACATGGCGGAAAGCATCCTGGGCAAAGTGCGCTCGCAGACGCACGCCACGGTTCGCATCGGAATCAGCGAAGAGCACCGGCAACCGGCCGAGTTGCTGGAGGCTTATCAGGAGGCCTGCGCCGCCTTGGCTGCCGGCGATTCTACCGTGTCATTCTTCAGCGAACCGAAGCCGCGAAAGACGCAGGTTTCGGACATCATGGCAAGGCTGCTGAAATCGTTTCGTCAGGGTACTGGCGCGTCCAGCGTGCTGCGGGAATTTCTCGCTCAGGCCATGCCCTCCGATCACTCTGCTGCCGAAATCCAGCAGTCGCGCGCTTTGCTGACCTGGGGCATCGAGCATCTCTCGCTGGAATGCGTGAGCTGGGGGGCTGATCCGGTTGAGATCAAAGCGGCCAAGGATCAGGCCACGACCAGCGTGCTGCATGCACCCAGTCCGTTTGCGGCTTGCGAGGCGTTCCGGCGCTTCGCTGAGGTCCTTTCGCAACAAGTGGCCTCGCTGTTCAGCCACCGCGAGCACAAAATTGTGTTGGCCATCAGCCGAGTGGTTGAAGAGCGTGGTGCGGCCCAGGTTACGATTCAGCAACTGGCCGAAGCGGTTCATCTGTCGTGCGGCCATCTCAGCCGTGTGTTCCGGCGCACGACCGGGATCACGCTGGAACAGTACTTGATCCAACAGCGCGTGGAGCTGGCAAAACGTGCCCTTCTCGATCCGCGGCTCAACGTGGCGGAAGTTGCTGACCGCTGCGGTTTCTGTAACCCAGCTTATTTTGCGTCAGTGTTCAAGAAACATGTGAAGTGCACGCCACGGGAATTCGCCAGCCAGCCGCATCGCTGGGAACCCTCCGCGGCGGCTCAACTCTGGCCTGCCGCGTTTACGTCCGCGTCGTCCTGAAATGGCGGGGCGTTGTCTCCCGGGACCGCATGTCCTATATCTTTAGGAGATGCGATTTCGCAGCACGCCTAAGCCTTCAATTTCGACTTCCATGACGTCTCCGGATTTCAAAAAGACGGGAGGCTTGCGAAATACGCCGACGCCGTCCGGAGTGCCGGTGGCGATGATGTCCCCCGGTTCCAGGGAGATCGCCGCGGAAATGTAATGCAGCAGCGCGGGAATGCGGAAGATGAGTTGGGACGTGTTGGAATTCTGCACCACATTTCCATTGACCCGCATGCGAATGGCAAGTGCGTGAGGATCAGGCACGGCATCGCGAGTGGTCAGCCACGGCCCGGTCGGACAAAACGTGTCGCAGGACTTCCCGCGCACCCACTGTTTATCCGCGAATTGCCATCGGCGCGCGGAGACATCGTTCAGGGGCATGTAGCCGGCAACGTAATCGAGCGCTTCGGACTCTGAAATCCGCTTGGCTTTGCGACCGATCACAACGGCGAGCTCCGCTTCATAATCGACCTGAGGGTCGTCTTCTGGAAGGATGACATCGGCGTCTGGGCCGTTAATGCTCGACGGGAACTTGGCAAAGATGATGGGGGACGTGGGAATATCCTGCTTAGTCTCGATCGCGTGGTCGCGATAGTTCAAGCCGACCGCAATGATCTTCCCCGGGCGAGTTACCGGAGCCAGCAACTGGACATCCTTCAGGCGATACGATTGCTGTGGCTTTACCTCGCCCTGATTGATTTTCTGTGCTTCGACAAGGGCGGTGCGGCCAGCCGCTAGGAACGCAGTCATATCAGAATATGCTGTGCTATCCAATGGGAACACCGAATCGCCAACCAGCACTCCGATTTGATTGGCTTGATTGTGTGCTTTGAAGGCCAAGAGACGCACGCCCACCTCGCTTCCTCGAAATCAAACAATTCGCAATGTCTTGGGTCCGCGTTGAGACTTTAAATATAGCGTCAAATTGTTCGATGAGGGATTAAGGACGAAAACATTCTCGTTCCAAAAAATCATTCGATATCGCTTTTATATATAAGCAGAGAGAAAAAGATTGGCAACGAGTGCGCGAAAGAGCGATGTTTAGAGCCGCAGGGTTTCTCGCGGGATATGCGCTTGCGGAGTCGCCGAATGCGCAGGCCGAAGGTTGGAAGAAAATGTTTAAACGAATGCCAGCAGTCTGGCGAGAACCAGCAAGTATCCCGCAATCGCAACGACCCCGTGAACTCGGATCGCCCGATGGCTGGGTGGCCAGGGAAACATCAACATTCCATAGAGCGGCATGAACTTGTCGGGCCACACCAGTCCGGCAATGCCGAACACAAGGTTCAGCTGCACAACTAAATAAAAGACCACATTTACCATTTGGGTAATCGGAAGGAACAATTCTATTGAAACCTGGGTGTCTGTGGAAAGGCACGAAAGTGCCATAGCAGTCCCGACGTGGTCCCTCCGCGATGAGCTTTCCGACCTAAAACTTCAGGCCTAAAACCTCTCACTTGAGACCCCTGACCCACATCTCGGACTTGAAACTGACTCGCTGCTCGCCTCCGGGATTCCCCCTCTCATCTCGACCTCTGGTGTCAGGCATCTAACTTCTGCTGACCCTGACCCGTAACTCGCCCTTGGCCATTACCTCCGTAACGTTTGAGGGCTTACCTTTTCGGCTTACGCTTGAGTTGCGACCTGTCATTTTCGAGGAGGCGGTTATTCCCGGTTCAAACACATCGCAAGGAAGTCGTGCGGCCTCCGCCAAAGCGTTTGTTCACAGCCTGAACATCCTTATCAAGTACGCGCGCATGTACGGCTCAGAGCACAAGCGAACGGAAGCGCAATTTGAAACGGCGTGGAATGAGTTGCAGGCAGCGCTGCCGGCGGGGGGCGATGCCGGATTTCTACTGGGCGTTTCCGATAACAAGCTGCTCCTCGACGGAATTCCTCTGGAAACTGGCCAGGCCGAAAAGAGCTTTGCGACACTGTTGACCACTGCGGGATTGGCCAGCCTGCATTTCTCCAAAGATGTGACCGAGCAAGATTTCGTGCGCCTGGTGCGTGCCTTCACGGTCGCGGGCTCAAAGGCCACCGACGTTGCGAAACAAATTAAAGACGCACTGGGGGCGGGCAAGCAGTCAAGCACGATCAAGATTAACGAAGTGAAATTCGTGGCGGCCGATCCCCTGACCGGCGATGTGAGCATCGCGGCCCAGATTGCCGCACAAACCCTGGGCCCTGAATTCAAGGCATGGCTGAATGATCCCCAGAAGCTGTTGCAGCTGATTGCAGCTGCGGAAGGAGCCAACGCCGGGGGCGCAGCAGCAACAAACGCGGATGGAGTTCCGATGGTCCCTTTGGGCAGCGTCCCCAATCTACCCCGTAGCCAAGGCAGCGGAGGGGGACCCGTCGGCGGCTCTACCATCGGCACGGCCACGGGCGCAGCTCCTGCCTGGACCGGTGGTATCGTTCCGCTCCAGGAAGCGGAGGTCATTCAGGCCATCCGGCTGCTGACCCGGTTCGGAGAAGTTCAGCAGGATCCGAGCGTCAAAGAAGAAGATCTGCAGAAAGAGCTGACCTACACCGACCCCAACACGCGCCTCAACCTGCAGCAATTATTGGGAAGCCTGGCCGCGCAAACATCGGCGAAACATGAAGAAGAAGACACACCGTTGCTCATGAAGGCGGCCGAGCACATGGCCATTCGCTTCGCACTGGAGCGCTATCAGAAGGGCGAAGTCAAGGTCAACGCCGTGCACCAGATGATGGAGCACATGAGCCGCCAGATGGACTCGCTGCGCCAGATTCTCAAGCTGCAGGAAGAAAAGATGAGCAAGGCCGGAATTCTGGTCGAGTCGCATGCCGACATCCTCGACCGCATGTTCTGGGCGGAGGTGCCCGAGTCCGGCAAGCGCAGTGTGCTGCTGTCGCACGAAGCTCCCTGCGTGCCGGCGCGTAACTTGCGCCAGTTCGTGGAAGTGCTGCTGGATCGCGACGACAATGAGAGCGCAGCGCAGATTCTCAACAATTATTCCAGTTGTTTAAGCGCGCACGAAACCGAGCCTCGGCGCAGAACGGCGATCGGCATCAGCCAGGTCGCGGATCTCTATGCGCGGCTCGGCGGACAGCCGATGGCCCAAGCCGTCCGCAAGCTCAGTGAACAACTGATCAGCGAGAAGGATGCCGAACTCCAAAGCCTGATGAGCGCCGCCTTCGTGCGCTTGAGCCAGGAGGCGAGCGCCGCCAAGAATTACGCCGCCGTTAATGAAGTTTGTGCCGGTATGGAGTTGATCAGCGTACAGCGTCCCGTCCTGATCGGCGATCTGCGTCCTCGTGTCGGCGTGGAAAACCGGCTGCCGGAATACATCGAAGAAGCGCTGCAGTTGGATGCGATTCCCGCGGATCTGCTGGCCGTCCTGCAGCGGACCAGCCAAAGCGGAGCCGAGCATCTCGCCGACCGCTTCTTCCGCTGCATGCGCCGCGACGAATGCGATCGCATGCTCGAACTGGTGAGGCGATTGGGAGATCCGGTGATGCTGCAGTTGCGCGAGATTCTGCGCACTGGACAGCCGCGGCAAGCTTCCGCCGTCGTCGGGCTGGTCAGCCGTTTTGATGTCGCTACTCTACTGGAACTGGTGCCAGCGCGGTTGCCGGAATGGAACCGCTTCTATCACGACATCGTGGTGCGGCAGATCGCGTATGGCAATGCACCCGATCGCGGCCGTACGCTGCTGGAACTGGCGGAGGTTCTGGATCCGCTCGTGCTGCCGGAAGCGGTTGACGAAATCGGAATGAGCGGCGACCTCACCGCTGCGGCCCCTCTGATTACAATGGCACGGCCGGGTGAAGCCGCTTCGCGTTCTCCCTATGTGCAACTCAAGGCCATCGAGTCGCTCGGCCGGCTCAAGGATGCGGAGGCAATTCCCACCCTGCGCGAAATTCTCGAATCTAAAAAGACTTTTGGCTTTGTGCATCACCGCGAATTGAGAATCGCGGCAGCGCAAGCCTTATCTAAGACCGACCCGCGGTACGGTTCGCAAGTGATGTCTGATAGCGGTCTTGAGCCAGCCGAACTGGCCATTGCTCCGCTCGACCTGGCTCCCGCCTGCCCCTGGGTGCGCCAGCGCCGTTACGAGCGCCTCGTGTTGTCCAAAACTGTCCATGGCACCATCGGCAGTTCGTGGGGCAAGTCGAAAATTATGATTCGCGAACTCAGCCTCGGCGGAGGCATGGGGACAAAAGAAGACAGTCTCCGCATCGGCAGCGAAGCCGACCTGGAAATTTCACTCGGCATGCGCGCAAAGATTCGGGCGCACGTTCTGCTGCGCCGGGCACGCGTCAATGAAGTCGGCTTCGAAATCGTCAGCACCGATCTCGAAAGCCGTTACCGACTGCGCCGGCTTCTCGTGGATGCTCTCAATGCCGCCCCGCAAAACCGCGCCCAGGACTGGGGCGGCGATCGCCGAGTATAAGAGCGCCGGTCCCATTGCATTTCCCAGTGTCGGAGATCGGTTTCTCACGTTCCTTAGTACTCCTTGCGTGAGTTCCCGCAGCAGGCACAACTTCTCGAATCACCAGTTCCAGCAGCGTGTGCTCGAAACCTGCAGAACTTCGGCAGTTTCCTCCACGCTCAGCCCGCCAAACAAAACCCAGCTCTACAACTCTGTTTCTTCGTTCGTCGAGTGCCTCTAATTGCCTTAATGCATGATCGAGCGCTACTAGGAGAATTTACCGTTCAGATTGTGACGGAGTGCGTGACGTAGATCACAAGCAGAGGTGACACGGTTGTGACATCATTAATGGTCATTGACTCGCTTGCACCTCCGACCAGCGTGGAGGAGAATGTCGCTGTACTTTGTGAATCGTCCGCCGTTAATGGTCCGCGTTAGTCGTCACTCGCGTCGCAAGTGTCCACAGAAGGGAACTGCCGCACATGAAACTCCGACTCATCCTGGTATCTATCTTCCTGCTCGCGTCTTTTGCCACTGCACAAGCAGACAAAGCCAACGGTTCGCCGCAGCTCATTGATCGCGATGTAATCTTCGGCAACCCGGAGATTGCCGCCGCGCAGCTTTCTCCCGATGGCAAGTACATTGCGTTTTTGAAACCCTGGAAGGACACTCGCAATGTCTATGTGAAGGCGGTGGATGAACCGTTCAGCGCTGCGCGCCTGCTTACCACCGAGACCAAACGGCCGGTGGCCGGATATTTCTGGACGCGAGACAGCAAGTACATCCTTTATGCGAAGGATAACGACGGAGATGAGAACTTCAATGTTTATGCGGTCGATCCCTCCTCGAAGCCTGGCGCGGGAGCGGATGCGCCGCCCTCGCGTGATCTGACCGGATTGAAAGGTGTGCGCGTGGAGATATTCGAGGTGCCGAAGAGCGACCCCGATATCGTCTACATCGGTCTCAATGACCGGGATAAGGCTTGGCACGACCTCTATCGCCTGAGGATTTCTACGGGAGAGAAGACGCTAGTCCGCAAAAACACCGAACGTATTACCGGCTGGGTGTTCGACCTGAAGGGACAGCTGCGTATGGCGACCCGCAGCGCCGAGAACGGCGACACGGAGATGCTCCGCGTGGATGCGGACGGATTCACCAAAGTATATTCCTGCTCCGTGTTTGAGACATGCCAGCCACTGCAGTTTCAGCCCGGAGATAAGCGCGTCTACATCGAAACCAACAAGGGCACCGATTTGACTTTGCTGGTCCTGTTCGATCCGCAGACGAGCAAAACCGAGATGGTGGAATCGGATCCGCTAGGCAAAGTCGACTTTGGAGGAGCCCTTTTTTCGGAATCGACCGACGAACTGGTGGAAACCTGGTACATCGCTGCTCGCGTAAAGACTTACTACAAGAACAAGGCGTTTGGCGATGACGTCCATTGGATCGAGCACAAGTTTCCCGACCGCGAAATTCTGGTGGTTTCGCGCACCAAAGACGAACAAGTCTGGCTGGTCACAGCGGTCAGCGACACAGAACCCGGCGAGACGATGTTGTTCGACCGCAAGACACATGTCCTGACGCCGCAATACAAAGTTCGGGAGAAACTCCCGCGCGCAGACCTGGCTCAGATGAAGCCCGTTACCTACAAATCGTCCGACGGATTGGAGATCCCAGCCTACCTCACTCTTCCGAAAGGAATTCCGGCCAAGAATCTGCCCACCCTGATCCTTCCACACGGCGGGCCTTGGGGACGCGATCAGTGGGGGTACAACCCGCTGGCCCAGTTTTTCGCCAACCGAGGTTACGCGGTGCTCATGCCCAACTTCCGCGGCTCGACGGGCTATGGCAGGAAGTTTCTGGACGCCGGAAACCTGGAGTGGGGCCACAAAATGCAGGATGATCTGACCTGGGGCGTGAAGTATGTGGTCGCGCAGGGCATCGCCGATCCTAAACGGGTTGGAATTATCGGCGGTTCGTATGGCGGTTACGCGACATTGGCAGGCGTTACCTTCACTCCTGATCTATATGCCGCGGCCGTCGACATTGTGGGGCCTTCGAATCTCATCACGCTGCTGGATTCGATTCCGCCTTATTGGGAACCCATTCGCAAAATGTTTTACCAGCGCATGGGTGACCCGAGCACGCCGCAAGGCAAAAAGCTGCTGATGGAAGAGTCGCCCTTGAATTCCGCCGATAAGATCAAGACGCCTCTTCTCGTGGCCCAAGGAGCCAACGATCCGCGAGTGAACCGGCGCGAGGCGGAACAGATCGTGATTGCATTGCGCGACCGCGGTTTCCCGGTGGAGTACATCCTCGCACCCGATGAAGGGCACGGTTTTGCCCGGCCCATCAATAATCTGGCGCTGTTCATGGCCTCGGAAAAATTCTTTGCGCAGCACTTGGGAGGCAGGTATCAAGAGGGCGGTACGGCCGAGGAACTTGCGCGCTTGAAGGAAATCACGGTGGACCCGAAGACGGTCGTCCTGGCCAAGAAAATCAGTCCAGAGACGATTAGCGCACCTAAGCCAGCGATGGACCTGCAGGCGGGAACCTACAACTATCAAGTGAAGATCGATATGGGTGGCCAGCAGATCAATCTAAAGCTCTCGACTACAATCCAGGACGGCACTGGCTCGTGGACCGCAATCGATCAGATGGACACGCCACAAGGCGCTGCCACTGACACCGCGACGCTGGAGAAAGGGAGCTTGCAGCTGTTGAAACGAAGCGTCAAGCAAGGTCCGGTCGCCGTCGAGCTCGATTTTACCGGGAATAAAGCCGCAGGCAAGATGAGCATGAACGGGCAAGATCGGCCGATAGCGGTCGACATGGGCGGCCCACTGTTTGCGGATGCTGCCGCTTCCGATCAGGTCATCGCCTGCCTGCCATTGGCGGAGGGATACAGCACGACGTTCCGCAATTTCGACGTCCAAACCCAGAAGGTGAAATTGCTGCAACTGTCAGTGGCAGGAAAGGAAGAGGTTCAAGTGCCTGCCGGCAAGTTCAATGCGTTTCGCGTCGAGATCTCTTCCGCTGATGGTGGCGCGGATAAGAAGACCGTTTGGATTGCTGAGGAAACGCATAAAGTGGTGAAGTCCTCCGCGGTCCTGGCTTCCATGGGCGGCGCTGTGATGACTCAGGAACTGACGCAGTAAGCTGCCGGTGCAAGGCGCGTGCGGATTGCCGTTCAAGCCGCTCGTGGCAATTAATGTGGCGACAAGCGTTCGGCTTTTTCTTGAAGTTCTGCCCAGCGTGCATAAAGCGTGTCCAGATGTTGTTGCGCTGCTTCCATCTCCGCGTGAGCGGCCACGAGTTTGGGTCCGTCACTGGCGATGGCAGGATCTTCCAATGCTGCACGTTTGCTTTGTAGTATCTGCTCGGCCTCGGTAATGCGCTGCTCGATACCCGCATATTCACGTGCCTCAAGGTACGAGAGCTTCTTTGCTTGACCAACCGGTTCGGAGAGAGCCGGAACCGACCGTGTAGATGGCTTCGTCTGGTTCCCAGCCCTCTTGCGTTCTGCCTGCCAGGCTTCCCATTGCTCATAATCCGCAAAGCTTTCCGCGACGCCCTGACCATCGAGGCCCAGTACTACGGTGGACACGCGATCCAAAAGGTAGCGGTCATGCGTGACCAGAACGAGAGAACCGCGGAATTCGAGCAGGCTTTCTTCCAGGATTTCCAGCGTGGGGATATCGAGATCGTTGGTGGGCTCATCCAGCAGAAGAATGTCAGCGGGCTGCAGCATGAGCTGAGCAATCAGCACACGAGCGCGTTCGCCGCCAGAAAGCCGTTCGACCGGCTGGCCGAGTTGTTCGCTCGTAAACAGGAATTTCGCCGCCCACGATGCAACGTGAATGACGCGATCCTGATAGACGACCGAGTCCCCTTCCGGAGCGAGGGCGCGGCGCAAAGTCAGGCTCAAGTCCAGTTGGCGGCTCTGGTCGAAATAGACAGTGCGCAACCAGTCGGCGCGACGAATCTCGCCGCGTACCGGAGACACTTCGCCACGCAGCATGCGCAGCAGAGTCGACTTGCCGCTGCCATTCGGCCCGACTACTCCGACCCGCATCCCGGCTGAAACGATGAAGTTCAATCCTTCGAACAATGTGCGATTCCCAAATTCGCAGGTGACATCTTGCAGTTCGATCAGACGCTTGGTCTTTCGATCGGTGGCTGCGAAATCAATTTGTGCGGTCGCGCTGCGGGTTCTCGCATTCAAGCCGGCAAGTTCGCTCATCAGTTCGCCGGCTTTGTCGATGCGGGCCTTGGATTTTCGAGTACGCGCTTTCGCTCCTCGCCGAAGCCACTCAATCTCGGAGTGAACCAGATTTTCCAGAGCTTCCTGGCGCTTCGATTGGGCATGAAGGAACTCTTCTTTCTTCTCCAGGAATGTGGTGTAGCTCCCGTGCTCGCGCAACAGCCCCTCGGGATAGACGCGGTTGAGTTCCGCCATGTCGGTGGCAACATTCTCCAGAAAATAGCGGTCGTGGCTCACTACTACGCAGGCGAACGGCGCCTGCTGCAGCAAATCTTCGAGCCACTCGATTCCGGCGAGGTCCAGATGATTCGTAGGCTCGTCGAGCAACAAGACATCCGGCGCCTGAACCAGCGCCTCGACGATGGCCAGCCGTTTCTGCCAGCCTCCGGATAAGGAGGCCGCCTCGGCTTCGAAGTTCTCAAAACCCGCGCGGCCTAAAGTTTCTGAAAAGTGGGTGCCGCGCTCGGCATCGAGTGTGACCGAGCGTTGCATCGCCTTCTCGACGACGGTTCGGACACTCGCACCGGCGACGAACCTGGAATCCTGTTCCACGTAACTGAGTTGTAAGAGCTTTCGGACCGCAACTTTGCCGCTATCAGGTTGTTCGGTTCCACCCAAAATACGCAGTAGTGTGGACTTTCCCGAGCCATTGGGACCGATCAAGCCAATGCGGTCGCCTTCTGAAACTGTGAACGACACCTCTTCGAAGAGTGGCTTCGCTCCGAATGCTTTTGAGATTTTTTGTGCGTTAATGATCGGCGACAACGGCTACGTCCCCCAGCACTGTTGAGGTTATCAAGAAATCCATACCGGGGCGATCAGACATGACGGATGAAAGGATCGCTTGGCCGGCAAACGGTCAGGGCCGGCTTGCGACTTGTTCCGGGAGGCCTATTCTCGGGACTGGGACAGTGGCGTTAGAAATGTTGACCGGCAAATGGCCGGGGATCGGAATTTCCCCAAAAAGTGCTCTCGCCGCACTGATCTCCGAAACCGTCGCGTTGGAGAATGTGCAGATGTAGTTCTGGATTTCGGGGAAGTCCTCCGTCAGGTACGGAGTCCCCATGGCGAGAACCGCAGTTTTCTGGGTCGCGCGGGCCAGAATCCTGGACAATAACCTCGCAGTCGAGTCGGGCAGAGAAGCGGAATTCTTCTGGCCGCGTGCTACAGTTCTAGTCCGCGCTGCAGAAGGGACGACATACACGGCCACCACAACTTGCTGCGCCTGATCGGCTGCCTTCAACACTACATCAGATCTTGCCGCGACGACGCGAGGGTCAACGTAGATTACTTTTGCATCGGGCGCTCGTTTCCGGATCTGACGCTCCAGAACGCGACCGTCATCCGCACGTACGTTGTCGCAGAGAATAATCACAAGCACGGCAGGCCGAGCTTTGCCCGATCTATATCCAACGAGCAGTCTCTTATTTGATCGCCCGTCTCTCAGCGGGAGCAACTTGCCATTGTCACGCACCAGAGTAATGGAAGCATCGGAAATGCGTTGGCCGACTGCAATGTTCTCAGGATTGCCCACCAGCTTAGGGATCGCTCCCACATCCACCAGACGAATTTTGTCGAGATCTAGAGAGGCTTTGGCGCGAAGGATTTTAAGGACGGATGCGTCGAGCCGTTCTCGCCCGATCTCCCCCGAGTGGACAGCTTCCAACATTGCCCGGTAGCTTGCATCCAGATCTGAGGGCATGGTGAGCACGTCGTTTCCAGCCTTGAACGCATCCACGGCTACGCGCCCGGGGTTCTTGGCATAGAGACCCCCGAGAGCCGCCATATCCAATGCATCCGTCACTACGATGCCTTTGAAGCCGAGCTGGTTCTTCAGCAGACCTGTAACGATTGCCGGCGATGTAGTAGCGACGCGACTGCGGTCGGGATCGAGCGCCAGCACTCTTACGTGCGCAGTCATCACAGCATCGACTCCCGCTGCGATCGCCTTTCGGAACGGCGGCAGATCGACCGCACGCACATGCTCCAAATCATCATTCACCATAGCTACTGCCAGGTGCGAGTCGGTAGCGGTATTACCGTGACCCGGAAAGTGCTTTGCTGTGGTCAGCATTCCGTTCGCTCGCGCGCCGCGGATATAGGCCGCCACGAGATTGCCCACCTGCTCCGGATTCGCGCCGAACGCTCGTGTCCCGATGATCGGGTTGGCAGGGTTGGAATTTACGTCGGCGACGGGAAACAGGTTCCAGTGCACGCCGAGAGCGCGACTTTCCTGCGCCGTGATGCGACCGAACTCTTCAGCGTAAGCCAGGCTTCCGGCAGCGCCAAAAGCCATCGCGTGCGGAAATACGGTCGTTCCAAACAGATGCGCCGGCAGGACACCCCGCTCAAAGTCCCCTGCGATCAGTAGCGGCAACTTCGATTCCTGTTGGAGCTGGTTGAGGAGCGTAACCGTCTCGTAGCGACGGTTACTATCGCGCACCCGACCTTGCGCCGGCGCTGACATCGCCAGCGAGCCGATATGATATTTGCGAATATTATTTCGGAGCTCGGAATAGCCCGGACTCCGCTCGTTCAGGAATTCCACCGGCAGGCGGATCATGAACAGTTGCCCGACCTTCTCCTCGAGAGAAAGGTTCTTTAAGGTTTTCTCCGCCCAGCCGTCATCAACCCGATGCGCGGATGACGGTTGGTATGGTTCCCGCGGTTGAGCAGCTGCCCCTGAAAGCGTAAATAACGCGAGAAGCCAGGCGAGATTGCGAAGCATCGTCAAGGAACGAGCATACTGCAGGATTCTGAAGTACACGCCCAGGAGTTGAAAACAATTTGCAATCCAAGGGAGGTGTCCTGAGGTAACTGAAGCTTCCGGCTTGCTCGTTCCTATCTGCCTGGAAAAATCAGTGTCGAAGGATTTCGAATTGGCAGCCACAGTAAATCGTGCCACTGAGTTCCCAGTGAACCCCAAACTTCGATTTCAGAAATTTACCTACGGGCAGAAGCGCATGCATTTTCAGACACTTGGCGCTTGATTCAGAATTGATTCGCTCTGCATTGATAGCTTCCTGGGTTTCAAGCATCTTGGTCGCTCGGCGACATTTCAAGATCGGTTTCTACCTATGCACCAGCGTTTTAAGGTCGGGAACCGAAAGGAAATATGAAGCCCCAAATGTACCGGGATGCACCGCTCCCTGCCACGTTTTCTCGACTGACCCTTACACTCCCCGTTCGGGTGCCGCCACGAACCACGCAAAAAGACGTGATGTGGCAGTTCAAAGGCCTGCTCGCCCCGGCTGTACTAGTCGTTTTTCTCTTTCTGCCAAAACAAGAGAAAGCTTTCGCACAGGAAACGGCGCCCGCCTATCCGGGGTCGGCGCAGAACGATCAATACGCGCCAAACCAGGAATCAGAGCAGCAATCGGACTATGGACAGCAGCCTGAAGCGCAACACCCTTATCCGGACTCAAGCCAGACGTATCCGCAGCAGGGTTACAGCCAAGCGCCTTCTCCGGTCGAGCCGCTCAATGCGGCGCAATTGGAGCAACTCGTGGCCCCGATCGCGCTTTATCCGGATGCGCTGGTGGCGCAGGTGCTGGCCGCATCGACTTACCCCCGTCAGATCGCCGATGCCGACGACTGGCGGGAGATGCAAGGCTACGCCTCTGCTGAGCAGATTGCTGCCGCAGCCGACGCGCAGAACTGGGACCCGAGCGTGAAAGCGTTAACCGCTTTTCCACAGGTGTTGGCGCAGATGGACCGCAATCTGCAATGGACCACCGCCTTGGGCAACGCATACTACAACCAACCGCAAGACGTATTGGAGGCAGTGCAGGGGATGCGCGGGAGAGCTCGGACAGCCGGAACTCTGCAGAGCACGCCGGAGGAGGCGGTACATTACGATCAGGGCTACATCCAGCTGATGCCGACGAACCCGCAAGTTGTGTACGTGCCGACGTATAACCCGTGGACAGTCTACGGAGACCAGGTTTCGCCCTATCCCGGGTTTTCGCTGCTGGGTGGAGTGGAATCATTTCTGGGCTCGTCGCCGATCGAGTACGGGCTCGGGATCGCGATGAGCGCTTTTACCCAAGCGCCCTGGGGCTGGCTAGCGTGGGGATTGAACTGGGTAGCCCAGTCTGTGCTTTTCAACCAGTCGGACTACTACTCACACAGCTCCACGGTGGCCGATTGGGGATTCCGGCACGATGGGCTGCATGCCTACGCAGGAAGAGGAACGTGGGCGAGGCAAAGCTACGGCCGCACATCGGACGGTTTCCGCCGCTTCGGCGGTGGACATAACGGAAACCGCGGACAGGGATTCGGCCACGGAGCGGCGAGATCTGCCGAGAATTGGCGAGGAAACTCCAATCGCGGCTTCCGAGCTTTTCGAGGTGGCTACGACCGAACGTCGCGACAAGCCTTTAACCGTACGCGGTCGCCGGAAAACTGGAGGCAGTTCGACCGCCGTGGCTCCGGATCAAGCTGGAACCGGGGGGCAGGAGAAGGTTACCGAGCCGGGATGGGAGCAGCCTACCGCCGTTCGATGCCTGCCTATCGCACGCCGACCTCAGGTTTTCAGCGCGGCGAATTCGGGAGGCGATCTCCCGCGGTTTTCGCCAGCAGGGACTTTGCGCACTCTGCGGGAAAGCCGTCGCACTCGGGTGGCCTCCATCTGTTTGGCGGCGGGCACGAGGTCAGGAGCGGAAGCAGTCGACGCTCAGGCGGCTTCCACATGAGAGGCGGCGGAGGCGGGCACGCGACGAACAGCTTCCACGGCGGCGGGAAAAATTTTGGTGGGGGGCACGGGCGTGGCGGAGGAGGTCACTCCGGAGGTCATTCCGGCGGGCATGGCGGTGGCAAGCATCATCGCTGATGCAATCGATAAGTTGCATACCAGGACGGACCGCTGGTCGACCGATTGCTAGCCACAAGCCGATTTCTCGGTACCAATCTCACCTCGAAGTCGCAGCCATAAAGCGTCATCTATACGAAGCAACTCCCATCTTCACAGGTGCTTAGAACCAGCAAACTCCTGGTACTCCGATTTCATCAAATCTTTCTGCTGCAGCCACTGGGAAGGGGTTCTTGTGAGGAAAATTGGGATTGCGCTAGGAATCATTATTCTGGTTATTGTGGTGGGCGCTTTGATATTCGCCGCCACTTTCGACGTCAATCGATATCGCGGGACGATTCAGTCTCAGCTGGAGAAAAGGCTAGATCGCCAGGTCAGCCTCGGGGATATGCATCTGAGACTGTTTCCTCCACGTTTTGGAGTACAAGACCTAGCAATTGCGGACGATCCGCGCTTCAGCCCCGACGCGCCATTCGTGAAGGCTAAAGAATTGGATGTCGCGGTCAAGTTGCTGCCGTTGCTGCACAAACAGGTAGAAATCAGCTCCCTCGATTTGCAACAACCGACGGTCAATCTCATAAAGAACCAGGCAGGCGGGTGGAATTTCGCATCCATCGGACACCCACCCCAGATCGGCAATCCTCAAACTCAGCCGATGTCGGAGGCGACAAAAAGGCCCGCCGAACCACCGGCAGCCAACTCCATTCAGCCGAACCCAGCGCCCGAACAGCAATTTTCGCTCGGAGAACTGACCATAAAGGATGGTCAGATTTCTCTCCTGGACCAAACCCAAAGCAAGACGCCTTCTCTATACAACCATATTGACGTGACACTGAAGAATTTTTCGCTCAACACGCCATTCACAATTGACGCTGCTGCTCACATGGCCGGGGCGGGCACAGAGGAGCTTCGGCTGCAGGGGGAAGGCGGTCCTATTGCGGAACAGGATCTCACCAAGACTTCGTTCCATGGCACGTTGGATATAAAGCAGGTTGAAATTACGGATTTAACAAAATTTCTTAATTCACCGGCACTGAACGGAACCGATGGGGTGATGACGGGCCAGATCAAAATCACGAATGATTCCGGCAAAATGACGGCAGAAGGCGAAACGAATATTCAAAAGGGAAGAGTCCGTGGGATGGAGCTCGGCTATCCAATCTCGCTGCAATACGATCTCACGAACGACTTGTCATCAGACTTGATTGCGATCCGCAAGTTCATCCTAAAACTGGGACCCACTCCGCTCGAAGTCAGTGGCACGATCAATGTCAAACCTGCATCGCCGCAGATCGATCTTAACCTGAGAGCAAACAACGTCTCCGTTGCGGAAGCAGCCAAATTCGCAGCCGCGTCGGGAATGGCTCTCTCCCAAGGAACTACGGCAACGGGTACCGTCAATGTGAACGTTCAAGCGAGAGGTGCCGCGGAGAAACCGGCGCTCACCGGAACAATGACGGCCAGCAATATTCAGTTGAGCGGGAAAGAAATTCCCCAGCCCGTGCAGATCCAGACGATAAACCTCCATCTAACACCGGCGGACATTCGATCTGATCCGTTCAATGTGGTTTCGGGAGGCACCACGGTGAACTCTCAGCTCACACTCCGAAATTACATGTCTCCATCCCCGATTGTGGATGCGACGCTTCGGGCTCCGAACGCTCAACTCCCGGCCATCCTGGCGATGGCAAAAGCGTACGGCGTGACCGCTCTCGACAAATTCAACGGCGAAGGCACGTTGAAGATGGATATGCATGCAGCAGGCCCGGTCAAGTCTATCAGTAGCGACGAGATCATGAAGGCCCTGAATGGCAACTTGAATCTCAATTTCGCGAACGTCAAGTATTCGGGAGTCGACATCGGGCATGAACTCTCCTCCATTGCTGGTTTTCTGAATTCGGGAGCAGGCGCTCAAAGTGCATCTGGCGTTACAAACATTTTGAAGATGACGGGCAATATCGCGGTGAAGAACGGAATTGCCCAGACGAGCGACTTGCAGGCGCAACTCGACATGGGGAACATCGGCCTGGTTGGAACGGCTAGTTTGGTTACCGAGGCCCTCAATATGCATGCAACGGCTGTGATTTCTCAGAACGTGAGCCAAAAAGTGGGAGGTCAGAGCGTTGGTGGATTCATGAAAACGGCACTGGCAAATAACCAGGGAGAGTTGGTGATTCCAGCCTTGGTCACGGGTACGTTTTCAAAACCGAAGTTTGAGCCGGACGTCCAGCAGATGGCCCAAATGAAGCTAAAAGGGTTGATTCCAAATATTAATAACCCGGCTTCGGTTGCCGGCACGTTACAAAATTTGCTTGGCGGCCCAAAGAACCCAGGTGAGGCGCCTCAGCAGCAGGCACAGCAGCAACAGAACCCGGTTCAGCAAATCTTGGGGCTGTTCGGGAAGAAAAAACAGGACAACGAGCAGCCGAAGTAGCGGCTATGAAAAAGAACGGGAGGTTATTCCCATGCTCGCCGCCCACAATGAATTCGGCTTTGGTGAACTCAGTGTTACGTGATTTCCCAAAGATCGGCGAGTGGCGTCCAAGGTGGGTGAATGTCCTTTCCGATTAAGACCGCCCTGACCCGGACGTACGCTGATGTGCTACGGAACCATACCCTTCAGATGGCGGCAGCGCTTTCCTACTACTTCGTTTTGTCGTTGTTTCCATCGCTCATTTTCTTATCGGCCGTGGTGGCGTATTTGCCTGTCCCCAATCTCTTTGAACAAGCGTTGGGAATGATGGCTCGGTTCCTGCCCGCCGATAGCATGGGCCTGGTTCGCAGAGTTTTGGCTGATGTCATCACTCCCAATCGCGGGGCCTTCCTTTCATTCGGCATTCTGGGTACGCTCTGGACGGCGTCGGGTGGATTCTCTGCAGCGATTGAAGCCTTGAACATCGCCTATGATGTGCAGGACGATCGACCATTCTGGAAGACGCGCCCATTGGCCATATTCTTAGCCTTAATCACAGGATTTCTGCTGCTTTTGGCGTTGTCCGTGATGATCGTCGGTCCGAGATTCGGGCAATGGCTCGCGATTCGAGTGCATCTCTCAAGTGTCTTTGTTTTCCTGTGGCCCTACATTCATTGGTCGATTGCGATTGGGTTTACGGTGCTCGCAGTGGAGGCTTTGTATTTCCTCGCTCCAAATGTCAAGCAGCGTTTTTTGGCTACGTTGCCAGGCGCCGTTCTGGCCGTGGGTTGCTGGTTGGCGCTTTCGTATCTGCTGGGGATGTATTTCCGCCATTTCGCAAACTTTAATAAGACCTACGGAACCTTGGGTGCCGCGATTGCCTTGATGACATGGCTGTATTGGACCGGCTTTGCCATGCTGCTGGGAGCAGAACTAAATGCCGAACTCGCCAAGATCAGCAAGGAGGGCAAAATACAAGAGAAGCACGAACCTCCACCGATCACCCGGATTGGTATTGCCGCGTAAGCCAGGCCTGAACGTGAGCCCAAATCCTCTCGGGGAGCAATCGTTTTCAGATCGCGCTCGGAGAAAGCTTCTTGCAGTTCCCGTCTGCTCGGGCCTAAGGGCGGGACTCCTTGCACGCGAGCAATGGGTAGCCCCAGCTCGTGTATAATGACGTTAGCTAAGTTTGATCCAAGCAGGCTGAAATTCGGTACCGCCAACCAGCGTCACCCCTTCTCACTCGCAGCGATTCTTCTCAGCACAATTCAAGAAAAGGAAATAGGAATATCAAATGGCAGAACAAGGAACAGTAAAGTGGTTCAATGACGCAAAGGGTTATGGCTTCATCAGCCGTCAAACTGGCGAGGATGTTTTCGTGCATTTCTCCGCCATTCAAGCAGGCGGATTCAAGAGCCTGCAAGAAGGGCAAACGGTGCAGTTCGACGTGACCAAAGGCCCGAAGGGCTGGCAAGCTGAGAACGTGCAGGCTGTCTAGAAGTGGCAATCAAGAGTGCCCGTTATCCGAAAGGATTTCGGGCATTTCTTTTTTGATAAGAGCATTCTTAGTAGGCATTCAACTGAGAGGCCCGGTTAAGACTGTTCACACAGCGCCCCAGACCCAACAGAGTCGCGGGGCACTTTCTTTTTTCAGAACCAGATTCTTATGCGGTGACAGTCTTCGCCTTCTGTTGAGTCACTTCTGACTCCCGCTCGCAGCGAATAGTCCCACGGGTGTGCCTCCGTCCCATGTTGCCCGTACAGTCCGTAGGCGCGCCGACGATTTTGCTCTTTAAGGGCGGTGTTCTCGAACGATGCTCCGAACTGATGCTAGGCACCCACCTGCACCGACTCCAGTTCCGGGACGCACCGGGAGTTTTGTAGGGACTTGATGGCATCTTCGGCCGTGAATCTACCCATGAGCAAGGCCAGCTTTCGGTTGGTTGTCATTTGGAAGGAGGTCGAATCAACGCGCTGCACGTACTCAGGGGCGCGAGTACGGCGGTTAACCTTAACGAGAAATTTAATATTTTTCATGTTTTATTGTCCTTTGAGAGGCTAGCCACACCACACTCCAAGCAACGGGCTTTTAGTCGAGACGTTATCAATCCACAGGATGGGCACATTCTCTGTGATCCAGACTGTGATTCAGACGCCGTGACCTGAGGCTTCACGTTTCGCATCCAGCGGAGCAGCAGGATCATGAAAAGCACGATCATCAGGCCGAGGAAAATGCTGGTTGCGTTCATAAACGACCTTTCTGGGCGAGTCCTGCACCAAACGGCACACGCAGACCGCTTGCTCGCTGAAAGCCTAAGGTTGGAAGAACTTCAGATGGACTGGCTTAGGTCAGAAGACCTGAAAGAGGAGAAAAACGTAACCGCCCCTATACGTATTATAGCAGTCTATGAACTCTATCGTAGCCGAGCACCGCAAAGCGTACCATTGGACATGCATCGAATGAATTCGGAACACCTCGCTCGTGATCCCTCGTTCGCCGCCGACATGTTCCTTCGAGAAGAGCCCGAGGAAGAAGAAGAGGATGAAGAGGAAGATGACGGCGGCGAGGAAGATGACGATGGGAAAGATGGCTACTCGGAGTGAGCGGGTCCTATTTCGCCCAGAGTATTATTTTGCAATCCGCCGGACTGACCGCACCAAATATGGAGTAAGCTCTAATTACGACTGATCGAGAGGGTGTCAAGTTTGGCAGAAGTTCGGCTGCAAGAAGGCGAGTCTATAGACAACGCCCTCCGTCGCTTCAAGCGCAAGGTCCAGACGGAGGAGATCATTAAGGAAGTGAAGCGCCACTCCTTCTATTTGAAGCCGGGCGCGAAGCGCAGAGTCAAGCAAGCCTTGGCACGAAAGCGTGCTCGAAAGAAGATTCGGAAAGAGTCGGATTAGCCAACACAGTCGCGACTTTGCTGGCAACGATCATGCGACAATCGTGCATCTTAGGACTGCAATTCCCGGGAGGCTCCGTGCGTTCTGCTAGAATACCGATCCGCTCGCACCGATCCCGAAACAAATTCCCAAGAAGATCAGGAGCATGATCCAGTCCCTAGACATGTGCCCGCTCCAGCTTGCCGATCTGCGCAATGTAACTCTTTGAGTCGAACTTCCCTCCGGTGCTGGCGAGCGACATATATCGCACCTGTCCAAACACTGGACGCTCGAACCAAGGGCGATCATGCTTGCCCACAATCGCCCACGCAATGCCCGCGTAGCCGTTGGGGTCGCGGCCGTCGAATTCGTAACGGTCATTGAGCCAAACCGCACGTTGGTAAGCGGTAGCAACAGACGGACTCCATTCCAGGATTTTCTTGGCCCAGTACATCCGCATGTAGTTGTGCATCCAGCCCGTCAGGACCATTTGTTTCTGAGCAGCGTTCCACAGAGGATCGTGAGTTTCAGCCTGCTCGAGTTGTTCCTCGTCGTAAATAATAGGGCGACGGTCGCCCGAGTGTTGAGCAAATGAGCGATCTGCCCATGGCTCGAGGCATTCGAAGGAATCATAGTGTGGGTTGTAACGGACGAAATTTACCGAGAGCTCACGTCGGACAATCAATTGTTCCAGAAATGCCTGCTTCGCAGCGGCCGGCACGGATGCTGCCTGCACGGCGTGCATGATGGTGAGAGGACTGATGTGGCCAAAGTGAAGATAGGGCGAGAGGTGGCTGGTTCCGGAAAGTTCCGGATGATTCCGGTCTTTGGGATAGTTCCGCAAGCCATGTTTGATGAAGTCACCCAGAACGCTCAGCGCACGCTTGGTTCCACCCCGCCAGTGGGCGACCGGGGAAACGGAGCGATCGTGAGACCAGCCTGCCGTGCAATGGTCATGCGCCGAAAGTGAATGCAGATTTTCCGGCTTGTTCCATGGAACTCGCGCTTTGACGACTTTCGTTGGACCGAGGAACTGGGGCAACAGTTCCTGGAGTCGGGGCCGGATCGTGCGGGCGCTGAAATGCTCCTTACCGAGCAGCCGTGAGGGCACGACGACATCGGCATCAACCGTCCAGAGAGGTATTTTCAAATCCTCAGCGGCGCGAAGTCGCCAATGCTCAGCTTCGCGCAAGGGATTTTCATCACCAATTACGATTGCCGGGGAGACTTCTTCACAAAACTTCATCAGGCTGTGATCGGGGTACGTCCGCAAGACAAAGCCGACATGGCGCTTGGAGAGACCCTCTTCGATGTCCGGAACTCCGGAGGCAAGAAAGCGATAATGACGCAGATTAGCATGGGAACAAAACGGCACCGGCGCAAGGAAAGCAACAACCGGCTTGCCCAGTTCGTTGCCAAGCTCAACCGCCACCTCCAGAGCCGCGTTGTCCAATGCCCGCTGGGCGCGTTGCATCCAGTAGACAACGCACTGTCCCCGTGGATCCGGCGGTCCTGCCTTGCGCACGGTGATGCGCGGATCGAGGCTGAGGGTTCGGATTCTCATTCCAAGCGAAGTGGGAGAGAACGCCAAGGCATTCTCCCCCATGGTTATCCGTCTCTTCCGTCTAACGAACGCGAGCCGGAGCCGACTCGTGTCCCCAGCGATGCTGAATAGCCTTGAAAGAGACAGCCTGATAAAGCGCTGCCAGGCCAACCAAAGCGTAGACGACAGAACTGAGTGCCGAAGTCTCGCCGAATTTCATGCCGAAAATCGCGGCCACCAGATCGAAGTGCGCAACGCTCACGAGACCCCAGTTCAGTCCACCAACTACAAGAAGCACGGCTGCGATAACATCTAACGTCTTCATCTTTCCTCCATTTACTTAATCTTTGGTAGTAGCACTGCGTCGATCACGTGGATGACACCGTTAGACGCGAAAACATCGGCCTTTACGACTTTGGCGTCATTGACCATAACGGTGCCGTCGTTGACCGTCCATTTCAGTTCCTGGCCATTGACGGTTTTCGCCGAGGAGAGTTTCACCACCTGCGCTGCAGTCACGTCGCCCGTTACGACGTGGTAGAGCAGGACGGCCTTTAACTTGTCCTTGTTTTCGGGCTTGAGAAGCGAGTCGACTGTGCCCGTCGGCAGCTTATTGAAGGCTTCGTCTGTCGGAGCAAATACGGTGAAGGGTCCTTTGCCTTTCAGGGTTTCAGCGAGACCGGCGGCTTGGAGCGCGGTGGCCAACGTGTTGAAGGTTCCCGCGGCAACTGCGGTGTCAACGATATCCTTTTGGGCGGAACCGGCAGCTGCCGGCATGGCGCTTACGAGGACGCTGAGAATCAATGCAAAACTGGCTGCTTTCAATTTCGTCTCTCCTTATTTTCTTGTTCTCTCTGTTTTCGGTTGCACTCTTGCCCTTTGAAGTATTCACTATAGAGAATAACTATTGTCGCAATACGATAAACATATTCAAGATCTGCACATCATTGAGTACCAGTCAAAAGGCAAGAGGCCCTTCTACTGGTGGGAAAAACAGGAGACGCGAGTGGTCAATAAGGGCTTCGGCCTCTATGCCCCTGGGGCAAAAACCGCGGAGTCTGCGGCTGGGCAAGAGTATGGGCATGTGGAATTAGGTGAGCACGCTGGCCTTTCAGCGGCGACTCTCAAAACCGGAGCCAGTGGGCAACTATTCCAACACTCCCCACCCCGCTGCGGATCGCTTGTTCATGCGACTCATCAGGACCTAGACTGGTCATCGATATAGACTCTCGATCGAGACCAGCGATTTCCGCAAAACGATCATGCATCCAATCATTCAAGTTGCCGGGGTTCGCAAAACCTACGGCTCTACCGTAGCGGTCGACGAGGTATCGTTTGAGGTGGACGACGGCGAGATCTTTGGCTTAATCGGGCCGAATGGTGCGGGAAAGACGACCACGATGGAGTGCATCGAGGGTCTACGCACTCCCGACCGGGGCACCATCTCAGTGCTCGGTCTGGATCCCTTCAACGATGTGTACAAACTGCAAGAGCGGATTGGGGTTCAGCTTCAGCAGGCGCAACTACAGAAGCGGATCAAAGTTTGGGAGGCCGTAGACCTGTGGGCTTCCCTTTACCGGAAAAATGCTGCAGACGGCGAACGGTTGCTGGAACAACTTGGCCTTATCGACAAGCGGAATGCCTGGTTCATGACCCTCTCGGGCGGGCAGAAACAGCGATTGTTCATCGCACTTGCGCTGATCAACAATCCGGAGGTGGTGTTTCTCGATGAACTGACGACGGGGCTAGATCCGCAGTCGAGGCGCGCGATTTGGGACCTGGTGCGCAGCATTCGCGAGCGCGGCAAGACCGTTTTCTTGACCACTCATCTCATGGAGGAGGCCGAACGCCTGTGCGATCGCGTGGCCATCATCGAGCACGGACGCATTATCGACATAGACCGGCCTGAAAACCTCGTGAAGCGGCACTGCCGCGAGCGAACGGTCCTCCTCGCCACTGACGACCAAACCGCTGAAGTGCGCTTTCGAGCGATCCCGCGAGTCGAAGCCGTAATCTGCAGCGACTCGCAGTTTACTATTCGCGGTCGGGGTGACGACTTCGTGACCGAGGTGATTCATTGTCTGTCCGAGAATCGCATCCGAGTCACGGATTTCCGCACAATTCTTCCTAATCTTGAGGACGTCTTTATCAAACTGACTGGCCACTCGATCCGCGACTAGGCGAAAAAATGATGCTGCGTGGACTCTGGAAACTGACGTGGATCGAACTGAAGATATTTCTCCGGGAACCGCTTGGGGCTTTCGGGACGATTGTTATTCCGGTTTTGGTGTTCGTTGTAATGGGTCGACTCCTCGGCCGGGGACTTGCACCCAGCGCACTCGCCGCCAGCGGTTTTATCAGCATCGGTCTACCTGTCCTCGCGTCGGTCCTGATCTCTATCTCCGCTGTCCTGTCTTTGGTCACGATCATTTCGATCTACCGCGAGGGAGGCATTCTTAAGCGGCTTCGCGCCACTCCATTGCGCCCTGAGACGATCCTTACCGCCCACGTGCTGGCCAAACTTTTGCTCACCGCCGCCACGCTGGCCTTGATGGTGCTGGCAGGCAAACGGTACTATCCCATCGGCGTTCATGCTCCATTGTTCAGGTTTACCATCGCTCTGCTGATCAGTACTTGGAGCATCTTGTCAATTGGCTTTCTCATCGCCAGCATCGTTCCCACGGCGCGCTTTGCGCAGCCGGTCGGTGCCTTCATCCTGTACCCGATGATCGGTGTCTCGGGACTTTTCATGCCGGTCAAATCGCTGCCGCCAGCTCTCCACGCTCTGGCAAGAATGGCGCCGCTAACCTACTCGGTGTCGCTTCTTGAAGGGATTTGGAAGGGCGACGCTTGGTCGGCGCATGTGGGCGACGTAGCGGCGCTGGCCGTGGTGTTTATCATATGCACGGCTCTCTCGGCGAAGGTGTTTCGTTGGGAGTAGCAAAGAATTCTCGAATCCTGCTGCTCGCATCTTCAACCGCTAATCTTTGCCTGCGGTGCAACGGGGGTTCGCCCTTCTGAGCATATTGGACGGCGACACCGCATCAGGAAGAAGATAGTCACCGTGGCGGACCTTGTATCGAAAAATGTCGGTCGCGTCATATATCTTCGGTAGAGCCCCACCTTTCGGATCATTTGTCGCAAAGCCGAAATAGCATTACTGGTCGCGTTTGGAGGCGGGGTGCGGTGTACCGTCGAGTCCTTCACGGCAAACGAAATTAACTGAAGGCTACGCCGACGTAGGAACATTGAGCCAGACACTTCACCAACAACACTCGCGAAGGTGAATTCTCAGCTGTTGCGTGCGGAGTCTCTGCTCTTGACAACGCTAATCGCCACCAGAATGATTGCGTTGTCTGCAATTACCGGACCGTAATGGTCCGTATAATCTTCATCGGCGCCCCTGAAACCAGTTGTCCCATTCAGCCTCAGCTCCGAGACTGCTTTTCCCGGGCGCGGGTTCTCCCATTCATAGGCAAACATCGTGATCGCCTTTGCGTCTGCCGCGCTCACTATGATCGGGTCCGCGCCATAGCAGTAGTCGCGCTCTAGTTTGCGTGACTGCCAATTCCACTCGGCGATATCGACGCCGTAGCGAATCGGAATCGTTTCCGTGTATCCATCCTCATACTGCGCTTCGTACCATCCGAGCAGATCTGCGGAATCAAAGACATCCCATAACAGACGATCCGGTTCGCGATTGGCCGCTGGTTTTGCACAAGCGTGTAAGAAGAGAATGCTCGAGAAGTCTGAGTGGATGCGAATTCCGCTTACGGACGAACGAAAAGTCGTCGCCTGGTTCACGGTCGTTGCGACAGCAATGGCAGCTTTTCCACTCGATTTAGTCAGGTGGAAGGGGGCTTTTCCAGCATAAACTGTTTCGGCTTTCAGTGTCCGCAGATCGCAGTCAACCAGCCCTTCTGGCCCCGCTGTGTTGAAATAAGGAGAAATATCAATTGCAGAGAATTGCAACTCTGTGCTGCTCGGCGGACGATGGCCGCGAAAGCGGCTCCGAATATGTGGCATGCTGGCCTGCGCCAGGTCGGATAATCGCTTTCCGCTCATCACATCGCCATGCCACAGGATATTGCCGCATCCCATAACGTCTGTAATTACGGTCCGTCCGAAGTTGGATTCGCTGGTGGCAAACCACGCCGAAGGTGCACCTCCCAAGATCGTCCGGCGTTTGCTACGCACGGAATAGTTCTCAATAGCCGGACCGAAGTTCCCGTACACCTGTTTGAACCCCATTCCGTCGAGGATCTCCTCGTTGTTCTCTGCTTGCTCCTCGGACCACTCGCCTTCGGCCTTGGCCCAGAACCAGTTGAAGATGAGGATGTCTTTGGGGATGAGGCGGTTTACTTGCTCGGGAGTCATGCCGCCGGCGACTTTGTAGTTCCAGCCGTCGGGTGCACGCTTTGCACGAAGGCCCTCGCCGCGGACGCTCTCAAGAAGCATGTCGCCCCACATCGCCATGTCAACGTTCTTTTTGCGCAGATAGGAGTGAATGCGCGAAACGTCCTCTCCGTATCTCTCTCCGATATCGCGATCGCCACACTTCGGACACAACCCTATAGGAGCGAATAGCTCGTCATGACCAACATGAACCATCCTCGGCTTCAGCAGGTCAATGTACTCGTCGTAGACCTCGAATAGCAGGTTGTACGTGTCCGGATTCGAGGGGCAGTACGTGTCCGGCCACTTGTCTCCGGGTACTTCGGATAGCTCTTTGTGCCGTGTCAGAAGATAGTAGCTGTGGGTGAAGGAGGGTAGCTCGGGAACCAATTCGATCCCGTAAGAGCGGACGTAGTCAGCCAGTTCCGCAACTTCTTGCTTCTCGAGAAAACCGCCGTCGGCTGTGTCCTGATGGCAAGAATTCTGTTCGCGGACGTGCAGCGAGTCGGGCGGGTAGTTGCGCCTGGAATAGTTCGTATCCAACACCAGTTCCCGCCAACCCGCGTTGAGTTCGGGATGAGCCTCGAGCCTCATGCCGGCGTTGAGTTCCATGATCAGAGTGTTGTACTTCTGTGCCGCGACAAAATCCCGAATGAACCGCTTGAAGAACGCGATATTCTCCTGCCCGGGGAGATACAGCTTTAGTCCACGAAAAGGTTTTTGTGGACGATCGAGAACATCAAGGCAGGGCAAGGTGGATACGCCAGCTTCAGAAGATATCAACTGCCTCAAGGATTCGAAGCCGTGGTGCAAACCTCGAGAATCAGCGCCAGATATGACCGCGATATTAGGCCTCACATGAAGTCCGTAGGCTTCGGGCAGGAAAGAAACTTCGGCGGCCGGTGCTCCCACATCGTCGAGAGCGGCACGAATGATGGGAGATGTCGACATCCCCACCTTAATTACACGACTGCCCCGCGGGACTGCAGAAGAGGTTTTGATCGTCAGGATGAGCCCGTGCCAATCCGCTAGATCGTCACGTAGTCTCCTGGCGACCAAACGTTCATCAGGCGTCACGTCCGAAGGAATGACTATGATCACATCGTCCGAGAGGCGGAATCGTCCCTCCCGCATCGAGACAGAAAAAGGAAGCGGAAGGATCGCTGCTTCTTCGGCAGTCTGGGTTCCTTGATCGGGCACAGAGCCGGAGTGCGCTTTTGCGGAAATTCGCGCCCCCAGCAGACCGGCCGCCGAAACAAGAAGAAACTCGCGTCTTTTCATGGAGAAACCTGGTCATCGCGATTAGCTCGAATCGCTAACATGAATCCGCACAGAGGCGAGCGGGGAACCAGCCGATAACTTCACTGGTCACGATCGAGGATGAGTTGTTTCTCAAGAAACAACACCGCAGCCGTAATATGCGCCCCCGGGAAGAACACGGCCAACGTACTATAGGAAATCAATCGAAAGCAATCGAAAAACGACATAATCGAAACCGGAGGGCGGCTCCGTAATCATGCGCCCCGGACGAAGTTCCGTATCCGACAGCGATCGAAAACATATCACGCGGTCTGATTGCGCGTCGGTAGAATATGCTACCGAGCGCTTGCGGAGGAGGTGTCAGCGAGGATGGGGAGCATTTCTCAGATGTGTGCGCGGCAAACCTACTGCTTGCTACGGCTCATGCTCGCGGTGGGTCCCGCGGTGACCACCATGTCCCACTCGCTGCCGCCTCCCCTAATTGCGCCGGCCCACGTTTGTCCGGCGCCCGGATCTGTTAAGGCGAACGTGCAATCCGAGTTCACCGAATAGGTGCCGACATCGGGAGGGTTGATTCCTCCAAGATCGTTATTGAGCACATCGTTGTAGCTAAACGAGACGTTTCCGGCACCGTCGAAGGTGCCGACGCCGACAGCAGTAATCGGAAGCTCGGGGGTGTACTTGTTCCACCGCTTATCAGATCCGCTGTAGTGAGGGAGATAGTTACCCGTCAGCGTGGTGTTAGCGCAACCGTTCTGCGCATGAACCACGGGGAGGGTTGCGATGCTGTGCTTGGTCTTTGGAACCCAAATGGCCAAGCCTGCCAACACCATGACGGTCATCAAAACAACAAAAGTTCGTTTCATGGTGCCCTCCATCACCATTTTTGAAATTTGAGGGCTGATCCACAGAATCGTCTGAAGCGCGTTCGCCGCACGGCACTACCGCTGCTTCGCGTTCCAGGCGGCGGTATCGCCGGTTCCGCCGGCGACAAGGGAAATTTTGTGCCCACCGCTAACAATCACCTTGTCTGCTTTCGTCCTTGGGTTAGCGGGGACACCGTTTTCACCGGAGTCCCCGAAGCTAACCCTCCCAGCCGTTGCCGTTTCCGGCCTAAACGCTTATTGCTTCTTGGCGTCAAGATTTATGACGGACTGGAGTGATGTACCGTCCGGCGCCACGATCGAGGTGAAAACCGCGCGCATCTGCCGCATATCGTCATCAAACGCGGTGAAAGCCGTTAACTCGAACAATTCCGTGCCTCCCGAGTAAATCTTCACGTCGAAACTACCAGAGCAGTCGGCATTCACCGTGTAAGTTCCAGAAAACGTTTCGCTGGCCACGACGCCATTCAGGCTGGAGGCAGCTACGCCGTTCAGCAGATTCCCACTTGCGTCCAGCGTGAATACCCCTACCGCGGTCCTGGGTCCAATTCCAATGACGGTTCCGTTATCGGTGAGCGACCAATGTCCCGCCACGCGAGCCATCGAGCAGGGGCCGGCAGCATGAGCAGGTGCTGCCGCACTCATTACGACCGTGGCTGCGAAAAGAATTACGAGCGTTTTCGATGCAAAGCTATGTTTCATAGAATCCTCCGATTGTTTGTCGATTTCGTTACTGGTACTCATCCCGGCTGGACTGAGTGTGCATCTGCCGGCTTCAAGAGACAGAGCGGGAAATGGCGCGGAAAACCGTCATGCTATTCACTGATTTTCCTCGTCACGCCCCAACCGCGAGCTTTGTCTCCCCTCATCACTGTTTCTTTCCAGTCATTGTTGCCGTGTACCCGGTGGTGGTAACAATCGTGTCCCATTCGCTGCCGCCACCGATGATCGCGCCCGCCCAGGTTTGTCCGGCTGCCGGATCAGAGAGGCTGAACGAGCAGTCGGCATTGACTGCGTATGTGCCGACGTCCGGGGTAGTAGTCGCGCCGATGTGGCCGTTGAACGCGTCGTTGTACGTGAACGTGGCATTCCCCGCTCCGTCGAATATGCCCACTCCGACAGCCGCTATGGGAAGCTCAGTCGCGTAATTGTTTTTCTTGGAATTGAAGCCCACATAATGGAAAACGTAGTTGCCCATCAGCGTGGCATTGCTGCATCCACCCTGAGCGTGAACGACCGGGAGCACCGCTAAGTGTTGCTTTGCGCTTGGAACCAACATCACGGCTGCTGCTGCGATAGCAAAGGCCAATAACGCAATAGTCGTGCGCTTCATTCTGCCTCCTTCTAAAACCTGTGATTGGACTCAATAACCCTGCGTTCGGGGGGAACCGAACAAGAATGGCGAGAAGTTATCCCGAGTCCCGGGCAGTTGTCACCACCTGCTCAGGTAGGAAATCGAGCGCTCGCCGTGGACCTTACTTAGAATCCACCGCAAGCAATCAGTGCGAGACAAGGCTCAAATCCTTCGTCCTTTCGATTTGGTCCAAGATCGTGACACACACATGAGCGGTAGCAGGCAGGCGCACGCTCTGGTTGGTGCCGCCGCACCATTGCAGGGAGTGCGGCGGTAAATCGCATGTCAGAATTAGATCAGGGATTTGAAGGTAAAAATTTATGTATCTCGGTGTCGAACACCGAAAGAGGGACAGCACCGACGACTCGATCACCGTCAAGCAGGCCCTTAGAGCTCTTTCCAATCACGAAGCTGGGCGTGCCGCTGATTCCGAGCGCGCCCGCGTCGGCGGCGTCCTTTTGTACTTCAGCTTTGTACTTATCTCCGTCAAGACAGGCACGGAAACTGGTCATGTCCAGTGAATCGCTTTGCGCCATTCTTAGGACGGCATCGTGGCTGAGATCAGTGGAGTTGATGATCATGCGGTCTCGGAGTTCCCAGAACTTGTCCTGGTCGCCGGCACATCGCGCCGCCTCCGCTGCTTTTTGGGAGAATGGGTGGAACTCTAAGGGTAGATCGCGGCTGATGAAACGTACTTTGCCGGTATCGATATAATTCTTTTTCAACACGGCAAACGTATCGATATGGTACTTGCGGCAGAAGGGGCATTGATAGTCGGTGAACTCGACCATGGTGACCGGCGCGTCGTCGCGGCCGATAGAAAACCAGCCCGACGCCAGCTTCATCTGCACCTTGTCGGCGACGGGAGCCGTCGGTGCGGGTTTGGGAGTGGCGGCGTTTTGCGGATTCAATAGCAACTGGTGAATCGCTTTCAACTCAGTCAGGATGGCGTCGCCTTGGTCCTTCGTCATGCCCTCGGGCATGTTGATGGCGCCAGACTCGGTGCTTACAGACTTCGCTCGCGATGATTTGGCAGTTGTTTCCTGCGCTGCCATCACGCACGACAGCATCAACCATAGCAACGACACCACGAGCACGATCCAACTGCCCGCATCCTTTGCTAGCTTCATTTTTTGCTTCTCCGTAGAGATAGCGCAGGCTAATTCCACGTGGCAACGACACCGCTGTCCCATGGACAGGTCCCGTTGCTAACTTGCCCAGCCTCCCCAGAGCTATATCCCCAGCAATAAACCGGTCCGGTCGTGTTTGTCGTACAAACAAATGTGAGACCGGTACCCCCACACGTGAAGCCGTCAGTGACGTTGGAGGATGAGCCTCCGACGGAGATCTCATAAGCGGTGCCTGCTTCCATCGCGGTACTGGCGTTGTAGGTACCGAGCGGATTGCAGTCGTAAAAGTTTTGCCCCAAGCCATCGGAGTGCGTCGTCGCGCAGGTGCTCCCGCAATAGCGGCCGCTGCTGCAAGTTGTATTGCATGCTCCGTTCACGCAGGCTTGGGCGGTGGCACACGCGTTTCCGCAGGCTCCACAGTTCGAAGGATCAGAGGAAGGCGTGGTGCAGAAGGTGCCGCACAAAGTGCCGGGGCAACTGTCAGTGTCAGCCGTATCCTGCATCTTATATTCCACCAACAAGTTGGCGTCCGCCCCGGTGTTTGAGGTGCAACTAGAACCGGTGCGTAGCGAAGCTTGCAATGTGGCGCCAGCAGCGAAGGTCAACATAATGGGCCCGCTGTCAGACCAGTACTGCCCCGGGGTAAGGACCAAATCTTGCCCTTTGGACCCGTCTGAAAAACGGAATACCGCTGCCGGGCAGCTTATCCCGGTTGGCGTCTTGGCAGTCGCCGCAAGGCGTAACACAGTAATAGCTTGGTCGAGTCTGAACTGAGCCCCAAGCCAGGTGCCGCTCAGATTGCCGGGGAAGAACGAGGGGAAGATCATGCGTGAATTCGGATCAGCACCTGCAGGTCCCTGCGGGCCGGTCGGTCCGGGAGGTCCCTGTGCGCCCGTGAGTCCCATGAGACCTTGTGGACCGGTGGCTCCCGTCGGACCCTGCGGGCCGACCGCACCCGTCGCTCCCGTATCACCCTTTGGTCCTTGCGGACCTGACAACCCGATGGGGCCTTGGGGGCCGGTTGGACCCGTTGGGCCGATAGGTCCCTGTGGTCCTGCCGAAATCATCGAGACACTTAGCTCCGGATCATGGCTGGTGGAAGTGTTCTCTTTACTGTCGAACGAGACCGAGATAGAACTGCCCGAACTCGGCACGAGGGCGATGCCATAATTTGGCGATCCGCCCAGCCACGCTTGTGCCGCCGCCGTTACGTCTACGTCAATGAAGTTACGTTTGGAGCCCATTACCAAAATCGGCGCGGTGTTCACCTTCGCTCCCAGCGTAGGAGCAGTGTTGTAACTGATTGTGCTCTCCGACCAGGACGTGTTTATAAGGTAGACGTCGAACGTGCCCGAGGTGGTCACGCTATTGATGTTCAACCTTACCGTAGCCTTGCTGACATTGGAACTGGTCAGCCCCAATGGCAGCGCCGTGAGATCGAAGCGAATGTAGCTATTGACTCCTGGGCTGATCACGAGAAGGCTGGGCTGGGTGCCGTAACTGGAAGTTGGCGAAGACGAAGCGGTGTAGCTGTCGTCGGTGGCGGGAATTTGGGATGAAGCTACGCCCGACAACAGAGTCAGCAACGTGACCGTCGAGAATAGACTTCTAGCAGTACCAAGGATGCTCATACCGTCCTCCACTCCAGGAATCAGATCGGGTACCAAAATTTCAGATCAGAGCGAGATGAGTTCTCAACGGTGAACGCTTCTTACCAGCCCCCAGAAGCAATGGCACAAGTTACCGGTGGACCGGATGCTTGTCACCACCTGTTTAGGTAGGAAAGCGAGGGTTTCTTAGAGTGCGTTATTTTCGGCAGGTAAGTGGGCGGTGATTCCGCGGTCGAGACCCCCTGCCGCCCCCGAGGAGGGCTCCAAATTCCCGGCTGGAGATCGGCTTTAAACAGGACTAGAATACCCGCAGCTTAATCGGTCCCTTTCCTTCTTCCCAGTCGGTCATTCATAGCGAGTAGGTCAGTGCAGAAGGCACAATGACTGGTAGCGGATCGGAAACTTCGCAAGAAATTACCGTGCGGGCAATATCCCTGCCTAGCTGCAACGCTGGGCGGAGGTGGGGTTGGTGGATCGCCGCCCGAACGATCTCCAGGTTCTGTCTAATATTGCTGTCGGCCGTCGCATCGGCTGAGACCCGTCCAGTCCGCATCTTCAATACGGCGGACGGGCTACCCAGCAATACCATCACTTGCAATAAGCGGGACTCCCACGGATTTCTCTGGTTCTGCACTCCCGAAGGTCTCTCGCGTTTTGATGGCTACACTTTCGTCAATTATGGCGTAGAGCAAGGGTTGCCGGACCGGTATGTAACTACCTTTCTGGAAACGCGCAGCGGCGAATATTGGATTGGTACCGCGGGAGGGTTGGCTCGTTTTAATCCCAAACCAGGCGCTAAGGAGGCGATGTTCACGGTTGTCGGTGATGGATCGCAAAAAACACAAGGGGTTGTTGATCTGCTCGAAGATCATTACGGTACGGTTTGGGTTGGAATGCAAGTAGACGGGTTACTTCAGCTGTCCCACGCCAATGGGCAGTGGGTTCTAAGTCGTCCGCATCTGAATCTGCCGTCGGGCAAGGGGGTGGATAACCTTTTCGAAGACCATCAAGGCAATCTCTGGATTGCCATGTACAACGGCAGTGCAGCCCTTGTGCGGCGCAGTACCGACGGGCGCTGCGATACATTTAACGACGTATTTCTCCGGAACAACAGGATCTTCGCTGTCGCAGAAGATCGGGAGAACAATGTCTGGGTAGGAACTTTTCACGGGCTTGCCCTGCTGGTTCGGAACCCCAAGCCGGATAGGGAGTTGATTGCGGCCGTCTATTCCAAATGGGGTGACTCCATGCGTCCCGAGGCCAGTGGAGTCTTTCAATCTTCCGATGGCAGGCGTTTCGTCAGTACGTATGTTGGCACATTTGAGATGTTGCGCAATCCTGGAAGCGGGAAGATCCGTTTCCGATTGTACGATCGTGAGACCTCGGGGATCGGCTCAGTTGAAGACGCTGCAGGAAATTTTTGGAACTCCAGTCGGAGAACACCGCGCAATGGGTTCACACACTATGGCCTTGCCGACGGCCTGGCCGCTAACGACGTGCGATCGATCTTCGAAGGCCGCGATGGACAACTCTATGTCGTCAGCGGGCTCCACAACCGCTTCATTCATCGTTTCGATGGCCAACGCTTCAGTGCCGTAGCACCGAAAGTACCCGGGCACGCATCGTCATGGGACTGGCAAGGTTGGGGTTGGGGACAAACCCATCTGCAGGATCACACCGGCGAATGGTGGTTTGCCACCGCTTCCGGTTTGTTGCGATATCCCAAAGTCAATCGGCTGGAAGAATTAGCCCACACTTCGCCCAAAGCTCACTATCGCCAAGTCTTGGATGTCTTTCGTCTTTATGAAGATTCGCGTGGGGACATCTGGATTGCTTGGTGGGACAAAAACTTTGCCAACAGGTTGACTCGTTGGCAGCGCTCCACTCGACAGTTTCAGGACTTCGACGCATTGTTGGGGAAGGCACAGTTTACCCAGGCCACCGCCTTTCGTGAAGACCGAGAGAACAATCTGTGGGTAGGACATTGGGGAGGTGGGCTGTCTCGTTATCGTCATGGACGCTTCGAGTGGGTGATTGAGCACGGGACTTTGCCCACAGGAACCGTCTTCTCTCTGTTCTTAGATCATGCGGGCCGGCTGTGGGCTGGGACAACCCGCGCTGGTCTGTTGCGCATTGATGATCCGACCGCGGAAATCCCGGATCGTAAGGTTTACTCGACAAAAGATGGCCTTTCAAGCAATGATGTTCGCGCCATTACGGAAGACCACTACGGTCGCATCTATTTTTGGACTGGGCGAGGCATTGATCGCCTTGATCCGGAAACCGGAAGAATCCGTCATTACACCGAAGCCGATGGCCTCGTCGCTCCGGGAGCAGACCACAATGTAGCTTTTTGCGATCGTCGCGGGTCTCTCTGGTTTGGCCTCGATGGGTTGTCTCGCCTCGATCCGGCGCCGGACCGGCCCAACTCAGCCCCACCGATTCGTGTCACAAAGGTGTTGGTGCGAGGAACCGAGTATCCGGTTTCCCAACTCGGAGAGACGGAACTGGCTGGACTGGTTCTCACCCCGAATCAAGATCAACTGCAAATCGAATTCTCCAGCCTTAACTTCGCCACCGGTGACGTGATCAAGTATCAATACAAGCTGGAGGGAGCGGACCGGGAGTGGAGTACACCAAGCGATCTCCGCGTGGTGAACTATCCCCGCCTTTCTTCCGGAAGATACCGTTTCCTGGTACGCGCTATAAATAATGACGGCTTGGCGAGTCCTCTGCCGGCCTCCATCAGCTTCCGGCTTTTGCCACCCGTGTGGATGCGCTGGTGGTTTCTTACGCTAGTCAGCCTGGTACTGTCCGGCGCGATTTACTTCGCATATCGCTTCCGCCTGCAACAGTTGCTGGAACTCGAGCGGGTTCGAACTCGTATCGCCAGCGATCTGCATGATGACATCGGATCCAGTCTGACCCAGATCGCCATCATGAGCGAAGTGGCGCGCCGGCAAAACGGCCATTCTGCCGAACCGCTGGAGCGGATTGCCGACCTCTCGCGGGAATTGGTGGACTCCATGAGCGACATCGTCTGGGCCATCAACCCGAAGCGCGATCAACTGAGCGATCTTCTCCAGCGTATGCGCCGGTTTGCCAACGATGTTCTGGAGCCAGCCGATATCGAAGTGACCTTTCGTACTCTTCCGGAGCGCAGCGACACGCCACTGCACGCGGATATGCGCCGCGAGCTATTTTTGATCTTTAAAGAAACGGTTAACAATGCCGTTAAGCACGCGCAATGCCAGCACGTGGACATTCTTGTCGAAGTCAAAGGATCCACCTTGGTGATGAAAATCGGGGACGACGGCTGCGGAATGCCGGCGCAAATGAGGAGCGGCCAGGGGCATGGCATGATCAGCATGCGCGAGCGAGCTCGGCGTCTCGGAGGAGACATCGCCTTGACTTCAGAAAAAGGAAAAGGGACAACGCTGGTCTTGACGGTGCTGCTGGAGCATTCCATCACATCGCGGCGCCGCTCCCTGGTGCGCAGCTGAAAATTACTACCTATTCAGGTAGCGGACAGATTCCCTCCGATAAATTAAATGTATAAGGTGCGGTGGTCGTTGGGGCGCAGAGCGTGCATTCTGATAAGAGGAGATTCCGTTGTCCGATGCTGATCTGATCAAAGTAGCGATCATCGAGGACAAGAAAGAGATCCGCGAAGGCCTGCGAACGCTGATCCATGGCACGCCCGCTCATCGCTGTACGGGAGCTTTCCGGAGCATGGAAGAGGCTCTAGATCGGATTGGCCAGGAGGTGCCAACAGTCATCCTGGTGGATATCGGTCTGCCAGGAATGTCAGGAATTGAAGGCATCCCGCTCTTGCGAGAACACTGCCCGGAAGCGCGCATTCTGGTGTTGACGGTTTACGACGATGATGACCGGATCTTTGCCGCGCTGTGCGCCGGTGCTTGTGGATATCTGCTAAAGAACACACCGCCGGCACGCCTGCTCGACAGTTTGAAAGAAGCTGTTCAAGGCGGCGGGCCGATGTCGCCAGAAGTAGCACATCGAGTGATCGAATTGTTTCGTGACTTCCGGACGCCGGCGGCACCGAGTCACGACCTCACCCCGCACGAACTGCGGCTGCTGAAGCTTCTGGCGGAAGGACACAACTATAAGACGGCCGCTCGCGAATTCAATGTAAGCGTCAACACGATCTCATTTCACATGAAGCACGTGTACGAAAAGCTGCACGTCCACTCAAAGTCTGAAGCTGTCGCCAAGGCATTGCGCAGTGGCATTGTCCGGTAGGCGATGCGTCGCGTGACGCAAACCGAGTCTCAAAGAGTTGTCTTCTTATTCGCATGTGGGTAGGGTAGAACACACGCGTCAGAGCGTGCTGCCTGCTTTTTTCCTCGGCATCCTCACTGCTGATTATGCGCCGTTGCCTTCCAGCCTTTACAGACTGATGGTCGAGAGCTAGATCACCACGAAAAAGCGGTACTTCATTTGAACTTCGAATGCAAAACCAGAAGGTTCCAAACCTTTGCTACTCGCTGGGTTTCAAACCTTTGCTATCTGTTGGGTTCCAAACCTCTGCTATCTGTTGGGAATTGTGTGATCACGGCAGCATGGAGTCATGAAGCCGTCGCTCTTTCCCCTCCTACTGGTCGCACTCGCGTCCCGATGTAGGGCCAACGTCACTATCACCACTACGAACCTGCCCAACGGCACGGACAAGATCGCCTATTCTGCGATTATTAACGCGAGCGGCGGTTGCACTCCTTACAAATGGGCGATCGCATCCGGTGCGCTGCCAGCAGGCATCACCATGAAGGTATCCAGCACGACCACATCACTGAGTCTTGCCGGAACACCGACCACGGCGGCGACCTACTCCTTCGCCGTGAAGGTCACTGGTTGCGTCGGGGTGGTCTCGCAGATCTACTACAAAGTCATCATCCAAGCTACGGCCAACCATGTCGTGGACCTGAGTTGGAAGGCTTCGACGTCGACCGACGTTGTCGGATACAACGTGTATCGCAGTCTAGACGGAGCAATCTGGAAGAAGATCAACGCGAGCCTGATTGCTTCGACGCTCTATGACGATTCCACCGTCGCCAATAGCACAACGTACTACTATGCGACGACCGCAGTCGATATCTACGGCCACGAAAGCAGCGAGTCAGCTACAGTCAAAGCGGTTGTTCCCTAGCTCTTACGCGGGGCGCTTGCGCGTCGAAAGTCTACTCGGGCCTAGGAGCCGGTGTTGTTATGGAATCATTTCACTCCGTGATAGGGGTGTGAGGTGATTACGGAAACGGAACCAGGGCCTGCACCTGGTTCGAATAGGAACTCTCGATTCCAGCAGAGTCGACGGCGGTGGTCACGTAGTAGTAGGTTTGACCCGACTGAACCGTGCTGTCACTGTAGTTCATGGAGGTGGTTAGTGCAGGATTGATCTTCGAGAATGGTCCCGTGGCTGCACTCCCTCGATAGACGTTGTATCCCGCGATTGAGGTGGACGTGCTCGCATTCCACGACAAATCGACAATGTGCTGGTTCGTCCCACCTGAACCGCTGGCAGTTTGCACCGACGAAGTTGAAGTGCTGGTGAGGAAGGAGATGTTGGCGGAAGTTGTGGCGGTAGCCGTGGGAGCGAAGCTTACGGTGAAGGGCAGGCTCTGACCGGCGGCAAGCGTTACCGGTAACGTGAGTCCGCTGACGGTGAAGGCAGAGTTGCTGGAGTTCACAGAGGACAAAGTCACGCTCGCACCGCTGGCAGTTATACTCCCGTTCTGGCTCTGAGTCGTTCCGATGGTTACGGTGCCAAAGTTCATGGATCCGGGCGCCACCCCAAGAGTCCCGCTCGAAGTCGTCGCGCTGCCGGTAAGAGATACAGCAACAGAAGGGTCGGAGGCATCGGAACTGATGGTGACAGTTGCGGTGTTGGTCCCGGCCGCGCTCGGAGCGAAAATTACAGACAGGCTCGCGCTGCCGCCAGCGGCTAGGATATAGGGGAACGTTAAACCGCTCACACTGAAAGCGGTGCCACTCACGGTTGCCCCTGAAATCGTTAAGCTTGATCCACCTGAATTAGAGAGAGTAAGCGCCTGCGTTTGGCTGCCGCCGACGACGACGCTTCCCAGATTCATGCTGGCAGGCGCGGTCAGATAGCCAGGCGCGAGCGCCGTGTAGCCAGTTCCCGAAAGGGCAACGGTGCTAGTGGCGGAATGAACCGTGTTGTGGCCGCCCCAGGAAGCCCAACCCGAAAAAGTGAGGATACCGCTGACGGTTCCGGCCGTCTGCGGAGTGAAAGAAACTGACAAGTTGGCAGTTTGTTGTGCGGCCAAGGTAATGGGGAGATTGGGGCCAGCGAAGCTGAAGCCAGTTCCCGACACCGCGGCTTGAGAGATAGTGATGGTAGATTTGCCGGTGTTGGTGACGGCCACAGGGATGATCAGGCTGCTGCCTATTTGTACCGTGCCGAAGCTGACATTCGAAAAGGAGAATGCCATCTGGGCCGTGGCCGCAGCGGAAATCAAGAAGATTGAAAAAAGGGCGAGAATCCAGAAGGATGGTCTTCGGGGGAATCCAAGACAGCTCATGTTGTTCGCTCTCTTTTGCACGTGCTCACTGAGCACGGCGGGGGATTTTGGAGCGTTGGTTCTCGCGCCGGACAAAGTC
>DASTCU010000017.1:0-46418 GCA_035710825.1 Candidatus Sulfotelmatobacter sp.
CCACGTTTTTGCCGAAGGTGATCATCGGTTTCTCAATCAGGTAGTGGCTGATCGATGCCATCAGGAACATCGAAACCACGGCGGGGATCACGGACCATACATCGGTGACGCTGAAGGCGAACGCTTCCTGCCAGAGATACAGGCTGTAGCTCAGTCCGCCGATCCAGACCAGCGGGCGCCACGAAAGAACCTGGGCGGCGAATTCACCGAACCGTCCGAATGAGGGCACGCCCCGGAGTCCCAGCCAGCATCCGACAAAGAGGGCGTCGGCCCGGTACTGGGTCCAGTAGCCGTGGCCCACGATCGAGAAATGCTCAAGATGTGTTGATCGCCAGAGCCCGATACCCGCAATCCCGGCTAAAGCAACCCATTGGGCGCGTTTGAATCCAGCGAGCATCAGGACGCAGGGCCACACAAGGTAAAACTGTTCCTCAATCGAGAGCGACCAGAAATGCGCGGTGAGAACATTACCGCGGTAGTAGTTGCGATAGAAGAGGACGGCCGACTGAATTTCACGAACTGAGAGCGACGGGTGGCAGATCCAGATCAGGGCAAGGAATGCCCACGCGGCCGGCATCAGGCGGAAGAACCGGCGAACGTAAAACCGCTTCAGGTCGATAGCTCCGGTTGATTCGTATTCGGCCTTCAACCGTGAGGTGATCAGGTAGCCGGACAGGATAAAGAAGATGATGACTCCCGGCTGGCCGAGGAGAGACCATCCGGGTATTTCAAAGTGTTGGCGCTGGCTGAGGGCGTTCACCAGATGGTCGAAGATCACCATCAGGATTGCGATCGCGCGGACACCGTCGAGGGCTGGGATGCGGTCTCTCATCTGCATTGTCCGGTCTCCCATACGCAGGTTTTGTTATCCGGCAGATCGGTGCGGGGCCACGCGAGCAGGCCGATCAGAATGGCAGCCAGGAGCAGGAGCGCTTTCATCGCACGAATCCTTCTACCACCGTGAGGATGGCTCCTGACTGAATACCGGCCAGGTGGCAGGCCATCATCATAAAACCGCTGATCACCGATATCGCGAATCCGAACTCTTTCATTACTGTTTCCTCCTGATTCAAGTATTGCGCAATTGCGCACGTAATGGAATGGTATGAGTACCGGTACCTGGCGGGTTGCTGCGAAATTGAGAAACGGGCTTATGATGGAAATGTATGGGAACCAAACGCAATTCGGCCCCGGTGCTCGGCTGGCGGCAAAAGATCAAAACCTCGGTTTTCTGGGAGCCGGACCTCTATCGCGAGCTCCATGATATCGCAACGGTGAAGCGCGTGCCGCTCTATTCGCTGATTGTTCAGATCGTCCGGGAGCAACTGCACCGCTATAAGGTAGCGGCGTAGTACCGTAGCGTGGTACTCTCGCAATTGAGAATTTGCGCAAGTGGCGCTACGATTAAATCATGACATCGACACACCACCACCTGAACAACTGCAAAACGAGGCTGTATTTTATGGCCTGTGATCATACGCCACGGGCCGAGGGCGTCAAATCGCTGACGATCCATTACGGCCCGGATGATATGGCACTATTCCTCACGAAAGAACAGGCTTACGAGATCGCGCGGCAGCTTCAGCATCTCTTTATGGAACCGCTCCCGATTGAAGCCCTAGTCACTGAGGAGGTTGCCGCATGAGCAACCTCCATCCTCTGTTCGCCTGCATCGCGAAAGACTTCGAATACGAATACAAGCTGGAACTGGCTCGCCGTCAGCGCGAATACGACAAAGCGCATACGTGCTTCGTCTGGACCTGCCGCGGAGCCATTGATGACGACGTTCAGCCATGCGGAGATTGTGGACGGCCGGTCTGCCCTGATCATCGGGACCGCTTCGGAACCTGCATGGTGTGCCGGGAGGAGAAGCGATGACACCACAACAGGAAGAACTATTCGTCGAACCGATCCAGCGCACGTTCTGGCATTCCGACCAGATCAACGAGATTGCGGCCGCACTCGCCAAGGCTCAGGCGACGATTCCCGGCGCCATCAAGGAATCGACGAATCCGCACTTCAAGTCGAAGTACGCGGACCTCGCATCGGTGTGGGAAGCATGCCGAAAACATCTGACTGCGAATGGTATCGCTGTGATTCAGATGCCGGCCGGCCGCGATGCCGAAACAACGGTTACCACCATGCTGGTCCATTCGTCGGGTCAGTTCTTCGCATCCTCACTCACGCTCAGGGCGATTGATGACCGGCCGCAATCGCTCGGCTCGGCGATCACCTATGCGCGCCGTTACGCTCTCGCAGCAATGGCAGGCGTAGCGCCGGAAGATGACGATGGCAATGCAGCATCCGGCCGCGGACAAACCGAGCAGGCCGAACGCCGCACCGAACGTGCTGCACCAAAACCGCCGCAGGCTGACCTGACCATACCTCACCGGACCAGCCCGCTTCAGGACACATTCGACCGGCTTGGCACGGCGCTCAGTAAACCGGCGCCGACGACAGTAAAGAGCGCGCTGGAATTACTCAGGCAGTCGATGGAAGAGAAGGCCGGCGAAATCGGCATGATGGAGTACAACCGGGTGTATGGGGAATACGAGAAAGCCAATCCGAAGGGGACGCACGACCCGCGGATCATCATCAATATGCTGCGGGACCTGTGGCGGGCGATGGAAGCGATTGAGGCGGTAAAGGCATGACGGCTTATGGCTGGTCATCCTGCATGTGACGCAGGTGATCGAAGTCGCGGTTCGACGCCGCGCGCGCCAATCGGAAACGCGCTTTTGCGGCGCGATTCCGTTCGCGCCGTTCTGCCAGCAGCCCATCGCAGACAGGACAGAGGACTTTGACGCCCCTCTGGGGCTAGGCTCGTAAAAACACGAGCGCATGGCATGTAGAGCCAGCTTTCACCCACAGAGGAACAGCCACACTGACATTTTACATGAGCGCACCCGCTGTTACGCATCACCAGTCCCTGTGGGACATCGAGTCAACATTAGCCGAACTGATATCGCTGCGTGCCGAAATGCAGGATTCCGGCGAAGAGACGGCGGCGCTCGATCAGCAGATTGTCGAGTACGTCCGGAAGGAAATCATCAAGGCGGACGGTATTGCTTCGTACCTGCGGCATTGCGACATGATGGCGAAAGCCGCACAGGAAGAGGCGGAACGGCTCACGCACCGGGCGAAGTCCTGGACTGAACGGGCCAAGCGGCTAAAGACCGTTTGCGTGTCGATTATGGCGGCGATGGGCCGCTCGAAGATCGAGGGCCGGGTGAATACTTTGGCAGTACAGGCCAATGGCGGTCGATGTCCGCTGACCGTAACAGATGAATCGCTTTTGCCCGATGAACTGTGCCGATGGGAAGGCTGGATAACAAAGGACGGTGCCGAAAGGATCAAGGCATTTCTCTTGCCGCACAGTCTGAAGCGCGTACCCGACACGGAGGCGATCCGCAAAGTGCTGGAATCGAAATGCCTGCGGTGTGACGGATCGGGAATCGTAATCGATCCGAATGCTATTCAATTGCAGCAGATTCCGTGTCCGGAGTGTGACGGGTCGGGGCATCCGGTCGTAGCCGGGGCGAGGCTCGAGCCGCGCTCTTTTCATCTTCGTATTCGATGAAGGTTTCCCCAAAATCCAAACCGCTCCGCGTTCCCTGTCCCGGTGAAAAAAGGTCTGATGTGGAAGTCGGATCAAGCGCGGGGCGGCTTGGGGATCTTGAGCGGATCGACCGCGAAATTGAGGCCGTCGAGCGCTGGCTGGAGCGGGAGCCGGATTCATGGCCCTGCTGGTTATGGGCGATGGGATTCAACGATTTACTGATGGAACGGGATTTAATCCTCGATGAGATCCGTCAAGCTGAGGCTAAGTGAAGCCGATATTCAGCGGACCTGCTGCGATTTCTTAATTGCAGACGGGTGGCGATTGCTGCGCACGGATCCTGTATCCAATCGATTGCTGGGTAAAGGTTTCGGCGAGATCGGGATGGCGGACTGTTTATTTCTGAGGTACAGGCATCCCAATTTATTCACGAAAGTCCGACCTCAGGAAGCGGAAGTGTTATGGGTCGAATTCAAATCAGCCGGCCGCAAACCGACCTCGGCTCAGATGTTCTGGCATGAACGCGAACGAAGCCGCGGAGCGCTGACGTGGATCGCCGGCGTCGATTTCGAGGCGTCGATCGAAGGATTCATGGAGCATTACGCGAAGTCGGGGCTCCAGCGCAGGGTTCCGGCTTGACGCGCGTACCGGTACTTTACTAAACTCCCCTTTGACTTTATTCTGAGATTGCGCCTAGCTAGCGCAAACGGATTCCAGGTTCCGGGGCCGGGATTGGCCCTCCCAGCAGTTCCGGTCCGAAACCTGAACCCATCCTGGGAGGGATGTATGCACACCGCTGAACGTCTGCGGCTCCGTTATTACGTGATGACGGACCTCACCCTGAGCGCTGACGCTCGAATCCTGTATTTTCTGATTGACGATGTGGCCGGATCGTCCGGTGAGATGTTCTGGCACTGGACTAAGCTTTCGGCCGTGATCGGTGTTGCAAGACGCCAGTTCTTCTACCTGATAGACGAACTCGTAAAGGCTGGCGTGATCTGGCGCCGCAGGGAAGGCAGGCGCGTTTTCTGGGTTCTTTCAGTGCACAAATGTGCACCGAACGTGCCGGTTGAGTGCACATCTGTGCACCGAACAGTGCACAACCGTGCACCGAAACGTCGCCGTATCTCTATTACTGAACCTGCCTTTATAACCGGGAAGAAGCCGCCCCAATCGGAAACCATCGAAACCGGGGCCGTGAGGATTGCGTGAAGCCGTCCGATTACCTTGCGAGTTTGCGACGGGAACCAGAGCAACGCTGCCCGAAGTGCAAAGGGCTCGGCTACACCGGATGGACCCATGAACTGACGCCCGTGATTGAAATGCTGCGCCATGGCGTAGCCTGCAGATGTGCTGCGGGAGCGAAGTTTGCCGAGCATCAGGCGGAGTTTATGAAACAGGGGGAACAATCCGAATGGCCCATGATAAACGTCCGTGGGGGCTCAAAATCAATACGTTGAGCCATCTGCGGAACGTTCTGGATATCGATCGCATGGACCGCCGGGAAGAGGTGGCGATGCGATACAACTGCACGATTAAAATTCCGCGGTCGATGCGGTACTGGAAAGCGAAGGATGACGAAGTGGAGCAGAGGGCTAAAAATGTCTGATCCGAGCGACTACGATTTATTGGTCCGGACCATCCGCGGCAAACCCCTGAAACCTCCACTCCGAGATAAGATTCCGACAGCGGTAGAAATCGAGCACCTGAAACAGATTCAGCGGAAGCGGGCCACCCATCCCGAGACCAGACAATTCCTGGAGGTATCGGAAAAATCCGATGCGTGAAGACGGCAACTGCCCCTACTGCAACACTCCGAATCCGGTTTACGGTCCGGGCGTTCACTCACGGGATTGCCCCAAAGATCCGCCTCGGGTTGCACGTCCCCAGGATGAACGCAAAGCGGAGCGCCAAAGACGGAAGCGGATCGAGGAGCGGATGGCCCGCAGCGAAAAATGAAGCCGCTCTGCATAGATTTGTATTCAGGCCTTGGAGGGTGGGCTGATGGATTCCTCGCGGAAGGCTATGATGTGGTTGGGTTTGACATTGAGCGGCACGTCTACGGCTCGCACAAATACCCGGCCCAGCTTGTTTTGCAGGACGTGCTGACGCTCCACGGCTCACAGTTCCGTGACGCCGCTTGCATCGTGGCCTCCCCGCCCTGCCAGGCCTATTCGTACCGGGCGATGCCGTGGAAGCGGGCGAAAGCGCTGCCACCGCCCGATAATTCACTGTTCGAGGCATGCTTTCGAATTCAGCGGGAAGCGTCGGAAGCGGCAACCGAAAGCTATGGCTGCGCGAAATGCGGAGTATTTCATCCGGCGACAACCCTTGATGGATGCGATTTTGAGCCTCGGCACATTCCGCTGATCGTCGAGAACGTGCAGGGAGCGCAGCGCTGGGTCGGACGGGCACGCTGGCATTACGGCTCGTTCTACCTGTGGGGCGACGTGCCGGCGTTGATGCCGCACAAGCTTGGCTTCAAGAATAACGGCGGCTCATGGTTCGCCGTGGCGCACAACACGAAAAGCGGCCATATACGGAACCCCGTAAACGACCCGATTAAATCATCCCGTGAATACGGCGGCTGGTTCAACGACTACAAGGGCGAGCACTGCGTCGGAATCTCACGCACAGGCTCAAAGTCACCCGCCCGCAAGGCCGCCTCGGCCCTGATCGCCAGAATCCCGTTCGAACTCGCCCGCCATATCGCGGCGGTGTATAAACCGCACCAACCACTCTGTTTTGCAGCCAAATCCGTGTAAACTTGATCCTTTGGACGCGCAACTCACGCTCGAATACTGGCCCGCATCCAAGCTCAAGCCATACAGCAGAAACCCGCGCAAGAATGATCACGCGATAGAGCGAATGGTCGCATCGATTCGTGAGTTCGGCTTTACGGTTCCGGTGCTTGCGCGATCGTCCGGCGAAGTGGTCGACGGCCACTTACGCCTCAAAGCTGCGGCGCAACTCGGGATCAGTCAGATCCCGATAATCCGGTGTGATAGCTGGTCCGAAGCTCAGGTCAAAGCCTTCCGGCTGATGGTCAACCGCTCCGTAACGTGGGCCGACTGGGATATGGAAGCACTAGCCGCGGAATTCGCCGAACTGAAGGCGCTGGACTTCAACCTCGAGATGACGGGGTTTGATATCGGGGAAATCGACAAACTGACGCTTCAGGCGGATCCGCGCGAGGATGACGTTCCGCCAGTTCCTGAAACTCCGGTCTCGAAGCGCGGCGATCTGTGGCTGATGGGATCACACAGACTGCTCTGCGGGGATGCAACCAGCGCGGAGGATGTGGGACGGCTGCTCGGCGAAAATAAGCCGTTTCTGATGGTTACGGACCCGCCGTATGGTGTGGAATATGACCCGAAATGGCGTAATGAGCGACTAGGGCTGGCATTCCGGGCGGAAGCGACAGCGTACATGAAGCAGGATCTGGAGGCAGCCTGGCTGAAAGCGCATGAACTGTTTACCGGCGATGTCGCGTACGTATGGCATGCTGACCGGCCAGCCGTTGATGTTGCACTGGCGCTGATGCAATGTGGTTTCGAGATTCGCAATCAGATTGTCTGGTGCAAAGAGAATTATGCCATTTCGCGCGGCCATTACAATTCACAGCACGAATGCTGCTGGTATGCGGTGCGTAAAGGGCGAACCGCTCACTGGTGCGGGAATAACACGGAATCAACATTCTGGAAGGTGAACCGGATGGATGATCAGCCACGGACCGGCCATGCGGCTCAGAAGCCGGTTGAGATTATGCGGCGGCCAATCCGCAATCATACGAAATCCGGTAATGGCATTTATGATCCGTTCCTTGGCAGCGGAACTACACTGATCGCAGCCGAATCGATTGACCGAGCGTGTAACGGACTCGAACTGGACCCGGCGTTCTGCGATGTGATCGTTACCCGCTGGCAGAACCTGACCGGCCGGCAGGCCACGCTCGACGGCGACGGCCGCTCATTCGCTGAAATCAAAGCAGAAAGATGCCCGGAACTCGCCACAGTCTGAATACTTTCCGCAAATAAAAATGGCTGGCCAACCGCCCTATGAACCGACTTTGGCAGACCGTAATACGGTGCGCTCGATGGTCGCCTGCGGGTTTACGCACATCCAGATTGCCCGCTGTATCGGCACTCACGGGATCTCGGATCGGACGCTGCGCAAGCACTTCCGCCGCGAACTGGATACAGCCGCCGATATGTCGAATGCCTCCGTCGGGAATATCGCTTATCAGCGCGCTATGGCCGGCGAACCGTGGGCCGTCTGCTTCTGGCTGAAGTGCCGTGCCGGATGGCGCGAACCACCCACATCCCACAGATTTGTCGATGAGCAGGACAATGACCGGCCTTTCTCCGAGCCCAAACAACTCCTCGCCGATCGAATCGCTCAGATCGCTGAAGCCCCATCAGATCAGGAAATTCCTGCAAAGCCTAACGGACACGCAGGCTGAAGCGATTCTCTGGGACTGGCGCTGCTGGGCCCGCCCGAATCAATTACCTCCGGGCTCGAAAGGCGCCGCGAGCGATCAGGCGGATTGGCTTTTCTGGCTCGTACTCGCCGGCCGCGGCTTCGGCAAAACCCGCACCGGAGCTGAAACGGTCCGCGAATGGGCTCGCAATCCGGAAGAGCGGATTCTGATGGTAGCGCCCACGGCTGCGGACGTGCGTGAGGTCATGATCGAGGGTCCGTCCGGGCTGATGGCCTGTTTCCCGTTGAATCAGCGGCCTTTATACAATTCCTCGCGCCATCTGGTCCAATTCGCCTCGGGTGCGGTCGGGATTACCCGATCGGCTGATGAGCCCGAACGTCTGCGCGGACCACAATTTACGAAGTTCTGGGCAGATGAACTCGCCGCCTGGCGCTTTGTCCAGGAAGCCTGGGACCAGATCATGTTTGGCTTCCGGCTGAAGTCGCAACGCTTGCAGGGCGTGATCACGACGACTCCTAAGCCTATAGCAGTATTGAAGAAAATCATCGCTAATCCACAAACAGTTGTAACCCGCGGCTCGAGCTATGAGAACCGCGCCTGGCTGTCGGAATCGTTCTTTCGGGAAGTGATTGCGCCGTACGAGGGCACCCGCCTCGGCCGGCAGGAGATCAACGCCGAACTACTGGAAGACGTACCCGGCGCCCTGTGGACCCGTGGCGTTATTGACGCTTCGCGGATCACGATGACGGAAGTCCGGTGGGATCTGATCGTCCGGACGGTAATCGCGATCGACCCGGCAGTTACATCGAACCCGGATTCGGACGAGACAGGCATCGTAGCGGCCGCTCTGACGCGATCGGGCCACGTCCTGATACTGGACGACCTCTCCTGCCGGGAAAGCCCCGCAGGCTGGGCAAAGCGCGCGATTGCGGCCTATCACACGCGAAAGGCTGACCGGATCGTAGGGGAGGTGAATAACGGGGGGGATCTGGTCGAAGCCAACATCCGGGCAGTGGATGCGAATGTGTCATTTCGGGCCGTCCGGGCCAGCCGCGGCAAGTACATCCGCGCGGAGCCGGTGGCTGCGCTCTACGAACAGGGCCGGTGTCACCACGTCGGATCTTTAGCAACTCTTGAGGACCAGATGTGCAACTGGACGCCGCAATCGACTGACGGATCTCCGGACCGGCTCGATGCTTTGGTGTGGGCTGCTACCGAGCTCGTCATAGATCAGGAACAGATGATCATGCAGTCCCAGATGGGGACGCCGTACCAGATATCCAGCATCTGATTAGAAGTTTCTATTGATTCGCTATTGTGGTTGTTGTAGGCTGCAATGTAGGCTGATAGCGCCCACAATGTTGGCGCTGTGTTGGTGCTATATGGGCGCTAGGCGAAATGCACATACGATTAACGTAGCAGTTGATGCGGAAGTCTATAGGGCGGCCAAATCTGCCGCTGAGGACGCCGGTATGCTGTTCAATCGCTGGATCGAACGGGCGATGCGCGAACGGCTGGAAGCGCCTGATCTGGTCGCATCCCGCAATTCATTGATCGGGGTTCCGATCGGTCCGGCGCCGAATCTTCGGAGCGAACTGTTTGACGAGCCCGCGGTTGACAACGAAGCAATCCGGGAGGCGGTTCGCAAGGGCAAGGAAAAACCAATGAGCGAGCGGATGAAGGACTTCAGGAAATGAGCGAGCCCCTGGTGTGTGCCATCTGCCTGACGGCTGACCGTCCGGAGATGACGAAAAGGGCCGTTCAGTCGTTTCGGGCGCAGACCTATCCGAACAAGCGGATGCTGATCTGGGATACATCTCAGCGACCCGGGGAGCCCCTTGCATCGGATCATTTCGTGGTATGGCATGTACTTTCCGTGCCGGGACTGACGATCGGCGAATTGCGGAACTGGGCAAACCATACAGCGGTGGATCTCGGGGCAGAAGTCCTGATCCACTGGGACTCCGACGATCTTTCGAGGCCTGAGCGCATCTCCGAACAGGTTGCCCATCTCGAGCAATCGGGAGCGGACGCAGTGGGCTATAACATTGTCCCATTTTGGCGTGATCCGCCTGGCGAAGCATGGCTATATACAAATCGGAATCGCAGTTACGGTATTGGGGCCTCGTTAGCCTATAGGGCTGAATACTGGCAACGGCATGCTTTCGCGGCTCTACCCAAGACAAAAGGGGGAACAGGTGAAGATACCGAATTCGTCCGCAATGCCGGGATGTCTGGGGTTTCGGCTATATCCAATAGTGGTGAGCCGCGGCTCATATGTTTAATCCACGATGGGAATACGCAGTATTACGGCCAGGATTTATTGAATAAATCCGTTAATTGGAAGCGCATTCCGGACTGGGATGAGCGTATCGCGAGATTTATGGAGATCAATCATAATGCGAAATCCGTACGGGCCGGATCGCAGACAATGCCGCCGCTGCGGTGAAATCAAATCTATTACCAAATTCAGGCGCTGGGTCGCAATCTGCAAGCCGTGCGTATACGCAAGATCGCGTGAGTATTATCACTCCAATCCAGATAAAAGTGCCAGGTGGGGCAAGACGTATCGTCAGAAGCACGCTCATGAGATATCGGCTAAATATGCTGCTGATCCATTTCGCCAGACTCGTGGCATTTGGAGGACGATGATCCAGCGATGTGAAGACCCGAATCATTCACACTTTAAGTACTATGGTGCGCGCGGGATCAAGGTTTGTGACAGGTGGCGCAATTCATTGAAAGACTTCATTCAGGATGTTGGGCTCAGGCCATCGCGTGAATATTCGATTGATCGCTGGCCTGATGTTAATGGAGACTACGAACCTGGTAATGTCCGGTGGGCGACGGCGATAGAGCAACGTGCCAATCGGCGCGATTCCCGGAGAGCCGCATGATTGCCCGCAAAACCCCGCTGAAGCGCTCTCCGCTGCCGGCCCGCCGCACGCGCATCAGCGCGAGGCGCTCAAAGCCGCGGCGGGTCACCGTTGAGCGTGATTCACGGTATCTGCGCTGGCTCACGAAGCGCGCCTGTATCGCGTGCCTCGTGGAGCGCCAGCGTGCGCTCGACTGGAATCAGATCCCGAAACCACTCGCATGCCTGAGTGATCCGTGCCACACAACCAATAACGGAATGAGCAGTAAGGGGCCGGATTCCTCGTGTATCCCTTTATGCCGCGAGCACCACGTTGAGCAGCATAATATCGGGCTTGTGGATTTCGCCCGGGAATACGATCTCGATCTGAAGCGGGAAGCCGAACTCCATTACGAGGTTTACCGCGCTTCGATCGGGGAGGAGCCGCTGTGAAATTAAACCGGAAGCCGAAGGTTTTATCCTGGCGGAATCTCCCCAGCCGACCGCCGTGGATTCTTACGGCAGTAGTCTATCTTCTTCTGGATCGATGGCAGGCCGCTGGATGGGTTTGGGGTGCCGTTGGCACTGTTCTGTTCATATTGTGGGTTGCATCTGTCTGGCAGATGATCATTGAGGACGATATCGACATCTTTAAAGACGCTGAATTCACAAAAGCAGCGGAGCGGGTGGCCCTGAATCGACTGTCAGAAATCTTTCCGGGGCGGCGCCCCGACTGAAATGTACCCGGCATGGTTGAACAGCATCGGAGAGGAGCCGCTGTGAGCCACAGGATTAAGTTCGTGGCGTCCGGTCGCGGGAAAGCACAGTGTCCGCCGAATCCCGATTATCCGAACGGGATTCATGTTGATCTGACGAAGGGATCCCGCCCATGCTGCGAGGTTGATTTGCCGTACCCAGCCCCGGAATGCGGGTTCTATGACATCACATGCTCGCTCTGCGGGATGCGGGTTGCGATAACCTCGGTCGGCAGGCCGGATGATCCCGTTGCCGCACGAATACCCTGCCTTATCGATAAATCAGCGACAGTAAACTGAATGTACCCCGCATGGCTCACCATTCCGGCCGCGCGTCCCGAACTCCAGTCCACTGTCGGCTGGTGGAAAAAAGCGGGCTGCGGAATTGCGCTCTGGCGGGATCCGGGCGCGGAACCGATCCAGGCGGATTACCTCATTTGTGATGCCTATCCCGGCTATGCCCGCGCAGTCAATCAGCTAATTGAGAGAGTGATGCAGGTTGACCGGGAGTGCGACTGGTTCATAGCGGCGGGCGACGACGTGATGCCGGATCCGCACAAGACCGCCGAGCAGATCGCCTGCGAACTGGTGGACCACTTTAAAGGCACCTGGGGCGTGATGCAGCCTACCGGACATAGGTGGGGAGACCACAAGGGAGCGTACATTGACAGAGCGGCAGGGAGCGCGTGGATCGGTCGCGAATTCTGCCGGCGGGTCTATGGTGGAAATGGTCCGTTATGGTCTGCTTTTCACCATATGTTTGTTGATGAGCACTTGCAATGCGTGGCGCAAAAGCTCGGCGTTTTCTGGCAACGGACTGATCTGGCGCAGATTCATCAACACTGGGGATTGCCTCGATCGGGAGAACGAATGGCACCGGCGAGCCGAAAGCCTAAGTTTCTCGAATACGTGAATAGTGCAGCACACTGGGCGGAAGCCCGGGCAGAATTCGAGCGGCTCAAAGCCGGGGGATTTGCCGAAGCAAACGATTTGCTTCCGTGATAAGATCAGCGGGTCACCGGGACGCTTGAACGTCCCTGGTGGCCCTAACCTATGCGACTGAAAGGAGTCACATGGCTACCAACAAACATACTCCGACCCCGGAATTAGCTGACCCGAAAACTCGCGAACGCACTGAGACAGGTAAGTTTCGTGTAATTCATGGATATCGTCGGACAGCAATTTATGGCATCTGGTCGAAAGCAAAAGGAAGATGTGAGAATCCTTCCGATGCTGCATATCCACGTTATGGTGGTCGTGGAATTGTGATGTGTGAACGCTGGAGGCAGTCCTTCGCCGCATTTCTGGCTGATATGGGGCCACGTCCGATAGGCGGGACGTTGGAACGGAAAAATAACGATGGGCCTTATTCGCCTGATAATTGCGTTTGGGGCACTCGTACGGATCAGGCAAATAACCGACGAAGCAATCGGATTATTTGCGCCAAAGGTAAAAGCCAGACAGCTATGCAATGGTCGCGCGAAACCGGCATCAGTGAGAATTTGATTCGGTGTAGAATCGACCAACTCGGATGGACGCCGGATGAGGCAGTATCAAGAAAGCCTGGAGTTTGATGTACTCGCAATTCGAGGAAGAGCAGTATATTTTGGCGGCTTTTAAAGATCGGAAAGAGCCGGGCAGGTTACTTGACATAGGAAGCTGGGATCCGAAGCAATTCTCGAATTCCCGCGCATTGATCGAACTCGGCTGGTCCGCGGTATTGATCGAGCCGTCACCCTGGCCGATGATCTCGCTCATCAAAGAGTACGGCAAATGCGAACGGGTCACGTTAGTTCAGTGCGCGATGGGTTTTCGGATCGGGCTGATGTCTTTGCATATCACGCCGGATGCGATATCGACCAGCGACGACGCCGAGTATGCCAGGTGGAAAGATCACGCTGAATTCCACGGTAAATTGACGGTTCCGTCCGTGACGTGGGAACAGATTACGAACCAGTTTGGCGGTTTTGATATGGTCAGCCTCGATACGGAGGGCACATCCGTCGATTTGTTTCACCGGATGTTGGCGCTTGATATTAAGCCAAAATGCTGCTGTGTGGAGTTTGGTGACAGGCTCGCTGAAATGTGCAGCGGGGCAACTCGGCACGGTTACAAATTGACCTACAGTAATGGCACGAATGCGGTTTTTACACGATAACGAAATGGGCAAGGCGGGGCGCGGTAAGGTGCGGCGTGGCTTGGTGTGGTAGGGCTAGGTCTGGTATGGCGAGGGTTGTTTAATAAGTGCCGCAACGCGCTGTTGTTTCGGTCGGGACCGGTAGCTACGTGGCCGGTCTCGACCGCCTGCACGCCTGGTTGCTGGATCACGGCGAAAATCATATCTGGTGGCGTAACGCCTGGCCTTCGGATTGCCCGCCGCATCGAACGGTTCCATACGCCTTTAAGGCGCGTGCCCTCGAGATTGCCTCGGAACAGGCCGAGATCCTGCTGTGGGCCGATTCCTCGATTGTTCCGGTCAAATCACTTGATCCGCTCTGGGAACGGATCGAACGGGACGGTTACTGGATAGCCAATAACGCATGGATGAATTACGAGTGGACGAATGAAAAAGCGTACGAAATCTTCTGGCCGGATCGGGATATCGTGGCAGCCCGGATCATCAACAAAGCCATCCCGCATGTAATGGCAACCTCGTTCGGGCTGAATCTGGTTCACCCGGTCGGTCGGGCGATTTACGATGAGTATCTGTATTACGGGCTGAAGACGCGGGCCTTCTGCGGGCCGTGGCATGGAGAGATCGGCGTGAGACATCGGCATGACCAGTCAGCGTTATCGATTGTCGCGTGGCGCCACGAGGCAAAACTGACGAACTGCCCGGATATTCTGGCTTACGGGAAACCGGATCAGGTAACAGATTCGCGAACGATCCTGGTGGCGGATGGGAGCGTCAATGCCTGACGAGAAATTACCAGACGATATTCTCTGGCATCAGAGCGGCGTCAATCCACGAGGTGAGCCGTTCATCCAATTGATTCGTGGCGAGAAAGTTATCTCGCAAATGAGTGCGGAACAGGCGCGCGATCATGCACAGGCTGTCCTCGAATCCGCCGAGGCGGCAGAGCAGGATGCATTCCTGATTGATTTCGCCCGCAATCAGATGGGATTAGAGATGCCGGATGCCGCACGTCTGCTGATGGCGTTCCGTGAGTACAGGCAGAAGCGAACCGGAAAACGTGGCGGCCCACTCAACACACGCGATTTTGTTATGCCAGACGAGGATAAGCTGACGACCGAAGCACGCGAAGCATTACGGAAAAAAGCGGGCGGCAGACGGGAGCGTTAATGGATAACTTCTGGCTGGCGGTCGCAATCGTGGGCGGCATCGTCCTTGCCTGGGCTGCGCTCGGCTGTCTGATGGTATGCGCCGTCTGGGGCTGGCACGAATTCAAAATGTGGCGTACGTGGCGGATTATCGCCACAAGCGAAGCGCGAAAATCAGCAGAACCGCCGCAAGGACCAGCACGGATTTTCAGAATACGATGAACTGTGAGACTGCTTCAGTGGCTTTCGTTACGCCTGCACGAGCATGTGTGGTCGTGGCCCCGCAGACGGGGCGGCATAAAAGGAAAAGATTGGCAAACATGCCTTACGTGCGGGCGTGAACGTCTGAGCCCGATTCAGTTTGGGAACCGATGAATCTTATAGCGTGTTGTCCGCTCCGTAACGAAGACTGGATATGCGCTTTCACGCTGCGGGTCGCTCTCCAGTGGGTGGATCAGATCATCGCATTGAACCACGCCTCGACGGACTCGACGCCCATGATCCTCCAGGGATTACAGCAGGCCTATCCCGGGCGAATTGTGGTCATTCACGAACCGGAGCGGACCTGGCATGAAATGCCTCACCGGCAGAAGATGCTGGACGCTGCGCGGGCATTCAACGCCACACATGTGGCAATTATCGACGCGGACGAGTTCGTCTCGGCAAACCTGCTGCCCACGGAGACGTGCGGCGGCATCCGGGCCATGATCGAAATGATGCCTGCCGACCGGATGCTCGAATTGCCCCTCTATAACCTAAGGGGCTCGATGACCCGGTATCACGCCAACGGAATCTGGGGCACGGACCGGTGGTTATCTGTTGCATTCCGGGATAATCTGCGGCTGCACTGGAGAGGGGATCGGTTTCACCACAGACAACCGATGGGCAGTGGATTACTGTTATCGCGGATGCCGCTTGCCGGGGTCGGGGGTGTCCTGCACGCTTGGGCAGCCTCGGAGAAACGGTTGCGGGCTCGGCATCGGCTGTACAAGGTAACCGAGCGGATTCGCTGGCCGGAAAAGCCCGTGGCCGAGATTGAGCGGATGTACTCGATGGCCACGAAGGGCAGGCCGGAAGCGATGGATATTCCCGAAACGTGGACGTTTGCCGAGGTTCCGGAACACTGGATTGAGCCGTACCGCAAATGGTTTGAGTTCGTGCATCTGGAGCGGGAGCCTTGGCAGGATCGGGAAGTTGAGCGGTTAGTGGAGGAGTACGGAGCAGATTATTTCAGGGGGCTGGATCTCAGTTAATGGAACAGGAACCAGAACAGCCGAGAGATTTTGTCGGTTGGAGCGTTGAATTGTGGGGACAGGGAAAGGTCTCCAGTAGTGGCCTGCGTTTTTACATTGACTCCAAGAACGGATCTTCATATGCAGGCATGATTCTCACCGTAACCGAGGCAGAGGTTCTTGGAATCCTTCCGCACTGTACGCTTCCGGGGTGTCGTTACCATTGCGGCGACAAGTTGACATTTAAGAAACTGGATGGAGAGGACACCGTAGCGTTTGAAATCAGCGCTATTGATTCTCGCTCTATACGGGAATTCTGCCGGAAAACACTGGCACTCCTTGACGATGAAGAATGAAAAGTTGCTTGCAGTCTGTTAGCCTGAACGCAATGTGGCGGCGGATCAGAAACCTGTTTCACAAACTTCAATCGCAAAGTGTTAAGTCGTCAACTCACACTCCGCCGCCCGACCCACGCGCCGAAAACCGGTACCTCCGAGAACGACTGAACGAAGAACACGCGCTCAGAAGTGCACTCGAACGGAATATCGAATCCGAAGCCGCGGAGCGATTCTCGGAACTGATCGAAGCCCGCCAGATGGCCGGCGCGGGACCATGGCGCATTTCGCCGGACGCCCTGAAGCAGACCGATGCCCTGATTCAGGCGACGGCGGAAAGCCTCCGCGGCGGGAAACTCTCGCTCCGGGAAACGCCGCTGCTCGCTCAGGGTGCGTACGGCGATATCGAGCTCGCCCTGCAGAATGTCGAATGGCGCCGCCAGATCAATCTTTCCTGGCTCGAATTCTCGAGATGGGGCATCCAGCAGATCATCCTGATTTCGCGGCTCTACTACATCAAAAACCCGTTAATCCAGCGCGGGATCAACGTCGCCGCGCATTACGTGTTTGGGCGCGGCTGTGAAGTATCGAGCCCGGATGAAGATGCAAACACAGTTCTGAAGGAATTCTTCGAGCGTAATCGTTCGACTCTGGGCCAGAACGCGCTGACCGAACTCGAGCGCAGGAAGTATTACGACGGCAATATCTTCTTTGCATTGTTCACGGACCGGCTGAAATCCGGTCAGACCAGCGTGCGGACGATCGACGCAACCGAGATTCAGGACATCGTAACGGACCCGGAAGACGCCGATACACCGTGGTTTTATCGCCGGCAATGGACCGAGCGGTTATTCAATCCACAGAGCGGACAGACAGGGAGCGCTTCCCGCGAAGCCTGGTATCCGGCGCTCGGCTACGATCCGGACGATAAACCCGACATGATCGGGGGCAAGCCGGTGATGTGGGGCGTCCCGATCCTGCACCGGAAATCGGGTGCTGTGTCGAAATGGCACTTTGGGTGTCCGATTGTGTATGCCGCGCTCGACTGGGCCAAAGCATCCCGGCGATTCCTTGAGGCCTGCGCGACGGTCAAGCAGGCGCTTTCGCAGATTGCGATGACGATCACCTCGAAAGGCGGTCAGGCTGCGCTCGAGGGGATGAAGCAGCAGCTTTCGACAACAGTGGGGCCGAGCTCCAGTCTGTGGGATGAGAACCCGCCTCCGGTCAATGCTTCGATCTTCGCGGCGGGCCCGGGAACGACGATACAGCCGTTCCGCATGTCGCGCATGGGCGGCGATCCGGAAGAAGTACGCCGGTTTGAGCTGATGGTGTGGCGCGTCTTCGGGCTTCCCGAAACCTTTGGCGGCGATGTCAAGACGGGCAATTTAGCTACGGCGACGAGTCTTGATCGCCCAACCGAGCTCAACTTCCTGGAAAAACAGGAGGCGTGGAGAGAGGACTTGCTGACGATCTCCCGCTATGTTCTGAGCGTATCAGCCGGCGCTGCGGGCGGCATGCTGCGGGAATCACTTGAAAAGCGCAAAGTGCAGTCGATCGGGAAGATTTCGATTCGGGAAGCCAAACGATCCTCGCAGCCGGGGCGCACCGTACGGTATGAAGCTGCCAAGCCATCGGACGACACCATCGAAATCATGGTGACATTCCCGAACATTGTCGAGGGCGACGTTCCGCAACTGGTTGCCGCAGTGGTGGATGCGATGACGCTCGGGAACAAGGGCGGGCAAATCGTGGGCGTGGACGAGAAGGCCGGCATCCGTAAACTCTATGAAATCGCCGGGATTGAAAACGGCGACGAGATCATCGAAGAGCAGTATCCGTCGACCGGAGCGGACAAATACGACCCGAACCGGACGAAAGAAGATGCCGCGGCGCTGAAAGCGCCGATCTCCAGTCGGCCACCTTATTCGCCGCCCGGTCCGGAACTCCCCGGTGGAGAGCAACGGCCCGCTCCGGTTGTACCGGCACCCAAGGAAGCGTTAGCCAGGCTGATGGAAGCTGCGCGGAAGCTCAGAAGAAAGGACGCTGCATGACACGAAGATTATTCGGAGCCGCCGCCGCAGTCGCGGCGATGTGGCCGCAACACGACTGGATTACCGTTGCGGCGCTCGGCACAAATAAAGCTGGTCGAGTCTATGACGAACATTCCATGGAAATTATCCGGCGTGATGTAATACCGGGAACCTCTGTTATGCAATGGGGATGCAGCAATCCGGAAAATCTTGTTGCGACGGTAATTGCAGCGCGATACGTGAGCGGATTATTTCAGGTTCGGGTCCGATGGGTGCTCAAGCCGTCGGAGCGCTCATGGATCAGCCTGAACTGCATGGCATTTATGGACGACCCGCAACATCCAAGACTCACGAACGTGATAAATCTTGAGATTACTTCCGGTGGATCAACATTCGCCCAAGCCACTTCGGTGTAAATCTGTGGAAGCTGCGCGGAAGCTCAGAGAGGGACGGGCCGCCTAAATTGTTTACCGCGTATCTGGAATGGTGGGATCGGCATGTGTGGCTCGCGGTAGTTCTTACGGTCGCGTGCATTATTGGGGCACTGATCCGTAAGTTCTAAGCTGACTTCGCCGGTTCCTCATGCCACGGCGTAGGTAATCTGTCCCAGCCATAGCACCATTTCACCGGAGCGTAAAGACCTGGTCTGGTGTCGATGTGGATGTAATCCCGGTAATCATCCACCCCGATACCGCGGATCGACGGGATTCTCTGCGCGAGCGCATAGAGTTCGCGGGCCTTTTTGCCGCTGACCCGGATGTCGGCTGCGCGTCCTGACATGTGTTGGGAATCCGGTTGACCGTTGCTTTCCTCGTTGTGTTTTGAGCAGCGGTAGCCGGAATTGATGATGATCGGCTGATTCACAAGACGGCGGAATTGCTCCAATGCATCAAGCAGGGATTGTTCGACATTGCAGGTGCCACATCCGCAGCGGCACTCTAATTCGGTGCGGGTGAAGTTCTCACTCAATTGTTCGGGCGTTGGATCCGGCATAAGAAAAATCTGATATCAGGCTTTGAGCCCGCCGCGGAATCAGGCGACCATCCCGATATTCCGCGGCGGCTCGATGACCACAAAAACAGGCTGCAACTGCCCGAATACAAAAATCGTATCATTAACAATCCCCATGGATTCCGGGTGGCTTTTCTTTAAGGCGGTGTGCGTCAGTGGTTTCGTTGCTTTCGCGCTGGCTCGGCGTATCTTCCGGTCCTGATATGACGGAGTCCCATCGCGCATTCCTCGCGCGGGCGGCAAAGGCCGCAGTCTGGAGCGAAACTCGAACCCATGTTCCGGCCGAGATGACGCTGGCCCAGGCGCTGATTGAATCGGGCTGGGGCGACCATTGTCCAGGGAATAACTGCCTCGGAATCAAGGTGCATCATACGCGCGGACTCGAAAGCTACGGACTGACGCCGGAACTGGCGAAGGGCGGATATAAGGACCGGCCACACGGCGAATATGAGCTGTACGGCTCGCTCGGGGATTGTTTCGCGGATCATGCGCAACTATTGAGGCGTGGAGTTTACCGATTCGCGTGGGATACCTACCAGCGCGACGGCGATTGTGTGGCTTGGATCAAACGGGTGGCGAAGATTTATGCGCGGGATGAAGCGTATTTTGTGAAGATCGACGCTGCGATGCACATGCCGGAAGTGATTGAGGCGTTAAGAAAAGCGCGGGAGCCGCTGACCTCGGCGACATAAAAAGCGGGGCGGACTTCGGAGAAAATCCGCCCGGAAAGGAAAATCACAAGCAATGCCAGATCGGTTCTTATTATATGGCTTTACGGATTGAGCGGTGGTTCAGATCTTCCGAGCGCTGTCGCTGTACGCAATGTGGATGGGAGTGGTGGCCGCGCACAGAGAAGCCAAAGCAGTGTCCGGGCTGCGCATCAAAAAAGTGGGGTGACGCAGACGGGCCGGTAATGGTACTGCGAAACTTGCGCGTCGTCGCCGCACCCCTGGATAATTGATCTGCTCCGGTTTGGCAGGGCCAGGCTGGGCAGGCCATGGTCAGGCGGGGCATGGCGTGGTGCGGTCCGGTGTGGCGCGGCAGGGTATGGCGAGGGTTTTTACTCGGGACGTTCGGGAAATGGACTGCTGCAAAACGGGCAGTCATCCCGGCGTCTCGCCAAATCCTGGATTGCCCCAGGGACGGGCGGACTCACAGCGCATTTATAGATCAGATGATTCAGCGCCCACATCGACCACCACGAATAGAAGAAATGACCGATTGATGCGGGAGTCAGGCCGGAAACGGTTAAAACACCGCCTGAAAACGTGAATAAAATCGTTGTCGAAGCTGCAAGGGCAAAACCCGCGCAACTCACCTGATTCAATCGCTCAGTATTGTAATTGACGAGCGGGAACCACGATTTTGATTTCAACCATTGAATCAAAAACGGCAGCGTTGCCCCGCTTGCCAGGCGCGCGGTCAGTTCCGTTTCGAGGGAGATGGTCATCTTACGAACCCCAAACGCTCACGAGTCACGAACCCCAGACAGTGCTCACACACGGTAGACGATGTACCGCTCGTAAGCCCTGACCTCGTTTAAGGCCTTCGCCACGTACTCGGCCTCTTCGCGGGAACGGTAGACATCCCGGCGAAACGATTCCAGCACCGAATCCCAGATTCTGTAGGCGAACACGGCTTATTTCCCGCTCAGCAGTTCAGTTTTTCTCGAAGAATCGCTCGAGCTACCGAAGTAGTAGCTGACAATACTGACCCATGCGGCGCCGAGCGATCCGAGCATGATGTTGAGCATGTCCTTCGATTCAGGCGGGACGGCATACAGACACATGTAGCTGAGAATCCCGAAGAAACCAGAGGTGACGCCGATCGACAGGATGGCCGGCGTCAGACCGCGGATGCCCATCTCGCGCTTGCGGGCCGAATCACGATCCTCATTCGACAGCTTTGCCATCGAGATTTCGTAATCCTGCGCGTCTTTGCGCGCTTTCTCCGCAAGATCAGCGATCGCCTGCTGTGCAGCCTGCTTCTGTTCGGGCGACTCATGAAAGTTATTAAGAATTGCCGCTGTCGCGTCCAGCGCAGGCTTGATCACAGCATCGAAGAGCATTTAGAGAAGGGACCTATCTAGGGTGAGTATCGCATTGTATTAAACGTCACACAATACGCCTAAAGTTATGATCCCTAAGTATTAGAACGGATTAGAATACTGGGCAGACCGCGCAGCGTTCGAAGCGCCGCACGGTCCACGCATGGCCTTCAGGAGGGCCACCCGATTTGCCCAAGCCATATACTGCCATAAAGATGCGGGAATCCCACATCCTGAACCTCGGTGCGGGCGTGCAATCGACCGCTCTGTATCTGATGTTCATGCGAGGCGAGATCCAGCCCCGGATCGATTACGCCATCTTCGCAGACACGCAGGACGAGCCGAAAGCGGTCTACCGCCATCTCGAATGGCTGCAATCGCTGAACGGGCCGCCGATTCTGGTCCGCACCAAAGGTAAGCTGTCAGACGATCTGATGACTGGCATAAGGCGAAACGGCTTGTACACTCGCGACGGTACACGCTTCGCGTCTATTCCGGCCTTCACGCTTGGCGACAACGGCGAGCCGGGCGGCATGACGCGACGGCAATGCTCGAAGGAATACAAGATCGAAGTCATTGAACGTGTAATCCGTCAGGAAATACTTGGATTACAACCGCGCCAGCGAGTTCCGAAGGGAATTCTGATTCGGCAGTACTACGGGATTTCCTTTGACGAGGGAGGAAGGGCACGCCGCATTCAGGAGAACTGGCACCTGAAGGGCAATTGGAAACCAGCCTTTCCATTAATCGACAATTTCGTGACGAGGGCCAACTGTCTGACCTATCTCGCGGATAAAGTTCCGCACGAAACGCCGCGTTCCGCTTGCGTCTTCTGCCCCTATCACACCGATTTTGAATGGGACCGTATAAAACGCGAAGATCCCGAAGGCTGGCGGGCAGCAGTCGCGACCGACGCTGGCCTTAGAGCGCACGACAGCCGCGTGAATCAGGGCATGGACCGGCCCATGTTTGTCCATCGCTCCTGCAAGCCCCTCGATCTGGTCGAACTGGACACCCGACCCGATCCGCGTAAAGCACAGCTTTCCATCAACTTCAGTTCCGAATGCCTCGGGGTGTGCGGCGTATGACTCCACACCAAAGCTTACGTGTTGAGTACCCTGCCGAGGGCGAGGGACGCCCAGACGGTGAATATGGCCACTAGGCTGAATACGAGTGCGGTCAGGAAGCAACGGGACCAGTACCGGTACCACCGTGTGTAGCGGAGCGACACTGCTCAGTGCGTATCATGGCACCATGGCGGAACGAACGTGTTGGGCGATAAAGAACCAACCAGGTCGGCGTCCTTGGTCTATGGCCCATATGATCCGACCCTACAACGCCGACGAGGGTGGCAGAACGCTGTGCAATGAGGCTACAGAGTTGCTGGATCTGCGACCCGCTCCCCCGAATCTTCGACATTGTCCGCGATGTCAGCGCTATCGGGACAGAGGATACCCGTTTCAGGAGTTTCGTCATGTCTGACCGAATCTGCGCGGTCTGCGGCGGGCCGATCACGGATCTGGCCACGAATACCAGCGAGGGGCTTGTGCATCTGGCGCGGCGTGATTGCGTTGCGCACGTGCGCGCGACCATGCATAGACAATTACAATATGCGGCGCACATGGTTGCCTGCGCCGATACCGTGACACTCCTGAAACCGGAAGAGGTGGAAAATATATACCGACGAGCGCTGTCCGGTGAATTTAACGATGAACTCGATTGGCGGTCACTATATCGGAAATGAGCGAGCCTGTTCGCGTTTCGCCTGATCCCGATGGGGGCTTTACGTGTCCGTTTTGCAGGCATCAACTTAATTTCAAGGTTTGGCTGATGACTTATTTCCAATGTACGAAATGTGGCGCTGAGTTTAATGTGAGCCATGAGCGGAGAGGACAGCGACGATGAGCGTTACCACAGTCTGTGAAGTGTGCGGAGGGCCGCACACGGAGGACCATCCCGGCAGTTTTCCCGATGAAGCTCACGCTTACGCCTCTGATTGCGTGGCGCACGTGCGCGCGACCCTGCAGGCCGAAATCGACCGGCTGAACGCTCGTGTAGCTCAGGCTGAGAAGCAAGCGGACATGATTAGCCAGCGAGAGCTTGATGATGCTCTGGAAAATCAACGGCTGCGGAAGGTAATCGCAGGTGCCCCGCACGAGTGGAAATGCAGAATAAATCGAAGGTGCAGCATTCCAGAGCACGATCCATCGCCGTGCGACTGCTGGAAATCCCGCGTGGAGCAGTCCCCCGCGACAAAAGAAACGGAGATGGCATGATTGCAGACTGGAAACTTGAAGAAGCGGAAAAGGAAACCTCGGCCCAACTTGAGATTCTGGCAGCCCTTAAGCCGCTTGACGCCGAAAAACGTGAACATGTTCTTCGCGCAATTCAGCTTTTGATGGAGGCTGATCGGCTGGTACCGGGGATTCTCAGTCTGATCGCCAGTTGGAGCAGACGGCAGCCGACCGCTAGTCGATCGATTCGATGGTCACGAGTCCAGGCGGTTTCTCCAGTTCATCGCGTATAAAAATGGGACTCCCACATTGCCAGCATTTGTCCGGATACTTCTCTGGTTCTGGCTGGATTGATCCGCACCCCACGCATACCCAATGAAGAATGGGCCAGATCATTTCAGCGCACCTGTGATCTTTCGCCAATCTCTGGCAGCATATGCGCGAGCGAGTTTGCGCCGATCCTGTCGGGAATCCTGCCCTCTGGAATCAAAGCGCACACGTTGGAAGTATGCAAAGAACAGCTCACGGCGTTTTTGTTGGCGATTCATTGTGATTTCAGTGCGCTTTGGCTACCGTCCGCGTGCCTCTTACGGCTCTGATTCCGCCACCCGGAACGTCCTCGAATCTGCCGGTTTCGTAACAACGATTCGGGCATGTGCACTTCAGGCAAAGGACAGACTTACACCACGGACAGCGCGTGACTCCGCTGATGGCGACTCGTTTCCTGCAAACGACGCACGGCGGTCCTTTAGCTGCGGGCATTGGCTACCGTCCGCGTGTTCTTTGCCCACCCGTAAAAGTGCTCGGCCGCGAACACGCCTTCGACGGCTGCAATCCCGTACTGGAAGCCATTCGAAAACAAGTACAGCACCACATGGCCGGCTGCAAGCCCCAGCGTGATGAGCCAGAGCACCAGAACGCCGCGGCCGTCCATCAGTCCGTCTTTGCCCCGGTAGAGCGGATTCAGTTCTCTGGCGCCCGGCAGTTTGCCGGCGATCTGCGCGCTGTGCTGGTCTAAGGCCGCAGCTATGATATTCAATCCGATTGCTGCGAGCAGGACAATAAGCGCAATCATTTAGCTGTCTATTTTATAGGGGCGGCGAAATTCATGCCGCCCCACCTTGGCTTGCCACACACTACCAGACCTCGCCGCGCCGGGCCTCGGCTCACCTCGCCGAATCTCGCCGGACCTCGGCGGGCCTCGCCTCGCCGGACCATGCCGGACCATACACAAATTCAGTGTAAGATAGCCGCATTATGGACGGATGGCAAATACAAACTGATGATGAGCAGGGAAAGGCGTTAGCCCAGGGAATCCCGATTCCTGAGCCAGAACCGGACGACGATGACGACACCCCCGCCGAACTCGGAGATCCCGGAAGTATCGCTTGAGGTCTTCAGCGAAGACGACTGCTGCCGGGCCAAACTCATGGCCGCCGACCGGAAAGGCTTGCGTGAGTGGGAGTGTCCCAGGTGCGGGACCATCTGGGCGGTGCGAGTGCATGGACCCATACGGCATTGGGAACCCGCTGTTTACGTCTCGATCTTCCGAAGTCCCCGAACCTGAAAAGGAGGAGGATTCATGGCGATCTACGTCCCGATCACATTAACGGTCATCGCCTTATTTCTGACGCTGGTCCACGGCATTACGGGAAAGGTTCCGCTCTGGGTTGCGGTCCTCTTGCTGTGTATCGCGATGCTGGTCCCCGGCGTCCGATGACTTTCACGGATCTTTTGTCCGGGAACTGGACCTGGCCGCAACTCGTTAGAGAAGTGTATCCCCTGATCATTCTTTTTATTTCAGCTTTTGCTATGGGTTACTGGCGCGGTCGAAATGTCGAGATTCGCGTGTGGGAGAAGCAGTTCGACCGATTGCATCAGGAAGTCAAGGACATACGCCAACGTGCCGCGCTATGAAGTGGTGCCTCCGGTTCCGGATGGATACGCCTGGTGGACAATCCTCGAGCCCGCAGCCAAACGGGAGGTCGCCATCATTTCGATCGACATGCCGAACGCCGAGCAGATCGTACGGGAGTTGACTGAGCGGCTGAATCAGAGCGTTGACCAGTAGCATCCGAATGCCCCGACTTATCCAGCGGATAAGACCTCCGTGGCGACAGGCTTCTGGTCAGGACGGTGCGGCCCGATCTCCCGGGAATCCCGACGCCTTTGAGTCGCAACTTCTCCGAGACACCACGGACAAATCACCCGCGGGTAATGCATCTGTGGCGGCAACTTGCGCAGTGATCCGGGACATAGGCTGCGGGCCAGCCGCTCGAGCGCCTTCGTTCTGTGAATCAGGTCAGCGTGTGAGACTACGGATCGAGGCATAACCGCATTCGGGACATGCGCGCATATCGGCACGCAGGGGAGCGGAGCAGTTCCCGCACCGCAAACCGGAATGGGGAACTACGGGACTGCCGGCGTCGGGGCGGTACTTCTCCAGCCAGGCGAGATCAGATTCGTCAATTTCGAGGGGGATCATAGGGTTAACCCTATTTAGATCGTAAAGCAGAATGGCTGGTTTTCCACAAGAAATCCAGTACAATTTGATGTCAAACGGCTGAAAATACAGGGTATGGTAGTACCGTGACTGAGGAAATCATGTATGACTGCTGACGATCTGGGGACGCTGGATGCTGCGGTAGAACTGGCCGGCGCCGCGCTCGAACTGGTGGATGCGATTGAAACCAAACCGCGGGCCTTAGACCATCCGGACCATCAGCGATTGATCCGACCCTTGGTCAAACGGACGCGCAGATTACTGGCGACGTACTTCCGGAAGCAGGGCGCGGCGATCTTAGATGAGATCAAGCCGTGGTTAAAGCTCCACATGGGGGAATCGTCGCTCATTCAGGTTTCACGTGAAACCATTCAGACTACGGTGGCGAATGGTGGCAATTCCAGAGACATCGTAAAAGCGCTGCGCGAGGCCGGGGACGACGCCGCCAAATCGAAGGCGCTCGACATTCTGCCCGATTCGGTTGTTCCCTTGGCTTATCCGATCACCCGCGAAGAATCGACCAGCTACCGCGAACTGATTGCCGAGGCCATCCGCCGCGCCGAATCCCAGTTCGAATCGGAACTGAAGTCAGGAGCCCGGATCGGGCATTCGGCCATGGCGGATTACCTCAACGATAACTCCCTGTCGAAGCTCACCGGCGATTTCTCAGAGACAACTAAGGAACGTCTACGGAATGCTATAGCCGAAGCAGTGGAGGAGGGCGGAACAGCCGATGAGATCGTACAGGCGATCCAGGATGAGGTGGACCAGTTCTCATCGGTGCGGGCCAATATGATCGCGCAGACCGAGGTCAATGACGCATATAACTTCGGGCGGGATGCGTTAGCGCGGGAGGCGGGGCTCGATGAGAAGGCGTGGATCACGGAGTCGGGGAATCCCTGTATCGAATGTTTGGGGAACCAGCTTCAGGGATACATCCCGATCGATGAGCCGTTCCAGTCCGGTTCGATGACGCCGACTGAGCATCCGAATTGTTGTCTAGGGGATGCGCTCGTATCGCCCAGTGGTCGGATTCTTTCTGCGTTTCGGCGCTGGTACGAAGGCGAAGTTGTGATACTTCGGGTCGCTGGATCTGCCGATCTCGCCGTTACTCCGAATCACCCAATATTCACCAGGGACGGATGGATCGAAGCGGGATCGTTGATGAAGGGTGACCAGGTACTTCAATGCGTCTGGCCATCCGATACGTCCTCTGTTGGCCGCCCAAACAATAATTACGCTGAATCCGCAATTGCGGATATATTCGATTCGCTCAGGCTGTCTGGCGAGAGCGCGACCACCAGAATGCCAGTTACCGCCGAAGCATTCCACGGCGATGCGACCGTCGATCAGGAAGTCGATATTATATGGTCCACACGATCGTTCACGGATGACATTTCCCAAAGGACCGATCACGTCCGAGACGGACTTCTCAGCAATCGTCATCGGCAATGGGCTGCCTTCTCGAGTTTGAGCGCTCCGTATTCTTTCCTCGGCGGGTCTCTTGACGCCGCGCACAGCAGCGTGAGCCGCAGCGGAATTAAGACTCCGCTGTTCGGGCGTGAGTTTGGAGTTGCGGACAAATTGAGCGGCACTGCCACTGCGTTGCTGGAGTCCGAGGATAGCCCAATGATCCGTGATCGTTTTGCGGGCTATACCAACACGTTTGGAGATGGCAAGGACCGATTCTCCAGCGAGATGCGCCTCGTAGAGATCATTGAAACTGACCGGCGGCAGTTTGCGGGACACGTATATAACCTGGAAACTGAATACGGATGGTACTCAGCAAATTCCATAGTAGTACACAATTGCCAGTGCGGCTTAGATTATCGCGTCGTAAGCACTGGAGCTAAACCTTGAATCCTTCCTGCCGAAACGCATCCAGAATTGCTCCGTGACTCGTGTCCAAAGCTGGTCGAAGGTAAGGTTTGGCTGGCATTCCGACCCAACCTTGACCGCGAAAATCATATATCCAAGCACCGCTATATGGCACTCCCTCAGTGGGCAACTCCCCATGATCCGAAGCCGATCCGCGGAGTCCGGTCCCGAACTCGATGAACGCTGCATGCGGCGCCGAGGCGAATATCGTCCCCTCGACGGCGGGGCCGCGCAGTTCGACCTGATATCCGATCGATGACTGGAGTTCTCCGGTATCCACCGGCACGATGGCTTTGGCTTCGGTCATCACCACTTCCGAGCCTTTGGTTACGGCTTTGATGACACGGCCCGTAATCGCCTGCTGGAGTGCGCTGACGTTGCCCGGTTTGAACGAACTGGATGCTCTGATATTCATCCGGTGAAGTACGCCACCAGCAGGCTGTCGCCCGAAGCCACATAAGCATAAATCTGCGACAAATCGTAGAATCCGGACAGTTCCGTGACCGGCTCGACGTTCAGGGCTGCACCTGAATTCAGCGGCCATCCGACGCTCGAGGTCGTTGCGCTATCGCCGATCCGCACGGTTGCGGCATTGCCGACCGTCGCCTGAAACCGGAACCACTTGGTCAGTATCCGGGTGGCTGATACCGGATGCGGGTTGCCGTCGCCCGTGATCGTCAGGGTGTGAGTGATCATTCGTCAGCCCGTGACGTACAGCACGTCGAGTACATCCCCGGTTGCTACCCAGGCGTAAATCTGCGAGAGGTCATAAAACTCGGAGATTTCGGCGATGGGCCGGAACAGAAGGCCGGCGCCTTTTGTCGCCTGCAGCCCGACCGTTGAGGATGTTGAGGAATCGCCGTAGCGGACGGTTCCGGAATTGTTCAGGCCGGCCTGAATCTGCAGCCATTTGCATTTGGTCGCCGTGGCCAGAAGCGGATGGGCGTTATTGTCGCCGGCGATTTCAAAAAAGTGAACGATCATTTATCCGCCGTAAAGAAGGTACAAAACGTCGCCGCTCGCGATATAGGCATTGATCGCTGATAAATCATAGTATTCGGAGAGTTCGGCAATTGGCGGCAGCATCTGGCCGGCGAAATTGGCCGGGATCGTAAAGCCGACGCTGGAGGTGACTTCGTTGCCGCCGATCAGCACGTTGGCGGAATTCGCGCCCGTCACCACCTGCACGAATTTGGCGAGGAGTTTCGTCGCCGAGAGCGGGACGACGGCACCGGTCCCGGTGAGCTTCAGCGAATGCAGAATCATTTGCGGTCATTCTAACGTAAACTTTCAAACTATGAGATGTTTTACTTGGACGGCCCTCATTGCGTCGATCCTGATTTGCGTCGTATTCTTTCCCGGCATGGGTCAGTTCACCCCGCCGCCGAGCGGGGGATCGTCCGGAAAAGCTGGCGGCGATCTCAGCGGTACATTCCCGAACCCGACCGTTGCAAAGATCAATGGTGCATCACCGGCAACGATCGCAACTTCGGGCGCATGGGCAGACCTGCTGAACAAGCCTTTTGCCAACGTGAAGGATTACGGCGCAAAAGGCGACGGCGTAGTGCTGACAGACGCGGCAATGTCGGCGGCACCGACCTACACATTCACTTGCAGCGCCAACTGCTACCCATCAGGGTTCATGCTCGAGTATTCAGGCGTGAATACCACGACCCCGGTCGATGTATCCGGTCATGGTGGAGGAACCGGGACAACGCTCACCGCTCCGTCGGTCACCACCACGGGCGCAAATGAGGTGCTCATAACAGCGTTTGGCCTCGGAGCTGTATCAACAGTTACCGGACCCGCCACACGCCGCGCCATTGTCGCCCCAGTGGGCGGGACGAATTACGGCGTCGTCGGTGGAGATCAGACAATCGCATCCGCAGGTGCGACAGGGACCGTCACAGCGACATCGAGCGGCAGTATCGGATATGCTGCGGCCAACATCGCGCTCAAGGCCAGCGGGACCACCACATTCGTTGGAGCCAGCACCGCCGGCCCGACCAATGCCACAACGATCACCGTCAATCCTCCAGCCGGATCGGCGGGCGGAAATATTCAGATCGCCTGCCTCGGCTACGGGTCAGGCGTCACGATAACCACTCCCTCGGGCTGGACGCTTATCACGTCGGACGGAACGGGCGGAAGCGCGACGGCGGTGGCCTGCTACTGGCACCTGGTAGCGGGAACCAATCCCGGCGTGATTCTCACGTCTGCCTCCGCCACATTCACAAGTGCCGATGTCGGAAAGCTGATCTGTGTGGATGGCGCGGCATCGGGGCCGACGGAAGCCTGCGGCACGATTACGGCCTTCACGGACGCACACACGATCAACACTTCCTTTGTCAACGCGAGCGGCGCGATCAGCAGCAAAGAATTTGTCTATGCGACCAATGACGATACTGCGATAGCCTCGGCGGTAACCGCGGCCTGCGGTTCTCTGCTGTTTTTTCCAAAGGGTGTTTATGGGGCGACGGCTCAGATTACTCCCTGCACGACTCGAAGCCTGTCAATCGTCGGTGCGGGGGCCGGAGTCACAGACTACAAATGCAACAACGCTGGTATCTGTAACACTTCAACCAGTTATGGCGCCACGCCCGCTACGGCGCTGATCTGGCTCACGAAAACCAGTGCTGCCACGGCAGGGATTTATTTCGGCAATGGAATCGCCGCTACCTCTGCTGCGGAAGCAGCAGTGTGGCCGCACACATGGACCGTGGCACAGATAGGCATACAGGCGGGTGTAGGTTTCAACCGGGATGGCGGCAGCAGCACAATGGCCGGCATCTACGACAATCAGATTCGATTGTTTCTTGATAACGTATTCGTCCGTGGTTTCGGCGGGGATTGCATCGCCATCGCGGGCTCGTGGACTGCAACAGTCAGAAACTCTCTTGCCAACCAATGCAACGGGAACGGGCTGGATGCTTTCCCATCTGCGGGAGGCGCGGGCCAGAATTTACTGGTGGAATCCTCTGAGTTCAGCTCAAACGGACTGGCCGGAATAAAGATCGACAATATGCCTCCGACGACCCTGCTGAACAACCTCGTTCAGTGGAACAACAACATCACACCGGGGACAGGATACGAAATCGCGATTCCGAATCAGAACAGGACATTCATTGAGGGAACCTGGATCGAGGCTTCAGGCGTCGGACACGTCATCCAGCAGGTTGGAAACGTCCTCGAAATGAACAACAACTCGACGAACAACTACCACGTCTCCTACGCCACGCGCGACACGGAGGTAGATGGACAGTCCTGGTATTGCCCGGACTGCAAACCGACATCAGGAGCAGACGCGACCATCACATCGGGCGGAACGGGATGTCAGGTATTCGGCGTGGGTGGCGCTTGGCAGTGCGGCGGGCGGTCGAATCAGTAAGAGATTTCCTGATCACGATTCCCCGTTCTGCCGTTCCGGAGCCGGACATCTCCAGATCAGATCCGCGCATTCGTAGCCAGTGAATCGCCCCGAACCCTGGTTGTCGAATTCCCGGGCGAGGAGTCCGCGCATCGCCTCGACGCCGGCTGTCCATTCCTGCTTCTTTTTGAGGGCTTCATATTCGCGGTGATATTGAGCCCGACAGGCTTTGCACCAGACCGGCTTACCTGTGGTATCGAGATCCTTCGTACACTTCAGGCATTTGGCCGCCGTTTCTATGGCTGGTTCCGGAGTCATTGCGAATTAGTTTACTAAATCTTTTGCAATGCGTTTGAAATCAGGGGGGTAAACAGCCTTAATCTATCCGTTTAGCGCACTCATGCTTCGATCCGGCTATTACCTGCTCGCGCAACGGCTTCAGGAAGCAGCGGATATGGGGCATAACGATGTGCGGTCCCGTCTCTCGGACGCCGTGAATGATCTTCACAGAGGCACCGGTAAGTACGGTTACCTCGTTGATTACATGGGCGATTGCGATTCGGGGGATTGCGTCTATTACTCGGATGGCGATCTGCGCAAAGCGCCCTATGAAATCTCGAGTGTGGACGGCAAATCCGCCGTTTCAATTGACCACGGGAATTCAAAGAACGTCGTTCCGGTGACTTCTTACCAGGAAGAGGCCGAGGACGACGACCACTACAACGCGATGGAAGAGTCTTTCCGGGACGGAAAACTCTATGAATCACTGCCCGTCTATGAGCGGTTCATCGGTAAATCTGAACGCGAGAATGCCGATTCCGGATCCTTCGCGGGTAAAGGTAAAAGCTTTCCGATCCTGAAAGGCGAGGACGTTTCGGCTGCCGCTCATGCGCTCGGGCGGGCTGGCAGTTCGAATTTCTCGACCAACAAAATCAAAGCCAACATTATCCGGATTGCGAAGGCCAAAGGCTGGAGCAAGTTTCTCCCCAAAGCCTGGCAGGACGGCAACGGGACCGAAACATCAGAGGCGAATCGGTCCGATGCGACAACTGCCGAGGGTCAGGCACTCACACTGATCGAAAGTTCCGGTCCGGAATTCCTCACTGAAATCAGAATTCAGGAAGCAGCCAGCCGTACGAACTACCCGGTTAAGTTGATCTCACCAGGTACCGGATCAAGGGCGCATTATCCAGAACAGGTACTTGAGCGCGATGGGCCAAAGGTATTTAAGGCCGGAACGTTAATGTTCTGGAATCACCCGACCAAGGCCGAAGAAGCAGCACGGCCGGAAGGGAATCTCGACAATCTCGCCGCAATTCTGACCAAAGATGCCTGGTACGACAAGGCTGGACCGAAGGGACCGGGGCTCTATTCCGAAGCAAAAGTAATGGCGGATTATGCCGAGAAGGTTGCAGAGCGAGCACCGCATATCGGTCTGTCAATCCGTGGCGGTGGCCATGGAACCGGTCGCGAAGTGAACGGGCAACCGGAATTGAAAACCCTGGATTATGCCGAATCCGTGGATTACGTAACGAAGGCCGGACGCGGTGGGCTGGCACTCGCCGAAGCGGCACGGGACGCAGGAATTCTTCCAAAGGAGAGCATGGGTATGTCGGAAGACGAAGCCAAGAAATTAATCGAGGCGGCGGTTTCGCCTTTCCGCCTCAAGGCGCTGAAATCGGATGCGCGGGAGGAGGCGACAAGACTGCTCGAGTCGGTTACTCTCCCGGGCGCGGCCAAGGACCGGATCATCGTTCGCTGTCTCGAATCGATCCCGGAAAAAGCCGGCGAACTCGATGCCGAGAAATTCCGGGAATCGGTCGTGGCTGAAGCCAAAGCCGAGGGTGAATATCTGGCCACGATCACCGGAGCGGGACGGGTTCGCGGAATGGGTGCAGGTGTCGCAGCTAACCTGACCGAAGCCGATAAGAAAGCGCTCGCCGATCGCGAAGCGGAAGACGAAAAACTGCTGCGCGAATCGAGCCAGTCCGCTTTCGGCCGGTTGATGAACGGCAACAGCCAGGCAGCCAAAGCGGCGGCGGAGAGGATGTCCAATGTCCGTTAACCAACTGAAGATTGGCAGTCCGCAGAACAATCGCTGGTACAAATGTCCGACGACCGTAACATCGGGCATGCCAGTTCTGATCGGAACACTCGCAGCCGTGGCGCTCGACGCCTACGATTCCTCGACAGGTGGAACGACGTTTCAACTGGACGGAACGTATTCGCTTACAGTGATCGGACAGTCCTCACAGTCCCCGGTCTCGGGACTTGCCATTAATCCCGGCGATGAACTCTTCGCCAGCGGGACGTTCGATGCGACCACGAATGTGACGACTGCCTTGACGATCGACAAGACGCGCGGCAACACACCGTTCGGCAACTACGAAGGGGCCGGAATCGCATCGGGCGTAACCGATACTGCGGCACCGGTCCGGCTCAAGATGGGCGGCTCGGGTCCATACGCACCGTAATCAACGGAGAGAGGAATAAGGAGAAGAAAATGTTTGATCTCACTCAAATGCACTCCGTTGGCCGCGGGATGGAATTCATCGGGACGGCGAATAACGTCGAGGATGTGAACGCCGTAATGGCGGGTCAGGGATTCTCGAAACGCCGGATCTCGAATAACCGCGCGCATGAATGGCGGATCGCCGAAGCCGGAAGACTTCTGGCCGACGTGATTGAGGGCCGTACCGATCCGTTCCTCTTCAAAGAAGCATTGTTCCCGCAGCACGAATGGGCCGTCGCCGGCCTGCGCGAACAATATCCGAGATTGTTTGCGGGCGGGAACTACATCGGTCTGCGCGAAACAATGTCTTATTCGGACTACTCCGCGCTGACAGTCGATATCATCGACCGGCTGCTGTACGGCTACTACACCGCAGCACCGACGCAGACGATGGTGCTGGTCAAGAAACGCCCTTTGCGCGATTTCCGTCTGGTCGCGCGTTACGGGATGGATGGCGCCGTAGCTCCATTCACGCGGATGCCGGGCGATACGACGATTACGCCGCATGGCGCAGGCGAACCACCGACCGAACGGTCGATGCAGCAGGCCGCACGCGAAGTCACCGGATCGACGCAGCGCGTCACCTATCAGCCCCAGCTTTATCAGGGCATGATGTCCGTTAACTGGCGGGCTCTGGTCAATGACGATCTGGGAATTTTCAACGACGCTACGCAGCGGCTGGCGATCTCGGGCAATCGTACGATCTCGCAGTTCATTACGAGCCTGTACATCGCAACGGGCGGCGCGAACACGACGCTCTACAACTCGACGTTTAAGAATCTGTGTACCACTACCTATGGGGCGTCGTCCAACAATCCTCCGTTGAGTTTCCAGGGACTGCTCGATGCGATGACGGTTCTTGCAAAACAGATGGACCTCGACGGACAACCGATCCAGTTCGATGGAACGATTTATCTCTGGCATGGGCCGGCGCTCAAAACGACCGCAATGTCTCTATCAAAAGCGATTCAGGCGGATATCAGTGTGGGCGGCGGTACAACCAATACCGCGGGATTCCCCTCTCAGCGTCTCCGCATTGACAACTGGCCGATGCAGGGCGTTGTGCCGGTCGAAGACAAGTGGATTCCGATCGTCTGCACGACCTCGGGTATCAAAGACACGATCTGGGGTCTGACGTACGACCCGAACGTACAGGCGAGGCCATCGCTCGAATACGGGTATCTCAACGGATTCGAGACACCGCAACTCTATCAGGAACTGCCGAACACGATGCGCGTAGGCGGGGGAACGGTCCCCGAGATGGGCAATTTCTATACTATGAACCAGAACTACAAAGGGATCCTAGTCCTTGGGGGAACCCAAATCGATGGGAGGTCAACCGTCGTTTCAACCGGTGCCGGGTCTTAACCTACGCCTGCGTGTTGAATCATAGATTCGCCCATGCATTCTCGTGCACAACTTACAAACGCGACCTCCGCGCGAATTAACGTAGGTATTTTCGGGCGTAAATTCGTGGCCGCGCTTGCAATGGGTGCGGCCTTTTCTGGATATCGACGAAGCAGTCCAACCATGTTCAGCGCCATGCCCACGCGCACTGTTTTCTCTGGAAGAGCATGGCTCAAGATGTTGCCAGTTCACGCAGCGGCGATGGAGGCACGCAGGACCGCCCTGGCATTCTTCCGGTTTGTGGCACGTGTGATCCAGCGTCATACCGGCAGGGATTGCTCCAACGAAATGCTCATAAGCGAATCGGTGAGCAGCGACGTACTTTTTGCCCGTCCAGAAAATCCCGGGGTATCCGTCTTCGTCAATGTATCCAGTCCACCACCAGCAACCACTCGGTTGAATGGCGACGTTCTTCATGAAGCGATTAATCGCGGGCTGGACATTGTAGCCATCCGGGCTTCGTCGGCACGCTCGGGAACATGCAATGACATGCTCAAAGCGTGTGATGAATTGCCGTCCACAGGTCGGGCAGGTCTTGGTATATTCGGTCTTAGCCACGTGATACCTCCGATATCGCGCTGGTCAGGCTCGCACAGTGTTATCAGCACTGTTGCGGGCCGTTTCTATTTTAGCCCATTTATAGGGCAGGTTGTGAGTAACTAAGTGGCATTCAGCTATCAATTCGGAGCGAATCCACAAATTGACTATGTGAGGATGTTGATCTCAGATACTCAGCAGTTCGACGCGAATGGCAATCGCGTTTACGCCTTCGAAGATTCCGAAATTCTGGCTGCCGCTCAGATCGAGACTGCTGTTTGGCAATCTGGCCAATTCTTCACGCCGCCGAGCGGAACTGCAAACCTCGGCACATCTCCCGTTATGCCGTGGCGCCGGATCGCAGCAACACTGCTCGATGCTTTAGCTGCGAATCAGGCGCGGCAACTGATCATCGCGCGATTACTCGACGTGGAACTGAATCCGCGGGCGAGCAGCGAAATGCGGGCCCAGGCGCAAGCGCTTCGTCAGGCCGATGACGAGAGCGGAGCTTTTGTAATTATCGAGCAAGTGAACGACGTATTTTCCTTCAGGGATCGATACTGGCATGCGATACAGCGTCAGACGGGGGGGCGTCTCGGATGAATACGGTCATAAATCCGTTTACATTCGCGACACGATCGATGACCTCGCTTGTTGATGTAGGTATTCTCCGGCGTATATTCGTGACCTTTTGGGCAATGCGTAATCGCTCGTTTCTGCTTAGCGGCCAGTCCACGAATAATATTCAGCGCGTGGAGAATCGGCTCAAGATGAGCTGGATTTACACAACTACGGTGACGGCAGAGATCTCCGCCCGGGCACGCCTGAGTGTGACACGTATGGTCGAGTTCATATCCTGTCGGGACCGGACCGACATAGAACTCATACGAGACGATGTGAGCCTTAGATGTTCGCCCGGATCGACCGCCAATTCTGAAGTTGGCGTATCCGTCAGAAGTCAGAGATCCGGTCCAAAGCCAGCATCCGGAAATTGGGTCGATTTCAATCTGGCTGGCAATCCTGTCGTGAATCGGAATGCGGCGGCATTTTTTGGAGCAGTGAATATTTCGACTGCGACGGACCAGTCCACCGCAGGTCGGGCACGTTTTGTTAGCCTTGATTCCAGCCATGTGATCTCCCAGGAAGATCTGTGGTCAGGCCTGCGCGATGTTTGCAGCATCGTTGCGGGCCGCATCTATTTTAACCCTGCGAGGGCTATTTAGGTGTTGCAATCTTTACAATCTGCGATCTCCGGAGTAATGCCCGCCGTTCTACGCTCCGGGCTGATGAACGCAAAGGCCACGTTACTGCAGCCGGACGGCACGCTGGGACCGGGCGGGGCGCCGAGCGGCAATTACGTGCCAATTACCGGGCTGACGAATCTCGCGTGTATCGATGCTGTTCCCCGGGTGGGAACAATCGAAGCGACCGAGATGCGCGAGATCAAAGAGATTCAGGCGCAGGCTTACCGGCATGTAGCATTGGCCGGCGATTACTTTGCCGCGCTGTTCCCGCTGGTCAAACACGGCCTGCAGTGTTCAATCACAGATCCGAACGGCACGGCGGTCTACATGGTGTTCGGTGTTGAGCCCGACTCGCAGGCTACGCAGACACGGCTGCATCTGGTTATCAAGAGCGTGTAATGGCAAGGATCGAGGACAAACTGAGAACTGCGGCCATGAATTACACGCCACTGACGGCACTGCTCGGCAGCGGGGCCAATAATTTCCGCTGGTACGAAACCCAATTGCTCGAGGGTTCGGCGTTTCCGGCTGTAGTCGTGACGCTGGTTTCTAATGTGCGGGATTATGCGCTCGATCGCCGGATGGCGACATCGTTCACCAGATTGCAGATCGTGGTCTGGGATCCGAATCCGGAAGAAGCCTCGACGGTTGAGCAGACGATTGTGCAGTTCCTCGATCAGTTCAGCGCATATGGACCGATTGCGGGCCAGGCGGCGAACTTCGTGCTGAATTCGCGGGCGACGATTTACCCAGATACGCAGCCGCCTATCTATCAGCGACTGATCGACGTGCGTGTTTTTGACAACGAGTTAGTTAATTAGGAGTCATCATGGCCGGTTCATCCACATCGCCGCTCGGAGCAGGCATTGCTACCCAGGGATTGCAGTTACTTGTGGGCAATGCATCTTCGCCTGAAACGTTCGAGATTATTGCGAATGCCACGGATCTGAAAGTCCCGACGCTTTCCGAGGTCGTGGACGTGACGAACTTCGGAGACCTGTGGCGGCGGCGAATGCCCACCTTGCTCGATATGGGCAAAATTACTTTCAAGATTTTCTGGGTGATGGAAGACCCGAGCCACAACAACTCGACACCTTATGGACTCCGGTATCTGCTGATCAATCGCATTCTGCGCGACTGGCAGATTTCCTATCCTCCCGGAAATGTGCAGACGGATGCATTTCCGGCCTATGTGACCCAGTTCGAAGTCACCGCAGCAGTCGGCAAGGACTTCGAAGCGTCGATCGAACTGAGCAACAGCGGCGCGCCGTCGCTTGTCTAGTGAGGATTCTATGGACTCTGGCGTGTGGGGATCATGAGCACAACATCCGTGGTTGATTATCCAAAGCTTGAGATCGACGGCAATGAGTTCCGGCTGAAGGTTACGCTGGCCGCATTGCGCAGGCTCGCTGAATGGAATATCGATCTGGCGAAGACACAGCGCACGCCAACCGAAGCGGAACCACTCACACTTGCGGAACGCTCCGAAGCCTTCCGCACGCTTGCCGGTCAGGCAGCAGCCTTCGCTCACATCGAGAACCACGGCAAGCTGAAATGGGCCATGATCTCGATTGACGAAATGGAAGAACTATTGACCATCCCCGACATCGAGAGAGTTCGTCTCGCAGTGACGGAGGCGATGGTAAAAGCTGCGCCGACCGCCGAGACCTCCCCGGCGGCCACGGCAAGCACCTAGAGACGGAGGATCAATGGCTCAGACTGTGGGCCTACGGCACTTCAATACACGGTCTGGGTCTTTCCGAGCATCAGTTCTGGCTCTTATCTCCTCGGGAGTATTACGCACTCCACGACGTAGAGCAATCGGCAGCGAGACGCTGGGCCGAACAGATGGCCCTGACGATCAATCTGCAACTGCGCGAAGGGGCCGAGCCGTTCCGGGCCGAAGATTTCCTTGGTTTGTCGAACCGCGCGGAGCGGGAAGCCGAACGCGCGGCGGGACGCATGAAGGTGCAGGCGCTCAACCGCAAGCTGGTGCAGATGAAACCACGCAGGCCGGGCGAGCCGGAGCCCGACGATCTGCCGAAGTGGGCGCGGGGAGGATAGTCGATGCCGTCAATTGAGAACATCGGATCTGTATCTGTCAGCCTGACCGCAGACCCGTCGCAATTAAACGCGGCAATCAGTCAGGCACAGACCACGGCATCAGCGGGCGGAGCCAGGATCGCGGCGGCGTTTAACTCTGCGGTCGGACCAGCGACAGCTTTAACGACAGCGACGAATACAACTGCTTCAGCCAGTACTACATTGGCACGGCAGACGACTATTCTTGCATCGTCGCAACAGGCTGCGGCGGCTGCGGCGAATGTTCATGCTGCCGCACTTGGTCATCAGGTCAGTGAGATCCAGGCGACATCCGGGGCCCTGCGCGTCCTCGAAGGATCGGGTGCACTGCGTGCTGCGGAACGGTTCGTAGCGACCACGCTTGGAATCGGCGGGGCGCTGCAGGCCATCTTTCCGATTGTCGGAGCCATCGCGTTTGGCGAAGCAATATTCCGAGCAGGCGAGCATCTCGGCAAGATGCTCGGACTGTGGGGCGAGGTCTCCGAAGAGGTCAAAAAAGCTGCTGAACAGGCGGCTGCGGTCGATAAAGAAGTCCAGTCAATTGCTCAGCGGATAGCAGGCATTCAGGATCGTAAATTTGGCCTTCAGTTTGGACAGGCCGCAGCTAAAGCCAAAGAAGCGGCTGATGCTACCGCTGCAGCACAGCGGGATCAGGTCGCGATTCAGATGCTTCAGAATCGCGCAACCGAAGAAGAATCAAAGCTCAAGGCGGCCATTGCGCTCAGCGGCTACCCGAAGATGTCGATCGAGGAAGCCGCCTCTGTACGCAATAGCAGCCAGGCCTTTCGTGATCAGGTTGCGCAATATCGGGCAACGCAGCGTGAACTGAACGAACTGCAACTGAAGGCCTCTGAAGATACACAGAAGGCCGGATTACTTTCACTGGAAGCGCTCAAGGCTTCAGGCGATGCTACTGAGAAGCAGCGTGAGCGGACAGAAGAACTTAACAGTGAAGGAATAGAGGCAGCACACAGGCATGCCGAAGCGCTTCGCCGCGGCGATGAACAGAACCTCGCAGCAATTCAGACCCAGCACGAACTGAGCACGAGAGAACTCATTGCGTATTGGCGCAACCGTCTCAGCACGGAACGGGACAGTGCGGAACGTGTCCGGGAGATCGGTAAGATCATCGGCGAACTGACGCAGAAGCAGTTCCGGGAAGATCGGACAGCGCATGAAGAAAATGCGCGGATGCTGCAGGAATGGGCGGCGCGTTACCAGAAAATTCTGCAGCAGGTCGCGGATTCGAACGATCAGACTGCGCGGCGTTTTGAGGAAGCGGGCAACAAGTACGCAGCCGAAGCATCGAAACGTGAGGCGGATGCGGCGAAGCGAGCATTTGAGCCGAAGCCCGAAATCGCGCAGATCCCCATTACGGCGTCGGTTGAACAGCGAGTCAGCCCGGCATTAAAGGCGCTGCACGCGCTCGATATTGCTGGCATCCAGACCATTCAGACGGAACAGCGGTATCTCGACACACTGAATCAGGCCGCAGCAGCAGCGGCTTCGATCAATGCTCCGATCGGCGAACGACTGGAAATCGAAAGGCGAATCCTCGAAGAAGAGATTCGGATTAAGGAACAAAGCGGAGAGGATGCCAGCAATCAGATCAAAGCACTGGCAGCCGTGCGGGAGCGGGAAGCGCACCAGCGGGCCATCAGCCGCGGATTCGGCGGTGCTATTACGGAGCAGATCGGCGGTAAGGATCTGCTGGATCAAGCCCAGATCGCAACGGCCCATCTGCTTCAGCAGGGGATTAACGGCGTTTCGAACTCACTCGCACGGGCTGTTGTCCAGGGCAAACACTTCGGGCAGGCATTAAGGGATCTCGGCAAGGAACTCGCGGTATCAGCATTGACGGCAGCGCTCCAGATGCTGATTACCAAGATCATATCGATGCTGATGGCCACCAAGGCCGTTGAGTCGGCGGTGAACGTTGCCAAGGTGACGAGCGAAGCCGGCGTTGGAGCTGCGGCGGGATTCGCATCGGTCATGGAAGCCGTTCCGTTTCCTGAAAATATTGCCCTTGCTCCGGGCGTGGCGGCAGCGACCTTCGCGGAGATCATGGGATACGCGGGAGCAGCCGCATACGCTGCGGGTGGATTTCCGGAAGTCGGTGTACCGGCGATCGTCGGCGAACAAGGGCCCGAACTATTCGTGCCAACCGTTCCCGGCATGATCTTCCCGGCTGGATCGTTCGCCACGAACGCCAGCAATTACACGACGAACAGTGCACAGTCGGCAACAGTCCACAACACATTTCATGTGAACGGCATGAACGCGCGGGAAACAACGCGCATGATTGCGCAACATCTGAAGTCGTCGAGCCCGCGCTTCTCGCCGGGCGCCAGATAACCGATGCCGGACTTCGCCCCACACACGCTGACCGGCTACTGTGATTCCGTCACAGCTCTGACGTATCAGGCTCTGGCGTCGAGCGAATTCACGGCGGGCAGCAGATTCGCATGGAAAGTATTTGACGGCACGTCCGATTACTGGATCGGCACAGGCAGCGGAACCGACTGGGTACGGCTGGCCCTGTTCGGTTTACAGGCACTACTGACCTCCTATCAGGTTCAGGCATCCTCTTCCGGGACGGCGAACCGCGCACCGAAGAACTGGACTATGCAGGGTTCCGCCGACGGCGGAATGACATGGACGACGCTTGACACGCAGACCAATCAGACCTCGTGGAGCACCAGCGAAACACGGACGTTCACGATCGGTTCGCCGGGATCGACGTACTACACCATCTTCCGCCTGAACATCTCCGCGAATAACGGAGACGCAACCTATACCGAAGTCGGCGAACTGTATCTGATCGGAACGACCCAACAGGTCGGGCTGCTCGATTCGGCGCCGCACAACATGACGGCGAACAATGTCCCGTCGCCATTTGTGGCAAGCGCCTCAAGCGATGATAGCGGGGCATTCCCGGCATTCAAAGCATTCCAGGGCCTTCTGACCGATCCCTGGGTCGGGAGTAATGGCGGTACAGACTGGCTCGAAATTGATCTGGGCACTGCGAGGCGAATCGCAGGATACGCAGTCGCAAGCTGGCCAACCTTCGGCACGAGGTCACCCAAAAACTGGACGCTCCAGGTTTCAGGCGATAACGCAACCTGGACGACAGTTGACACACGCACCAATCAGACCGGCTGGATGACGGCGGCCGGCGGCGGAGCACTGAGCGGGGAGATCCGCCCGTTTGCATTGACGCCTTCGCTGACGGGTGGACGATACATCCGGATCAACGTCACGGCGAATAACGGCGATGCGACTTTTACCAGCGTTGCCCAGTTGTACCTCTATACGCTGAGTGCATTTCAGGCGGCTCCGGGTGTTTCTACAGCCGGGATGCTGCTGCAGGTGGACAACGGATCGGGAACGTTTTATACCGTGGCGAATACGACAGACTTCAAGATCCCGTCCATGGCGGAACTCGTGGACGTCAGCGAGTTCGGAGATTTGTGGCGGAGGAGAGTTCCAACATTGCTCGACATGGGAAAGATAACCTTCAAGATATTTTGGGTGATGGAAGATTCGAGCCACAACAATTCATCTGCGGTTGGTCTGCGTTACCTCATGCTCAATCTGATCAAGAGAACCTGGCGGGTAGTTTATCCAGATGGGCTTGGTTCTATAGATTCTTTTCCTGCATATGTCACAAATTTTGAGATTACTGGAGCAACAGGCAAAGTATTTGAGGGGAGCATAGAGCTTTCAAATTCTGGCTCGCCGACGCTGGTCTGATGGACTGGAAACTGATTGCGCTGCTGATCTTCGCGGTGTGGGTCGGATGGATCATCCGCGGCATGTGGGAACACAGAGATCCGCCTGAATAAATGTCCGTTCTTGTATCAGCTGCGGGGGCTGGGAAAGTCCTCTGGGTCGATAACGGCGGGACCATTCCTTCCGGCTGGCAAGCCCCATCATTCAACGATTCCTCCTGGTCTGCTCCAGTACTTCAGACTGCGGCAACGTTTGGGCCCGCAGTCACGGGCTCGGACTGGATCACCGATACAGCATCGGGACGCAATCCGCTTTCACATGACCTGTTCCGTTTCCATCTGAATCTTGCATCCGGATTCATTACCGCACAGATCGTTATTTCGACGGACAACTTCATCGAGAACCTGTACGTAAACGGGACGCTGGTCTACCAGAACACGACCGGTTTTCCAGTTCCGGGGCCAAGCTTTGCGGTCTATCCCGCAGTGACGGTAAATATTCCGATCAGCAATTTTGCGGTTGGGGATAACGTAATTGCCATCGAAGTCCTGAACGATACAGCTCCGATGGCAACCAATCCTATATCGCTGAGCTTTGCCCTGACTGTAGTTGTGACAACGGGCGGATGGTTTATCGTCAACGAGCCATCACTCGGGTTAACGGACCGATCGAATTATCTGCACTTCGGTGATCACGGCGGGCAGCATTCCTTTCAGCTTCAGTTGCGGAACCGCGGGCAGGCCACGGTCAATCTGGAGATCCCTGCGGGCGACTCCTATGCCCCGACTATCGGATCACCCTGCTATTTGTTTGATGTCACCGCCACGGGTTCCACGCTGGTCTATTGCGGGACCATCGACAAGCTGGAGTATTCGTGGATCGGCAATGCCGGCGACCGGGTAATCGTCGCCACGCTGGTATCGCTTGAGCAGGTCTTCGATACGATCATCGTCCCGCCGAGGGTTTATGTTAACCAGAATGCGGGGACGATCTTCAGCGATCTGCTGACGCTGGCAGCCGGTTCGCCGGTCAGCCCGGGGACCATCTCGGCGGGACAGTTCATCCCCAATTTCCGGATCGCAGATTATTCGAAGATCAGTGAATCGTTTGACAAGCTGGCCACGCTTTCGAATTTCATCTGGCGGGTGGATCCGGGCACGCAGCAAGTGCACTTCACGGCGCCGCCCACGATCACGGCTCCGTTCACGCTGACCCGGCAACTTTACGAATCGCTCGAGTACACCTTGGACAGACAGGATTTCCGGGATCGTCAGATTCTGAAACTGCCGCACGAGGCATTCGGGCATTCCAGCGAATTGTTTGTCGGGGCGGGACAAAAGAACTTCACTCTGCTGCGGCCCTGCGACAGCGTCGTGAACGCCTGGACCACGTTCAATACGCAAAACCATGCGACGGCCACATTCACCGGACAGCCGGCGGCGAACGACACGATCACGTTTGGCTTCCCGCAATCTGGCTCAGCCTACAACTGGGCGGCATCATCGGCTTACGCGACGGACCAGATCATCATTGATCCGAACGGGCACGTACAGCGAGTCACGGTATCGGGGACTTCGGGCGGCTCAATGCCGGCATGGGACGACCTCGGCGGCATCACCACCGACAACACAGTCCAGTGGAGGGATGAAGGCATCACCGGCCTTTCGCTGACCGATACATGGACCTATACGTTCGTCACGTCGCTGGATAATACGCAGTTCGGTCAGGTGCTGATCCGGGCCACGCTTGCGCTGACCTTGCAGGCTCTGGCGGACGCGATCAACAATGTGACCTCGCAGGCCGGGATAACGTTCTCATTGCCGACGTGGGAAAACCCGCTTGTCAACGCCGATACTCCGGCCGGATCCACCTCGGTCGTTGTTCGGAATAAGGCCGCAGGCAGCGGGTACGTAGCATCACTGAGTAAATCGTCTTCAGTAGTGACCTGGAGCGGAACAACAACTTCGGGAGGAACGACCACCTTCGGTACCGAAACGATCTCGGTGGGCGTGTTTGGTGAAACAGCGGCCCGCCTGGTTTACATCCCTGGACGGGCTGATTTTGCGATCTCCACACCTTTGAACGTCGGTTCATACCTGCAGGTCGAATACACCCGGGCGGATGCCGGCGTGATTCAGGTGGAGGATACCGCGCTGGTCGGGACTCGAGCGGCGATTGAACATGGGACGGGCAAATATCAGCAGATCACCGACGACTCGGATCAGACCTCGCTTGCGGCGGGATTGCTCGAGGCGCAACAGGCGCTCTCAGCATTCAAGATGATCCCGACCACGATCAAGTTCGCGACGTACAAGCCGGGATTATCTCCCGGGCAATTTCTTGAGATCCAGATCACGACGCCATCGAACGCAGCCGCGTTGATCAATTCGCCGGTAATAGGTACGCCTTCCTGGTTAGTTCAGGAGGTTGTCGGTGAATTAATTCCAACTGATACGTACATACCAAATTTTGGCCATTATAAGTATTCAATCACTTGTATTTCGGTCGCGCAGATCGGGTCGTATCTCGACTTCTGGGAAAAGCTCGGCGGTGGAGGTGGAGGCGGAACGGGTGGCGGATCGGCAACCGGCGTACTGGTTGCGGGGCCGTCCAGCGGATCGCAGACCTCGACGCCGCAAATCTTCATTTGTACACAAGCGACATTCCCGCCGCTGACGACGCAGAACGCTGGCCAGTTAATTCTGGTGACGGATTATTGCCATCTGATTCTGTGGGACGGGACAAGTGCTTCATTCGTAGACGAGGGCAACCGGTATTACGCGGGCTTCGAGCACGATCCCGGTCCGGGCTGGGCACTCGCCGATGGATCAGCAGTTAACGTGCTGAATGCGAACGGCTCGACGAGTAGTGTTACCACCAAGAACCTGACAGGATCTCCTGCATACCTGAAGTTTGGGAGCGCATATGGCGGGATCAACGCAGCAGTGGCGGCTGGGATCACCGGCTCGACGGCATCAAGTACGGCGGGGATTACAGTCGGGACGACGGCAGTTCAATCGGGTAGCGGGGCAACGGTCGTGGATTCGGTCAGTGATCCGGGGCACGTTCACGCGCATGGAACGCTTGTAAACGATACGACCGCCGAGCCCGCCAATATCGTGTTACGTCCGTGGTTCCGGCTCTAGGCTGCGGCGGCCAGTGCCGGGGCCGGTTCGCTCAGGGCGGCAGTTTCGGCATCCACGCTGGCGACCAATAAATTAATGCTGGCGACCACGGCCTCGATATCTGCTTCCGAGACGCTCGACGGTGGAGGAGTCGGTGCGAGTTTCGCGGCGGTGGCGGTTTTGAGGGATGCAAAACTGGATTCCAGTTTCGCGAGGGATGCTTGCAGGTCTGCGAGTGCGGGCATTGTGTC
>DASTCU010000018.1:0-1045 GCA_035710825.1 Candidatus Sulfotelmatobacter sp.
AGAGTATGAGGGTTGCCCCGGATGCGCCGTGTGAGCGGGCGGATGGTGTGCGTCGGTTTCTTGAGAACTCAACAGCGTGCTAAAAGCCAGTGCATTAAGCACAACCCCGTCGGGTGGCCTCTTGGGGCTGCCGGATGAGGATTTTTTGCCATGGACATGTCCTCGCCTGCGTGGCGGGGTGCTCTTCATGGTTGGGGTTTGGCGGGTTTCGGCTCGTCGATGGACCTTCAACGGAGAGTTTGATCCTGGCTCAGGACGAACGCTGGCGGCGTGCTTAACACATGCAAGTCGAGCGGAAAGGCCCTTCGGGGTACTCGAGCGGCGAACGGGTGAGTAACACGTGAGCAACCTGCCCTTGGCTCTGGGATAGCTCCGGGAAACCGGGATTAATACCGGACATGACCCTCTTCCGCATGGCGGGGGGTGGAAAGTTTTTTCGGCCAGGGATGGGCTCGCGGCCTATCAGCTTGTTGGTGGGGTAGTGGCCTACCAAGGCGACGACGGGTAGCCGGCCTGAGAGGGCGACCGGCCACACTGGGACTGAGACACGGCCCAGACTCCTACGGGAGGCAGCAGTGGGGAATATTGCGCAATGGGCGGAAGCCTGACGCAGCGACGCCGCGTGCGGGATGAAGGCCTTCGGGTTGTAAACCGCTTTCAGCAGGGACGAATCCAGACGGTACCTGCAGAAGAAGCGCCGGCTAACTACGTGCCAGCAGCCGCGGTAATACGTAGGGCGCAAGCGTTGTCCGGAATTATTGGGCGTAAAGAGCTCGTAGGCGGCCTGTCGCGTCCGCTGTGAAATCCCGGGGCTCAACCCCGGGCCTGCAGTGGATACGGGCTGGCTGGAGGCAGGCAGGGGAGAACGGAATTCCTGGTGTAGCGGTGAAATGCGCAGATATCAGGAGGAACACCGGTGGCGAAGGCGGTTCTCTGGGCCTGTACTGACGCTGAGGAGCGAAAGCGTGGGGAGCGAACAGGATTAGATACCCTGGTAGTCCACGCCGTAAACGTTGGGCGCTAGGTGTGGGTCCCTTCCACGGGG
>DASTCU010000019.1:0-16390 GCA_035710825.1 Candidatus Sulfotelmatobacter sp.
GGGAAAGATCATTCGCATCCAACGGAGTCTTTCCCTCAAGGTACAGTGCCATTCTTTAGCAGTTCTTTCTAGCTTCCTTCTGCTGTCCTCGACTGCTGGACTCGATATTTACGGGGCCGCTCTCTCATAATGCATCGACCCGGTTCTGAGTTACCGATGTCGTGCCGCCTTCGAGTCGGTGGTGGCTGCTTTGGCAATCCAAGACGCGGGAATGAGGGCGAGAAGAACGCACAACCCTCCTGCTGCAATCAGTCCCCACGAAAACATGGGCTGACCAGTCGAGTGAGTTACGACCTGAACGCCCCTGAGCAGCAACGCACTTCCCGCGATCGCCAATGCCAGCCCCGCACCGAGCAGTTTTAGGCGTCCATAGGGGCGCACTGTGGGCGGCATCTGATGTTGTCTCATGGCATTCATCATAAGCCAATGATTCGGGCTGTGAGATGGTTGGCGAAAAATCGCGGTTATGCTCATTCACCGAACCGAAAATTTGCCGGATCTGCCCGCTCAAACTGCAAGTCGATTCGTTTTGTGGAAGCCTGTCTCGTCAGGAGAGTGCTGCGGCCTGAACTCCAGGATCATTACCCCACCCCCGTCCCTAGCGGCTGGAGCCAAAGCCACTTTGACTTCCGAGCGGCGCGACTGGAAGTTACGCGCTTTCAAAGCGGGGTAACGGGGACGACTGCGGCCCGATACTTCCGGGCCGCCGGACAGCCGGTGGCGGCTGTCCCTACATGGTTCGGCGCTCGCGAGAATTGTTTTCAAATTAGCCGGATACCTATTTTTTTCAATTTCCCAATCCCCAAATTGCGCGATGACTCAATCGACAAATCTCCCGCCTGGCTCTGCTAGAATCGCGTGAATATGAGCTCCCAGCCTCCATTTACCGACGTGCCCGACGCGATTGAGGAAATCCGCGCCGGACGGATGATTGTTGTGGTCGACGACGAGGACCGCGAGAACGAGGGCGACCTCACCCTGGCCGCCGAGAAAGTGACTCCTGAGGCCATCAACTTCATGGCCAAGTACGGACGCGGGCTGGTCTGCCTGGCCATGACTGAGGAGCGGCTCGAGCACCTGAATATTGGTCCGATGACGGCGGAGAACACTTCGCAGTATGGGACGGCGTTTTGCGAGGCGATTGACGCGCGGCAGGGCGTGACGACGGGCATCTCGGCGTACGACCGGGCGCGCACGATTCAGGTGGCCATCGATCCGGCGACCAAGCCGTCGGACCTGGCGCGTCCGGGACACGTGTTCCCGCTGCGGGCGCGCAAGGGCGGCGTGCTGGTGCGGGCGGGGCAGACTGAGGCTTCGGTGGACCTGGCGCGGCTGGCGGGGATGGTTCCGGCGGGGATCATTTGCGAAATCATGAAGGACGACGGCAGCATGGCGCGGGTGCCGGACCTGACCGAGTTTTGCCGCGAGCACAAGATGAAGATGCTGACGGTGGCGGAACTGATCCGGTACCGGATGGCGCATGAGCGTTATGTGAATCGCGTGGGCGAGGCGCTGATAGAGACGCGATTTGGGGAGTTCCGGTTGATTGCGTATGCGAGCGAGGTGGATGGCGGCGAGTCGCACGTGGCGCTGGTCCGCGGGGACATTGAGCACGCGGAAGGCGCGGTGCTGGTCCGGATGCACGCGCACTGCCTGATGGGCGACGTGTTTGGCGCGACCGGATGCGAATGCCATGCCACGCTGGAGGGCTCGATGCGCCGGATTGCCAAAGAAGGCTTGGGAGCGCTGATCTACCTGCACCAGACGTCGCAGGGATTCGCGATCGAAAAGGCCGGCGACCGGACGGCGCTCAGCTTTCACGGCGGGCGGACGCTCACCTCGTTGTATGACAACAGCGAAAAGCATGTGCAGCGCGAGATTGGCATTGGGGCGCAGATTTTGTCGGACTTGAACCTGCGGCGGATTCGGTTGCTGACCAACCGTCCGAAGAAAGTAGCGGCGCTTGAGGGATTTGGGATTGAGATTGTCGAGCAGGTGCCGGTGCAACTGGACGAGTCGAAGGCCGGGAAGCGCTAACCGTTCTAACGAATACTCGGGGAGACTCATGGGAACTCATCTTGCGTCGGTCGAGAAGAACCAGCGGAACGTTCCTGCGGGGATGATCGGCGACGCGCGCAAACATGTGTATGAGGCGGCGATCCGCACGCCGATGGTGCGGCTGAACTATGAGGGGCCGGCGGAAATCTATTTGAAGCTGGAGTGCCTGCAGCCGATTGGGTCGTTCAAGATTCGCGGGGCGTATAACGCGGTGCGCCTGCTGCCGGAAGAGCAGCGGCGTCGCGGGGTGTGGACGGTGAGTGCCGGCAATGCGGCGCAGGGAGTTGCCCTTGCCGCCAAGAAAGCCGGGGTGCCGTGCAAGGTACTGGTGATGGATACGGCTCCGATGGCGAAGCTGGATGCGGTGCGGCGGCTGGGCGGCGAGATCGTGCAGGCCACTTACGATCAGTGCTGGAAGGCGCTGTCGGACCGGGCGCATCCAGCGATGACCGGAACGTTCGTGCATCCGTTTGAAGATGATGCATTCATTGCGGGGAATGCCTCGTGCGGGCTGGAGATTCTGGAAGACCTGCCTGACGTTGATACCGTCGTGGCGGGATTCGGCGGGGGAGGATTGTCGTGCGGGATCGCGGCTGCGCTGAAGGAAAAAGGGAGCAAGGCGAAGGTGTTCGCGGCGGAGCCGGAGACGGCGGCGCCCCTGGCGTATTCGCTGGGCGCGGGATCGGCACAGTACTTTCCCAACTGGAAGGCGAGTTTCGTGGACGGGTGCGGAGGCAAGTCGGTGTTTCCGCGGATGTGGGACATTGCGCATCATCTGCTGGCTGGGTCGATCGTGGTCACGCTGGAAGAGATCCGGCAGGCCATGAAGATCGTGGCCGTGCGGAATCACGTCATTGCTGAGGGAGCAGGGGCTTGCTCGGTCGCGGCGGGGCTCAGCGGGAAGTGCGGGTCGGGAAAAATTGTGTGCGTGGTCAGCGGGGGGAATATCGATCTGGCGGTGTTTGCAAACCTGGTCAGCGATTAGAAATTATTGTTGATTGTTGATTGACGATTGTTGAATAAAATCTCCTGGCGCCGACTTTGTTGGTTTTTCACTCAACAATCAAAATTCAACAATCAACAATTCTTCAGAACGGTTTGCGGACTACGACTTCTGCGTCGCGGATGAAGAATTGCGCGGAACAGCATTCCGAGCCGCAGATTACGGGCAGGAATCCGTTGATCTGCTTGCGGGTGATCAGGCCCAGCATGCCGCAGGACGGGCAAGAGAGCACGGCCCAGTAGGGATCTTCCTTCTCGCCGATCTCGCCGGCGTTTTCGAGCACAAAGACGGTACCAGGCTGCATCTGTTCCGGAATCCACTCATTCAGGATGTCCAGTTCACCGACCATGTGTTCCTCCCTTGAGTCCGATTTGTAGGGCCCAAATTGCCTACGAAGCTTTTCTAGCACGCGGGCGGTAATCCCGCGAAGTTACCGAAGTATTCGACTTGGCGGAGACGACCCCGGCCCGCACCTGGCGCACCGCGTCGCTCAGGCATACCCCCAGAATCGGCTGAGCGGAATTCTTGAGGATGTCGACGATCTGCTGCGGCGAGGTTTTCAAATAAAGATGCGTGCCGTCGGTCAGCAGGTGAAGTTCGGAGGCGCTGTCGACGATTTGCGAGAGCCCTTTGCCGAATTCACGTTCCAGAAAACGCATGACCTTGCGAACGCCCTGCAGCGAGAAGCCTTTGCGCCGCAGTTCGCAGATAACGGCTACTTCGGTTAGATGCTGAATCGAATAAAGACGGCGATGGCCTTCGCGCTCGGGCTTGACCACGCCGCGCTCGTCCCACCACTGCAACTGGCGGGCGGTGATGCCGGTCAGGGCAATGACTTCTCGAGATGTAAAGCGGTCTGGCATGAATCCCCAAATACGTTTAAAACAAGTGATGTGCAAAATGTTTCAGACATTTTAGGCATAGGGGCTGTGGATCAAATAGAGAAAACGGAAAGGGTTAGTGACTAAGGGAGTTCCTGGCGGTGAGCGCCAGTTCGACCGCCGCCTACGAAGTGCACGACTTCCAAGCGGTCGCCATCGTTCAGAACGGTGGCGGACCAGCGGTCGCGGGGGACGATGTCGCGGTTCAGTTCTACGGCTACGCGATCGGACTTCATGCCGAGGAGGTCTACCAGGGCGGCGAGGGTGAAGGGGTTGGGCGAGGCGAATGACTTTTCTTCGCCGTTGATGTGAAGTTTCATTTCGCGGAAGCCTGCAGCATCGCTGTAACTATAACCCGCCGTGGCATCCTCCGGCAGTGGACTTGCTGGACGGGCCGAGGGCGAGACGCCCTCGGGACAGCCGGCGGGACGCCAGCGCTACCTTTCCAAGACGCACTACGATTCCCGGCCTACGGGGTTTTGCGGAGCATGAACTTTCTGGTGGCGGTGCGGCCTTCGAAATTGGCTTGCACCAGCAGCGACGAATCGGGGAGGGCGGCTTCTTCGACTTCGATTTTGATTTCGGCGGAGCCTCCGGCATCAGCCACGGCCTGGGTGTAAAACGGGGCGGCGCCGGGCCGGGCGAAACGAAACGTCAGGCGAGCGCCTGAGGCCGCCGCGCCGCCTTCGGTGACGCGCAACTGCATGGTCAGGTTGCGGTCGGCATGGATCGATGCGGCGTTCAGCCATTGCACATCCAACTCTTTGACGGCCGCGAGGGACTCCGGTTCGGGATGGTCCAGAACGCTGTCCAACTTCCCTTCCCGGATCGCATCCAGAACCAGGCGGTGCTGCTCGCGGAGTTGCTGCTCTTTCTGCGCGTCGCCAAATTGCGCTTCGGCCACTTTGGCCGCATACGACGTGGCTCTCTTGCCGATGCAGCGTCCGCGGACAAACACCTGGGTTTGGAGCAGGAGATCGCCTTCACGCGCCTCGCTCTGCACGTGATAAATCGTGTCGACGTGCTTCACATCGGTATTGAAGCCGAAAATCATAGGGATTTTGTAATTGGGTAATTTGGTAATTGAGTAATTGAAAAAACCCTCCAGATTCGCCACACCAATCGGTGCCCGCGGCGAGATTTCAATTTCTCAATTACCAAATTACGCAATTACACAATTTGTTCTGCGCTTCGCTTGACACTCGTGAGTGCAAGCCCATAACCTAGAATGTTTCAGGTATCGCTTGGCGCGAATTATATATACCTCGTCCTATGCCAGACAATTACTTCGCACGTTACCTCCCGTTTCTTATCCATATTCTTATGGCGGGCGGAATTGCGACTGCAATTGTGGTGCTTTCCTACATTATCGGCGAGCGTAAACCTACCCGCGCCAAAATGTCCCCATATGAATGCGGCATGACCCCGGTGGGCGACTCCCGGCAGCGCTTCTCGGTGAAGTTCTACCTGGTCGCCATGCTGTTCATTCTGTTCGATGTGGAGGCAGTTTTCATCTATCCATGGGCCATCATCCTTCGTGATCTGAAGCACTTTGGCCTGTGGGAGATGCTGGTGTATATCGGAATCTTCCTGGTTGGGTTCTTTTATGTGTGGAAAAAGGGTGTCCTGGACTGGGGCGAGACTCGGACCGCAGGGGAAAAACGGTAATGCCTCTTCCTCCCCCGATCACCGATCTTGAAGAACTGAAGAACCATCCGGCCATCGCCCGCCTTCAGGGTTGGAATCCGCAGGCGATTGAGGGCGTCAAGTTTGACCGCGACGAGATGACCATCATCCTCGATCGAGCGGCCATCCGAGAAGCTTGCGCTCTGCTGAGGGAGGACCCGGCGTGCCCTTTCGACTTCCTTTCCGACGTTACATGCGTGGATTGGTACCCGGCAGAACCAAGGTTCGAGGTCGTCTACCATCTACTTTCGATTCCTAACAAAGAGCGCGTCCGGTTAAAGGTTCGCTTGAACAGTTCGAGTCCGGCGATCGATTCCATCACTTCGGTGTGGCCGGGGGCTAACTACTTTGAGCGCGAAGTCTACGATCTGTTCGGCGTGCGTTTTAACGGACATCCTTATTTACGCCGTATCCTGATGCCTGAAGACTGGGAAGGCCACCCTCTCCGCAAAGACTACCCGGTGGAGGGATACCGTTAGATGGCGCATTTAACTCCTACGCCAGTGCTGGAGCCCGCGCAGGATCGCACCATGATCCTGAACATGGGGCCGCAACACCCTTCGACCCACGGGGTGCTGCGCGTGCTGCTGGAGATCGATGGCGAAAATATCGTGCGGCTGATGCCCGACATCGGCTACCTGCATACCGGCATCGAGAAGACCTGCGAGGCCAAGTTCTACCAGCAAGTGGTGCCGCTGACTGACCGCATCGACTATCTGTGTCCCCTGACCAACAACCTTTGTTACGTGCTGGCGGTGGAGAAATTGCTGGGGCTGGAGATTCCGCCGAAGGCGCAATGGCTGCGGGTGCTGCTGAACGAGTTGACGCGGATCAACTCGCACCTGGTTTGGCTGGGCACGCACGCCATGGACATTGGTGCGATGACGGTCTTCTTATATTGCTTCCGCGAGCGCGAAGAAATTCTGAAGATGTTCGAGATGGTGAGCGGGCAGCGCATGATGACCTCGTACTTCCGGGTGGGAGGCATTGCGCTGGAGCCGCCGCTGGGATTCTTCGACAGGGTGCGAGACTTTGCGGGATACTTTCCGGAAAAGGTGGATGAGTACGAAGACCTGCTGACGGGGAACCCGATCTGGATGATGCGCACCAAGGGCGTGGCGCGGATTACGGCGGAAGATGCCATCGCTTTAGGCGCGACCGGGCCGACGCTGCGGGGGAGTGGAGTTGACATCGACTTGCGGCGCGATATGCCGTATTCGAGCTACGAGAAATTTCAGTTCAAGGTGCCGGTTTCGCAGGAAGGCGACGTTTTTGCGCGGTACATGTGCCGGGTGCAAGAGTTGCGCGAGTCGATTGGGATCGTTCGGCAGGCGCTCGACGGAATGCCCGAAGGCCCGATCAAGGCGGACGCACCCGGAGTGGTCTTGCCGGACCGGGAAAAAATGAAGACTCAGATGGAGTCGCTCATCTATCACTTCAAGATCATCACCGAAGGATTCGCGGTGCCAGCGGGAGAGGTCTACCAGGCGGTGGAGTCTCCGCGCGGAGAGATGGGGTACTACATCGTGAGCGACGGTACGGCCAAGCCTTACAGAGTGCACATGCGCTCGGCATGCTTTGCGAATTTGCAGACGCTTTCCAAGATGTGCGAGGGAAAATTGATCGCGGATGTGGTGGCCGCGATCGGGAGCATCGACATTGTATTAGGAGAGATTGACCGGTAGGAATTGAGTAATTGTGTAATCGGGTAATTGTGTAATTGAGGATCCTTTGAGTTCACAGCCCGAGCAACTGCGGGATCGGACGAAAGCGTTTGCACTTCGCGTTATCCGGTTGTTTCGCTCGCTGCCGTATCGGACGGACTGCCAGGTATTGGGTAAGCAGTTGCTGAGATGCAGCACCTCAGTTGCGGCAAACTATCGAGCAGCATGCAGAGCGCGCACAAAGGCAGAGTTTATTGCTAAGGTGGGTTTAGTTGTGGAAGAAGCAGACGAGGCGGTTCTCTGGCTGGAACTGTTAACCGAGTCGGGAATTGTGCCGTCTGACAAAACGGAACTGTTGCAGTCGGAGGCCCGCGAGCTAACGGCGATCTTTACGGCATCGAGACGAACGGCAAGGGAAAGAGCTTAGGTTTTCAATTTCACAATTACCCGATTACACAATTACTCAATGAGATTTTCTGAGGAATTCGAGGCGCGGTTTGCGGAGATGGTGCCGCATTATCCGACCAAGAGGTCGGCGCTGGTGCCGACACTGCTTTACGCGCAGGACGAAGTCGGGTATCTCTCGGACGAGGTGATCGCGGAGATCGCGGCGCGGCTCGACTTGACTGAACTGGAAGTGCGCAACGTGATCAGCTACTACTCGATGCTGACCACCAAGCCGCGTGGCAAGTACAACGTGCAGGTCTGCACCAACATCAGCTGCATGGTGCGCGGCGGCGAAGAGATCCTGCATCACTGCGCGAAGAAACTCGGCATCGGCCATAAGCAGACCACGGCGGACGGCCTGTTTACGCTGGAAGAAGTGGAGTGCATCGGAGCGTGCAGCTGGGCTCCGGCAGCACAGGTCAATTACGACTTTCACGAGAACCTGACCACGGAGAAGATGGATCAGATTCTCGACGGATATAAGAAGCAGGGAACGCAGTGAGGAAAATTGAGTAATTGGGTAATTGAGTAATTGGGTAATTGAAAATCTTGCCCGGTCGCCATTGGTTTTCAATTTCCCAATTACTCAATTACTCAATCGCTTGATATCCATGGCTGACTTGGTTTCCCATCCCGATGAGGTAAAGGTCGTCTCGCGGCGCTTTGGCCAGGGTGCGACGGATATTGACCGCTACCTCGCGCTCGACGGCTACAAGGCTGTGCAGAAGGCGCTCGGCATGCAACCGGACGCCATTATTAATGAGGTCAAGAATTCCGGATTGCGCGGGCGCGGCGGGGCGGGATTTTCGACCGGGATGAAATGGTCGTTCGTGCCCAAGCAGTCGGCCAAGCCGAAGTATGTGCTGTGCAATGGCGACGAGAGCGAGCCCGGGACGTGCAAGGACCGGCTGATTTTTGAGCACGATCCGCACTCGGTGATCGAAGGCGTGATGATCGCAGGGCTGGCGGTGGGATCGACGAGCGGCTATATCTATATTCGCGGCGAGTACCGGTATCTGTCGAACATCATGCAGAAGGCGATCCGCGACGCCTACGCGAAGGGATTTCTGGGCAAGAACATTTTTGGCAGCGGGCGCGATTTCGATGTGTACTGGCATGGCGGCGCTGGGGCTTATGAAGTGGGCGAAGAGTCGGCGCTGATGGAGTCGCTGGAAGGTAAGCGCGGAGTGCCACGCATCCGTCCTCCGTTCCCTGCCGTGGTTGGACTGTGGGGCGGGCCTACCGTCATTAATAATGCGGAGACGCTGGCGAATGTGCCGCACATTATTCTGGGCGGCGCGGAATGGTACGCCAAGCTGGGCACGCCGAAGAATGGCGGGACGCGATTGTTCTGCCTGAGCGGGAACATCGCCAAGCCCGGCGTCTACGAATTGCCGATGGGTTACAACCTGAGGAAGCTGATTTACGACGTGGGCGGCGGGATTCCGAACGGACGCGAGTTGAAGGCGGTTGTGCCCGGCGGATCGTCGTGCCCGTGCCTGACGGCGGATGAAATCGATGTGGCGATGGATTTCGATTCGGTGCAGAAAGCCGGATCGATGCTGGGATCGGGTGGTGTGGTCGTTGTGGATGACGCGCAGTGCATCGTGAAATTCGCCCTGCGGACGATGAAGTTCTACCAGCACGAAAGCTGCGGCTGGTGCATCCCGTGCCGTGAAGGAACGGATTGGCTGAAGAAGACGCTGATTCGTTTTCACTCTGGCGGTGGGTTGAAGAAGGACATCGACAACATGCAGTACCTGGCGGAGAACATGTTAGGGCGCACGTTCTGCCCGTTGGGCGATGCGGCGGCGATGCCGACGATTGCGTTCGTGAAAAAGTTCCGGAAGGAGTTTGAGGACCATCTGGACGGAAAGCCGTGCCCTTATGAGAAAGAGGGGAGCGAGGAGCAGGTTCCGGTGATGGCACACTGAGAAAGATTGAGTAATTGGGAAATTTAGTAATTGGGTAATTTGATCGTGGCGTATGAATTCGCGACCCGAACAGCTTCGCGATCGCACTAAAGCTTTTGCACTGCGTGTGATTCGGCTGTTTCGTTCACTGCCCTGCAAGACCGATACGCAGGTTCTCGGTAAGCAGCTGTTGCGGTGTGGCACTTCGGTGGCGGCGAATTAGCGGGCGGTCTGTAGGGCACGGTCCAAGGCGGAGTTCATCGCACGGCTGGGAATTGTTGCAGAAGAAGCAGACGAAGCGGTGTTCTGGCTCGAACTGCTCACGGAATCTGAAATCGTAAAAGCAGAGATGACTGCTGGTTTACTAAAGGAAGCAAGAGAGCTGGCGGCAATACTTACTGCCTCACAGCAAACCGCGAAAAGGACGGCGTGACAAGGTTTTAAATTACTCAATTACTAAATTTCCCAATTACTAAATTCTCCATGGCTGATGTGAATCTCACTGTCGACGGCAAGAAGGTTACGGCTCCCGCGGGCACACTTCTCATTGAGGCGTGCAAGTCGGTTGGAATCGAAGTGCCTTCGTTCTGCTATTACCCCAACTTGTCTTTGCAGGGCGCTTGCCGGATGTGCCTGGTGAAGGTCGAGAAGATGCCGAAGCTGCAGACCGCGTGTACCACGGTGATCAGCGAGGGCATGGTCGTCATCACCGAGAGCGAGGAAATCAAGCAGGCACGCAAGTCGATGCTCGAAATGCTGCTCGCGAATCATCCGCTGGATTGCCCGGTGTGCGATGCGGGCGGCGAGTGCGAGTTGCAGGACATGACGTTCTCCTACGGGGCCGCCGAATCGAAATTCATGGACGCGAAGACCCACAAGGAGGAGCAGCAGTGGTCTCCGATTGTTTATTTCGACCGGCCGCGCTGCATCCTTTGTTATCGCTGCGTGCGCGTGTGCGGCGAGGGCATGGACGTTTGGGCGCTGGGCGTGCAGAACCGCGGCGTGGGTTCGCTGATCGCGCCGAATAAGGAAGATCACCTGGAGTGCGAAGAGTGCGGCATGTGCATCGACATTTGCCCGGTGGGGGCGCTCACCTCCGGCGCGTATCGCTACAAGACGCGGCCGTGGGAGATGAAGCACGTGGGCACGATCTGCACGCACTGCGGGGATGGGTGTAAGACGACGTTGGGCGTGCGGCGCTCCGATAGCGGCATGGAAATCGTGCGCGGCGATAACCGCGATAAGAGCGGGACCAATGGCGATTTCCTCTGCATCAAGGGCCGGTACGGCTTCGACTTTGCCAATCACGAGGAGCGGTTGAAGCAACCCTTGATTCGGAAGAACGGCAAGCTGACTGCGGCGACGTGGGAAGAAGCTTTCGAATTGGTGGGAAAGAGGTTCGCGGAAGTGCGCGATAAAGAGGGTGGCGCGGCGATTGGGGTAATCGGATCGAACCGCACCACGAACGAAGAAGCGTATTTGCTGTCGAAGTTTGCGCGCACGGTGCTGAAGACCAATAACGTGGACCATCACCGGACGGCCGACTTCCCTGCTTTCGCTGCGGCGCTGCGTGGGAAGGCGAATGCAACCGCCAGCATGGCCGACGTTTTCACGGCGCCGGCAATTTTGTTGATCGGCAATGATCCCACGGAGCAGCATCCGTTGCTGGCCTGGCAGATTCGCAACAACGTGCGGTTGCGGCGGGCAAAGCTGTATGTGATCAACTCGGCTTCCATCAAGTTGCGGCGGCAGGCGACCAGCTTTACGCAGATTCCTGCGGGAACCGAGGGCAAAGTCGCGGCATTTCTTGCGGGCAACGATGCGGCGGTGGAAGCGCTCACCGGCGCGTCTACTAATAAGGACGCATGGGTTGCCTTGCGCGAGAAGCTGCGAGCAGAACAGAATCTGGTCATCATTTTTGGCTCGGAGATTCGCGGCGCGGACATTGCCGGCGTGATTGCGTTCGGATCGGGAATTTCCGGGGCGAAGTTCATCTGCCTGGGCGATTATGCGAATTCACGCGGGGCGGCCGATATGGGGCTGTATCCCGACCTGCTTCCCGGCTATCACGCGATCGCAGGGAACAGCCAATTTCACACGGAGTGGGGCCATATTCCGCAGGCGGCAGGACTCGATCTGGGTGGCATGGTCGAGGCCGGCAAGAGCGGCAAGCTGAAGGCTTTGTATGTCGTGGGGTCCAACCCGATCGGGCGAATGAACATTGATCCGTTTGCGTTCTCGAACGGCTTCGTCGTGGTGCAGGATATGTTCCTCACTGAAACTGCGGTGATGGCTGACGTGGTTTTGCCAGCGGCCAACGCGTATGAAAAAGCGGGGACGATGACGAATACCTGCGGCGATGTGCAGTTGGTCAAGAAAGCGGGAGAGATCTCGGGGACGAAACCCGATTTTGAAATGATGGTGCGTATTGCGGACGCAATGGGCTTCGAGGTGCGCAAACTGGTGCCGTTCGGCGGCGGGGTTCATGCCGACATGGGGCAGTCGCGCGGGGCGCAGTCCGGCGAAGCGGACCGCCACTCCGTCTGGCTCGAGATGCAGGGATTGGAGCCGAAGTTGAACCCGCTTGATCCCATGGCGATTCTCGACGAGATCCAGCGTCTGGTTCCCGGCTACGGCGTTTCGAGAACGAATCTGCTGGCGGGAAACAGCGAGCACACATCGCTGGAGAAGAGTGGCTCAGGCGCGGCTCAGAAGGCGGAGTTGATTTCCCCGGCGAATGACACCCTGTTCACTTCAGGCACGCTGGGGCGGTATTCGCGCGCGTTGAATTCGGTGCTTGAGAGCCGTGAAGTGAAGCCTGCAGAAGTTGCGTCAGACTGATTTTTAGCTGTGCGCTGTGAGCTGTGAGCTGTGAGCAAAGACTTTTTCGCATGGCTCGTAGCTCACGGCTCATGGCTGATTAAGAGAGGAAGCGGCGCGTTGCCAATCTGGATTTACATTCTGGCGTCGGTGATCAAGTCTGCAATCGCGCTGGGGGCGCTGCTCACGGCGGTCGCGTACACCGTATGGCTGGAGCGCAAGGTCGTAGGCCACATGCAGAATCGCTGGGGACCGACACGGGTGGGCCCGTTCGGATTACTGCAGCCCGCCGCCGACGGAATCAAGTTTCTGTTCAAGGAAGATCTGACGCCGCCGCACGTGTACAAGCCGCTGTACATTGCCGCGCCGATGATCGCTGTCGTGTTCGCTCTGACCTCGATTGCCGTGATTCCTTTTGGAAACCCGATCGTGATTGGCGACTACAGCATCCCCCTGCAGATCGCCACGGATGTGAATATTGGACTGCTGCTGATTCTGGGCGTGACGTCGATTGGCGTGTACGGGGTGGCGCTGGCGGGATGGTCCTCGAACAACAAATATTCGCTGCTGGGCGGACTGCGGGCCAGCGCGCAGATGGTGAGCTACGAAATCTCGCTCGGGCTGTCGCTGGTGGGCGTGTTGATCATGGCGGGCAGCTTCAGCTTGAACGATATTGTGGCGGCGCAGGGCGGACATTTTTGGGGATTCATTCCGCGCTGGAATATCATCCCGCAATTTGTCGGATTTTTCTGTTACCTGATGGCGGCCTACGCGGAGACGAACCGCATCCCTTTCGACTTGCCGGAGGCTGAAACCGAACTGGTCGCCGGATACCACACCGAGTACAGCGCCATGAAATTTGCCATGTTCTTCATGGCCGAGTACGCAAACATGATTACGGTGGCTTGCGTCGCGACGCTGCTGTTCCTGGGGGGATGGCACGGGCCGATCTTTGGCCCGCCTATTCTGCGGGACATTCTGCCCGTGTTCTGGTTTGGCGCCAAAGTTTTCGCATTTCTGTTTCTGTATATCTGGGTGCGCGGCACGTTGCCGCGCTTCCGCTATGACCAACTGATGGCATTTGGCTGGAAGTTCCTGCTGCCGCTGGCGATTGTGAATTTGATTGCAACTGCGATTGCGGTGGCGTGGTGAAAGCAGTACTCAGTAGCCAGTACTCAGTACTCAGTACCCAGTACTCGGTTGAAAACTACTGAGAGTTTCGCTGCAGATCGGGTGCGGGGGCGAGGACGCCCCCGCGACAGCCGGCGAGACGCCGGCGCTACGGTCTGAGTACTGAGTACTGCGTACTTGATTTCATGATCAGCATTCATCTCATTTTGTTTCTGGCGTTCGGAGCTGTTGCGGTGGCGGGTGCGGTCAACCTGCTGGTGCAGCGGCATCCAATCAATGGCGCGCTGTCGCTGATCGCGGTGATGGCGGCGCTGGCCGGGGAATATTTGCTGCTGGGCGCGGAGTTCGTCGCGGCGGTGCAGGTGATTGTTTATGCCGGCGCCATCATGGTGCTGTTTGTGTTCACCATCATGCTGTTGAACGCCGGAGTGGAGGAGCAGACCAAGGGCAGCCGGGTGGCATTCATCTTTGGAATTCCGGGAATGCTGATTGGCAGCCTGCTGATCGCATGGGTGGTTCTGCGGCATTCGGGGACAGAGGCGGTCGCAGTTGGAGCGCTTCCGGGTGCTCCCAACGTGATCGGCGAACTTCTTTTTCACGAATTCCTGTTGCCATTTGAGATTACGTCCATTTTGATTTTGATCGCCATCATGGGGGCGGTGGTGTTGGCGAGCAAGCCGACCACTCCCGGCGGCGGTCCAGCCCAGAGGGTGAAAGATTAATGGTCCCGCTTTCGTACTATCTCGTGCTCAGCGGAATCCTGTTTGCGTGCGGCGTGACCGGATTTCTGATCAAGCGCAACATCATCACGATTTTTATGTCGATTGAGCTGATGCTCAACGGGGTGAACCTGTCGTTCGTCGCGTTCGCAGCGCACTGGCATGTGCTGGCCGGACAGATTTTCGTATTCTTCGTGATGGTCGTAGCTGCAGCCGAAGCGGCGGTCGGGCTGGCAATTATTATTTCCGTCTACCGCACCCGCGAAACCTTGAACGTAGATCAGGTGAACCTGCTCAAACTATGACGCCGCATCTCAATCTCTGGCTGATTCCGGTGCTGCCTCTGGCGGGCGCGGCGATCAACGGCTTCCTGGGGAAGAAGTCATCGCGCACGGCAGTGAGCACCGTAGGCCTGTTCTTTTCCGGCGCCGCTTTTGCCTGGGCTCTGACGGTAGCGGTGCGGTTTTCCTCGCTCGAACTTCCCTACCAGGAATACCTCGCCCACTGGATTCGTTCCGGCAGCTTCAGCGCGGATTTTGCGCTGTATCTCGATCAGCTTTCGCTGGTCATGCTGCTGGTGGTCACCGGCGTCGGATTCCTCATCCACATCTACTCCGTCGGTTACATGTGGGACGACTCAAGCTACTACCGCTTTTTCGCCTACCTGAACCTGTTCATGTTTTTCATGCTGACGCTGGTGCTGGCCAATAACTACCTGCTGATGTTCATCGGGTGGGAGGGAGTGGGGCTGGCGTCATATCTGCTGATCGGGTTCTGGTTCACGAAAGATTCGGCGGCCTCGGCAGGAAAGAAAGCATTCATCGTCAACCGGATTGGCGACTTCGGGTTTTTGATTGGGCTGTTCCTGCTCATCCAGCATTTCGGATCGTTGAACTTCACTGAGGTGTTTGCGAAAGTTGAGCCTATTACGGCCGAAACCGCCGGCGCCGGACTGCTCACGGCCATCGGCATCCTGCTGATGGTGGGAGCATGCGGCAAGTCAGCGCAGATTCCACTTTACGTGTGGCTGCCGGACGCGATGGAAGGCCCCACTCCCGTCTCTGCCTTGATTCACGCGGCGACGATGGTGACGGCTGGTGTGTACATGGTTTCGCGTTCGCATGTGATCTTCGAGCGAGCGCCTATCGCCCTGACTGTGGTAGCGATTATCGGCACGCTGACTGCGCTATTCGCCGCGACTATCGGAATCACGCAGACCGACATCAAAAAAGTGCTCGCCTACTCCACGGTCTCGCAACTCGGCTACATGTTCATGGCGTGCGGCGTAGGAGCATTCTCAGCCGGCATTTTCCACCTGATGACGCACGCGTTCTTCAAAGGCCTGCTGTTCCTGGCGGCGGGGTCGGTGATTCACGCGGTGGGCGGCGAGCAGGACATGCGCAGGATGGGAGGCTTGCGTTCGTACATTCCCTGGACGTTCCTGACCATGCTCATCGCGACGCTCGCGATCGCGGGAATTCCACCCTTCGCTGGGTTCTGGAGCAAGGACGAAATCCTGTGGAAGGCGTACGAGGCGAACTGGGTTTACTGGCTGATCGGCGCCATCACCGCGCTCATCACTTCGTTTTACATGTTCCGCCTGCTGTTCATGACGTTCTTTGGAGATTATCGCGGCATACAGGTGGACGATCATGGGAAAGGACACGCGGCTCACGGTCACGGTGGCAACGGGCATGGGGAACCGCATGAGAGCCCGATGGTGATGCTGGTTCCGCTGATGATTCTCGCATTCTTGTCTCTGGTCGGCGGTCTCGTGGGGATCCATAACGGGTTCGAACATTTTCTAGAGCCGGTGTTTGGCCACGAGTTTCCAAAAAGCGTGACTGAGGGTTCGGGCGGCACTGAGCTTCTGCTCATGAGTATTTCAGTTCTGTTTTCGCTCACGGGCGCGGTGCTCGCCTACATCCTGTATGTAAGCAAGCCGTACCTGCCGCAGCAAATTGCCGATTCCCTGGGCCGTTTCTACGATGCCGTCCTGAACAAATATTACGTAGATGAACTGTACGCGAAACTTTTCGTGAAGCCGCTGGTCGACGGGTCGACCAGC
>DASTCU010000020.1:0-2268 GCA_035710825.1 Candidatus Sulfotelmatobacter sp.
ATCATGTTACGCAGCGGGGGAATGCCCGGCAAGTCATTCTCGCTACTGACGCCGATCGCCTCACTTACATGGCTCTGTTGCGGGAGTATGCACAGCTTTATGACCTCTCGCTCCTGGGCTACTGCCTGATGTCCAATCACGTGCATCTGATCGCAGTGCCGCACACCGAGACGGCGCTCTCCCAATGTCTGAAGCAGGCGCACGGACGCTATGCATCCTATTGGAATGGGCAGCACTCCTCGACCGGGCACGTCTGGCAAGGACGATTCTATTCCTGCCCGCTGGATGAGCGGCACTTATGGCAGGCTCTGCGCTATGTCGAACTCAATCCGGTGCGTGCGAAGATGGTAGACAGACCGGAAAGTTGGTCCTGGTCGAGTGCGGCGGCGCACTGCGGGCTGGCGAGGCAAGATGCCATGTTACAAATGGAGCGCTGGCAGAGGCGTTGGAGCGCGGGCGAATGGCAGTCGTTTCTGGCAGAGGCGGAGTCGGCGGCGGACTTAGCGGACCTACGACGCTTCACTCACACCGGCCGGCCGCTGGGCAGTCCCGAGTTCGTGTCGGAGTTGGAACGGGCAATGCTGCGTCCACTCGCCCCGAGAAGAAGAGGCCGCCCGAACCAAGCCGCTCCCGATCCGCGCCAACTCGGTATCACCTCGGTGGCTTAGAAAAAATGGGGTTCGTCCCGTCTGTCCCCGATTTCCCACGCCTCATTGAGGTCTTTCGGTGTGGCGCGTGATCCATAGTGCGAGCAAACTCGGAATGAAGGTCATCACGGCAATCATCACCACAATGCCCAGCACCGCACCCGAGAAAGCGACCAGTCGAGATTCGGTTCCGAGAAAGATACCTGTGTAGCCTCCGACGATTGGACCCACCGCGAGACCGAGGATCAGCGGCACCGGTGAGAAGACCGCGAATGCGATTGCTGTACCTAGCGCCTGGCGTCGCGGGTACTCGGCGCGCAACTTTCGAAGTATCCACCAGAACCCCAGTGCAGCAGGCACAACGAAGAAAGCGACCAAAGTAATGGCCTCACCTATCGATGGCTCATGCGGAGGCGGACCAGACCTAGCGCCCGGCGGCACGAGGAGCAAGAACAGCACGATAGTGAGTAGAAAGCAGGTTACTGTAAACAGGAATGCTGCCTGCCCGATGACCATAAACAGCCGAAGTCTGCTACTCATAGTTTCCTCTCACTTACTGCATCGCGCAGGTTGCGAAGTCGTAGGCGTGATCCGGACCCAGGTACCAAACTAGCTGGAATGGGTTAGAGTTAGGCGTCCATTGGTTCAGCAGCTTTCCCCTGACGCAGTTGGACCACGGGCCGTTCGGGAAACTCATACACAGGTGGTACATCGCGTCACCCGCGCCTGTTCCGTCTCGATAACCCGAGCAGAAGCCCCATTCGGGAGGAACGTTGGGCTTAGACTTTCCCTTGTCTGGTCCTATTACAGGAGTTGTGTGAGTACCGTCGTTTGCGGCTTGAAATCCGCTGTTTGCGGCGATTCCAAGGTCCATCCAGAGTTCGTCCGCGATGGTGGGAAGCCCATCACCAGACGGATCATCATTTGCCAACGTTTCGCCGGGGTACAACAATGTGGGTCCCGGTCCGTCGCTCCCCCGTGCCGAGAACTCAGGAACAGTATTTCCTGGCGTAGACACAGATCCCATATTGGATATTACATTCATCCACCCCGCAGCTATATTTGCAGTGCCTAGCCAGCCGTACGGCCCCGTGCAAATTGGGCAGTCGCTCGATGGGTCCACACCGTTGATTCCGCACGAAGCATCCCAGCAGCCGCCTCCTCCACCACCCCCGCCGCCCCCGGCCTTGCAGGAATCGCCACCAGCGATGCTGCACTGGCCAGGCCCGTCCAGATACAACCCCTGCGGATCGATGAAGCTATTCGGGTTGGTTGGATATGCATACGCATTCCAGCTTGCTAGTGCAGGATCTGGAGAGAGCCAGCGGCTTCCGGAACTCATATCGAGCTCCCGGTTCGGAGTGTCGTAGAGGCCTGAATACAGGTCTGCGAAATCTCCCGCGAACACGAGGTTCCCATTTGTGCCGCCGAAATTGGCGTAGGTTTCGCCGTACGGGGTATAAGCGACATCCCGAATGATCACGTCGCCCAGTGTGCTCTCCAGCCGCATTGAGCCGAGCCAGTCCGGATGATAAACAGCAAGGTCCGCCGCTGAACGGAAGATGGCTCCGCCGGGGATTGGAACGCGGAAGCTGTTGGCGGTCTGGCCGCTCATAATGCC
>DASTCU010000021.1:0-1176 GCA_035710825.1 Candidatus Sulfotelmatobacter sp.
GGCTCATCGCGTCCAGGTCGTTCGTCGGGCTCACGTCTACGGCGAAGCCGTTCTTGCGCAGGTAAGCGGCATATTCTTCGCAACAGTCGCACCCTGGAGTCTTGTAACCCGAACTATGGATAAGGGGTGAGGGGATTTCCAAAAGATCAAGGGTTTGACGGCATCGGTTTACGACAACTGAGCCTCAAATCCGGTTCTGAAGGATCCCCTCAATGGCGGTGGATATCACAGCGCTCTACTGCTGTCTCGATGACTTCTGCAAAATGTTCGCCGAGTGGGAAACGCACCAGCTGATCCCCTCGCCGAGCAGACGCCAGCGCTCCGGCAAGCTGTCACGCTCGGAAATGCTGTTCATCAGGGTGCTGTTTCACCTCTCGCCATACAAGAATTTCAAGACCTTCTACCTCTTGGGGATCGGCGTTCAGCATCGCGCCTGCTTTCGCGATCTGCCGCACTATGACCGCTTCGTCAGCCTGATGCCGCGGCTGTTCGTGCCCCTGATGGTGCTGCTGCACAGCCTCAGCGGCGAGGAGACGGGCATCTACTTCGGGGACTCGAGCAAGCTCGCCGTCTGCCACAACCGCCGCATCAACCGCCATCAGGTGTTCGACGGCCTGGCCGCCCGTGGCAAGACCTCCATGGGCTGGTTCTTTGGCCTCAAGCTGCACGTGGTGATCAACCACAAGGGCGAGATCATGGCGGTGAAGATCACCTCGGGCAACATCGCCGACAGCACCGTGCTCGACGAGATCACCCGGCATCTGAGGGGCAAGATCTACGCCGACAAGGGCTATATCAGCCGTGAGGTGTTCCGCAAACTCTGGCAACGCGGCCTGCACCTGATCACCGGCATCCGCCGCAACATGCGCAACCATCTGATGCTGTTGGACGAGAAGATCATGCTGCGCAAGCGCTTCGTCATCGAGACCGTGTTCGACATCCTGAAATGCGAAATGGGCCTGGAGCATTCACGTCATAGATCGCCCAGGAACGCCATAGTCCACGTTCTGTCCTGCCTCGTTGCCTATGCCTACAGACCCGGTAAGCCATCTCTCGCAAAGGCAAAATGCTCGAGGTCAATCCATAGTTGGGGTTAACGACGGTTGTCCATACCCCCACTGTCAGGTTGCGGTCATCGACGAAGACCGAGTCCATGCCGCTGCCGCCGATAAGGAA
>DASTCU010000022.1:0-2709 GCA_035710825.1 Candidatus Sulfotelmatobacter sp.
CTTCGGGCGTCGTGTCCCACGGCAACAGCACCCGAACCGTCAGCAGGTGTTCCGGCTCAAATCCCAGTGGCTGCTTCATCAAGTTCCACAGCGAGTCCGCCAGCAAAGACGCACCCACCAGCAGCACAAGAGACAGACCTACCTGCACCCCCACCAGGACGCTGCGCAACCGGTTGCCCGCTGCTCCTCCGAGGCGTGTGTGACCCTGCTTGAGCGCGGAATGCAACTGCACCTTCCGTGTCTCCAGCACCGGAACCACTCCGAACACGATTCCAGTTGCCACCGAGATCAGCAGAGCGACCCCAATAACAATTCCGTCCATGTGAATCGTGCCCGGCTGCCCCAGAATCCCCGGCAGGCTGGTAGCGGCGATGCGAGTCAGCACGAATGCCAGGAGGATTCCCGTACCGCCGCCTGCCAACGCAAGGAGCACACTCTCTACAAAAAACTGAAAAGCCACGCGCCGTCCCGAGGCACCCAGCGCCCGCCGCAGAGCGACCTCTCGCTGTCGAGTCGTCGCCCGAGACAAGAGCAGGTTGGCCACATTGATGCAAGCGATCATCAGCAGCAGCGCAGACGCGATCAGCAAGACCACCAGTGCCGGTTGCACGTCACCGTACCAGTGCTCGCGCAGCGTCTCGCTCGTGAACCTCCACGCGCCGTCGCTCGACGGATACTCCCTCCTGAGCTGCTCCCCGATCCGATCCAGATCGCTCTGAGCTTGCGCCCGAGTTACGCCCGACCGCAACCTACCAAATACATTGGTGTCCCGCAGATCGTCGCCCCGATAATTGCCCCAGTCATTCGTATTAAACTGCGCCGCGTGCCAGAGGTCCACGCCTCCCGGCGCTGAAAAACCTCGCGGCATCACGCCCACAATCGTCGCCGTCTGCTGCCCCAGCTTCACCTGTTCTCCGATGACGTTCGGATCGCCTCCGAAGAGCCGTTGCCATCCGGGATAGCTCAACACCACGGTTTGCGGGGCATGGGGCGCGTCGTCTCTCGCATCGAATACGCGCCCTAGCATCGGCGCCGTGGCGAAGACATCCCAGAATCCTGCATTCGCTCCCGCTCCCTTCACATAAACAGGCAACTTCTTTCCCGCTATCAGGGTGCTCTCGTCGAAGTACAAGATTGCCAGACTGGAGAAGCTTCGGTTTCGCGCTGCAATGTCATAAAATCGCGGACCCGTCATCAGCCCACCAGCAGACCGCCCGGTAATCCGTGTGTCGTGAATCGCGACAATTCTCTCCGACTGTGGATAGGGCAAGCTTCTGAGCAGCGTCGAATACACTACCGTGAACATCGTTGTCGTCGCCGCAATCCCTAGTGCCATGGTCAACACCACGACGAGCGTGAACCCGGGCGAACGCCTCATCTGTCGCAGCGAGAATCGCGTGTCCTGCGCCAGACATTCCAGCAAGGGCAATCCTTCCTCTGCGTGATACTGCTCTCGGATCGCCTCCGCGGCGCCAAGCTTCATCCACGCCTGCCGCCGCGCCTCTTCCTCGCTCATTCCGGCCTGTATATTGGCTTCCGCCTCGCGCGCCACGTAGTCTTCCAACTCTTCACGCAGCCTCTGATCGCCGCGCCGGCCAGTGACAAGATTGCGCAGACGGATCAGGCATCGATTGAGAGTCTTCACGCAAGATCCTCCGCTTTCACCTCGAAGAAGCGGGCAATGATTGCCGCCTTCTGCTCCCAGTCGTGCTTCTCGGTTTCGAGGAGCTTGCGACCCGCGCGTGTCAGCTTGTAGAACCGGGCACGACGGTTGTTTTCAGAGGGGCCCCATTCTGATGCAATCGCCCCTTCTTGCTCTAGTCTCAGGAGGACTGGATAAAGTGTTCCCTGATTGACAAAGAGGATATCTCCACTAATCTGCTCGATACGCCGGGCAATGCCATATCCGTGGAGTTCCCCCATGACATCTAGGGTCCTCAGCACCATCAGCGCCAGCGTTCCCGGTTGTACGTCCTTTTTCGCTTTCATAAAATCCGGTGTCGTCACCCCTTAAATTTTGGTTACCAACAGGAGCATCTCACAGTCCCATTGGGAAAACAACAGAACCGGTAAAAGGGACCAACAGTTCGAATCACCCATCCCTTGGTAGTTTCAGGTCACGATCGTGTGTATCGGGTGCTGCCTGCCATTAGGTGTAGTCGAGAAGTCCCTTGGTTCGCGCATTATCGCCGAAGCACTCATCGGAAGATTGGTAACGGGAAGTCGGGTTGTATGAATCGATCTCAGACTTCTGGATCTTAGGCAAGCCGGAAGTCAGAAGCCGAATCACCCAGGCTTGTCGCTAACTTGGAACTGGTGGGCGGGCCGGGAGTCAAACCCGGATTTGTAGCTTCGGACGCTGCCGTGTTGTTCAGTTACACTACCCACCCTTCTGGAACTCGCGCCGGGAATCCAACCCGGATCTCTTCGTTAGGACCGAAGCGTCATCATGCTTTAGACCACGCGAGCACAAACTGGGTGAGCCAATGCGAGCGCCGTAACAGCGCGAGCAATTGGCGAGGGCGCAGCAGCAAAGCGTTGCGGAGCCCTCATAAAAATGGTAGGGATGCAGAGAATTGAACTCTGATCTCAAGGTTCGTAGCCTTGCGCCCTCATCCGTTGGACCACATCCCTATGTTGGAAGCGGCAGAGAGATTTGAACTCTCATCGTCCGAGGTAGAAGCTCGGAGCATTCGTCCTTTATGCTAT
>DASTCU010000023.1:0-2234 GCA_035710825.1 Candidatus Sulfotelmatobacter sp.
TCCCGTCCAGGGATGACGCTTCGACCGCCAGAAGGGCGGTGAGGTTCTCGCGCTGCAAACCCTCTGTCAGCACATGAAAGGCGGAACGCGACTCGGGCCCGCCATTGCTGCCGACCAAGCGCCCGACGCCGTCGATGAAGATCCGGCGAGCGCCGATCTTCGCTGCTTCTTCCAGGAGCACGCTGTCCGCTTGTTGCAGTTCCTGCCGCAGCACCTCGCGGGTGGTGAACACGATCTTTAATTTCCGGAGTTCTTCGAGCTTACGAAGATCCCAACCCAAACCCAGCGCGTCGCGCATGATTTTGTCGGGTGAGACTTCAAACACAACGATAATTCCGGGTTCGTCGAACTGACTCGCCCCGCGGTACACGAACTCGACACCCATCGTAGTCTTACCGGCTCCGATGGCCCCTTCCACCAGGATGACGTTGCCCCGCGGAATGCCGTTGGGCAGAATATCGTCCAGTCCGGCGATGCCGGTCTTCACCAGATCGGGGTCAGGCATACGGTTCTCCGCTTCTTCTGGCCTCAAGCGCAAACGCTCTTAACCAGCCGTAAGTGCTCAGCGCGCGGTTCGTTACGCGAGTTTAGGATCGCAAGGATTTCCTGCCGCCCTTGTCGAGTGGAAGCCAATTCCAGCAGTCTCTTCAGGCCTTTGCCCTCTGGGCCGTGGACCACAAGCAGGTACATGCGGGCGGCGTGGGTTGGATTATGAAGACGCTCCACAAAGCCGGCAGCTATAAAACGATCCAGAGCTTCCGCGACTACCTTCATGTCGCGTCCTACAAAGGCGGCAATTTGCTCGCTGGTCAAGAGCGTCCGCGGATGTCGATACAAAAAGACCAGCAGATCGAGGTCACAGCCGTTGCGGATCAGAGGAGTAGCGGCGAGCAGCCGCCTGATCTCCGACGAATCAGGCCGTTTGTGGGACGGTGTAGTAATAATTCGCTCTCGAGTAGCTCGTGCGCGGAATCGCTAGTCAGGCATTGGATTGCTGGTGTTGACTCCGCGGTTGGATACGCCCGAATGAGCCTATACCCGGTCACCCGCCCATATCTGTGCTCTTTTGACCACATCTGCAGGGCAGCAGAAAAATCCGCCTGGGTTGGCAGTACAGTGAAGCGTTCTTCTTCCTACAGCGGGCGGTGGATGGTGTTCGCAAGGCGCGTGCCCTATTGTTGAAGTCGACTTCCTTTTCCTTCCTCATCGATAGGGATCGACACTGACGTCGGTTGGCGACCCGCAATTCTCCAATCCAACAAGTTAAGGGCAGGTGAATGCAGCCCAAGGCAACTTCACAATCGCGCGGATTTCCGCGCAGAGGGATGTATGCAATGAAATTCAAGGCAGGGATGTTCGCAATACTCACCGCCGCAGTTCTGGCCAGCACAATGGCGGTTGCCGCTGAGGAACCGTCGGAACAGGTCAAACGAATGGACGCGGCCGCAACCGTTTTAGACGAGATTATGGGAACTCCCGATAAGGGGATTCCGGAAGAACTTCTCGATTCCGCGAAGTGTCTCGCAGTCATACCGTCGATGGTCAAGATAGGTTTCGTCTTCGGCGGACGGCACGGAAGAGGAATCGCAACCTGCCGCACAACTTCAGGATGGAGCGCGCCTGCTCCTTTCACCGTGACCGGCGGCAGCTGGGGTTTGCAGATCGGCGGCGAAGCCGTCGACGTCGTCATGCTAGTTATGAATGACCAAGGTATGGAAAAGATGCTCGCCAGCAAGTTCAAGATTGGCGCTGACGCTTCCGCTGCGGCAGGCCCGGTTGGACGCCACGTGGAAGGCACAACCGATTGGAAGATGCGCGCTGAAGTGCTCACCTATTCTCGCGCTCGCGGCGCGTTTGCAGGGCTCACCGTGAACGGCGCATCCATCACTCAGGACAAAGACGGCACGCGCATTCTGTACGGCCGTATGGTCCCATCCGCGCAAATTCTTAAGGGACAGGTAAAAGCCCCTGAGGGTTCGCATACCTTCCTGGCGGCGGTAAGGAAGTATGGAACTGAAGCACGCGTTGCCGAAGCATCAGACCGCGCCCAGAAAAGCGACACACGAGCACGCGCCAACTCGACTGAAGCGAGGGGCGTGATCGAAGACAAGCTCAAGAACGAGCCCGGCTTAGACAGTAAGGACATCCAAGTGACGTTGACTTCCGACGTGGTCACGCTGTCCGGATCGGTAGTCAGCAATGACGATCGCGACAAAGCTGTTCGAGTCGCGAAA
>DASTCU010000024.1:0-3455 GCA_035710825.1 Candidatus Sulfotelmatobacter sp.
GTAGACGGTCTGAAGGGCTTTCCCCAGGCCATTGAGACCATGTTTCCCCAAGCCCAGGTACAGACCTGCATCGTGCACTTGGTGCGGGCCAGCCTGAACTACGTGGGCTGGAAAGAGCGCAAGCAGGTGGCTACGGACCTGAAGACCGTCTATCGCGCGGTCGATCGCGGCGATATGGCGCCGGCCGTGGCCGCAGGTCATTCCGTTCTTCGCCTTCCCGCCAGAAATCCGCAAGGTGATCTACACAACCAACGCGGTTGAATGTATCCATTCGGGCAAGGCCATGCTTTCGCATCGCACATGCAGGGTGATGAACTGGAAGCATGGACAACCCAGCAAAGCAGACAGAGCGCCGTCGTCGCAGCCCAGGCGAGGTTGCAGCAGTAGTGGCAGGATTTGAGCAGAGCGGACTGAGTCGCACGGAGTACTGCCGTCAGCACGGTCTATCGCTTTCCACGTTGAACCGGCATCGCCAGGGGAAGAGTGAAGGCAGGCGCATGACGCCAGGTCTGGTTTCGCAGGCCCTGCCCGCAGTTTCACTGATCCCAGTGGACGTGGTGGATGGTAGGCATAAGAGCCCGCGTATGGCGCTGTATGTCGAACTTGCCGGCGGCCGGCGGATCGGCGTCGACGCAGGCTTTGATGGGGAGACACTGGGGCGGTTGATCGCAGTGCTCGAGGCGAGGTAGTACGATGCTGGGTCTGGGTGCGGCCACGCGCGTCTTCGTGGCCACCGGCGGGACAGACATGAGGCTGGGGTTTAACGGTCTTTATGCTTTGGTCGTCGGGCAGCTAAAGGAAGATCCTCAGAGCGGTCATCTGTTTTTGTTCGCCAACAAACGACGAGATAGGATGAAAATTCTCTTTTTCGATAGCTTCAGTCTATGGGTTTGCGCTCGGCGCATGGAGAAGGGACGGTTGCACTGGCCCAGCTCCGATGACGGCCGTGTGCAGTTGACGCGGGAAGAGTTCGCGCTTCTGATAGGCGGCATCGATCTGCGCACGGCGACGAAGCGAAAATGGTATCGCAGAGGTGTTGCCGAACAAGTGAACTCATCGCAAAAAGTGGCATGAATACAGGCGAATCGATTACTTATTTACGGAGTCCATCTGAGATGATGGCTGCAGATGAACCCGGCTTCCAAATCACCTTTGCCTACAGCGCTCGATCCGGTTGCGGCCGCGATCGTTGCGCAGTTGCGGGAGACGATTGCGGAACAGAATCGGCAGATCGCGCGCAACCAGCAAACGATTGCGAGCTACCAGATGCATGTCCAGAAGCTGGAGGAAGAGCTTCGCCTGGAGCGCATCCGCAAGTACGGCAAACAGAGCGAAAAGCTGAGCGATCTCCAGTTGGAACTTTTGGATGGCGAGCCCGCCGTGTCGAGCCACGAGATCGAGACAGAAGTTGCCAGCGGTCCGCTGCCCGCAGCCTCTGAGGAGAAGGCGGGGGAGACACCCAGGCGCAAAAACAAGCAGCATCCAGGACGGAATGAGCTTCCCGAGCACCTGGAACGCATCGAAGAGATCATCGCCTGCGCGGCCGAGCAGTGCCGATGCGGCAAGTGCGGCACCGAGACCCGGATCATTGGATATGAAACCACCGAAGTGCTCGGCATGAAACCGGCGGAGTACTTTGTGCGCGTCGTCAAGCGCGAGAAGCGTGCCTGCCCAGCTTGCGTCACGCAAGGTGTTGTGACCGCCCCGGCGCCAGTGCGCATCGCGCCGAAATCGATCTTCGCCGACGAAACCATCGTCAGCATCCTCATTAACAAGTACTGTGATAGCCTCCCTTTGTTTCGTCAGCGCGCGATTCTCTGGCGCGACCTGGGCATCGACGTCGCACTGACCACGATCAACGATGCCGTGCTGCGTGCTGGCGAGCTGTTGATCCCGGTGGTCGACACCATGAAGCGCGACCTTCTCACCGGCGGCTACATCCAGGCCGACGAGACGCATGTAGGCGTACAGACGCCGGACAAAAAGGGCGAGCTTCACAAAGCGTATTTCTGGCAGTACTCGGCGCCGGACAAGGGTGTGGTCTTCGACTTCGAGATGACGCGCGGCAAAACGGTCGCCACAGAGTTCTTCAAGGACTATGGCGGAATCCTCCACACCGATGGGTACGTGGTGTACGAAAAAGACATCGGCACGAAAAATCTGATCCACGCCTGCTGTCTCGCACATGCCAGACGGGGATTTATCGACGCCATCAAGGTGCAAACGAAAGCCCAGACGCCCGACCCGCAGCTGGAACGCATCGTTGCACTCATGGACGACCTGTTTGCCATCGACCGCAAGGCACGCGAGCAGAACCTGTCGCTCACTGATCGTCATGCTCTACGGCAAGAGCTCGCCCCCGCGTTGCTCGGCGAGCTACATACCCTGCTGTCTGCGATGCAATCATCGGGCGCCATCCTGCCGCAGTCGGTTGCCGGCAAGGCCATCAACTACACGCTGAAGCGCTGGGTGGAGCTGACGCAGTTCCTCAAACATCCGGTCATCGAGCTATCGACGAACTGGGCGGAAAACTCAATGAGGCCAATTGCTATCGGAAGACGTAACTGGCTGCATGTGGGAAGCAAGGAGGCCGGGCCGAAGATTGCAGCTCTCTTCTCGATCGTCGAGAGCTGCCGAAAGCTGGGCGTCCCCATTCGCCAGTACCTGGCCGACGTGCTACCCGGTTTGGCCGATCGCTCCATCCAGTCGCTGGCCGGACTCACCCCTCCAGCCTACGCCGCAAGCCTGGCAAAGTAGACTAACCAGCCTGCCCAGACCCGTCAACCATGGGTTTCCCCGAACGCATACGTTCTAGACGCCCCGTTCCTGCCCCTAAGTGCCTCATATACGCGCTGCGGGAATGGTTTGGACAGTCATCCTTTACCAAACCTAATGACTGGGTGTTTGCCTCTACCAGCGCCGAGGGAGAACAACCCTACTGGCCGAATACGCTGCTTGATCGTCATGTTCGACCCGCTGTGAAGCGACTCGGCATTTCCAAGCGCGTTGGGTGGCACACCTTCCGGCGTAGCTTTGAACCTTGCGCTATTCCAGCGAGCAAGATGTGAAGACCGCACAGGAGCTAATGCGCCATAGCTCACCCGTAATGACGTTGGGTATCTACGCTCAAGCAATCACGGCAAGCAAGAGAGCAGCATTAGAAGTGCAGGCAGCAACGATCCAACCTGTTTCCGCATGATTGGACCTTTGTGGACCTTCATTTGGACCCAAGTTGATAGGCTGTCGATTCTAAGTTGTTGATTTTATTGGTGGGCGGTCAGGGACTCGAACCCCGGACCCCTTCCTTGTAAGGGAAGTGCTCTAACCAACTGAGCTAACCGCCCCCATTTGATTTTGGGTGCAAGGCCGAAGTGGCCTTCCCACATCATACCAGTGCCTGACCCTTTCGGGATTCCCGGCTGGTCCCCCGATCCCTTATGCCCATTAGGCCCTGC